>NZ_JARUXJ010000001.1:2222102-2351513 GCF_031451465.1 Caballeronia sp. LZ003 | reverse complement strand
CGAGAATGTCGAGGGCACGGTGCTGAATATCGCGAAGGACTATTCGCACATCCTCGCGCCCGCGACGGCCTATGGCAAGAACATCGCCCCGCGTATCGCGGCGCATCTTGACGTCGCGCAGATCAGCGACATTACCGCCGTCGACAGCGCCGATACCTTCGAGCGTCCGATCTACGCGGGCAACGCTATCGCGACGGTGCAATCGAGCGATCCGATCAAGGTCATCACGGTGCGTGCAACGGGCTTCGATCCAGTGGCGGCGGAAGGCGGCAGTGCATCGGTCGAGAAGATCGAGGCGGCAGCCGACGCTGGCATCTCGTCATTCGTCAGCCGCGAAGTCACGAAGCTGGATCGGCCGGAACTGACATCGGCTTCGATCATCGTTTCGGGTGGACGTGGTCTCGGCAGCGGCGAGAACTACACGAAGGTGCTCGAACCGTTGGCCGACAAGCTTGGCGCGGCAATGGGCGCATCACGCGCGGCGGTGGATGCCGGTTACGTGCCGAACGACTATCAAGTGGGTCAGACGGGCAAGATCGTCGCGCCGCAGTTGTACGTGGCCGTTGGTATTTCGGGCGCCATTCAGCATCTGGCCGGGATGAAGGACAGTAAGATCATCGTCGCCATCAACAAAGATCCGGAAGCGCCTATTTTCAGCGTCGCGGATTACGGCGTCGTCGGCGACCTGTTTTCGCTCGTGCCGGAACTGGTGAAGGAAATCGGCTGAGCACGCGTCGCTCGCCGACTTAGAACCGAAAGGGCGCGACATTCGTTGCGCCCTTTTTGTATCGGATGAATGAGGAGACAAGAACGATGAGCTATCACGCCCCCGTCAAGGACATGCTGTTCGTCATCAAGGAACTGGCCGGTATCGACGGCATCGCCGCTTTGCCAGGCCACGAAGACGGCAGCTTCGATACCGCGCAAGCCGTCGTCGATGAAGCCGCGCGCTTTTGCGGCGAGGTCGTCGCGCCGCTCAACGTCGAAGGCGACCGCAATCCGAGCGCGTGGGCAAATGGCGAAGTCACGACCACGCCCGGTTTCAAGGAAGCGTTCCGTCAATTCGGCGAGGGCGGCTGGCAAGGCGTCGTGCATCCCGAGGAGTTCGGCGGACAGAACCTGCCGAAGCTCATCGCCACGCCGTGCATCGAGATGCTCAACTCAGCGAGCCTTTCGTTCGCGCTGTGTCCCTTGCTGACCGATGGCGCAATCGAAGCGCTGCTCACCGCAGGCAACGACGCACAAAAAGCCCGCTATCTGCCGAAGTTCATTTCCGGAGAATGGACCGGCACGATGAACCTCACCGAGCCGCAAGCCGGCTCCGATCTCGCGCTGGTACGCACGCGCGCCGAGCCGCAGGGCGACGGTTCCTTCAAGCTGTTCGGCACGAAGATTTTCATCACCTACGGCGAGCACGACATGGCGAAGAACATCGTCCATCTCGTATTGGCGCGCACGCCTGACGCGCCCGAAGGCGTGAAGGGCATCTCGCTATTCATCGTGCCGAAGTTCCTCGTCAACGAGGACGGCTCGACCGGCGCGCGCAACGACGTGCATTGCGTGTCGATCGAGCACAAGCTCGGCATCAAGGCGAGTCCCACGGCCGTGCTGCAATTCGGCGATCACGGCGGCGCGGTCGGGCATCTGATCGGCGAAGAGAATCGCGGGCTCGAATACATGTTCATCATGATGAACGCCGCGCGCTTCGCCGTTGGCATGCAGGGCATCGCGGTTGCGGAGCGGGCGTATCAGCAGGCGGTCGCGTATGCGAAGGACCGCGTGCAAAGCCGTCCGGTCGATGGCTCATCGAAAGAGCCAGTGACCATCATTCATCATCCCGACGTGCGCCGCATGCTCTTCACCATGCGCGCTTATACCGAAGGCGCCCGCGCGCTGGCGTATGTCGCCGCGTCGCACAGCGATCTCGCGCATGGTCATCCCGATGAAAAAACGCGCAAGAGCCATCAGTCGATCTACGAATATCTCGTGCCGATCATCAAGGGATTCAGCACGGAGATGTCGGTGGACGTGGCGAGCCTCGGCGTGCAGGTGCATGGCGGCATGGGGTTCATCGAGGAAACGGGCGCCGCGCAGCATTATCGCGATGCACGCATTCTGCCGATTTACGAAGGCACGACCGCCATTCAGGCCAACGACCTGATCGGCCGCAAGACGGTGCGCGACGGAGGCGCGACGGCGCAGGCGTTGCTCGCGCAGATCGATCAGACCATCGCTGCTCTTGCGGATACGGAGGGCCAGGCGTTCATGTCGATGCATCGGCACTTGAGCGCGGGGAGCTTGTCGCTCGCGCGCTCGGTCGAGTTTATCGTCGCGAAGTTCAGAAGCGATCCGAACGCGGTGTTCGCGGGCAGCGTGCCGTATTTGCGGCTCGCGGGAATCGTGCTGTGCGGTTGGCAGATGGCGCGCGCAATGCTCACCGCGCAAAAAAAGCGCGGCGAGGACGAGCGCTTTTATGCGGCGAAAATCGCTACGGCTCAGTTTTACGCGGAACACATTCTGTCGCAGGCGCCGGGCATCGAGGCATCGATTGTCAGCGCGAATGGGAGCGAAGGCGTGCTCGCGTTGAGCGAGGATCAGTTTTGATGTGAGCGCCGAAGCTCGTCGAACGCGAGCCGACGCCCGCGCATGAAAAAACCCCACGTCGTTCGCAACGTGGGGTTTTCTTCGTGCGTGATTGCCTTCTCAAGCATAAGCGGGACGCGTCTTCACACCGACTTCGCCCATATAACGATGCACCGACAAATCGTCGGCCCGAATCGCGGGTTGCTTGCCGGACATCAGGTCGGCGAGCAGTTGGCCGGAACCGCACGACATCGTCCAGCCGAGCGTGCCGTGTCCGGTATTCAGATACAAATTCGGCACCGGCGTGCGGCCAACGATCGGCGTGCCGTCCGGCGTCATCGGGCGCAGGCCAGTCCAGAACTTGGCGCTGGCCGTGTCGCCACCGCCGGGGAACAGGTCGTTCACGCACATTTCCAGCGTCTCGCGGCGCGCCTGCTTCAACGACTTGTCGTAGCCGACGATCTCCGCCATGCCGCCCACGCGAATGCGGTCGTCGAAACGCGTGATCGCGATCTTGTACGTCTCGTCGAGCACGGTCGAAACGGGCGCGCGGGCCGCATCGACGATAGGCGCGGTGAGCGAATAACCCTTGAGCGGATAAACCGGAATCTTGACGAGATCGCCGAGCAACTTCGGCGAATATGAACCGAGCGCGACGACGTAGGAGTCACCTGTCACGAGTTCCTTGCCGCATTGCACGCCGGCAATCCGGCCCTGGCTCATTGCAAGTGCGTCGATTGGCGTGTTGTAGCGGAACTTGACGCCCAACGCTTCGGCCATGGCGGCGAGGCGCGTGGTGAACATCTGGCAATCGCCGGTTTCGTCGTTCGGCAGGCGCAAGCCGCCCGTCAGTTTGTGCGATACCGCTGCGAGCGCCGGTTCTGCCTTCGCGAGTTCGGCCGACGAGAGCAATTCGAACGGAACGTTCGCGTCTTTCAACACCGCGATGTCTTTCGCCGCGCCGTCCAGTTGCGCCTGCGTGCGGAAGAGTTGCAGCGTGCCGCCGGTGCGGCCTTCGTAGTGAATGCCTGTATCCGCGCGCAAGGCTTGCAGGCAATCGCGGCTGTATTCGGCAAGGCGCACCATGCGGCCCTTGTTGACCATGTAGCGATCTTGCGTGCAGTTACGCAGCATTTGCCACATCCATTGAAGTTGAGTCATCGTGCCGTCGAGACGAATGGCAAGCGGCGCGTGCTTTTCGAACATCCATTTGACGGCCTTGAGCGGCACGCCCGGCGCGGCCCACGGCGACGCGTAGCCCGGCGAAATCTGCCCGGCGTTGGCGAAACTCGTTTCGAGCGCGGGGCCGGCTTCGCGGTCGATGACCGTGACTTCGTGACCCGCCCGCGCCAGATAGTAAGCACTGGTTACGCCGACGACGCCGCTTCCGAGAATAACGATACGCATGAGTTCTCCATCAGGATTCGATGAAACTGCCCGTTTGCGCGCAAGAAGTGGAACTGAGCCGCGGACGGAAGTTTGTGTAGTGTTATCGCCTATACTATTGATGTCGATATAGTTTTAGTTAATGTATTTGGCGGATTTTCAGGAAAAACGCATGAGAACACAGCGAAATCCGGTGCGCGCGCTCGATAAGCTCGATCACAAGATCCTGAACATTCTTCAAGCGGATGGCCGCATTGCGATGAAGGACCTTGCGGAGCGCGTCGGGCTGTCCGTCACGCCTTGTATCGAAAGGGTGAAGCGCATGGAACGGGACGCCGTGATCACGGGCTATTACGCGCGTGTTAATCCGGCTCAGCTCGGCGCGGCGCTGCTGGTGTTCGTCGAGATCACGCTGGATCACAAGAGCGGCAATATGTTCGAGCAGTTTCGCCGCGAGGTGCAGCGCATTCCGGAAGTGCTCGAATGCCACCTCGTTTCCGGCGATTTCGACTATCTGATCAAGGCGCGGATCGGCGAAATGGCCGACTACCGCAAGCTTCTTGGCGACATCCTTCTACAACTGCCGGGCGCGGTGCAGTCGAAAAGTTATGTGGTAATGGAGGAGATCAAGGAAACGCTGATGATCCCGGTGGACGTGTGATTTTTTGCTTGCGATGACGTGTCGATACTGTATATTTGTACAGTACATTTTCTGCTGCGCTCATCGTCATGCCGACACCCGACCGTGAATTTCCTGTCGCGCCGCCCGCGCCGCTGAAAGGGCGCGGCGCGGTGACGAACATGCAGGGACGCTACGAGAAAGACGCACGCGAACGCGTGGACGACGGCTGGCTACACGAAACGGACGGTGACGACGAGGGCGCGCCGCCGCTTCGCACACAAGTGTTCGAAGAACGCGCAAAGAGCATTCTGACGCACAACAATTCGCCCGACATACCGTTTAGCGTGTCGCTCAATCCGTATCGCGGGTGCGAGCACGGCTGTATCTATTGCTTCGCACGTCCGACGCATAGTTACCTTGGCCTGTCGCCGGGACTCGATTTCGAAAGCCGCATTTACGCCAAGATCAACGCCGCCGAACTTCTCAGGCGCGAGATCGGCAAGCCGAAGTACGAGCCGGAATCCATTGCGCTCGGCGTGAATACGGACGCCTATCAGCCCGTCGAGCGCGATCTCAAGATCACGCGCAGCGTCATCCAGGTGCTGCACGATTGCGGTCATCCGTTCGCAGCGATCACGAAGTCATCGCTGATCGAACGCGATATCGATTTGCTGGCGCCCATGGCGGAGCGCGGGCAGGTCATGGCGGCCATCACCGTGACTACGCTCGATGCAGACATCGCCCGCACGCTCGAACCGCGCGCGGCCACCCCCGCGCGGCGTCTGCGCACGATCCGCACGCTCGCCGAGGCGGGCATTCCGGTGGGTGTGAGTATCGCGCCGGTAATTCCGTTCGTCACGGAGCCGGACCTGGAGCGGGTGCTCGAAGCGTGTGCGGAAGCGGGCGCGAAGACCGCCAGCTACATCGTGTTGCGCCTGCCATGGGAAGTGGCGCCGCTTTTCAAGGATTGGCTCGCGGCGCATTTTCCCGATCGTGCCGACCGCGTGATGAGCCGCGTACGCGACATGCGCGGCGGCAAGGACTACGACGCGGACTTTGCCAAACGCATGAAGGGCGAAGGATTATGGGCGGACATGCTGAAGCAGCGCTTTCAACAAGCAACCAAGCGTCTGGGATTGAACGCCCGGCAGCGCGGCATTCTCGACATGTCGGACTTCAAGCCGCCCGCGTTCGTCAAACCGGTGCCAGACAAAGGCCAGCTCGACTTGTTCTAACGCCTGCACTCGTCGTCTATCGCCTACTGCGACAGTGTCTTCGCAGCTTCCACCTGGCTTTCGAAATAAGTCTGGAACGTCAGCGCGAGGCCGGTCATCAGCAAGAACGCGCCGAACAGCAATGAAAAAATGACGATGAAGATGACCGTCCAGCCCGAATCGCTTTGCCGGTTGGTATGCGCGTTGAATTGCGCGTCCCACTTGGCGTCGGGTCGAAGACCGTAGACGATCGCGGAAAGAAACGCCGCCAGCAGCGATACGGCGCCGGGAAACGCCAGCACCCAGCCCAGAATCGAAGTCCGCTCCGTCGCCGCGAGCAACAGATAACCCACCGCGCCCAACACGATGCCGACGATATGCGCCCAGCCCCATTTGTCGCGCATTCCATACAGATAGAAACGGTGCAGTCCAATACTGCCGAAAAAAAACGCGAGCGCCGCCGTCAGCGTCTTCGAGCGGAAGTACGGGCAGTTCTGGTTGCCGGCCGGTTTCGGGCCGGTCTCGGTAGCGACGGACGAAGAAGTCATCAGCGAAAGCGGTGGTATCGGTGGTGAAAATAGTGGCGAGCGCGCCGTCTTATCGCGGATTGCTCTGATTGCGCAAGGCGAGAATCCGACATCTTACGCTTCTCGCTTCCGCGGTCACACACTGGCACAATGCCGCACTGGCCGCTGCGGGGCTTTTGTCCCTGCGGCGCGCCGTTTGAAGCGTTCCAAACCCGAACTGCGCGCAATAATCACGTTAAGTGTTTGTTGGGGCGTCGGTTTCCGCTATAATCGCGTGTTCTGGTAGTTCCGAACCCCGGTTTTCAAGGATTTCAGCATGGTCATCATCCGCTTGGCTCGTGGCGGCTCGAAGAAGCGCCCGTTTTACAACATCGTCGCAACCGATTCGCGTAGCCGCCGTGACGGCCGCTTCATCGAGCGCGTTGGTTTCTACAACCCGGTCGCGACCAAGGGCGAATCGCTGCGTATCGCTCAAGATCGTCTGACCTACTGGCAAGGCGTTGGCGCGCAACTGTCGCCGACCGTCGAGCGTCTGGTCAAGCAAGCTCAGCAAGCTCAACCGGCTGCTTAAGTGCCGGTTAGTTTGTCGACTGAAGTTCAGTCGTTCAAGGTATTCCGCTTCAAGGTCTGCTGATGCCCGCGCGTAATTCCGAATCCGGCAACGTCGCTGGCAATGTCAGTCGAGCGAAGCCGAAGCAAGAAGAAAATGCCAGCACGTTTGGCGCGTTCGTCCGGAAACCCGGCGCGCGTCGCGTGACGGCGGACGCTTCAGGCGAAGGCAAAGCGTATGAAGCACCGGCGGGGGTCGAGTCGGTAGATGGTCTTCCTGAAGACGCGGTGGAAATCGGTTTTATCGCCGATGCCTACGGTCTGAAGGGCTGGATAAAGATCGTTCCGCACGCCAACGGCAAGCTGGGCGGCGACGCGCTGCTCGGTGCGAAGAACTGGTGGCTCGTCAAAGGCCGCGAGCTCAAGTCCGCACGTTGTGTTCAGTCTAAAGTGCACGCGGATACCATCGTCGCGCGCCTGTCGGGCTGTGACGATCGCGACGCCGCGTTGTTGCTGAAGGGTCACGCGGTCTACATCGCTCGCAGCGACTTCCCGAAGCTCGACGACGAAGACGAGTTCTACTGGGTCGATCTGATCGGCCTCGATGTCGAAAACGAAGCGGGCGTGGCGCTTGGCCGTGTCGCCGACATGATCGACAACGGCGCGCATTCCATTCTGCGGATCGAGTATCCGAGTACCGACAAGGATGGCAAGCCCGTCACCGAAGAGCGGCTCATTCCGTTCGTCGGTGTGTATGTGAAGACGGTGGATCGGGCGGCGAAACGCATCATCGTCGACTGGGACGCCGACTATTAACCCGGTGCTCGTCATCGGCAAGTTACGGAGAGAGCGATGCAGTTCGATGTCGTAACGCTCTTTCCCGAAATGTTCCGCGCGCTGACCGACTGGGGCATTACCAGCCGGGCAGTGAAGCAGGAGCGGTTCGATTTGCGTACGTGGAATCCGCGCGACTTCACCACGGACAATTACCGCACCGTCGACGATCGCCCGTACGGCGGCGGCCCCGGCATGGTCATGCTGGCACGTCCGCTAGAAGACGCGATCGCGGCCGCGAAAACCGCGCAGCGCGAGCAAGGCATCGCGACGACGCGCGTCGTGATGATGTCGCCGCAAGGCGCCAAGCTCGATCACGAACGCGTGATGCGCATGGCCGCCGAGCCGGGCCTCGTGCTGTTGTGCGGTCGTTACGAAGCAATCGACCAGCGTCTGATCGATCGTGAAGTAGACGAAGAAATAAGCCTCGGCGACTTCGTGCTGTCAGGCGGCGAATTGCCCGCCATGGCGTTGATGGACGCTGTCGTGCGCCAGTTGCCCGGCGTGCTGAACGACGCGCAATCGGCGGTGCAAGACAGTTTCGTCGACGTACTTCTGGATTGTCCGCATTACACGCGTCCGGAAGAATACGAAGGCGCGCGCGTTCCCGATGTGCTGCTCGGCGGCCATCACAAGGAAATCGACGCCTGGCGCAGGCGCGAAGCATTACGCAACACATTCACGAAGCGGCCCGATCTGATTCACCGGGCGCGCAAAAGCAAGATGTTGAGCCGTGCCGACGAGGCATGGCTCGCAGATCTCGCGAAGACGGCGTCGAAGTCCGAATAGACTTCGAGCCGACGAGCGGGGCAAATGGGGGCGCTGAATTCAACCTCGGCGCCAGAAGTGAACCCATCCTCTACCGGGGCCTTATCAACGAAATCGCGCAAGCGAAATCTAGGCACACAACTCCGGCAAGATGGCACAAGGAGTCAGTAATGAATCTGATTGAGCAACTCGAGAAGGAAGAGATCGCGCGCGTTTTGGGCGAGAAATCGATCCCCGACTTCGGTCCGGGCGACACGGTCATCGTCAACGTGAACGTCGTCGAAGGTACGCGCAAGCGCGTGCAGGCTTACGAAGGCGTCGTGATCGCCAAGCGTAATCGTGGCCTGAACTCGAACTTCATCGTCCGCAAGATTTCCTCGGGCGAAGGCGTTGAGCGTACGTTCCAGACCTACTCGCCGCTGCTGGCGAGCATCGTCGTGAAGCGTCGCGGCGACGTCCGTCGTGCGAAGCTGTACTACCTGCGCGAGCGCTCGGGGAAGTCGGCACGTATCAAGGAAAAGCTGTTTACGAAGGACCGTACCGCCGCAGCCGCTGCAGAGTAAAGACTCAGCGTCCAGGCGCCGTACTGAAAAAGCACCCTCGCGGGTGCTTTTTTCTTTGGTGTGTTCAAATTGAATCTTCGACATCCTGGCTTTCGACCCGTGTCCACCGGCAAGACTTCGACTCCCCGCATTCTCGAACCTGAACGAATGCCCGTCCTCTCGACGGGCGCCGCGCTTCCCGCCATACCACCCGAGCGCCTCACGCCCGAAGGACTGCGAGCGCGTTTCGCACAGACGCTCGAATGGACGCAGGAAGCGCCCGAACAGCGCATCAAGGCCATCGGCGGCGATCCGCGCGTGGCTTCTGTTCTCGTGCCGCTCGTCGTGCGTGAAGGCGGTCTGACCGTGCTCCTGACACAGCGGGCCGACCATCTTTCCGACCACGCGGGACAAATCAGCTTTCCCGGCGGCCGTCAGGAACCCGAGGACGCCGATGCCGCCGCCACCGCGCTACGCGAAGCACGCGAGGAAGTCGGCTTGGGCGCGGAGCATTGCGAAGTGGTCGGCGCGCTGCCGGACTATCTGACAGGCACCGGATTTCGCGTGACGCCTGTCGTTGCCTTGGTCTATCCGCCGTTCGCGCTCAAAGCCGATACGAGCGAAGTTGCCGATATCTTCGAAGTGCCGCTCGCGTTTCTGATGGACTCGGCAAACCACGAAGTGCGCGTTTTCCAATGGGAAGGTGGCGAGCGTCGTTTTTTTGCCATGCCTTACAAACCCGATGAAAAGACGGCTCCGTATTTCATCTGGGGTGCAACGGCTGGCATGTTGCGCAATTTCTACCGCTTCCTCGCCGCCTGACGCGTCGACGTGCGACGTTACGCGACCTTGCGATTGGTCAGCGCGTCTGAACGCATCGAACGCTGTGCTATCGTTACGCGAAACTCGAACTACTCCGACCGTTTCGGCGCACCGCATGACTTTTTTCTCTGTATTGCTGGCTCTTATCCTCGAGCAGGTGCGTGCGTTATCGCCGCACAATCCGATCTCGGCGTTGCTTCAGTATCATGCGGAAAGCACCGCCCATGGCTTCGACGCGGGCAAGGAAAAGCACGGCATCGTCGCGTGGCTGGTGGTGGTGTTGCCGTGGACGCTCGTGGTCGGGCTCATCTATTACGTGCTGTATCGGATCAACTTCGTTCTGGCGTTTTTCTGGAACGTGGTGATCGTGTACTTCACGCTCGGCTTTCGTCAGTTCAGCCACTATTTCACCGATATCCATCTCGCGCTCAATAACGACGACGTGCCGCGCGCTCGCGAGGTGCTCACGGAGTGGACCGGTCTCGATACCGTCGACATGCCGGTAAGCGAGATCGTGCGCCACACGCTCGTGCACGCGGTAATCGCGTCGCATCGGCATGTGTTCGGCGTGTTCTTCTGGTTTCTGATTCCCATCGGGCCGGCTGGCGCGGTGTTTTATCGGATCGCCGAGTATCTGGCGCGTGCGTGGACGGAGCCGAATCCCGAGCGGACCGCAGCGTTCTCATCGTTCGCGCAGCGTGCGTTTTTCGTGATCGACTGGATTCCTACGCGGCTTACCGCGCTCGGCTTCGCAATCGTCGGCAATTTCGAGGATGCGATCTACGCGTGGCGCAATCACGCGCGTCAGTGGCCGGACCCGAACGAAGGCGTGTTGCTCGCGGCCGGCAGCGGCGCGTTGGGCGCGCGTCTCGCAGGACCGCTCGCCGAACCGCTGAGCGTCGAGGCGCTCGCCGTGGGCGATGCAAGCCCGCTGCCCGTCGGTGACGACTGCACGCCACGCACGCTCCAATCGGCGGTTGGCTTGGTGTGGCGCGCGGTGATCTTGTGGATGTTGATCCTGCTCATGCTGACCATTGCCGTCTGGCTGGCATAGCAAGGCGTCAATCGTCCAGCGGGTCGCGGTCCGTCTGGCACTGCCAGCACACGGTGAACTGCGCTTCGAGCCATTCGCCGCACTGACGGCATCGCCAGGGCCGGGCATTCGCTTCCGGTCCGCGCTTCGCACGCTCCAGAAGGCGAGTGGCCAGCGCTTCGTCGCGTTCATCGACGATCCAGATTTCCGGCGCGCATTGATCCGCCGGAATGTCACCCAGCGCGCCGTTCAAATACCGATTGTGTAACTCGCAAGGCACACCTGCGGTCGCGAGCACGTTCATCCAGTGTTGCGCCGTGATGAGGTTCGGTGCGCGCGTAAGCCGTTTCATCGAACGATCTGGCTTGCTTCGTGGACGAGCTGCGCATAAAGCGCATGCCGCGCCGGCCGAATTTTGCCGGCTTCGACCGCTTCGAGTACAGCGCAGCCCGGCTCCTGCAGATGATGGCAGTTGTAGAAGCGGCAATGCCCTAGATACGGCCGAAAGTCAGCGAAGGCGCGTTCCAGTTGACCTTCGGACAAGTGATGCAGGCCGAACTCCTGAAAGCCAGGCGAATCGATGAGCGAGCCGCCGCCTGGCAATTCGTACAGACGCGTGAAGGTGGTGGTATGCCTGCCGCTGTTGAGCGCCGACGAAATCTCGCGCGTGGCGGCGTCGGCGTCGGGGATGAGCAGATTCACGAGCGTCGATTTGCCCATGCCCGACTGGCCGAGCAAGATCGTCGAGCGATCTTTCAGGCGCTCATCCAGTTGCAGATGCACTTCGCCGGGCGCCATCTTCGCGGACAGTTCGATCACCGTGTAGCCCAGCGCGCGATAGGGCGCAAGTCGCTCGCGCGCCAGGGGCAACGCGCTTTCCACGTCGATCTTGTTGAGCACGATGAGCGCTTCGAGCCCGTGCGCCTCGGCGGCGATCAGCGCGCGCCCGAGCAGGTCTTCGCTGAAATGCGGCTCGGTGGCGAGCACGATCAGCAGTTGATCGAGGTTCGCCGCGAAGAGCTTCGACTTGAACTGATCGGACCGGTAAAGCAGGTTGCGCCGCTCGCCGATTTCGACGATCACGCCCTGATCCGCCGAAGACTGCTCGTAGATCACGCGATCGCCAACGGCGACTTCGCTCTTTTTGCCGCGCGGGAAGCATTGCAGCTTCGCGCCGCCGTCGTGCGGCGCGACGAGATAGTGCCGGCCGTGCGCGGCGATCACGGTGCCTTCCAGTCGGGCCTCCGCGGAAGCCGCGCCGCCTTGACGCGCGCCGCGGCCCGATGACACGCCACGCGCCGTCATGCGGCGTGTTGCATCAAGCGGTCGATGCGCTGCGAAGCGGGCGGATGCGAGTAATAAAACGCGGTGTAGAGCGGATCGGGCGTGAGCGTGGACGCGTTGTCTTCGTACAGTTTGACGAGCGCGTTGACGAGATCCTTCGGATCGGTCTGGCTGGCCGCGAAGGCATCGGCCTCGAATTCGTGTTTGCGCGAGCTCAGGCTGCCGAGCGGCGTGATGAAGAACATGAACACCGGCAGCACGAGCATGAACAGGACGAGCGCAAGTCCGTTGTTGCCGCCGACGAGCGACGGATGCACGCCGAGGCCTTCGTAAAACCACACGGCCTGCACGAGCCAGCCGAGGAGCGCGAGCATGGCGAGGCTGATGGCGAACATCACGACCAACAGCTTGAGCACGTGACGGCGCTTGAAGTGGCCGAGTTCGTGCGCAAGCACGGCTTCGATCTCGCTGCCGGAAAGGCGCGCAAGCAGGGTATCGAAGAAGACGATGCGCTTCGCCGCGCCGAAGCCCGTGAAATACGCGTTGCCGTGCGCGGAACGGCGGCTGCCGTCCATGACGAACAAGCCCTTTGCCGCAAAGCCGGTGCGCGACATCAGATTCTCGATACGAGCCCGCAGCGCCTCATCCTTGAGCGGCTCGAACTTGTTGAAAAGCGGCGCGATGAAAGTGGGATAGATGATCATCGCGAGCAACTGGAACGCAACCCAGACGATCCACGTGTAGAGCCACCAGTAGCTGCCGGCGCGATCCATCATCCAGAGCACGAGCAGCAGAAGCGGCGCACCGATGATCGCGCCCAGCACCGTGCCCTTCACGAGATCGAGAAAAAACAGCTTCTTCGACATACGATTGAAGCCGAACTTTTCCTCAATCACGAAATGGCGGATATAGTCGAACGGCAGGTCGATGAGACTCGTAATTGCGATGACCGCCGCGACCAGTGCGATCTGTCCGAGATAGCCGCGTCCGAGCGACTCCGTAATGGCGATATCGAGTGCCTGCAAGCCACCGAGCAAGGTCAGCGCGACCAGCACGATGGCGCTGGTGACGACTTCGATCATCGTGAGGCGCGTGCGCTCAACGGTGTAGTCCGCCGCGCGCTGGTGCGCCGTCAACGGGATCGTGCCGGTGAACTGCGGCGGCACGCCGTTGCGATGCGCCGCGACGTAGCGAATCTGGCGCGAGGCCAGCCAGAGCTTCGTTGAAACCATCGCAACGAGGGCGACGACGAAGATCGTCGAAAAAGCGAGTGTGAGGTTGGCCATGCAGGGCTTCCGATTGAACTATGCGAGAATTATAGGTTCTAGGCCGTGCTCGCGTTGCCACAACGCGTGGTTGCCGAAAAGCCCGCGCGGCGACTGGGCTTCATGCGCCTCAAGACACTAACATCAGCGTTACTCGAACCTCTTCCAGGTACTTTCCATGACCGATTCTCTCGACCAACCCGAACCCGTCCTCGCGCGCAGCGACATGAATCTCGTGTGGCTCGACATGGAGATGACCGGGCTCGATCCCGACAATGATCGCATCATCGAGATCGCGGTGGTCGTGACGAATTCGACGCTCGACAAGCTGGTGGAAGGGCCGGTGTTTGCGATCCATCAGTCGGAAGAAGCACTTGGCCGCATGGACGAGTGGAATCGCAATACGCATGGCCGCTCGGGGCTGACGGAACGCGTGAAGGCATCGACGGTGGATGAAGCGGAAGCCACGCGTCAGATTCGTGAATTCCTCGGTCAGTACGTGCCGCCCGGCAAGTCGCCGATGTGCGGCAATTCCATTTGCCAGGACCGCCGCTTCATGGCGCGCTGGATGCCGGAACTGGAGACGTTCTTTCACTATCGCAATCTGGACGTGAGCACGCTCAAGGAACTGTGCCGCCGCTGGCAGCCGGCCATCTACAAGGGCTTTCAGAAGCGCGCGATGCACACGGCGCTCGCCGATATCCACGAGTCCATCGACGAACTCAAGTACTACCGCGAGCACTTCCTGATTCCCGCGGCGTCGGCATCGTCGGCTCAGGCTTGAGGTTTGGAAGCGCCTGACTTTCGAATGGCGCTCTTAGGCCGGAACGCGGCAACCGCTTCCGGTTTAGTTTCGATGTAAGGCCCGCCGATCAGATCGATGCAATACGGCACTGCCGCGAAGATGCCCGGCACGCGCGTCTTGCCGTCGGCGTCCTTCAGGCCTTCGAGCGTTTCCCTGATCGACTTCGGCTGTCCCGGCAAATTGATGATGAGCGCGGCGTGATCCTCCGTCTCACGAATCACGGCAACCTGACGCGAGAGAATGGCGGTCGGCACGAAGTTCAGGCTGATCTGGCGCATCTGCTCGCCAAAGCCTGGCATCGGCTTGGTGGCGACGGCGAGCGTCGCTTCCGGCGTCACGTCGCGGCGCGAGGGACCGGTGCCGCCCGTGGTCAGCACGAGATCGCAACCGTGTGTGTCGACCAGTTCGATGAGCGTGGCCGAGATGGTGGCGGCATCGTCGTGAATCAGCCGCGTTTGCGCGCGCCAGGGTGAACTCAGCGCTTCTCCGAGCCACGCTTCGAGCGACGGCACGCCTTTGTCCTCGTACACACCTTGCGAGGCGCGATCGCTGATCGAAACGAGTCCGACGAGCAACTCGTCCGGATGATTACGCTTCGTCGTCGTCACGGTTGTCCTCGTCGCTGTCGCTCTCGTCTTCCTGCTCCACGCCCGCTGCGTTCTTGATCCACTGGAACAATTCGCGGTAATAGCGCGGCGGCTTTTGCAGCTCGCGCTCCTTGCGCGTATTGCGGATCAGCGTGCGGCCTTCCTGCGCGTCCACGCCCGGATGCTCGCGGATGAAATCGGTCAGCGCGGTGTCGTTTGCGAGCAGCTTGTCGCGCGAGCGTTCGATCCAATGCAGGCGCGCGGTCTCCGCCTTGTTCACGCCGCGATGCGTGTCGAGTGCGGTGCGCAGCGCGGCGACTTCGTCTTCGAGCAGCGTGCGCATGACGCGCCCGACGTATTGCACCTGACGGCGCTTGCCTTCGTGATCGGTGATACGACGCGCTTCGCGCACGGCGTCGTTCAGCTTCTCAGGCATGGGCATGCGCTTGAGCGCGTCTTTCGGCAGCGCGATCAGCGCCTCGCCCAGTTCCTGCAGCGCGTGCATGTCGCGCTTGAGCTGGGATTTGCTCGGGCGATCGTAGCCGTTTTCGTCGACTTCCGGCTCGGCTTCGATCGGTTGAATGCGGGTTTTACGGTTCATGGCGATATTGTAGCTTGCGCGTCGCAGCGCTCGGCTCGCGCACGCCAAGCGCGATGCATCGTGCATGCGGTGCGGGTGCGCGGTCCTTGCTATGATCGCAGCATGCGTCGATCGAATCGACCCCGCCGTCTGCTTCATCGAAAGGCCGGACGAAAGCGGGAATCCTCTTGCAACGACACGCGCGGGCGCGCGGCGCCCCCGACCTCCTAAGGCACACACAAAATGGCAGCAGACATGGACGTCAAGCAACGCTTTTTCCCGCATACGCAAGACGAACTCAAGGAGATTGCCTCCGACATCCTGCGTCACGCGAAGGAACTCGGCGCGACCGATGCCGCCACCGAAATCTCCGAAGGCGATGGCCTCTCGGTAAGCGTGCGGCGCGGCGAAGTCGAGACCATCGAGCACAACCGGGACAAGATGGTGGGCGTGACCGTCTTCATCGGCAAGAAGCGCGGCAATGCGAGCACCGCGGACTTCACGCGCGAAGCACTGCGCGATACGGTTGCGGCCGCCTACAACATCGCGCGTTTCACGGCGGAAGACAGCGCCGCCGGGCTCGCGGAAGAAGACTTGCTGGAGAAGTCGCCTCAGGACCTCGATCTTTATCATCCGTGGGTCATCGACGCCGAAGAGGCCGCCGAGCTCGCACGCCGCGCCGAAGCCGCCGCGTTCGCGGTGGATAAGCGCGTAACCAATTCCGAAGGCGCGAGCGTATCGGCGCAGCATTCGCAGTTCGTGCTCGCGACCTCGCGCGGCTTCCTCGCGGGCTATCCGTACTCGCGGCATTACATCGCGTGCGCGCCCATTGCCGCGAGCGGACGCGACATGCAGCGCGACGACTGGTACACGTCGCGCCGCAATGCCACCGAACTCGCCGCGCCGGAAGCCGTCGGACGCTACGCCGCCGAACGCGCGCTCGCGCGTCTGAACGCGAAGAGCCTTGACACGCGCAAGTGCCGCGTGTTGTTCGAAGCGCCGCTGGCTGCGGGCATCCTCGGCTCGTTCGTGCAAGCGGTGAGCGGTGGGGCGTTGTACCGCAAGACGACGTTTCTCGTCGACAGCCTCGGCAAGCCGGTGTTCGCGCCGCACGTTCAGATCGTCGAAGATCCGCATGTTAAGGGCGGCATGGGCAGCGCGCCGTTCGACGAGGAAGGCGTGCGCACCGAACGTCGTAATGTGGTGGATGACGGCGTCGTGCAGGGCTATTTCCTGTCCACGTATTCGGCGCGCAAGCTCGGCATGAAGACCACCGGCAACGCGGGCGGCTCGCATAATTTGACGATGACAAGCTCGAATACGAAACCGGAAGACGACTTCGAGGCCATGCTGAAGAAGCTCGACACCGGCCTTTTGCTTACCGAACTGATGGGGCAGGGCGTGAACTACGTGACGGGCGACTATTCGCGCGGTGCGTCGGGCTTTTGGGTGGAGAACGGCAAGATTCAGCACGCGGTCGAGGAAATCACGGTCGCGAGCACGCTTCAGGAAATGTTCCGCCACATCGAGGCGATCGGCGCGGATACGGTCGTGCGCGGCACGAAGGAAATCGGCTCGGTGCTGATCGAACGGATGACCATCGCGGGGCAGTAAAACTTAGAGGTGGTTCAAGAAAAAGGCCCCGGATGGCGCGAGCTATCCGGGGCCTTCGTTCATGCGTCCGCCCGGCGTCGATACGTGACGAACGCGAAGTCGAACGCGTTCGGCGGCGCGGCGCGCCGCGGATCGCGCGCGACTTCCTGCCAGTGCGCGGCGTCCGGCGCCGGAAAATGCGTGTTGCCTTCGAAATCGGCATCGATCTCGGTGACGATCAGCTTGTCCGCCTGCGCGATGGCGTCGCCGTACAACTGCGCGCCGCCGATCACGAAGGCCTCGCTTGCGTGATCGGCGGCGGCGAGCGAGAGCGCATCGGCCAAGCTCGTGACGGTATCGCAGCCGGTATAGCGACGCGTGGCGTCGCGCGACACGACGATATTCCGCCGCCCGGGCAACGGCCGGCCAATCGATTCATGCGTCTTGCGTCCCATGATGATCGGCGCGCCCATCGTCGTGCGCTTGAAGAAAGCGAGATCCTCGGGGAGGCGCCAGGGCAGGTCGTTGTCGCGTCCGATCACGCCATTGCGCGCGCGGGCGACGATCAGGGTCAGCGTCGTCATGTAGTCGGAAAGTCGTGCAGGAGTGAGGCGCGCAGGAGGCGCGACCGTGCCGCGATTTTAACCGACGCCCGCCGCTGTCTTGCCTCGACTCAGCCTTTGGTCCGATCGAAGCCCGGCCGCTCGGGCGTGAACTCGTCCCATAGCGTGACGCTCACGCCGTAGTTCGAAGACTGCCCTTGGTGCGATTCGGCGTCGCTCGTGTTCGCTGCATCCCGCGCATTTGTCCACGACAAGGCGCGTCGCTCCTCGACGTCCGACGAACGGGAAGTCGGCGCGCAATCCGGTAAAGAATGATCGAAAGCCATCGTGGCGACATATCCGAGTAAGTATTCCCGGAAGTGTTTCGGGAATAAAACAGTCAGGCGGCTGGTATATCGAGTTGAGATGCGACCAGGCTAAAAATCTGCTGACGAAACGAAATGCGGCTTGCATTTCTTACCTGTCCGCATGCGTCGAATATAGCCAGATACATGCCAACAGTCGCAATCCGTTACCGTGCAAAGATCATGATGAAAACGGCAGAAAAGCATCGCGGCCGAATGGACGAAAACGTTTCACACGTGAAACGCGAAGGGAGAAAAACATGAATTTCCTGTGAATCAGGTATAAGATTTTGTCTTATTAAAACGTCTCATTTGCTTTTAATAATTCATTGAGAAATTCTTGCCAGCCCCGTCCTGTCAGGGTTTTGTGACCAGTCCAATGGGCCTTGACGATATTTGTTTGCGGGGTTTATGGGTTATAGTAGTCTCTCGAAAATGGCGCAGAATCGGTCAATAGGGATTCGTGGAAGGGTTCACGGCGCCAGATGCGTCGTTCCCGGAGGCAACGAATCGAAACGCGAGTCCGCTCGCCACACAGCGCGAGGACATTGATTTCTGCATGCAGCGAGAGCCTGAACTACGCGACCTTTTCAACGAATGTTGAAGAAAGGATCTGAATAATGGACGTCGCTCGGCGGCAACTTATCTATGTGACTCGCGATCCCAGCGAGATGCTATGCGCGCGCTTCGAAGAACGCGGCTGGCAGATCGAAATCGTGGCGAGCGCGCGCGACACGAAGAAAGCCCTGCGTAGCGATATGGCAATCGGTGGTCTGCTGGACTTGTCGAGTCACTTCGAGTCTCACGAATTGGCGGCGTTCGAGTCGTCGTTGACCATGACGAACGTCGGCTGGGTCGCCGCCACCGTTTCCGGACAACTGGAAGACGCCGCCGTGCGCCGGCTGATTCGCGACTATTGTTTCGACTACGTCACGATGCCGACTTCGAACGATCGCATCGTCGATTCCGTGGGACACGCCTACGGCATGGTCGCGCTGCATGACGCGGCATCGAACGATTCGCGCAGCGAAGGCCGCGCCGAAGGCGAAATGGTCGGATCGTGCGACGCCATGCTGGCGCTGTTTCGCTCCATTCGCAAAGTCGCCATGACGGACGCGCCCGTTTTCATCTCGGGCGAATCGGGCACAGGCAAGGAACTGACGGCGGTTGCCATTCACGAGCGCTCCGCGCGTCGCGATCAACCGTTTGTGGCCATCAACTGCGGCGCGATTCCGGCGCATCTCCTGCAATCGGAGCTGTTCGGCTACGAGCGCGGTGCATTCACGGGCGCAAATCAGCGCAAGATCGGGCGCGTTGAAGCGGCCAACGGCGGCACGCTGTTCCTCGATGAAATCGGCGATCTGCCGCTCGAAAGCCAGGCCAGCCTATTGCGCTTCCTGCAGGAGCGCAAGGTGGAGCGTCTGGGCGGTCACGGTTCAACGCCCGTCGATGTCCGCATCATCTCGGCGACTCACGTCGATATGCAAACCGCGATGATCGAAGGGCGTTTTCGCGCCGACTTGTATCACCGCCTGTGCGTGTTGCAGATCGACGAGCCGCCGCTGCGTGCGCGCGGTAAAGACATCGAATTGCTCGCGAAGCACATGCTCGATCGCTTCAAGAAGGACGCAAGCCGGCGTCTGCGCGGCTTTTCGCCGTGCGCCATCGCCGCGATCCACAACTACGGCTGGCCGGGCAACGTGCGCGAACTCATCAACCGCGTGCGGCGTGCCATCGTCATGTCGGAAGGGCGGCAGATCACCGCGCGCGATCTCGAATTGGGCGAATACGTCGAAGTGGCGCCGGTGTCGCTTGCGCAAGCGCGCGAGGCGGCGGAGCGTCAGGCCATCGAACTCGCATTGCTGCGTCATCGCGGGCGTCTTGGCGATGCCGCGCACGAACTCGGCATCTCGCGCGTCACGCTGTATCGGTTGCTGAGTGCGCATGGCATGCGCCATATCGAGGTGGATGCGCCGCCGGAGCACGCCACGCGCGGCTAAGGCTCAGGCTTGGCAGGACATTCGAACGGGCGCTTCAAGCGCCCGTTTCTTTTGTGTCACGAAGAGCGTCCGCGCGCTGCGCTTGGTAAAATTGCTTCTTTGCGCCGGCATTCGCTCAGGCGCGTCGCGCCTCCAAGGATCATCGAATGAAACAGTATCTCGAGCTCGTCCAGACGATTCTCGATACCGGCACGTGGCAGGAAAACCGCACGGGCATCCGCACCATCGGCATTCCGGGGGCGATGTTGCGCTTCGACTTGCAACAAGGCTTTCCTGCCGTTACGACGAAGAAGCTCGCGTTCAAGTCGGCGATCGGCGAAATGGTCGGCTTTCTGCGCGCCTCGAAGAGCGCCGCTGACTTCCGCGCGCTCGGTTGCAAGGTCTGGGACGCGAACGCCAATGAAAATCCGCAGTGGCTCGAGAATCCGTATCGCCAGGGCGAGGACGATCTCGGCGACGTGTATGGCGTGCAATGGCGTAAATGGCCCGCCTACAAGCTCGTGGATGCCTGCGCGGGCGACCAAATCGCCGACGCCACCAATCGCGGCTACCAACTGGTGACGAGCTTCGTCGAAAACGGCCGCGAGCAGGTGCTGCTGTATAAGGCGATCGACCAGTTGAGGCAATGTCTCGATACGATCATCGAGCGTCCCACCGACCGGCGCATTCTTTTTCATGCGTGGAATCCGGCCAAGCTCGACGAGATTGCTTTGCCCGCGTGTCATTTGCTGTATCAATTCATCCCGAACGTAACGACGCGCGAGATTTCGCTGTGTCTTTATATCCGCAGTAACGATGTCGGGCTCGGCACGCCGTTCAATTTGACCGAAGGCGCGGCGCTGCTGCATCTCGTCGGACGGCTGACCGGTTTCAAGCCGCGCTGGTTCACGTATTTCATCGGTGACGCGCATATTTACGAGAATCAACTCGATATGCTGAACGAGCAATTGAAGCGCGAGCCTTTTCCGAGTCCCCAGCTCATCATTTCGGATCGCGTGCCGGATTACGCTGTCACGAAACGCTATGAACCGGAATGGCTGGAACAAATCGAGCCGAAAGACTTTGCGCTCGAAGGTTATAAACACCATGAAGCTTTGAAGGCGCCGATGGCGGTTTGATTATCGCTTTCTCATGCAGGACGCAAAGACGCACGGCTCAGAACCGTGCGTTTTTGTTTGGCTCAGCGCATCGACAGAAATTGCTGGAAGTGTTGCTGTCCTGAGGGCGTTACGCGCAGCACACGGCGTTTCGATGTCGGTTCGATCCAGCCATGCGCTTCGCAAGCGTCGAGAAACGCCGCGCCAAGCGCGCCGCCTAAGTGCGGCCGCCGCTCGCTCCAGTCGATGCACGTACACGCAAAACGTCTGCGGCGCGCCCGCTGTGCCGTCAGGTCGATACCCAGTTGCGCGAAGGCCTGCGCGCCGTCTTTCGTGGCTTCGAGTTCGGTGGCGCCGTCTGCGGCGAGCCAGTCGCGAGCGATCATCGTATCGAAGACACGCACCGCCAGTTCGCCCGCCAGATGGTCGTAGCACGTGCGCGCGTAGCGCATGTCGAGTGGCACCGCGCTCGGCGGCCGCTGCGGCTCGCGCTCCGGCGCGCTCGCGCGCGCGAGATTGGCGAGCGCTTCGATCGCGGCGGCGATATCGGCGGTTGCGATCCGATAATAGCGATGCCGCCCGCTCACTTCCAGCGCCAGCAACCCGCCTTCGGTCAGACGCGCAAGATGTCCGCTCGCCGCCGAAGGCGAGAGTCCCGCGATCATCGTGAGTTCGCCGGCGGGGCTCGCGGTGCCGTCCATCAGCGACCAGAGCATGGCCGCGCGGCCCGGATCGGCGAGCAACGCCCCAATGCGCGAAAGGCCGGGAAAGTGGCGGGAACGAGAGTCTTCGGGGCTTGAGTTCATGGCGCTTCTCCGGAACCGTTTCAGATACTCTAGCGCGCAATCGCACGCGATGTTTCACTGCCCGGTGAAACGTCGATGCATCCGCAGCCGGCGCTAGAATGGCCCTTCGTATCGGTATTCGCGGCAGCAAGGAGTTCGCATGATCAGATTCATCACAGTCACCGTCGTGGCCGGGTTGATCGCGCTTGTCGCCGGATGCGCGGGCGGGCCTTCTTCGGCGGGCGCGGGCGGCGGCAGCATCACGATGTACGGCACCATCGACGAAGGCGTGACCGTGCACAATTAGCCGAGCTTTTTGCCGACCCTATAATTGGGCGTATGCGCCTTGAAGAGCGCGTGCAACTTCGATAAAACGGAACGCCCATGAATACGCCCATTTCCACTTTCGCTCCCGCCGAACCCGGCGCCCTTCGCGCGGGCCGCGCCGAAACCACGTTTCGTTTTCTCGCCGAACCGACTTCGGTGAACTTCGGCGGCAAGGTGCACGGCGGCGCGTTGATGAAGTGGATCGACGAAACCGCGTACGCATGCGCGGCGATGTGGTCCGGGCGGTATGCCGTGACGGTGAGCGTCGGCAATATCCGCTTTCGCAGGCCGATTCTCGTCGGCAATCTCGTGGAACTACGCGCGCGCGTGGTGGCGACCGGGCGCACCAGCATGCATATCCACATCTCCGTGCACGCGGGCGATCCGAAAGTCGGCGAGCTCGAACAGACCACCGATTGCCTGATGGTCTTTGTCGCCGTCGATGAAAAAGGTCAACCAACGCCCGTGCCCGCGTTCGTGCCGGAATCGGACGAAGAGAAGCGTCTCGCGCGCTACGCGATGGACGTGAAAGATGCGCTCGACGCTATCGTCGAACTGAAGCCGGAAGAGGTCGCGGCGGGGAAGGTTTGAAGCGCATTGACCGGTGAAGCCCGCGCATGCGCACGCGGGCTTCGTGATCGATCGACAAGCTACTTGTTGCCGACCATGTCCTGCGGCTTGACCCATTCATCGAACTGCTGCTCGGTTACGTGTCCGAGCGCCAGCGCCGATTCCTTCAGCGTCGTGCCTTCCTTGTGCGCCTTCTTTGCGATCTGCGCGGCTTTGTCGTAGCCGATATGCGGATTGAGCGCCGTCACGAGCATCAGCGATTCGTTCAGGAGACTCTCGATACGCTTCTCGTTCGGCTCGATACCGACCGCGCAGTTGTCGTTGAAACTGAGCGCGCCATCCGCGAGCAGACGCACGGATTGCAGCACGTTATGCGCGATCATCGGCCGGAACACGTTCAGTTCGAAGTTGCCGCTCGCGCCGCCGAAGTTCACCGCCACGTCGTTGCCGAAAACCTGACAACAGAGCATGGTCACGGCTTCGGACTGCGTGGGATTGACCTTGCCCGGCATGATCGAGCTACCCGGCTCGTTTTCCGGAATCGAAAGTTCGCCCAGGCCGCAGCGCGGACCGCTCGCGAGCCAGCGGATGTCGTTGGCAATCTTCATGAGCCCGGCGGCGACCGTCTTCAACGCGCCGTGCGCGGCGACGAGCGCGTCGGCGGCGGCCATCACTTCGAATTTGTTGGGCGCGGTTTCGAACGGCAGGCCGGTCAGCTTGCCGATGGCCGCCGCGACCTTCACCGCGAACTGCGGATGCGCATTGAGCCCCGTGCCGACGGCCGTGCCGCCTTGCGCGAGCTGATACAGATGCGGCAGGGTTGCCTCGACGTGACGAATGCCCTGATCGAGTTGCGCGACATAGCCTGAGAATTCCTGGCCGAGCGTGAGCGGCGTTGCGTCCTGCAAGTGCGTGCGGCCAATTTTCACGATATCCGCGAAGGCCTTCGATTTTTTGTCGAGCGTGTCCCGCAGCGTCTTGAGCGCCGGCACGAGATGCTTGACGATGGCAAATGCGGCGGCGACATGCATGGCCGTCGGAAATACGTCGTTGGACGACTGTCCGCGATTCACGTCGTCGTTCGGATGCACGAGGCGCTCTTCGCCGCGCTCACCGCCGAGCAGCTCGCTTGCGCGATTCGCGATGACTTCGTTGAGATTCATGTTGGTCTGCGTGCCGGAGCCCGTCTGCCACACGGCGAGCGGAAACTCGTCCGGATGCTTGCCGTCGATGATCTCCTGCGCGGCTTCCTTGATCGCCTTGGCTTTCTTGGCGTCGAGCACCTTCAGCTCTTCGTTCACGTCGGCGGCTGCGTGCTTGACGATAGCGAGCGCCGTGATCAGCTCGGGCGACTGCTTTTCAGTCGATATCTTGAAGTTCTGCAAGGAGCGCTGCGTTTGCGCGCCCCAAAGCTTGTCGTTCGGCACGGCAATCTCGCCGAACGTGTCCTTCTCCATGCGTACATCGCCCTTTGCGTTCTGTGTCATTGCTTGAAGCTCCTTACGAGAGTCAGATTCGGTGCCGATGCGAGCCGCTCGCCTCATAACTGCTTGTCGACTGGCAGCAGCATGAAGAGGCCCGTCATCACGTTTCGATACAAGCCCGCTTCGGGATCGAAGTTATAGGTGACCATGCCGTCCTTGCCCTTCGTCGTCCAGACGAGGCCGGATTGCGGCGAACCGGTGCGCTGCAGACTCGCAATGACCGCCGCGCTCGCCAGTTCCACGCGATAGCTCACCTCGGGCGTGATGCCTCGATCGAACAGCTTCGCGGTCTGATCGGCGATAGGCTGGCTATGGATCACGAGCGCGAGTTCGGTGTTGAGCAGCGCCGAGCGCGGATCGAGATTCATCGAGCCGATCACGAGGATACTCCGATCGATGACATACGCCTTTGCATGCAGACTCGCGCGCGATTGCGAGCCGAACAGCCCGGCGCGCGGACGGCCTTCGCCCTGAATCTGAATCGGCTTGAATTCGTACAGTTCGACGCCGTTTTGCAGCAGAGGAATGCGATACGGCGCGTAGCCCGCCTGGACCGCGACGGCATCGGTGGCGGCGAGGGAGTTGGTCAGCACGGCGACGCGCACGTGGCGCCGCGTGACATCGGCGAGCGCCTTCACGCCTGCATCGTGCGGCACGAAGTAGGGCGACAGAATCAGGAATTCGCTTTGCGCGCTCTTCAGCAGGTCGGCGAGACGCGCCATCGGCGGACTCTTGTAGTCCTCGCTCGGGTTCTCGATCTTCGACGGCGAATCGGCCCAGAACTCGGTCTCTGCCCACACGAGTTCCAGATCTTCCTGCGCGATCTGCTGCGCGAGCGGCGTCGCGTTCAGCGGCTTGGCATTGAGCGGTTCGGCTTGCGCGCGCCAGTGTGCGCGCAGATCGTCGCGCGTCTTGTCTAGCTCGGACGCGTCGAATTTCTGCTTGTTCAACACGCGCAGCGGATACGACAGCGCGCTGTTCCAGTAGTCGTCGAAACTCGCGGAGACTTTTTGCGCGATGGGTCCGGCGGTGAAGACATCGAGATCGCGGAACTGCAGCGTCGGACTCGCGCTGAAGTATTCGTCGCCGAGATTGCGGCCGCCGACGATGGCGATCTGGTTATCCGCGATCATCGCCTTGTTATGCATGCGGCGCGTGAAGCCATCGACATTGGAGAAGAAGTTCTGCGTGCGTTCGGTGAAGCTCTCGCGCGCGCTGCCGTATGGGTTGAACACGCGAATCTCGATGTTCTGATGCGTGTTCAGCGCCGCCATGATGCGGTCGATGTCCTTGAAGTTCAGGTCGTCGACGAGCATGCGCACGCGCACGCCGTGGTCCGCCACGTAGAGCGCGGCGGCGAGCAGCAGCTTGCCGGTGTTGTCTTCCTCGGCGATGTAGTACTGCATGTCGAGCGTTTTCGTCGCCGCGCGCGCGAGCGCAATGCGCGCCTGCAGCGCTTCAGTGCCGCTTGGCAGGAGACGCACGGCGGACTGGTCCGGGTGCTTGCGTTCGAGCGGCGCGAGCGCGTCGCCGAGCGGCGTGCTTTCGCTGGCCGGCAATGCCTGGCTCACCGGGCGATCGAACGCCGTGGCGGGCGGGCGCGTCGCGCAAGCGGCGCAAAGTGCCGTCAGCGCGAGCGTTGCGAAGAGGCGCGCGGTGCGACTCGAAATCTTCCTCGTGCTGCTCGTTCTTGCACTTGCACTTGCACTTGCACTTGCACCGATGGCAGCTTCATCCATTCCCCGGTTTCGCGACACTGTCATTCCTCTTTTTCGTGGTCTCGATACGGCCCGGCATTCATGACGATGCCGATGCTCGGTTTCGCGACGTAGCAATTACCGTTCTCGCCGGTGCTGGTCTCGAAAATATTCTATGGGAAATTGGACGACTCGCCCGAAAAGGCAGTACGCGACCCGCGTATCGGCGCCGGAGCGCGGACGAAAAAAAGCCCGCTCGGGTGGAGCGGGCTTGAACCCCTGTCACTGGAGTCTCAAGGAGGAGACGGGTTCATCCTAACAATGCCTGCTGGTCTGGCCAACCAAGGATTCGTGCTTTGTATGTGGGAAAGCGGTTGTGATGCTTATTTGCTCGAACTACGCGCTCACGTCGGGCCGTGAACCGGCGCGGTCGCGCCATCCGCAACCTTCACGCTTCCCGTCTCGACCATCCGCCGGCTGATTCGATGAAAACGCAGCGTCATCAGCATGGCGACGCTCGCGAGCCCCGCCGCGAGGCCCCACCACAAGCCCTTCGCGCCCAGTTCGAAGTGGAACGCGAGCACATAACCCGTCGGGAAACCGACGCCCCAGTAACCGAACGCGGCGGCGAGCATCGGCACGCGAGTGTCCTTGAGGCCGCGCAGGCAGCCGGAACCGACCGTCTGCATACCATCGACGATCTGGAACACGGCGGCGACACCTAGCAGCGAGGCCGCGAGCGCAACCGTCTGCGCGTTTTTCGGATCGCCGAGATGCAGATACAGCCCGACGATCGCGCGCGGCACGGTAATCAGCACGAGTCCCGACAGCACCATGAAGCCGACGCCGAGGGCGAGCGCGACGAAGCCCGCATGGCGCGCCGCGAGCGGCGCGCCCGCGCCGACCCAATAGCTCACGCGCACATTCGCCGCCTGTCCGATGGCAAGCGGCACCATGAAGGCCACCGACGCCACGTTGATCGCGATTTGGTGCGCGGCGAGCGGTGCTTCGCCAAGCAAGCCGACCATGAGGCCGGTGGCGAGAAACAGCGTGGATTCGACGCCATACGTGATGGCGACCGGCCAGCCGATGCCGAAGAGTTCGCCCATGAGCGGCATGCGCGGCCGCGCCGCGACGACGAAATGTCGATAGCGCGGCCGCAGATGCAACAGCGCGACGAGCGCGAGCGCAATGCCCCAAATGGTGATCGTGGTCGCCGCAGCCGAGCCGAGAAACCCTTCGCGCGGCAGGCCCCAGGCGCCGTGAATCAACCCGTAGTTGAGGAAACCGTTGACGAACACACCGCCGATCGACACCCACAAAAGCCTGCGCGCCGCGCCGATAGCAGGCAGAAACGCGCGCATCAATCCAATGCCGATGAGGCTGCCCGGCGTGCCCCAGCGCAGCACGGCGCAATACTCACCGACATTCCGGGCGAGCGTAGCCGGTTCATGGAACGCGAGCAGAATCGGCTCGGCGTAGCTCAGGAGCACGAACGCGGGCACCGCAAGCAGCACCGACAACACGAGCCCCGTCCAGTAGATGCCCGGCACTTGATGTTCGGCGTTCGCGCCACGCGCATGCGCCACCGATACGCTGACGGACGTAAGCACGCCCTGCAGCAGCGTCACGATCACGAAGAACACGTTCGCGCCCAGGCCGCCGGCAGCGAGCGCATCGGGGCCTAACGAGCCGAGCAGGATGGTGTCGGTGACGCCCATCGCCATTTGCGAGAGTTGCGCGATGGCGAGCGGCGCCGCGAGCCGCGCCGTATCGACGGCATGGCGCGAAAAACTCGGCGGATGCGCCGCCGCGCGCGTGAAATGGGATTGCATGTCTTGAGCGGCCATTCGTGGCGACGGTTTATTCCGGCGCGCGGACTTGGATCTTCTGACCATCGAGCGCGACGACCTGACCCGCGCGAATCTTGCAGGTCTTGCGCATCTCGACTTTGCCGTCGACGCGGACATCGCCCATGGCAACGCGCGCTTTCGCGGAGCCGCCGCTGTCGGCGAGCCCCATCAGCTTGAGCAGGTTATGAAGTTCGACGTAGTCGCCCGTAAGGGTGAATTGAAGCGGTGGCATGGCGGGCGCGGAGGTTACTTGGGTTGATTCGAGGTGGATTCGAGATGAATTCGGGGCGAAGGCGTCAATGATAAACCAGTGGCCGCCCTCAATAGCTGGGCACGCGCCGTGCTGGTGCATGACGGACTTCGGCGTGCGCTGTCATCGTATTGAAAGCAGGCGCGATGGCAATTGTAGCCAGATGAAACGGTCGGTAACAACGACTCGGTTCGTCGAACTTGGACGCGCATCGCTGAGTCCGATAGTTTGATCGATACAGCTTCGGTCATCTTTCCAATCGACAAAAGTCGTGCGTCATCGCAGTTCATGGCCGCCGACGCTTAAACCAAGAGAGGACCTCGCTCATGATTAAGACTCGAAATCTGATGATCGGCACCGCATTCGCCGCCCTGACCGTCGCTTCGGGCGCTTTCGCCCAAACCACGGACGCCGTGCCGGCACAACCGGCGACACCTGCGCCGCAAAATCTCGTCGCGCCCGCGCCGACCGATCCGCTGGTCCAGCGCCGCAACGCGAACGCCGAGGCGAACGCGGAGTACAAGGCATCGAAGAAGGCTTCGCAGGCCGACCTGAAGGCCGCGAACAAGCAGGCGAAGGCGCAGTACAAGGAGCAGGTGCGTAACGCGAAGATCAATCGCAAGGCGGATAAGGACGCCGCCAAGGATGAGTTGAACGCGACGGAATCCAACACGCCGAAGGACACGGGCTTGCAGCATTGATTTCGATGCGTTGGACGCGCGCCGCAGTGCCGTGGCGCGCGCTTCATGAGGCTTGAGAAAGGGAGGACACACCATGACTCGATCGAAGAATGCAGTGTTGGCCGCCGTGATTGCCGGGACGCTTGCGAGCGTCTCAGTGGTTTCGTTCGCGCAGACGACGAGCGATCAGCAGCCGAGCAGCGCGGACAAGAAGGCATCGAAAAAGCAGGCCGAGGCCAACAAGGACGCGGCCGTCGCTCAGGCCAAGGCCGACAAGAAGAAAACCGAAGCGCAGTCGGAAGCGAACGAAGCGGCTGCGGATGCGAAGCTCAAGAACGCGAAGAAGGCGGATTAGCAGGACGGTTGTTCGGGTAGTGCGAATGGTCCAGTCGGGTGCAACCCGCTGGGCCGTTTTTTTTGCCCAACCAACCGGTGAGCGCAAACCCTTGCGTCTCCAGTCTGTATGGATATACAGTACACGTCACACTTTTTTGCGCCACTTCCCGTGCTGACGCTCCCTGAAGAAACCGCCACCGCCGACGCAGCCGAAGCCCAGGTCGCCGCCTATCTCGCCAAGCTCAACGAGGCGCAGCGCCACGCCGTCGAATTCGGCGTCGATGAACCCAACCGCTGCGGCGGGCCGCTTCTCGTCATCGCGGGCGCGGGGTCTGGCAAGACCAACACGCTGGCGCACCGCGTCGCGCATCTGCTGGTGAAAGGCGCCGACCCGCATCGCATCCTTTTGCTTACTTTCTCGCGCCGCGCCGCCGTCGAGATGACGCGTCGCGTCACGCGCATCGCCATGAACGCGCTGGGCACCAAGGCCGCCATCGCGCAAGGTCTCACGTGGTCGGGCACGTTCCATAGCGTTGGCGCGCGTTTGCTGCGCGATTACGCCGATCTCGTCGGGCTTGCGCCGTCGTTCACCATCAACGACCGCGAAGACTCCGCCGATCTCATGAACCTCGTGCGCCACGAGCTCGGGTTATCGTCGAAAGAGAAGCGCTTTCCCGCCAAGTCCACGTGCTTCAGCATTTATTCGCGGGTGGTCAACACGGGCGCCTCGCTTGCCGCCGTGCTGGATCAGTCGTATCCGTGGTGCCGCGAGTGGGAGGCGGACTTGAAGCGTCTCTTCGCCGCCTACGTCGCGGCCAAACAGACGCAAAGCGTGCTCGATTACGACGACCTCTTGCTTTACTGGTCGCATCTCGCGGCCGAGCCGACGATCGCCGCCGATCTGTCGAGCCGCTTCGATCACGTGCTCGTCGACGAATATCAGGACACCAACCGCCTTCAGGCCACCATTCTTCTGGCGATGAAACCGGACGGCCGCGGCCTCACCGTCGTCGGCGACGATGCGCAGTCCATCTACTCGTTTCGCGGCGCGACGGTGCGCAATATCCTTGATTTTCCGCGGCACTTCGACCCGCCCGCCGCGACCGTCACGCTCGATCGCAACTATCGTTCGACGCAGCCCATTCTCGAAGCGTCCAACGCGGTGATCGGCATGGCCACCGAGCGCTATACGAAGAACCTCTGGACCGACAAGGCATCGGCGCAAAAACCGCGCGTGGTGAGTGTCGCCGATGAAGCCGATCAGGCGCGCTATATCGTCGAGCAAGTGCTGGAGGCGCGCGAGGGCGGCATGAAGCTCAAGTCGCAGGCCGTGCTGTTTCGCGCGGCGCATCACAGCGCGACGCTCGAAATCGAACTCACGCGCAAGAACATTCCGTTCGTGAAGTTCGGCGGGCTCAAGTTTCTCGACTCCGTGCACGTCAAGGACGTGCTCGCCGTATTGCGCTGGGCGGAAAATCCGCGCGATCGTGTCGCCGGCTTTCGCGTGGCGCAATTGCTGCCGGGCGTCGGGCCGGCCATCGCCGGGCGGCTGCTGGACAGCGTGGCGCAAGCCGAACGTTCATCGAATGCGATTGCCGCCTTCCATGCGCCCGCCCGCGCCAGCGAAGACTGGCCGCGTTTCGTCGGCCTGATGGCGAAGCTCTGCGGCCGCGAGAGCGGCTGGCCGGCGGAGTTCGAAATGATCCGCCGATGGTACGAGCCGCATCTCGAACGCAATCACGAAGACGCGGCCATTCGTATTGGCGACGTATTGCAGATGGAGAGCATCGCGTCGACCTATCCCACGCGCGAGCGGTTTCTCACCGAACTCACGCTCGATCCGCCCGATGCGACCAGCGACGAGTCCGGCGTGCCTCTCATCGACGAAGATTATTTGATTCTCTCGACAATCCATTCGGCGAAGGGGCAGGAATGGCGCAATGTTTTCGTGCTGAACGGCGTGGACGGCTGCATTCCATCCGATCTGGGCACGGGTAGCGACGAGGAAATCGACGAAGAGCGGCGGCTGCTTTATGTAGCGATGACGCGCGCGAAGGAAGATCTGCATATCGTCACGCCGCAGCGCTTTTACGTGCACAACCAGACGCATCTGGGCGACCGGCACGTGTGGGCGCAACGCACGCGCTTCATTCCGCAGCATCTGATGCAGAACTTCGAAGCCACCGCGTGGCCGCCGGTTCCGGTCGCCGCCGCGCCGACGGCGGCGGGACTCGCGGCCGCGGCTAAGGCGAAGATCGATATCGCGGCGCGCTTGAAGGGGATGTGGGATTAGCGGTAAGCGGCGCCCGGTCCACGCCTAACGCTGCGCCCGCGAAGTCTTCGGCACGCGCGGCGCCGGCGCAAAGATGCTCCGTAGCCATGCGGCAAACCGCGTGAACCCATCATAAGGTTCATCGACAAACAACTCCGGCCGCAGCGAGCGAATGTATTCGAGTACCTGCTGCGCTTCCTGCTTCTGAATCGACCCATAAAAAATGCCGAGCCGCAGCAGACAGCGCAATTCACCGAGCTTCTCGCGCGCATTCGAGCCAACGCTGTTTTCCACCGCGATCTTCGTCTCATAGGTGCGCTGACGCAGCGAATCGGCGAGGCGCCATGCGGGCGTCTGCATCTTCTCCTCGACTTCGCGGATATCCATCGCGGCTGACTTGATCTGCGAGGCGAGCACATCGACTTGCGAAGCATCGCCCTTCGCCTCGGTGACGATGGCCGTCGCCCATTCGCGCGATGCCTTCACGAGATCCTCGGCGTTCCAGTCCGAGCGGATCGCGAACGCGAAACCGTGTTCGGCCGCCTGTCGGATCAAAATCTCGACGACATCCGGAAATTCCTTGTCGAGCGCGCGCTTGGCCCACGCGTACTGGCCTTGCGACAGCATGCGCTGCACCGCCTGCTCGGTCAGCGGCGTCGGATTGTCGAGCAGCTTGGCGCGCAGAAAGTCCTCGAACGTCGGCGTGACGAACTGCGGGTCGAGCTTGAGCGACAGGCGCATGAACGCCTCATAGTCGCGATGCAATGAAGCGATGGTCTCGTCGCGAAACGATAGGGTTATTTGACGCATGTTGGTTCCCGGTTCCGCGCTCGGATGGCCCGATGGCGGGAAATGCCTTTGGCGTCCGCTTCGACGGCGGAGTCCATTCGTTTCTGATAACGGCGTTACAGCCGGGAACTTGAGGGTGTTCTGAAAGCCGTTGCGCGAAGAAGCCTTTAACGCAAGACGACGAACTGCCAAACGAAGAAAACCGCGAGCGACACCCCGATGGTAAGTAAGGGCCGCCTGGTCCACGCGCACACGGCCACCGCAACCACGGCGGCCACGAGTTGCGGGTTGCGCCACGTGATTTCCGCGCCGTTGCCATGCGGCGAGACGGTCATCGGCACGATGATCGCGGTCAGCACCGTCACCGGCACGAAGCCGAGCGCCGTGCGCACGATGGGCGGAAACGGCAACCGCTCGCCCAGCACGAAGACGGCCGCGCGGATCAGATACGTGACGAGCGCCATGCCGAGAATCAGCAGCACATAGTTCGATGTGGTCATCGTGCGCGCTCCTTGCGGTTATCGCCGTTCGATTCACGCTCGCGTCGTTCCATCAGCGTGATCGCCATGCCGACTCCGATTCCCACCAGCACCGCCGCAAGCAGGCCGAGCTTGTACGGCCAGTCCTGCCACGCGAACGACAGCACGCCCGATGCAATCGCCGCCGCGACGAAGCGCACGGCCACCAGTTGCGGCACGATGATGGCGATGAACGTCGCGACCATCGCGAAGTCCAGCCCGAGCGACTTGAGCCCTGGGAATGCGGCGCCGAAGAGCAAGCCGACGAGCGTCCACAGTTGCCAGTTCAGATACATCGAGAGGCCGGAGCCGAAGAAGTAGTGCGGGCCGATTTCGCCCGGCGCGCGCTTCTGGTAATGCGCGTAAGCGACGGCGAACACTTCGTCGGTGAGCAGACCCGACAGCGTCCAGCGCCAGCGCGCGGGCAGATGCGCGACATAAGGCGCGAGCGTCGCCGAATAAAGGACATGCCGCAAGTTGATGACGAAGGTCGTCGCCCAGATCACGATGAAGCTCGCGTGTCCCGCGATCATGCCGATGGCGATGAACTGCGCCGAGCCCGCGAACACCGCGAGCGACATCAACTGGCCGTGCCAGAGCGTGAGCGGGCTCGCCGTGACGAGCGTGCCGAAGATGACGCCGAAGGGCGCGGCGCCGACCATCATTGGAATGGTGTCGCGCGCGCCGGCGGCGAATTCCCGCAGCGCGGGGGTGGATACTGCTTTCAAATCGTGCCTCCGTTATAAGCCAATACGAGCGCTTGGGCAGTCATATCGGTCGCCGGGAGGATAAGGCATGCAGTAAGCATCGGGCTTGTACGATCGTGCGGCGCTCGTGGCTCGCGTGATGGTTTCAACCAGCCTGCCGGCAAGTCGTACAGTTTACAACTTCATTGTGGGCGCGGCGGGGCGCGCGCATCGCTTCACTTCCTTCACTTCACGGGAATGGTCGTGCCTTCGGGAACCGGCACCGCCGTCACGCTGTTCTTCGGGCTGCCGGTCGCAATGCGGTCGCTGTAGGTCAAGTAGACGAGCGTATTGCGTTTGGCGTCGACCACGCGCACCACGTGCAGCGTCTTGAAGATGAACGACATGCGGTCGGAGAAGACATCGGTCTTCTGCTTGAGCGGCTGAGTGAATTTGATCGGCCCGACCTGACGGCAGGCGATAGACGATTCCGTCGGATCTTCCGCGATGCCAAGCGTGCCTTTCACGCCGCCCGTGCGCGCCCGCGACACGTAGCAGGTAACGCCCGCGACGAGCGGATCGTCATAGGCTTCGACGGTCACGCGGTCGGAACCGGTGAAACGGAAGTTGGTGTTGACGCTCGCGATTTCCTCGGCCTGCGCTATTGCCGCGCCGAACAAGGTAACGAGCGCCGCAGCGGTAGCGGTGAGGAGAGTGCGGTTCATCGTGATCCTTCGGAAAAAGAGAAAGGGCGTCGTATTGTATCGACGCCCTTGCTGTTTTCCCGCAAGCATTCGGCCAATCGGCGATTCAATGGAAGATCAGATACAGGATCACCAGAACCACGACCGGCACACCGAGCAGCCATCCGAGTAGGTAAGGCATGTCGTCCTCCTTCGCGTGTTGTTTTTGACGATTCCAGTATCGCGAGGAAGCGCGCGCGGCGTTAGCCGTGTGTGTCCTAAATACGTGTAGGCGCAGTCCTATGCTCTCTTACCGGCACGTTACGATTGGTCATTCCATCACGCGAATCCTGCGCGCTGGCTGATCCCGATACAGCGTGCGCACGTAATCGAGATGCGCTCCGGCGCATTCGCGGGCGCGGGCGGGGTCGCGGGCGGCGATGGCATCGAACATGGCGCGATGCTGGGCGAGCAAGTTCGCTTCGACTTCATCGTCGTAATCGACCAGACGGTGCGATGTCAGCATGGACTCGCGCACCAATTCGTTGAGACCGTGCATGACGTGCGCCAGCGCGACGTTGTGCGTGGCGTCGGCGATAGCCAGATGAAACGCGGCGTCTTTTTCGGCAATGCGCGTGCTCTTGTCGGCCACCGCGGCTTCGAGCGCCTGGAATGCATCGGCGATGCGCGTCAGATCCGCCTCGGAGGCGCGCTCGGCGGCGTAGGCAGCGGACAGCGTTTCGAGGCCATGACGCAGTTCGAGGACATCGGCGCTGGCGTTGGGTTGCTGTTCGAGGAGTGCGGCGAGTGGATGCGACACGAGCGGCGCCGTCACATCCGACACGACGAAGCCGCCGCGCGCCACCGCGCGGATGAAGCCGTCCGACTCCAGCCGAATAAGCGCCTCGCGCAGCGACGGCCGCGAAACGTTGAGTTGTTCCGCCAGATCGCGCTCGGCTGGGAGGCGCTGGCCAGGCAGGAGCGTGCCGTTCGAGATCAACTCGCGTATCTGCCCCGACACTACGTCCGACAAGCGCACGCGGGCGTAGGAATGCGAGTGGACGGGCTGAAAAGGCATCGTTCGAGCAGTGGAGGTAAATCGGGACTTTCGGAGTTTGACACGAAAGGGCCATCTCTTTAAAGTCTTGGTCAGACCAAGCTTACCAAAATCCGGCCCCCAATCCTCAAGTCGCCGTTTCGGATCCCATGAAAGTCGCCCTGTTTGTGCCCTGTTTCATCGACGCCTTCTATCCGCAGATCGGCGTCGCCACGCTGGAACTGCTCGAACGCCTCGGACTCGATGTCGATTACCCGCAGGATCAAACCTGCTGCGGCCAGCCGATGGCCAATAGCGGCGCTCACAAGGAAGCCGCAGGCGCCGAGCGCGTGTTTACGCGCAACTTCGCGGATTACGACTACGTCGTCGGACCGTCGGCGAGTTGCGTGCATCACGTGCGCGAGCACTTCACGGCCATCGAACAAACGAGCGCGGTATCGAAGGTCAGAAAAAACACCTACGAGCTCGTCGAATTCCTGCACGACGTCTTGCAGGTGCGCGAGTTTCCGTGGGCCGAATTCCCGCATCGCGTCGGGCTGCACAACAGTTGCAGCGCGGTGCGGCACTTGCGCGAAACCTCGAATTCGGAAGTGGCGGCGGCGCCGTTTTCCAAGCCGCGCGCGCTGCTCGAAGGCGTGAAGGGCATCGAATTCGTCACGCCCGCGCGACCCGACGAATGCTGCGGCTTCGGCGGCACGTTCTCCGTGACCGAGGAAGCCGTGTCCGTGCGCATGGGTCAGGACAAAGTACGCGATCACGTCGGCGCGGGCGCGCAGTACATCGTGTCGGGCGACATGTCGTGTCTCATGCATCAGCAGGGATGCGCCGAGCGTCTCAAACTCGATGCGCGTTTCATCCATATCGCGCAGGTTCTCAACGGAGCGCGCGCATGAGCAAGACCTCGGGCAAGTCGGTGAGAATCGATCACGCGAAGGCGGCGGGCGCGTTTCTGCAGAAGCCGGATCACGTCGCGTTCCACGACAAGCGGCTGTGGGACTTGCGCAGCAAGCGCGACGCGCAGGCGCACGGTATTCCCGAATGGGAGGAGATGCGCAATCTCGCGTCGGGCATCAAGGAACATACGCTGTCCAATCTCTCCGAATACCTCGCGCAGTTCGCGGATCAGGCGGAGAAGAACGGCGTCGTGGTGCACTTCGCGGCCAACGCGGAAGAGCACAACGCGCTCGTCCACAAGCTGATGAGCGAACGCGGCATGACCACGCTCGTCAAGAGCAAATCCATGCTCACCGACGAATGCTACATGCGCGACTATCTCGAACCGCGTGGCATCACGGTGATGGAAACCGATCTTGGCGAACGCATTCAGCAGTTGGATCACCAGGACCCGAGCCATATGGTCGTGCCAGCCGTGCACAAGCTGCGCGCGGATGTGGCGGAGCTTTTTGGACGCACGATCGGCACCGATCCGGACAACAGCGACATCCACTATCTCGCCGAAAGCCAGCGCATGGACACGCGGCCGTACTTCGTGCGCGAGAAGACGGCCGGCATGACGGGCTGCAATTTCGCGGTGGCGGAAACGGGCACGGTCGTCGTCTGCACGAACGAAGGCAACGCGGATCTCTCGGCGAACGTGCCGCCGCTGCATATCGCGTCCATCGGCATCGAGAAGATCATTCCGCGTATTGCCGATCTCGGCGTGTTCGTGCGCATGCTTTCGCGCAGCGCGCTCGGCTCGCCGATCACGCAGTACACGTCGCACTTTCGCGCGCCTCGGCCGGGCACGGAGATGCATTACATCCTCGTCGATAACGGCCGTTCCGAACGCCTCGCGCTCGACGACTTCTGGTTCTCGCTCAAGTGCATTCGCTGCGGCGCGTGCATGAATACGTGTCCGGTGTATCGGCGAAGCGGCGGGCTATCGTACGGCGGCACGTATTCGGGGCCGATCGGCGCGATCATCAATCCGACGCACGATCTCAAGCGCTATAGCAGCCTGCCGTTTGCCTCGACGATGAACGGCAGTTGCACCAACGTCTGCCCGGTGAAGGTGAATATTCACGAACAGATCTACAAGTGGCGCGAGGTGATCGCCGAACGCCACGAAGTGCCGTTCGTGAAACAGGAAGTGTTGAAGATGGCGGGACGGCTGCTCGCGAGTCCGACGCTTTATCGCGCGACGGTGGCATCGCTTGGCGGCGCGCTCAAGCGGCTGCCGAACTTCGTGCTGTACAACCCGCTCAACATCTGGGGCCGGCAGCGTGACTTGCCCGAAGCGCCCGCCGAGACCTTCCACGAGTGGTACAAGAAAACCCGGAAGATCGCCAAATGACGACTCGCGAAGCTTTTCTGTCGAAGATCCGCGCGGCGCAGCCCGCTTCGCGTCCGCTTCCCGATGTGCCCGTCTTCGCGACGCCCGAGGGCGATCTGCGCACGCGCTTCGAAACCGCGCTTATCGCCATGGGTGGAACATGCGTGGAAGCGCAGAGCCTGGACGAAGTCGGCGCGATGATCGCGCAACGTTTCGGCGATGGCGCAGCGGTGGCGTCGGCGGTGGCGGGAATCGAAGGCACGCGGCCGATTACGGTCGATACCGTTCCGTCGTCGCTTCAGGATGTCGATGTGGGCGTCGTGAGAGGGCGCTTCGGCGTGGCGGAGACTGGCTCCGTGTGGTTCAGCGAAAAGGAGTACGTCGTCAATTCAATCGGCTATATCGTGCAGCATCTCGTTGTGCTGCTCGATCCTTCGCAGCTCGTCGAAGGCTTGCAGCAGGTTTATCGACGACCCGATTTTCAGTCGGCCCGTTATGCGGTGCTGGTAACGGGGCCTTCGGCCACGGCGGATATCGAAGGCGTGCTGATTCGCGGCGCACAGGGCGTGCGATCGCTGACGGTTGTCTGGCTTGCTGCTTAGATGCTTAGAAGAGCGCTACTGCTATTTGCGCAAACAAAAAAGCCCAGTCGAATGACTGGGCTTTTTGTATGAAACTGGGTGGCTCCCCGACCTGGGCTCGAACCAGGGACCTACGGATTAACAGTCCGGCGCTCTACCGACTGAGCTATCGGGGAACAGCTACTACGCTTGAAACGAGTCTCTGATGAGACAAAAAACCCAGCTCACAACTCGGCTGGGTTTTCCTTTGATTCTGTCTGGAACCTGCTCGATACTGAGTGGCTCCCCGACCTGGGCTCGAACCAGGGACCTACGGATTAACAGTCCGGCGCTCTACCAACTGAGCTATCGGGGAACATCTACTGCAGAGAAACGAAATTATAGGGAGCGCTTTCTGCGCTGTCAACGCTCAATCTTCATTCAATAACGGTTTTTTGCATCGAAATTGATTGATCCTGCGCGTCCGACAAATGACACGGCGGCAAATACAGCCGCTTAGCGCTCCAGCAGATCCAGCTTTTCCTTCACGTCCTTGAATTCGTCGGCTTCCGGCAGCGGCGCCTTGGTCTTCGTGATGCTCGGCCAGTTGCGCGCGAGTTCCGCGTTCAGTTCGGTGAAGTGCTGCTGGTCGCCGGGAACGTCTTCTTCGGCATAGATTGCATTCACCGGGCATTCAGCCACGCACACGGCGCAGTCGATGCATTCGTCCGGATCGATCGCGAGAAAGTTGGGACCTTCGCGGAAGCAATCCACCGGGCACACGTCCACACAATCGGTGTAGCGGCACTTGATGCAGCTTTCGGTCACAACGTGAGTCATTCAGGCTCCTGCATGCGCAATTCGGGGGAGGGCGGCGTTTTTAGATGACCATATGGGCAGCGGCACAGGCCGTGCGCGGCTCGCTCGCCAAAACGCATATTGTAGCGTAACGGTAAAAGGCGACGCGAGCGCCGCGCCATGCGCCTTATATCGATTCGTGATGAATGTATGCGGCTTTCCTAAAAGGGCCGGGGCGGCAGGATGCCGTGCACGCATTCGGGTAACATGAACGGACAGCGCGCGGCGCGTCTCGTCAATAGCGGTCGGTAGCGGCCTATACAGCGCGCGGGCATCCTTGCATCGATGTACAAGCCAGAACCATGATCATCAATTCGCTGCTCGATACCGATCTCTACAAATTCACCATGATGCAGGTGGTCCTGCATCATTTCCCGGCGGCGCACGTCGAGTATCGCTTTCGCTGCCGCACGCCGGAAGTGGATCTGGTGCCGTTCATCGACGAGATTCGGGACGAGGTGCGTCAACTCTGCAACCTGCGCTTCAAGGAAGAAGAGCTCGACTATCTGCGGCGAATGCGCTTCATTAAGAGCGACTTCATCGACTTTCTCGCGCTCTTTCATCTGAACGAGAAGTCCATTCGCATCGCGCCGTCGAAGAAGGGCAACGGCGAGATCGACATCGAAATAGAAGGGCCTTGGCTGCACACCATTCTCTTCGAGATTCCGGTGCTGGCCATTGTCAACGAAGTGTATTTCCGCAATACGCAGAAAAAGCCGGAATACGAAACCGGACGCGAACGTCTGCGCGACAAGATCAAACTGCTCGCCACACCGCCCGAATATTCGGACTGCAAGATTGCCGATTACGGCACGCGCCGCCGCTTTTCGGGCCAATGGCACGAGGAAGTCGTGCTAACGCTCAAGGAGCGGCTCGGCGAACAGTTCGCGGGCACGAGCAACGTGTTCTACGCGATGAAGCATGGTTTGCGTCCGCTCGGCACCATGGCGCATGAATACCTGCAAGCGTGTCAGGCACTCGGCCCGCGTCTGCGCGACTCGCAGATCTTCGGCTTCGAGATGTGGGCGAAGGAATATCGCGGCGACCTGGGTATCGCGCTGTCGGATGTCTACGGCATGAAGGCGTTCCTGCGCGACTTCGACATGTACTTCTGCAAGCTCTTCGACGGTGCGCGTCACGATTCCGGCGATCCCTTCGACTGGGGCGAACGCCTTATCCGGCATTACGAGGAAAACCGCTGTGATCCGCGCACCAAGGTGCTCGTGTTCTCGGACGCGCTGGATATTCCGAAGGTGCTGCAACTGTATGAGCGTTTCCGCGGGCGCTGTCAGCTCGCGTTCGGCGTCGGCACGAATCTCACGAATGACCTGGGCTATCAGCCATTGCAGATCGTCATCAAGATGGTTCGCTGCAATGGTCAGCCGGTGGCGAAACTCTCCGATTCCCCCGGCAAGAACATGTGCGACGACAAGGCCTATCTGGCTTATCTGAGGCAAGTGTTCGGCATCGAGAAGCAAGCGGGCGAGACCGACTGACGCTTGGTTCGTGCTTTGTTCCCGCGCGCGGCCTATGCCTTTCGGCCGAGGTTCGCGCGCTCAAGACCGCTCGATATAATTCCATAGTGCCGCCAGGACTCGTGGCGCGCACGCATCCGGAACACTCTCGCACTCGTAAGGACGGCACCATGGACACATCGGCGGCGCGCCGCAATATTCTCGCGCGCATATGCAGCGCGCAGGGCAGACGCGGTGAGCCGACCGAAGCCGAGCGTGTCACCGCGAACGACTATCTGACGCGCCATCCCGAAGGTCCGCGCCCGCCGTTGCCCGACACCCGCGACGCGCTCATCGCGCGGTTCCGGCTCGAAGCCGAACGGCTCTCGACCACCGTCGCCGAAGTCGCCGCGCTCGGCGATGCTCCCGCCGAAGCCGCGCGCTACCTCCGCTCGTTGAATCTTGCCACCGATGCCGTCGCATGGCCTGCGTTGGCTGAGTTGCCGTGGACCCAGGCGGGCATTCAAGCGTCGTTACGCAAGCCGGAAGACGCGGATCTCGTCGGCATCACGGGCTGCTTTTGCGCGACGGCGGAAACCGGGTCGCTCGTGTTGCTGTCCGGCCCGGATACGCCCGCGTCCGGCGCGCTCTTGCCGCAGACGCATATCGCGGTCGTGCCGGCTTCGCGCATCGTCGCGGCGCATGAAGACGCCTTCGCTCTGATTCGCGCCGAACGGGGCGAACTGCCGCGTGCGGTGAACTTCGTTTCCGGGCCGTCGCGCACCGGCGATATCGAGCAGACCATCGTGCTGGGCGCGCATGGGCCGTATCGCGTGCATGTAATCGTCGTGACCGAAGCGTGAGCGCAGTGCGCTCTCTTCTCCTCGGCTGCATGGCATTGCTCGGCGCGATGTCGAACGCGTCGGCGGCCACGGTCGATGGCGCGAGCTTGTCGGCGGCGTGGGGCGTTCCGTTCTTCGGCATGCTGCTTTCCATCGCGGTGTTTCCGCTCGTCGCGGCGAAGCTCTGGCATCACCACTTCGGCAAGATCGCGTTGCTCTGGGCGCTCGCGTTTCTCGTACCCTTCGCGGCTGCGTTCGGCGGCGGCACGGCGCTCGGCGTATTCGTCCACGCGATGCTCGAAGAGTACATACCGTTCATCGTTTTGCTGGCTTCCTTGTACACGGTCGCGGGCGGCATTTGCGTGCACGGCGATCTTCGCGGCTCGCCGCGTCTGAATGCCTCGTTGCTCGCGCTGGGAACCGTGCTGGCAAGCCTCATGGGCACGACCGGCGCGGCCATGCTGCTGATCCGCCCGCTCTTGCGCGCCAACGAAAACCGCAGGCATGTCGTGCATGTGGTCGTGTTCTTCATCTTTCTCGTGGCGAACGTGGGCGGCTCGTTGTCGCCGCTCGGCGATCCACCTTTGTTCCTCGGCTTTCTGAACGGCGTCGGGTTCTTCTGGACGACCACGCATCTCTTTCTGCCGATGCTCCTCGTCTCCATCGTTCTCCTCGCGCTCTTCTACGCGCTGGATACTTATTTCTGGCGCAAGGAAGAAAAAACGCAGCCCGGCTCGGTCGGGACGATTGCAGTTCGCATCGACGGCAGGATCAACTTTTTGCTGCTCGCGGCGGTCGTCGCATTGGTGCTGATGAGCGGCATCTGGAAGCCGGGCGTCGTGTTCGATGTGTACGGCACGCATCTGCATTTGCAGAACGTCGTGCGCGACGCGGCTTTGGTGATCGTGCTGCTCGCATCGCTCGTCCTCACGCCGAATAGCGCGCGCGAGGGCAACGCGTTCGGCTGGGCGCCTATCGAAGAAGTGGCGAAGCTTTTCGCGGCCATTTTCATCACCATCGCGCCGGTCATCACGATTCTGCGCGCGGGCGAGTCGGGCGCGTTCGCGGGCATCGTGCACGCGGTGTCCGACCAAGGCAAGCCGCACGATCTCGCCTATTTCTGGGCCACGGGCATCCTGTCTTCGTTCCTCGATAACGCGCCGACGTATCTCGTGTTCTTCAATCTCGCGGGCGGCGACGCTCCCACGCTCATGACCACGGGCGCGTCCACACTCGCGGCAATCTCGGCGGGCGCGGTCTTCATGGGCGCGAACACGTATATCGGCAATGCGCCGAATTTCATGGTGAAGGCAATCGCCGAATCGCGCGGCATTCGCATGCCGGGCTTCTTCGGTTATATGGGATGGTCTGGCATCGTCCTGTTGCCGTTATTCGCCGTCTTGGGCTGGCTATTTTTCTAGGAGCAATTCGATGAAGAAGGTGCTTGTTGCGCGTCCCACTTTTCCCGATGTGGTCGAACGTCTGAAACAGTATTTCGAAGTCGATCTGAATCCGGGCGACGTGCTTGGCCAGGAGGAGTTTCGCGCGCGTCTGGCCGACAAGGACGGCGCGTTCACTGCCGGCGAGATGGTCGGCGAAACGGAACTGGCGGGCTCGCCGAACCTGAAAGTCGTCGCGAACATGGCGGTCGGCTACAACAACTTCGACATGCACGCCTTCGACGCGCACAAGGTGCTCGGCACCAACACGCCCAACGTGCTGAACGAAACCACCGCCGACTTCGGCTGGGCGCTCATGATGGCTGCGGCCCGGCGCGTGACCGAATCCGAGCACTTTCTGCGCGCGGGCAAATGGCAGAAGTGGAGTTTCGATTCGTTCCTCGGCACCGACGTGTACGGCTCGACGCTCGGCGTGATCGGCATGGGCCGGATCGGGCAAGCGCTGGCGCGCCGAGCGCTGGGCTTCGACATGCGCGTGATCTATCACAACCGTTCGCGCGTCGCGCCGGAGATCGAGTCGCAACTCAACGCGGAGTACGCGTCGAAGGAAGACTTGTTGAAGCGCGCGGATCACGTCGTGCTCGTGCTGCCCTACACCAAGGAGAACCATCACACCATCGGCGCGCCCGAACTCGCGTTGATGAAGCCGACGGCCACGCTTACCAACATCGCGCGCGGCGGAATCGTCGACGATTCGGCGTTGATCGCCGCGCTGCGCGAGAAGCGTATCGCGGCGGCGGGGATCGACGTGTTCGAAGGCGAACCCGACTTCAATCCCGATTTCCTGTTGCTCGACAACGTCGCGTTGACGCCGCATATCGCGAGCGCCACCGAGTCGACGCGCCGCGCGATGGCGAATCTCGCCGCGGACAATCTCATCGCCGGTTTGGGTGAGGGACCGCGCGCCGGCAATCCGCCGAATCCGATCAACCCGGACGTGCTGAAAAAATGATCGAACTGTTGTACGGCGCGATCGCGCTCCTGGCGATTGCGCTTCTGATTGCGCTCGTCGTCCTGTTTGCGACGATGCGGCGCACGTCCCGTGTCGATATCCAAGAGGAATTCGTCGCGCTCACCGACCGCGTGAACGACATGGGCGAGGCGCAGGCGCGCGCGCAGGAGCGGCTCGAACGCGGCTTGCGTGGCGATATCGCGGAGAGCGCGCGCGTCTCGCGCATGGAATCGCAAAGCGGCTTCACACAGTTTCATCAGACGCTCGCGACGCAGTTGGCGAGCACGTCGAGCGTGCAGAACGCGCAGTTCGACGCGCTTGCGCAGCAACTCGCGCAGCAGAGTCAGCAGGCGCGCGACGATCAGGGCAACGCGCTCAAGCGCTTCGCCGACTCCATGACTTTGCATCTCGGCCAGCTATCGGAAGCGAACGAACGGCGGCTTGGCGAAGTGCGCGCGACGCTCGAAGCGCGCCTCAAGGACATCGAGGCGAACAACTCGGCGAAGCTCGATGAAATGCGCCGCACCGTCGATGAAAAGCTGCATTCCACGCTGGAGCAGCGGCTCGGCGAATCGTTCAAGCTGGTGTCGGACCGGCTCGAACAAGTGCATCGGGGCTTGGGTGAGATGCAGACGCTCGCGGCGGGCGTCGGCGATCTGAAGAAGGTGCTGACCAACGTCAAGACGCGCGGCATTTGGGGCGAAGTGCAGCTGGAGTCGTTGCTTGAACAGTTGCTCACGCCGGATCAATACGCGAAGAACGTCGCGACCGTGCCCAAGAGCAACGAACGCGTGGAGTTTGCAGTCAAGTTGCCGGGCCGTCACGACACGCCGGGCGCGCCGGGCGATGCCGCGACGCCGGTGTGGCTGCCTATCGACGCCAAGTTTCCGCGCGAGGACTACGAGCGTCTCGTCGATGCGCAAGATCGCGCAGATCCCGTCGGTGTGGAAGAGGCCGCGCGTGCGCTCGAAGGACGCTTGCGCGCGGAGGCGCGTTCCATCGCGCAGAAGTACGTGTCGCCGCCGCATACGACCGACTTCGCGTTGCTGTTTTTGCCGACCGAGGGTTTGTATGCCGAAGTGCTGCGGCGTCCGGGTCTGACCGACTATCTACAGCGCGAGCATCGCGTGAGCGTGGCCGGTCCGACTACACTCACGGCGCTGCTCAACAGTCTGCAAATGGGCTTCAGGACGCTCGCTATCGAAAAGCGGTCGAGCGAGGTGTGGCAGGTGCTCGGCGCGGTGAAAACCGAGTTCAACAAGTTCGGCGATGTACTCGCGAAAACGAAGTCGCAGCTCGAAACCGTCACGCGCTCGATCGAAGCGGCGCAGACGCGCACGCGTCAAATGGGCAAGCGCCTGCGCGACGTGGAAGCACTTCCGGGTGAGGAAGCGCGCGGTCTGCTCGGGGATGACGAGGCCGCGCTGCCGCGAGATGGGGACGACGAGCTTTGACGAGCTTCAGATGAAAAGCGGCCTGCGCGTCAGCGATGCAACCGCGTCTACGAAGCCAACCGCTCCAGCGACTCACCCGTGATACGCACGATGCGCCAGTCCGGCAATACGGTTGCGCCCATCTTTTCATAGAAGTCGATGGCGTTCTGATTCCAGTCCAGCACCGACCATTCGAAGCGGCCGCACTGACGCTCGACCGCGAGTGCCGCAAGCCGCTTGAGCATCTGCGTGCCGAGGCCGCTGCCGCGCAACGTCGGGCGTACGTAGAGATCTTCCAGATACAGCCCGCGCTTGCCGAGAAACGTGGAGAAGTTATAGAAGAAGAGCGCATAGCCGACCGCTTCGCCCGCCTGTTCGGCGACCAGCGCTTCGGCTGACGGACGCGCGCCGAAGAGCGCATCGCGCACGCCGTCTTCGGTCGCGATAAACAAATGCGTGAGCTTCTCGAATTCCGCGAGTTCGTACATCAGCGCGTAGATCGCACCGATATCGGCGGGCGTGGCGGGGCGAATCGACGCGCCGCTCACGCTTCCTCCGGTGCGTCGGACAACACGATTTCTATGCCGCCGAAACGCGACGCCACCCAGTTATAAGCATGGCACGCAATCCACAACAGCACGAAACCAAGGATTGCGTTGAGCAGCAGCGCGCTCGTGACCGTGCTCACTTCCACCGAGCCGTATCGCACGAACGCGACCACCACGCCGAGCAGCACGATCGGCACGCTGAAAGTCAGATACACGAGGATCAGGGCCTTGGCCGTCTGTCCGGGTGCAATGGATGAGATCTGCTTTTTCATGGACTAAAAACCCGTCTATCGATAAAAAATGGTGGTGATCGCGTCGCTGTACTTTTTGGCGTGCTCAAACGAGGCCGTCGAACGGCACGATATTTACGGAATCGCCCGTTTCGAGATTGCCGCGATCGTGTTCGAGCACGATGAAGCAATTGGCCCGGCTCATGGAACTCAGCACGCCTGAACCTTGCGGCCCGGTGGTCACGACGCTCCATTGACCGTCGGCGCGGCGGCTTGCAATGCCGCGCTGAAATTCCGTGCGGCCCGCGCGCTTTTTGATCGGCTCGGCGCAGGTCGCGCGAATCTCGATGAGCGGCTGGCGTGCGGCGCCCGACATGGCCAGCAAGGCTTCACGGACGATGAAGTAGAACGTGGCCATCACGGCAACGGGGTTCCCCGGCAAGCCGAAGAAGAGCGCCGATTCGCCCGTGCCCGCGCGCGGTCCCGACCACAAGCGGCCGAATGCGAGCGGGCGGCCGGGACGCATGGCGATCTTCCAGAACGCGACGTCGCCGAGCGAGTTCATCAGTTCGCGCGTGAAATCGGCGTCGCCAACGGAGACGCCTCCCGAGCTGATGACGACATCCGCTGCTTGCGCCGCTTCGCGCAACGCCTTCTCCAACGATGCCCGGTCGTCGCGCACGATGCCCAGATCGACCGTCTCGACGTCGAGGCGGCGCAGCATCGCGAAAAGGGTGTAGCGGTTGCTGTCGTAAAGGCTGCCGGGCGCAAGCGGTTCGCCGACGGAGCGCAATTCGTCGCCCGTGGAAAAGAACGCGACGACGAGACGCTTCCGCACCGCGACTTCGGCGATTCCGAGCGACGCGAGCAAACCGAGGTCGGACGCACGCACGATACGGCCTGCTTGCAAAGCGGCCTTTCCGCGAGCCAAGTCTTCGCCAGCGAGCCGCCGGTTCTGGCCTTCGCTTACGACGGTTGATGGGAAGCGAATGACGTCATCAGCGCGCGTGACGAGTTCTTGCGGCACGACGGTGTCGCAGCCCGGCGGAATCAGCGCACCCGTCATGATGCGCACGCATTGAGCCGCGTTGGGTTCGGCGCTGAAGGGACGTCCGGCGAGCGCGATACCCGCGACGTTCAGTTCGACGGCATCGCGCGCGGCATTGAGCGCGGCGCTTTTGAACGCGTAGCCGTCCATTGCGGAGTTGTCGAATGCCGGAACATCGATGGGCGAGATCACGTCTTCGGCGAGCACGCGGCCGAGCGCTTCATAAAGATTTACGCGTTCGACACGCCCGGCATTTCCACGCGGCATGGCCCACTGACGAACGATTTCCTGCGCGGCCGCAACCGGCAGCGCATTCGGATCGTAGTAAGTGACGCAAGCGGAGAAGGGCCTGGACGTGGTCATGAATCGGAATGGTCGCGACCGAAGTCGGGAAGGACAGCGATGCTGGAACCGGCTGAACCTGAACGAATGCGCGTGGCTAACGACGCGCCAGTTCAGCTAGCTGATGCAAATCATTGATATTGTAAAACGCGCGATCATCGTGAAATGGCACTTGCACCGCCTTGTGGCGCGCGTACCACGCACGGACCTTGCGTTCGCCGGCGGCAAGCCAGGCGTCGAGATCGTCGGCGAGCGAGGTTCGAATCAGCGCGAAAACCGGATGCGCGATGCGCGTTTCGTCCGTATCGACGGTCGCCGCATAAGCGATGTCCGCGCCATGTTCGTCGAGCGCGCGTCGCAACGTGGTGCCGAGTTGCGGATCGACGAAAGGCGCGTCGCAAGGCGCGGTCAGCACGAACTCGGTGTGCGCCGCGCGCAATGCAGTGGCGATGCCGGCAAGCGGGCCGGGATAATCGGCGAGCGAATCGGCGATGACGCGTGCATCGAAACGCGTAGCGAGCCGAGCGTAGTCGTCGCCCGAACGATTCGCGCTGATGAGCATGGCGTCCGTCTGCGGCGCGAGGCGGCGCAGCACATGCAACGCGAGCGGTTCGTCGCGCAGGAGCTGTAGTCCCTTGTCGACGCCGCCCATGCGCGAGCCGCGTCCGCCCGCGAGCACGAGTCCGGTAGTCTGATTTTCCGGAGCCACGGGCATCAACCGCCGATGTACGACATCTCGACGCGCGGCGCTTCACGGCGCGCGTTTCCCGCCGCGCTGCCGCGCAATTGCGAGTAGCGATCGCCGCGCGCGTGCCAGATGTGCGCAACGGCGTTGGCGACGTCGGCATCGCTCGCGCCGCCGCGAATGAGCGCGCGCAGATCGTGGCCGGACGTGGCGAAAAGGCAGAGGTACAGCTTGCCTTCGGTCGAGAGCCGCGCGCGCGTGCAAGTGCCGCAGAACGCGCGCGTGACGCTCGAAATCACGCCGATCTCTCCGCTTCCGTCGAGATAGCCCCAGCGTTGCGCGGTTTCGGCGGCCGTATGCGCTTCGAGCGGCGCGAGCGCGAAGTGTTCGGCGATCCGCTCGACGACTTGCGCGGACGGCAACACCTCGCTCATGTTCCAGCCGTTCGACGCACCGACATCCATGTATTCGATGAAGCGCAACACCACGCCGCTGCCCTTGAAGTGACGCGCCATCGGCACGACTTCCTGATCGTTCGTGCCACGCTTGACGACCATGTTGACCTTGATCGGCAAAAGGCCCGCCGACTGCGCGGCTTCGATGCCGTCGAGCACGTCGGCCACGGCGAAATCGGCGTCGTTCATGCGGCGAAAGAGCGTGTCGTCGAGCGCATCCAGACTGACCGTGACGCGCGACAGCCCCGCTTCCTTGAGCGAACGTGCCTTGCGCGCGAGCAGCGATCCGTTGGTGGTCAGCGTGAGATCGAGCGGACGGCCTTCGGGCGTGCGCAGAAGCGCGAGTCGTTCGATCAGAAATTCGATGTTCTTGCGCAGTAGCGGCTCACCGCCCGTCAAACGGATTTTTTCGACGCCGTGGGCCACGAAGACGCGCGCCAGCCGCTCGATTTCCTCGAACGAGAGCAGGGCGGAATGCGGCAGAAACGGGTAGTCCTTGTCGAACACGTCGCGCGGCATGCAGTAGACGCAGCGGAAGTTGCAGCGATCCGTGACCGAAATGCGCAGATCGCGCAGCGGACGCGCGAGCGTGTCCGTCAGCAACCCGGATGGCAATGCCACCGCGCCGGAAAAATCCGGAATGGCGCTGACATCGGCTAAGGGGATGATGCGTCGGGACATGGCGGCGGTCTTGCTCGGCTCGGAGGCTTGTTCGAATAGTAAAAGCACGCAGCCATTTTAGCGGAACGCGGCGAACCAGTCGTCTTACCCTTTGGTACAGGCTTTCCATACCTAGGCGTAAAAAAAAACGCCATCGACGTTAGCCGATGGCGTTTTTCCTGCGCAACGGGCGTCCCGTGGAACGCCCGGCGGCGGCACTACGCTTACTGCGCGTCTTTGCCGGTTTCCACTTGCTGCATCGGCGCGGCGCTCACAGGCGGCAGCGGCTTGCGCTCGCGCGGCACGCGTGCCGGCGCGGCTTCGCGCTCGGCTGCGGCGTTGGCGTCGCGCAGCTTGCCGGCGTCCGTGTTGACCCAGACGAGGCCGGCGGATTCGAGCATCGGCTGCAACGCTTCCGTCGATACCGGCGTCGCGGCCGGTGCAGCCGCGGGCGCGGCGGCTTTCACCGGCTCTGCTTCCACTGCGACGGGCTGCGAAGCCACTGCCGTTTCGATCACGCTTTCAGTCGTCACCGTTTCCACGGCCTGGACCTGCACGGGCGGAACCGAAGTCGCCTCAGGCGTCGCTGCAACCGCGGCGACCTTGACGGGTTCGGCGGGTTCGGCCCGTACCGGCGCGGCTTCGGCGGACGGCGTTTCCGCGATTGCCTCAGCCGGAGCTTCGGCCGGCTTGGCCGTTTCGACTGGCTTCGCGGTTTCGACAGGCGCGGCCACTTCGACAGGCTTCGCTTCTTCCACGGCTGCGGGAGCAGCAGACGTGGCAGGCGCGAAAGGATCGGCGGGCTTCGTTTCCGCGAGTTTCGGCGTCGGGCCGAACGGGTTATCGACCGCGAGCGACGCATCCGGCTTCGCGAAAAACTCCGGCGCCGGTTCGGGCGTCGTCGCCTTCAACTGCGCGTTCGCTTCGATAGCCTCGGTCTGCGACGGCTGCTCGACGCGCACAGGCGCTTGCACCGGTGCAGCGACGGCTTGCTCGGGCGCCTTCTCCACGCTGCGTTCGGCGACAGGCTGCGGCGCGGCAACGGCCGGACGCGGTTCGCGACGCGCGGCGGCTTCTTGCGCGGCTTCGGCATCGAATACGCCAGCTTGCGCCGACATGCTTTCGGCTGCGCCTTCCGCTTCGGCGACATCGGCGGCGTGATTCACCGTCGTGCCGTCATCTTCACGTTCGCGACGACCGCCACGACGACCGCGACGGCGGCGACGACGCTCTTCGCCATCACGCGCGGCTTGTTCCGCCGACACCGCGTCGAGACCGTTTTGCTGCGCGAAGTCGTCGTCGGTTTGCGCCGTTTCGACGATCTCCGACGGCACCGCTTCGCTTGGCGTCAGTGCTTCGACGGCGGTTTCGGCCTGCGGCTTGCGACGCTCGCCACGTTCCGGACGCTCGGTGCGTTCCGCACGATCGCCACGTTCACCACGCTCGCCGCGATCCGCACGCTCGCGTCGTTCCGGACGCTCCGCAGCCTCGGCGCGCGGTGCGCGTTCGGCGTTTCGGTCCTGATTGCGTTCGCGCGGCTCACGTGCCTCACGCGGCTCGCGCGCCTCGCGGGGTTCGCGTCCTTCACGTCCTTCGCGTGCTTCACGCGGCTCACGAACTTCGCGCAATTCACGGCCTTCGCGACCCGGACGCGCCTCGCGGTCTTCACGGCGTGCGCCTTGACGGCCCGTGCCATTGCCGCCGCCAACCGCGCCATTCACGCCGTTTGCGCCGGCAGCGGCGCCCACGGCCGCGCCATCGCGATTCGCACCGCCACGGCGATTACGGTTGCGATCGCCGCCGCCCGTGCGTTCGCCGCGCTCCGGGCGCTCGCGTGGCGCGCGCGTGGCGGGTTGCGCTTCGACCGGCGCGGGCGCCGGTTTGACTTCAGGCTGAATGCCGAACAGGTTCTTGATCCACGCGATGAACCCGCCGCTCGCCGGCTCCCGCGTCGCTGCAACGGGCGCGGCCTCGACCGGCGCCGGTTTGACCGGCGCGCTCGGCGCGGGCTTCTCGGGCGTGATGCCCTTGACCGCCGCTTCCTGCTTCGGCTTTACTTCCTCGGTGCGTTTGCTGTAGCCGGTTTCCGATTCCATCTCGGTTGCCGCTTCCACTGCCATCTTCCACGAGGCGCGCGGTTCGTCGAGACGGGCATCGTCGTGACGCAGACGCTCCAGCTTGTAATGCGGCGTCTCCAGATGCTTGTTCGGGATCAGAACGACGTTGACCTTGAAGCGCGACTCGATCTTGTTGATTTCCGAGCGCTTTTCGTTCAACAGGAAGGCGGTCACTTCGACCGGCACCTGGCAATGAATCGCCGCGGTGTTTTCCTTCATCGCTTCTTCCTGAATGATCCGCAGCACTTGCAGCGCGGACGACTCGGTATCGCGGATATGGCCCGTGCCGTTACAACGCGGGCAGGTGACGTGGCTGCCTTCGGAGAGTGCCGGACGCAGCCGCTGACGCGACAGTTCCATCAACCCGAAGCGAGAAATCTTGCCCATTTGTACGCGCGCACGGTCGTGCTTGAGCGCGTCTTTCAGGCGCTGTTCGACCTCGCGCTGGCTCTTTGCCGACTCCATGTCGATGAAGTCGATCACGATCAGCCCGCCCAGATCGCGCAGACGCAACTGGCGCGCGACTTCGTCGGCGGCTTCCAGATTGGTGCGCGTGGCGGTTTCCTCGATGTCGGCGCCCTTGGTCGCGCGCGCCGAGTTCACGTCGATGGCGACGAGCGCCTCGGTGTGATCGATCACGATCGCGCCGCCCGAAGGCAGCGGCACCGTGCGCGAGTACGCGGTTTCAATCTGATGCTCGATCTGGAAACGCGAGAACAGCGGCACGTCGTCGTGATAGCGCTTCACCTTTTGCAGGTTGTCGGGCATCACGATGTCCATGAAGGCGCGCGCCTGATCATGGATTTCGGTCGTGTCGATGAGAATTTCGCCGATATCCGGCTGGAAATAGTCGCGAATCGCGCGAATGACGAGGCTCGATTCGAGATAAATCAGCATGGGCTGGCCGGCGACGCCGCTCTGCGACGCGGCTTCGATCGCGCGCCACAGTTGCATCAGGTAATTCAGGTCCCACTGGAGTTCTTCGGCCGAGCGTCCGATTCCCGCCGTGCGCGCGATGATGCTCATGCCTTCCGGCAGTTCGAGCTGCGCCATGGTTTCGCGCAGTTCCTGCCGCTCGTCGCCTTCGATCCGGCGCGACACGCCGCCGCCGCGCGGGTTGTTCGGCATCAGGACGAGATAGCGTCCGGCGAGCGAAATGAACGTGGTCAGCGCCGCGCCCTTGTTGCCGCGCTCTTCCTTTTCGACCTGAACGATCAGCTCCTGGCCTTCGCGCAGCGCGTCCTGAATGCGCGCGGAGCGCATCTCGATGCCGTCGCGAAAATATTGGCGGGCGACTTCCTTGAACGGCAGAAAACCGTGGCGGTCCTCGCCGTAGTTGACGAAACAGGCTTCGAGCGACGGCTCGATGCGGGTGACGACTCCCTTGTAGATGTTGCCTTTGCGCTGTTCGCGCCCGGCGGTTTCGATGTCGATATCGATGAGCTTCTGCCCATCGACGATGGCGACGCGGAGTTCTTCCTGCTGCGTCGCATTAAACAGCATGCGTTTCATTGAACGGCTCCAGAGCGGCTCTGCCGTCCCTCATCTTGCGAATCGGCGCGGAGTTCGAACCCGTGGTCGAACATCGGCGGGCGAAGCGGGAGGGCGAGCGTGCCGCGCTTTTTGTGTGTTGTCACAAAGCACGCTGGAGCGGGACTTCTGGCGGGAGAATTGCCGAAAGCGGGCACGGGCGCATGAGCGGGCCGGGCCGTGGGGCACCTTGCGACAACTGGGAGGCGCGCCGATACGGTGCGCTGCGCGGTAAAACGCGTCGAGGAAAAACGGCGGCGCCGGGGGTTTCGCGTCTCAAATTAGACGCGCCAAACCCGCTGCGCTCTTCGAACAGAGCCTTCTCCTCCGACGGCGGCAATGCAGGAGGGCGGCCTCGCGTAATTTCGCGCGATGCTTCTTCGCCGACCTCGACCCTTGCCTGACCGCGCTGGCACGGCCGCAGACCCGAAAGCTCCGCTGGCGTGCCGCATGTCTCGCCTCACTGCGACGTTTTTTAACTGCTATCGCGCTTCGCCGGAATCAGCGCAGCCGCGATGTCGTCGCGAGTTGTTCGCAATCGGCGAGCTTCGATTTGCCGTTCGTCCCGTTGCTCGATGGCAGGGGAAAATCTGGGCGGGCGACCGACTTCAACGACCGGGCGCCATCGCTTCTCGCCGATAAAAATTCTTTTTGACCAAAAATCCGTTACCGATCGACGATCACTCGACCGAACGCGCCTGTGGGCCCCGTCCCTGCCGGTGATATCGCCGTGCGTGCAACTTGTTGCTCGATTTTCCGGGCGAGCAACCGGCCCTGGGCGCAAGTAAAATGATGGTTTATTGCTTGCACCTGTACAGTCTGATAGTTCGCAGCCACGGTTTTCGTGTCACGCTGTTTTTCAGACTGCTCGCAAATTATATTCAGAATGAATGAGTTAGGCAAAACATCCCATAAACAGGTCGCAAGCGAGCAGGTGTCGATGATCGAAATCGACGAAACCGCTGCCGGTCAGCGCATCGACAATTTTCTATTGCGCGTCTGCAAGGGCGTGCCCAAAAGCCATATTTACCGAATTCTGCGCAGTGGCGAAGTGCGCGTGAACAAAGGCCGAATCGATTCCGCGTACCGGCTCGAAATCGGCGATCTCGTGCGCGTGCCGCCCATTCGTGTCGCGCAGCCGGATGAAAAACCGCTGTCGTCGAACGCGCCGGCCGCTGAATTCCCCATCATTTTCGAGGACGACCATTTGATCGTCATCGACAAACCGTCGGGCGTCGCGGTACACGGCGGAAGCGGCGTGGCGTTCGGCGTCATCGAACAATTGCGCAACGCGCGCCCGCACGCGAAATTTCTCGAACTCGTGCATCGGCTGGATCGCGAGACGTCCGGCGTGCTCATGCTTGCCAAAAAGCGTGCGGCGCTCGTCAATCTGCACGAGCAGATTCGTGAGAATCGCGTCGACAAACGTTACTACGCGCTCGGACATGGCGACTGGCCAAGCGACTGGGGACGGCGGCGTATCGTCAAGGAGCCGCTGCACAAGTACGTGGCGGCGGACGGCGAGCGGCGCGTGCGGATTCAGGAGAACGGTCTGCCATCACATACGGTTTTCAATCTGATCGAGCGCTGGGACGACTACGCCTGGGTCGAGGCCGAACTTAAAACCGGCCGCACGCACCAGATTCGCGTACATATGGCGAGTCTCGGCCTGCCTATTGCGGGCGATGCCAAATACGGCGATTTCGCGCTGAACAAGGAGCTCGCGCGTCCGAACGCGAAACCGTCGCTCAAACGCATGTTTTTGCACGCTTATCGACTGAAAATCACGCATCCGGCGACCGGCGAGCCGCTGCAGCTCGAAGCGCCGCTGCCGGCGGAATGCCGGCGCTGCATCGACCAGCTCAAGCTCTTAAACCAAGATCAACAGTGAGACACGTTACATGGCGCGGCAGCAATTCGATTTGATCGTCTTCGACTGGGACGGCACCTTGATGGATTCGACCGCGCACATCACGCGCAGCATTCAGGCGGCATGCCGCGATCTGGGGCTGCCAGTTCCGGCCGATGAATCCGCGAGCTACGTGATCGGCCTCGGCCTCAGGGACGCGCTGCAGATTTGCGCGCCCACGCTCGATCCTTCCGACTATCCGCGTCTGGCCGAGCGTTATCGCTATCACTTTTTGACGACCGGCCAGACGACCGAACTTTTCACTGGCGTGCGCGAGTTACTTCGGGAACTGCGCGAAGAGGGCTATTTTCTCGCAGTGGCGACGGGCAAGAGCCGTGTCGGACTGAACCGCGCGCTCGACGAGTCGCGCCTCACGAGCCATTTCGACGCCACGCGCTGCGCCGACGAAACCTTCTCGAAGCCGCATCCGGCCATGCTCCACGAACTCACGCGCGAACTCGGCCAGGATTTGTCGCGCACGGTGATGATCGGCGACACCACGCACGACCTGCAGATGGCGATCAACGCGGGCGCGGCGGGCATCGGCGTGGGCTACGGCGCGCATCCGGCAGATTCGCTGACGAAGCTGGAACCGAAGTTCTGCGCGGATAGCATCGCGTCTCTGGCGGGCTGGCTGCGGGAGCACGCATGAGCGAGCCGACGCAAGCCGCGAACGCCGTGCGCGTGTGCGCCGCCGATGAACTCGTCGACGGCGGCGCGGGCCGGCGCCTGAACGCGGCGGACGCGAGCGGCGAAGCGGTGGTGTTCTTCGTGCGCTACGACGGCAAACCTTTCGGCTACCTCAACCGCTGCGCGCATGTCCCGATGGAACTGGACTGGGTCGAAGGCCAGTTCTTCGAAAGCTCGGGCCTATACTTGATGTGCGCAACGCACGGCGCGATCTACGAGCCCGACACGGGCAAGTGCGTCGGCGGTCCGTGCCGCGGCGTGCGTCTGCGCGCACTCGCCGTCGAGGAACGCGACACGCCCGAAGGCCGCGCGGTCTTCTGGCTGCCCGACGACACGCTGCGCCCGGCCTGAATCCCCATTTTTCCTTGAGCTGGTTTGACGACCAGAAGGCAAACGCATGTCCGACAACTTTCCTCAAAACCCGCGCGGTAACGATCGCGGCAATGACAATTGGGAGCGCGAGGCGCTCGAACGCATCGCGCTGGCATCCGTTCGCGAGCAGCGTGCGGCGCGGCGCTGGCGCATTTTCTTTCGCTTCGTATTTCTCGCGGTGATTGCCGTGATCGCCTGGCGCGTGTTCGATCTGACCGGCGACCACGTCGCCAAGAGTACGCGCCACACCGCACTCATCGACTTGCAGGGCGAGATTTCGAGTAATGGCGATGCCAGCGCCGACAACATCGGCGGCGCGCTCGAAAGCGCGTTCGAGGACGACGGCACGGCGGGCGTGATTTTGCGCATCAACAGTCCGGGCGGCTCGCCGGTGCAGGCGGGCATTATTTATCGCGAAATCAAGCGTTTGCGGGCGAAGTATCCGAAGACGCCGCTTTACGTCGTCGTCGATGACATGTGCGCGTCGGGCGGCTATTACGTCGCGGCGGCGGCGGACAAGATCTACGTGGACAAGGCGAGCATCGTCGGCTCGATTGGCGTGCTGATGGACGGTTTCGGCTTCACCGGGCTGATGGACAAGCTCGGCATCCAGCGCCGCATGCATACGGCGGGCGCGAACAAGGGTTCGTTCGATCCGTTTTCGCCCGAGACGCCGCAGATGACCGCGCACGCCCAGGACATGCTCGATCAGATCCACGCGCAGTTCATCGACGCGGTGAAACAGGGGCGCGGCACGCGTCTGAAGGACGATCCTGACTTGTTTTCGGGAGAGTTCTGGACAGGCGAGAAGAGCGTCCAGCTTGGACTCGCGGATGGTTTCGGCGACGCCAGCTACGTCGCGCGCGAGATCATCAAGCAGCCGGATATCGTCGATTACACGCAGAAGGAAAGCATCGGCGAGAAGGTGGTGAAGCGCTTTGGCGCTTCTGTCGGCGATGCGGCGGTGCGGGCGTTGACGCTTGGCGGGAAGGTGCAGGTGCGGTGAGGGCGTGAGGGCGAGCAGCGCACAAACCCACGCCTGACCGCACCGACCTCAAGCCCCCAGCAACAGAAAAATCGCCGGCCGTTTGTGCAATTCCGGCGCGGCTTGCTTCTTCCAGTCCGCTGCCGTGCGCGTCACGATGGTTTCGCCCGGCAGCGTCAAATCCACCGCGACGCAGATCAGCGTCGATGGCGCGCAGGTCGCGATGAGCGTGTCCAGCATCGCCCGATTGCGATACGGTGTTTCGATGAAAATCTGCGTCTGGTTCGCCTTGCGCGACAGTTGTTCCAGCTCGCGCAGGCGCTTGCCGCGCTCGGCGGCATCCACGGGAAGATAGCCGTTGAACGCGAAGCTCTGGCCGTTCATGCCCGACGCCATGAGCGCGAGCAGAATTGAACTCGGTCCGACGAACGGCACGACCTTCACGCCTCGCTGATGCGCGCGCCGCACGAGCAGCGCGCCCGGATCGGCGACGGCGGGGCAGCCGGCTTCCGAGACGAGTCCCGCGTCGGCGCCGGCGAGAATCGGCGCGAGCAGTTTGTCGATTTCGCCGGGCGGCGTATTGACGTTCAGCTCCCGAACCTCGATTTCCTGAATCGGCCGCGTCGTGCCTACTTTCTTGAGGAATGCGCGCGTCGTCTTGGCGTTCTCGCCGATGTAATAACCTAGCGCGGCTGCCTGCGCGCGCACCGGCTCGGGCAGCACTTGCGCGAGTGCTTCGGCATCGCCTTCGCCAAGCGTATTGGGGATCAGATAAAGGACGCCGCTCATGCTGCCGCTCCGAGAAGGGGGAAACCGGCCGCGCGCAACATCTTGCTCAGCGCGATGAGCGGCAGGCCGATGAGCGCGGTGGGATCGTCGGAGTCGATCGCATCGAGCAATGCAATGCCGAGCCCTTCGGACTTGGCGCTGCCCGCGCAGTCGTAGGGCGTTTCGGCGCGAAGGTAGGCTTCGATTTCGGCGTCCGTGTAATCGCGAAACTGCACGCGGGTGACGATATCGGCCGATTGCACGCTTTCCGTGGCGCTGTCGAACACGCACAGCGCGCTGTGGAAGTCGACGCCGCGGCCGCGCATCGCGCGCAGTTGCGCGACGGCGTTGTCGTGCGTGCCGGGCTTGCCGATCTGACGTCCGTCGAAGGTCGCGACCTGATCAGAGCCGATCACGAGCGCGCCCGGCGCCTCGACGGCCGCCGCGCGCGCCTTGGCGATGGAAAGACGCACGGCCGTTGCCTCGGGCGATTCGCCGGCAAGCGGCGTTTCATCGACACCGGACACGATGACATCGAAAGGTATGCGCAAACGCGCCAATAACTCGCGCCGATATGGCGAACCCGACGCCAGAACCAGGCGCCGCGTGGGCGAAGACGAAGCAAAAACGTCGGACATAAACGGAAATCAGCAAAAATGGGTGAAAAACGACGGGTTGCGAACGAGTCCTTAAGTGTTTGACTCGAAAGAACAAAGCCGTTATAGTTTTGGGCTTTTCATCGGTACAGTGCTTGGGCGTCCTAGCCGGTGAGTCGGTAAGGGATAACTAGTATCGTAGTACCGCGGAATCAACGAAGGCGGCACAACAAGGTGACGCAAACAAAGCACGTTTGACGTCGTGCTGCAAATCCGGGCAAGCCACGCCTGCCTTTTGGCACCGGGCGGTGCATACTGATTCGTAGCAGTACCGGACTGTAGCAGCGGGCGCGTAGCCAAGTGCAGACTCAAGCGCTAACCGAAGCGCCGACCGCACCCGAACGAAACACGTACGAACAACGCACGGCACATAGCAGGAGCGCACATGACTCAGAATCCTGGCAAACCTGCGAGCCCCGCCAATCCGCGCGCGCTCGATCTTTACGATTTTGCCAAGAGCGGCAGGCAGGCAGCGGGCGCGGTCCGCGTTTCGCAACTGCCGCGCATGTTAGCCGAAGTGCCGGCGGATGCGCCAGACCGCGACACGGTGTTCACCTGGCAGGCCGAGGGATCGACCCAGCCGGAATTGCAGGACAACGGCACGGAAGCGCCGCAGCCTTATTTGCGCCTCGCGGTGCACGGCTCGGTTTATCTGATGTGCCAGCGCTGTCTTTTGCCGTATTCGCAGCATCTCGATGTCGATGCGACTGATCGGATCGTGGCGACGGAAGAAGAAGCGGACGAGTATCCGCTCGATGACGATGAAGTCGATGTGATCGTAGGCTCGCATCAGTTCGATCTGATCGACTTGATCGAAGAAGAGTTGTTGTTGGCCTTGCCGCTCGTGCCGAAGCACAACGTCTGCCCCAAGGTGCATGAAAGTCTGCTCCAGGGCGAAGACGGTGACGAAGCAGGCAAAGCGGACGGCGAACCGGGCGCTTCTGGAAAATCGGACAAGCCCAATCCGTTTGCCGTTCTGCAGAAACTCAAGGACGACAAGAAGCATTGAACGGACTCGAAGCTCGAGCCTTGGCAATGTTGGCAATGAGCCGGGGCAAAGCTCTAGCAGGATCGGCAGCACGCAACAAACTGGTGGCGCGAAGCGCTCACGATCAACCCGATGGCCTGCAGGTCGAGGGCTGTCGGCGGTTCGGGCTGTGTTAGAATTCGCAAAATTTTTCTGGAGTAATCATGGCAGTTCAGCAAAACAAGAAGTCGCCGTCGAAGCGCGGCATGCACCGTTCCCACGACTTCCTCAACGCAGCGCCGCTGGCAGTTGAGCCGAGCACGGGTGAAGTGCATCTGCGTCACCACGTGAGCCCGAATGGCTACTATCGTGGCAAGAAAGTCGTCAAGACGAAGAACGACTAAGCGTTTCGCGCTTGGCCTGATGCGTCACCGCACAGCGGACGCTCGCGCCTGCTACGCTTTTGACACTTTCCCGGTACGACAAGAAGGCGGCATTTCACTGCCGCTTTTTTGTGCCTGAAATTCGTCGCTTCCCATGACCGTAAAGATAACCATTGACTGCATGGGAGGCGATCACGGTCCGGCCGTGACCGTTCCCGCTGCCGTCAATTTCGTGCGCGCGCATCCCGACGCGCATCTGATGCTCGTTGGCATCGAGCAGTCCATTCGCGCGCAATTGAAAAAATTGAAGGCGCTGGACGAACCACGCCTGACCGTCGTTCCCGCGACCGAAGTCGTCGCCATGGACGACCCCGTCGAAGTCGCGCTGCGCAAGAAGAAAGATTCGTCGATGCGCGTCGCGCTCAACCTCGTCAAAGAGGGCGAGGCGCAAACCTGCATCTCCGCCGGCAACACCGGCGCGCTCATGGCGGTCTCCCGCTATGTGTTGAAAACGCTCGCCGGTATCGAGCGGCCGGCCATCGCGTTCGCCATGCCGAGCCAGAAGGGCTACACCACCGTGCTCGATCTCGGCGCCAATGTCGACTGCGAACCCGAGCATCTGCTGCAGTTCGCGGAAATGGGCCATGCGCTCGTTTCGGCGATCGAAGGGCGCGAGCGGCCGACCATCGGCTTGCTCAATATCGGCGAAGAAGTCATCAAGGGCAACGAAACGATCAAGCGCGCGGGCGAACTGCTGCGTGCGAGCACGCTCAACTTCTACGGTAACGTGGAAGGCAACGACATCTATAAAGGCACGACCGATGTCGTGGTCTGCGACGGCTTCGTCGGCAATGTCGCGTTGAAGACTTCCGAAGGTCTCGCGAAAATGCTCGCCGACATCATCAAGGAAGAGTTCAGCCGCAACCTGCCGAGCAAGCTGATGGCGCTCGTGGCGCTGCCCGTTCTCAAGCGTTTCAAGAAGCGCGTCGATCCCGCGCAATATAACGGCGCCGCCTTGCTGGGATTGCGCGGCCTCGTGATCAAGAGCCACGGATCGGCCGAAGCCTTCGGGTTTGAGTGGGCCATCAAACGCGGGTATGATGCCGTCAAAAATGGTGTGCTCGAACGTCTCGTGCGCGCAATGGAGGAGAATGCGCCTGCCGCGCGCGAAGGCGCCGCGAGCACTTCCGCCACCGATGCCGCAAGCGGCGTCGCGACGGAACTGAACCCGCAGCCGAACTCGCGTCCGAATCCGCCGGACGCCTCGGGGACTGCGCTACACTCGAAGGCATAATGGCTCAATCCAATCTTTACGCTCGAGTGCTCGGCACAGGCAGCTATCTGCCGGCCGAGCGCGTTACGAATCAGGCATTGGCGGACCGTCTCGCTAAAGAAGGCGTCGAGACGAGCGACGAATGGATCGTCGCGCGAACCGGCATTCACGCACGGCACTTTGCGGCTCCCGATCAAACCACGAGCGATCTTGCGCTGGTCGCATCGCAACGAGCCATCGAGGCGGCGGGCATCGACCCGCAATCCATCGATCTCATCATCGTGGCAACCTCCACGCCGGACTTCGTGTTTCCGAGCACGGCGTGTCTCTTGCAGAACAAGCTCGGCATCAAAAACAACGGCGCGGCGTTCGACGTGCAGGCCGTCTGTTCCGGTTTCGCTTATGGCGTCGCGACGGCGGACAGTTTCATTCGCAGCGGTCTGAATCGCACGGCGCTCGTCGTCGGCGCGGAAACGTTCTCGCGCATTCTCGACTTCAAGGACCGCACGACCTGCGTGCTGTTCGGCGACGGCGCGGGCGCGGTCGTGCTGCAGGCGTCCGAGGAAGCGGGCGTGCTGTCGAGCGCGCTGCATGCGGACGGCAGCTATTCCGACATTCTCTGCACGCCGGGCAACGTGAACGGCGGCGTGATTTCAGGCAGCGCGTTCCTGCACATGGATGGCCAGGCGGTGTTCAAGCTCGCCGTCAACGTGCTCGAAAAAGTGGCTATCGAAGCGCTGGAGAAAGCGAAGCTCACGCCGAACGACATCGACTGGCTGATCCCCCATCAAGCCAATATCCGCATCATGCAGAGCACTTGCCGCAAGCTGCATCTGCCGCAGGAGCGCATGGTCGTGACGGTGGGCGAGCATGGCAATACGTCGGCGGCGTCGATTCCGCTTGCGCTCGATGTCGCCGTGCGCGACGGGCGTATCAAGCGTGGCCAGAACGTGCTGATCGAAGGCGTGGGCGGCGGCTTCACGTGGGGCGCGTCGGTCTTCCGCTATTGATCGCTCAAGCCACTCGCTTTCTTTCTCAATCTTCTCGATCCCCATCAATCTGAATTCGATCCGCTGAAAAGGCCGCCGCGACCGCACCATGCGCGCGCGGCGCAAGCACAGCCGGCGTCGGCCATTTGCCGGCCGGCGCAGAGAGGCGGATCGTTCCAATCCAACGAGGACGATATGAAATTTGCGTTCGTTTTCCCCGGCCAGGGTTCGCAGTCGATCGGCATGCTCAGCGCATTCGCCGATCACGCCGTCGTGCGCGACACCGTGCAGCAGGCATCCGATGCGCTCGGCCAGGATCTAGGCAAGCTGATCGCCGAAGGTCCGGCCGAAGAGCTGAATCTCACGACCAACACACAGCCCGTCATGCTGACGGCGGCTTATGCCATTTACCGCGTGTGGGAAGCACAAACCGGTCTGAAGCCGGCGATCGTTGCAGGCCATAGCCTCGGCGAATACACCGCGCTCGTCGCGGCCGGCGCGCTGGCTTTCGCGGATGCCGTGCCGCTCGTGCGATTCCGCGCGCAAGCAATGCAGAGCGCGGTTCCGGTGGGCGTCGGCGGCATGGCCGCGATCCTGGGTCTCGACGACGACACCGTGCGCGCCGTCTGCGCCGAAGCGTCGTCGGCGGGCGTGGTCGAAGCCGTCAACTTCAACGCGCCGGCGCAAGTCGTGATCGCGGGCTCCAAGGCGGCCGTCGAAAAGGCATGCGAAGTCGCGAAGGCGAAGGGCGCGAAGCGCGCGCTGCCGCTGCCGGTTTCCGCGCCGTTTCATTCGTCGCTGCTCAAGCCCGCTTCGGACCAGTTGCGCGATTACCTCGCGAAGGTCGACATCGAGGCGCCGCGGATTCCGCTGATCAATAACATCGACGTGGCAAACGTCTCCGATCCCGCCGCTATCAAGGACGCGCTCGTGCGTCAGGCAGCAGGCCCGGTGCGCTGGGTCGATTGCGTGCAGGCGATTGCGCGCGAAGGCGTCACGCACGTGATTGAATGCGGTCCGGGCAAGGTGCTCGCGGGTCTCACGAAGCGGATCGACGGCAACCTCGTCGGCGGATCGATTTTCGATCCGGCATCGCTCGAAGAAACGCGCAAACTGATCGCTGCATAGTCGGAGTGGAACAATGAATCTGGACAATCAGGTAGCTATCGTCACGGGCGCGTCGCGCGGCATTGGCCGGGCAATCGCGCTGGAACTCGCGCGGCAGGGCGCGACGGTCATCGGCACGGCGACGAGCGAAAGCGGCGCGGCCGGCATCGGCGAAGCGTTGCAGCAAGCGGGCGGCAAGGGTCGCGGCGCGGTGCTCGACGTCAACGACGCAGCCGCCGCGGACTCGTTCATCGAGTCCACGGTCAAGGAGTTCGGTGGCCTGAACATTCTCGTGAACAACGCGGGCATCACCAAAGATCAGCTTGCCATGCGCATGAAAGACGACGAATTCGACGCCGTCATCGACACCAATCTGCGCGCCGTGTTTCGTCTATCGCGCGCCGTCCTGCGCCCGATGATGAAGGCGCGTGGCGGGCGCATCATCAACATCACGTCGGTGGTCGGCTCGTCGGGCAATCCCGGCCAGGCCAACTATGCGGCGGCGAAGGCGGGCGTGGCGGGCATGACGCGGGCGCTGGCACGCGAGATCGGCAGCCGCGGCATTACGGTGAACTGCATCGCGCCGGGTTTCATCGATACCGACATGACCAAGGTTTTGCCCGAAGAGCAGCGCACCGCGCTCACCGCGCAGATACCACTTGGCCGACTGGGCAGCCCGGAAGATATCGCGCATGCTGTGTCGTTCCTGGCGTCGCCGTTCGCTGGATACATCACCGGCACGACCTTGCACGTGAACGGCGGCATGTACATGTAAAGCTGTAAAGGCGAGGAAAGGGCGCAATAGGCATTTCGCCGTTTTTCGCTTAATATCCGCGCCGAGACGGGCGCGCAAAATGCTCAAGGCATGGCGCGCACCGCCGGACTCGGTGGCAGAAAAAATCGCTGTGAAGCCCGGCAAGCCCTCTTGTAGGAGCGCGTCGGGCAGCGCAGCATGGAACTGACGCGCCGTATTTTGCGGGTCCAAACCTGATAAAATGCGCGCACTCGTATTTTTGAACTTTTTATCCCTCGGAGGGCTGCATGGACAACATCGAACAGCGCGTGAAGAAGATCGTCGCCGAACAACTTGGCGTGGCCGAAGCTGAAATCAAGAACGAAGCTTCGTTCGTCAACGATCTCGGCGCTGACTCGCTCGATACCGTCGAACTGGTGATGGCACTGGAAGACGAGTTCGGCATGGAAATTCCCGATGAAGAGGCAGAAAAGATCACCACGGTTCAGCAAGCAATCGACTACGCTCGCGCCAACGTCAAGGCCTAAGGCCGGACGCGCCAGCGACTCATCGCTCATCGAGCCAGATGTTTTGTCGCTGCTCAGACCGATTTAACAGCCACAGGGCACACAGGGCGGTTTCCTGTGGCCGCTGTGGCTTTTGTTTTTCGTCATTCTATGGATAAGGGGTTATCGTGAGCCGTCGTCGAGTTGTTGTTACAGGCCTTGGGCTCGTTTCGCCTGTCGGCAATACCGTTGCCGACGGCTGGGCGAATCTGGTCGCGGGCAAGTCGGGCATCGCCAACATCACCAAGTTCGATGCCACGAACTTCTCCACGCGTTTTGCGGGCGAAGTGAAGGGCTTCAACATCGAAGACTACATGCCCGCCAAGGAAGCGCGCCACATGGATACCTTCATCCATTACGGCTTTGCGGCCGGCGTGCAGGCCATGCAGGACAGCGGCCTCGAAATAACCGAGGAAAACGCGGAGCGCGTGGGCGTGGTGGTGGGTTCGGGCATCGGCGGCTTGCCGATGATCGAAGTCACCCAGACCGAGCTGCTCAACCGCGGTCCGCGCCGTATTTCGCCGTTCTTCGTGCCGGCGTCGATCATCAACATGATCTCCGGTCATCTGTCCATCCGCTTCGGTCTCAAGGGTCCGAATCTGGCCATCGTCACGGCTTGCACGACCGGTTTGCACTGCATCGGCGAAGCATCGCGTTTGATCGAATACGGCGACGCGGACGTGATGATCGCGGGCGGCGCGGAAGCCACGGTTTCTCCGCTCGGTATCGGCGGCTTTGCGGCGGCGCGCGCGCTCTCGCAGCGTAACGACGACCCCGCCACGGCCAGCCGCCCGTGGGACACCGACCGCGACGGCTTCGTGCTTGGCGAAGGCGCGGGCGTGATGGTGCTCGAAGAGTACGAACACGCGAAGGCGCGCGGCGCGAAGATCTATGCGGAAGTGCTCGGCTACGGCATGAGCGGCGACGCCTATCACATGACCGCACCGCCCGAAGACGGCGACGGCGGCCGTCGCGCCATGGTCAACGCGTTGAAGAACGCGAAGGTCAATGTCGACGAAGTGAACTACGTGAACGCGCACGGCACGTCCACGCCGCTCGGCGATATCGCGGAAACCACGGGCATCAAGCGCGCGCTCGGCGATCACGCGAAGAGCGTCGTCGTCAATTCCACCAAGTCGATGACCGGCCACTTGCTGGGCGGCGCGGGCGGGCTGGAGTCGGTCTTCACCGTGCTCGCGATCCATAACCAGGTTTCGCCGCCGACCATCAACATCTTCAACCAGGACCCGCAGTGCGACCTCGACTACTGCGCGAACACCGCGCGGGAAATGAAGATCGACGTCGCGGTGAAAAATTCGTTCGGCTTCGGCGGAACGAACGGTTCGCTCGTCTTCAAGCGTCACTGAGCACGCGCGCTCGTCGGGACGGGAACGGAATGACGAACGCGTCTGTCGATCGGCCGCAACGGGATGCCGGCACGCCGCCGCGCATCGCGCTGCGGCCGTCGCGTTTTCTGCAGGCCGCGCTGCTCGGGTTCATCGTCGTCGCCGGTTTCGCGGTGTTCCAGTGCGTACACGGGCACGCCGGCGCGTTCGATGCCTTCGCCGCCTCTGCAACATGCGTCGCTACGCTCGGTTTGGCTGCGCGGCGCTGGGCGTGTCGGCAACCGGCGGCCATCGGTCTGCAGGCAGATGGCTTGACCGTCTGGGACCGTGCCGGGAACGCGCGCTATTGGCGCATCATCGGCTGCGCGCAGTGGAGCGGGCGCTTGCTCGCGCTCGACGTATCGACGGAAATAAAACGCCGCGAAGCACTGCTCATCGCCGCCGATTCGATTGACGCCGATACTTTCCGCCAGCTTTCAGTCAGCGCCCGCCGCGCTGCCAGTTCTTTCCTGTAAAGACTGTAACGGTCGATGAGCATCCGGGATAACGCGAAGGCCGGGAGGCTACAATAGCCGTCCGCGCAACTCCCCAAAGTGAAACGGATTTCCCAGGTGAGCGAAAAAGAAATCGACCAATTGCTGGTCGAGCGTGTCCAAAAAGGTGACAAGGCCGCGTTCGAACTGCTGGTCGCCAAATACCACCGCAAGATCATTCGACTGATCTCGCGCCTCGTGCGCGACCCCGCCGAGGTCGAGGACGTCGCCCAGGACGCCTTTATCAAGGCTTATCGCGCGCTACCGCAGTTTCGCGGCGAATCGGCCTTCTACACCTGGCTCTACCGGATTGCGGTCAACACGGCAAAGAATTACCTTGCCACTCAAGGACGCCGCGCTCCAACTTCTACCGAAGCCGATGCAGAAGAAGCGGAAACTTTCTCCGATGCAGACCAACTAAGGGATATCAACACGCCCGAGTCGATGTTGATGAGCAAGCAGATTGCCCAGACGGTCAATGCTGCGATGGCGCTGCTGCCCGAGGAATTACGCACCGCCATCACGCTCCGGGAAATCGAGGGTTTAAGTTACGAAGAAATCGCCGAAATGATGGCATGCCCAATCGGCACCGTCAGATCAAGAATTTTCCGTGCTCGCGAAGCCATTGCGGCAAAATTGCGTCCGTTGTTGGACACTCCTGAAGGCAAGCGCTGGTAGGCAGCGCGTCGCCCCGGGGCAGGGACGCAATATCTGGGTTAGTTGGTGTCACTACGGGGTGGTGTCAGAGATGGGGAGCATCATGGGGTCGGTTCCGGTGCAATCGAATAACAGTTCGCGCGGTGAGCGCCTTTCCGCGTTCGTGGATGGCGAGTCGCTCGACGAACTCGGAAATATCAGCCAGTTTCTTGCTGAACTCAATAACCATGACCGCGCGTCATGGTCGGACTATCACCTGATCGGCGACGCGCTGCGTTCCGACGATCTGGCAGAAAGCCCGGCGAAGAGCAGCGCGTTCATGACAGCGTTTGCAGCGCGTTTCGAGGCCGAGGCGCATGTGCTGGCGCCAGCTGCGGTGGCACAGACACAGAAGGCGCGTGGTGGCATGTTGCGCCGTCGTGTCGTGCCGGCTTTCGCCGTTGCCGCGGCGGCTGCCACGCTCACGTGGATCGTCGTGCCGCAGTTGCAGGGCGTCGACAGCCGTCTGGGCGCGCCAGTGGCAAGCACGCAGGGCGACTCGGTTCAGCGCGTCGCCATGGCGTCCGTGCCGGCGGTCAGCACGCGCGCGCCGGTGGTGGAGGCGAACATCATCCGCGACGCGAGCCTCGATCAATACCTCGAAGCGCATCAACAGTTCTCTCAGCAGCCGGCCATGCCCGGCTCCATGCCTTTGATTCGCGCGGCGGTGACGACGCAGGGCCAATAACCTGATGGCGAGTGTGCGGTTGAATAAAACTAGATATTGGGGGCGGCTGCCGGCGTTGATGCTTTGCGCAGCCGCGTTGTTCGCGGCGGCATCGAGCAGTTTCGCTCAGGGGGACAACCCCGCCGCCCAGCGCAAGACAGCCGCCACTCTGCTCAACCGCATTCACGAAGCGGCCCAGCAGCAGAATTACGAGGGTACTTTCGTTTATCAGCGCGGTGCGACGGTGCAGTCGTCGCGCATCACGCATGTCGCCACGCGCGGCGACGGCGAATACGAATCGCTCGAAAGTCTCGACGGCGCCCCGCGCCGCATGCTTCGTCACGACGACGACATGTACACGTTCGTCCCGGAGCGCCATCTGCTCGTGGTCGAACATCGGCAGAGCAAGGATTCTTTTCCCGCTTTGTTATCGACGAGCGGCGATCAGGTTCTGTCCGTCTACGAACCGAAGCTCTTGGGCACCGACCGCGTGGCGGGGCTCGAAAGCCAAGTGCTCGAACTCGATCCAAAAGATTCTTACCGGTTCGCGTACAAGCTTTGGGCAGATGCCAAGACTGGCTTGCTATTGCGCGCCCAGACGCTCGATCCGGACGGCCAGGTGCTGGAACAGCTTTCGTTCTCTCAGGTGCGTATAGGCGGGGCGATCGACAAGGCGTCGATTGCAAGCGGCATGCGCAGCACGGCGGGCTGGACCACGGTGCGGCCTCCCGTGCAGCCGGTGGATATCGAAGCGCAAGGCTGGCAACTCACGCCGAATATCGCGGGCTTTCGCAAGATTCGCGAGTTGCGCCGTCCGATGGCGTCGAGCCAGCCAGGCCAGCCGGCCATCCCGGTCGATCAGGCCGTGTTCTCCGACGGCCTCGCCGCCATCTCGGTTTTTATCGAACCGGTGGAGAAAAGCGCGCGCAAGGAAGGCGCCGGTAATAGCGGCGCGACTCATGTGCTCGTCAAGCGCCGCGGCGATTTCTGGATTACCTTGCTAGGTGAGGTGCCGCAATCCACGTTGCAGCAATTTGCTTCTGCCATAGAATACAAGCCTTCCAAGTAATCCCTCGGCCTTAGACATATGAGCAACTACTCGCTGCGCAAGTTCTTCGCGGCCGCGGCGCTCGCCGTGTGCCTGCCGTTCCTCTCGCAGACAGCAGCGGCAGTGCCAACGGTGAATCTGCCCGACTTCACCACGCTGGTCGACAAGGTGGGGCCTTCGGTCGTCAATATCCGCACGACGTCGCGTGTCGGGTCGAGCAGCGACCTGCGTGGTTTGCCGCCTGGCCTCGATGAAGGCGACATGTCCGAATTCTTCCGGCGCTTTTTCGGTATTCCGATGCCCGGTCAGCCCGGCTCGCCGCGCGGAAACGGCGGTGGCGGTGGGGGCGGCCAGGGTGGCGGCGGCGGACAAGGCGGTGGCGGCAGCGGCGGCGATCAGGGCAAGGGCGGCAGCCGCACCCCCGACGACAGCCAGGATAACTCGGAACAAAGCAGCGGCGTAGGCTCGGGCTTCATCCTGTCCACGGACGGCTATGTGATGACCAATGCCCACGTCGTGGACGACGCGGACACCATCTACGTCACGCTCACCGACAAGCGCGAGTTCAAGGCGCGTCTCGTGGGCGTGGACGAGCGCACGGATGTGGCCGTCGTGAAGATCAGCGCGGCGAATCTGCCGGCCATCACCATCGGCGACTCGAACAAGGTGCGCGTAGGCGAATGGGTACTCGCCATCGGCTCGCCGTTCGGCCTCGACAACACGGTGACGGCGGGCATCGTCAGCGCGAAGGGTCGCGACACCGGCGACTATCTGCCGTTCATCCAGACCGATGTGGCGGTCAATCCGGGCAACTCGGGCGGTCCGCTCATCAACATGGCGGGCGAGGTGATCGGCATCAATTCGCAGATCTACAGCCGCACCGGCGGCTTCATGGGCATCTCGTTCGCCATTCCGATCGACGAAGCCATCCGCGTCGCGGACCAGTTGAAGACGACGGGCAAGGTCACGCGCGGACGTATCGCGGTGGCGATCGGCGAAGTGACGAAGGACGTTGCCGACTCGCTCGGTCTGCCGAAGGCGCAGGGTGCGCTCGTGTCGAGCGTGGAATCGGGCGGTCCCGCGGACAAGGCGGGCGTGCAGCCGGGCGACATCATTCTCAAGTTCAATGGCGTGAACGTGGAGACGGCCACCGATTTGCCGCGCATGGTGGGCGACACGAAGCCGGGCGCCAAGGCCACCATCACGGTCTGGCGCAAAGGCCAGTCGCGCGATCTGCCTATTACGATTGCCGAGATGCAGCCGGACAAGGTCGCGAAGACCGAGCAGAAGAAGCCGACGCAGCCGAAGGAACGCGCCAGCAATTCCCTCGGGCTCGCGGTCAGCGACCTCACGGCTGATCAGAAGAAGTCGCTCAAGCTGACGAACGGCGTGCAGGTCGATGCAGTGGAAGGTCCGGCCGCGCGCGCGGGCTTTCAGAAGGGCGACATCATCCTGCGCGTCGGCGATACCGACATCACGAGCTCCAAGCAGTTCGAGGCCGTGGCGCAGAATCTCGACGCCAGCAAGATGATCGCGGTGCTCGTGCGGCGCGGCGACAACACACAGTTCGTGCCGTTGCGCCCGCGCGTGCCGGCGCAAAAGTAATCGACATGAGCCAGTCACCGGGCGCGCCATTTATCCTGTATGGTCGCGCCTGGTGTCATCTCTGCGAGGACATGCGCGCCGAGCTCGAACCCATCGCAGAGCAGTTTGGCCGAGCAATTCTTTGGATCGATATCGACGAGGATCCGGCGCTCGAAGCGCGTTACGACGAGCGCGTGCCGGTGCTGATGCTGGCAGGCGTCGAACTATGCCAGTATCGGCTCGACGCAAACGCGGTCAGGGCGGCGCTCGATCAGGGCTAAAGGCGAAAAGCGCCGGCCCATCCCTATTTCGGCTAAAATGCTGAAGTTTTCCCCAAATTTTCAAGGCGTGCTCCGCGTTATTCGAGGGCGCGCCTTTTTCGCTTGATCGGCACTGAATGAATCATATTCGTAACTTTTCGATCATTGCGCACATCGATCACGGCAAGTCCACGCTCGCTGACCGCATCATCCAGTTGTGCGGCGGTCTGTCCGACCGGGAGATGGAAGCGCAGGTGCTCGATTCAATGGACCTGGAACGCGAGCGTGGCATTACCATCAAGGCGCAGACGGCCGCGCTGACCTACAAGGCGCGCGACGGTAAGGTCTACAACCTCAATCTGATCGATACCCCCGGACACGTCGACTTCTCCTATGAAGTCAGCCGCTCGCTTTCCGCATGCGAAGGCGCGCTCCTCGTCGTCGATGCCAGCCAGGGCGTCGAGGCGCAGACAGTCGCGAACTGCTACACCGCCATCGAGCTCGGCGTCGAAGTCGTGCCGGTGCTGAACAAGATCGACTTGCCGGCCGCCAACCCCGAGAACGCAATCACCGAGATCGAAGACGTGATCGGTATCGACGCGACGGACGCCGTGCATTGCAGCGCGAAGACCGGTCTGGGCGTGGAAGACGTGCTCGAATCGCTCATTCTCAAAGTGCCGCCGCCGAAGGGCGACACGGAAGCACCGTTGCAGGCGCTCATCATCGACTCGTGGTTCGACAATTACGTCGGCGTGGTCATGCTGGTGCGTATCGTCAACGGCACGCTGCGTCCGCGAGACAAGATCAAGATGATGGCGACCGGCGCGCAGTATCCGGTCGAGCATCTCGGCGTGTTCGCGCCGAAGTCGACCAACCTCTCGCAGTTGTCGGCGGGGCAGGTGGGCTTCGTCATCGCGGGCATCAAGGAACTGACGGCGGCAAAAGTGGGCGATACCGTCACGCTCACGAACCGTCCCGCCGCCGAGCCGCTGCCGGGCTTCAAGGAAGTGAAGCCGCAGGTGTTCGCGGGTCTTTATCCGGTCGAAGCGAACCAGTACGACGCGCTGCGCGAATCGCTCGAAAAGTTGAAGCTGAACGACGCGTCGTTGCAGTACGAGCCGGAAGTCTCGCAAGCGCTGGGCTTCGGTTTTCGTTGCGGCTTTCTCGGCCTTCTGCACATGGAAATCGTGCAGGAGCGGCTCGAGCGCGAATTCGACATGGACCTCATCACCACCGCGCCCACGGTGATTTATCAGGTTCTGCAACGCGACGGCACCACCATCTCGGTCGAGAATCCGGCCAAGATGCCTGAGCCGCCGAAGATCGAGGAAGTGCGCGAGCCTATCGTCACCGTGAACCTCTATATGCCGCAGGAATATGTCGGCTCGGTCATCACGCTCTGTACGAACAAGCGCGGCCAGCAAACCAACATGCAGTATCACGGCCGGCAGGTGCAGCTCACCTATGAAATTCCCATGGCCGAAATCGTGCTCGACTTTTTCGACCGGCTGAAGTCCACTTCGCGCGGCTATGCGTCAATGGATTACGAGTTCAAGGAATATCGCGCGGCGGACGTCGTGAAGGTCGACATGCTCATCAACGGCGACAAGGTCGATGCGCTCTCGGTCATCGTGCATCGTTCGCAAAGCCAGCATCGCGGGCGCGAAGTGGCGTCGAAGATGCGCGAACTCATCCCGCGCCAGATGTATGACGTGGCAATTCAAGCGACCATCGGCTCGAATATCATCGCGCGCGAGAACATCAAGGCCTTGCGCAAGAACGTGCTCGCCAAGTGTTACGGCGGCGACATTTCACGTAAGAAGAAGCTGCTTGAAAAGCAGAAGGCGGGCAAGAAGCGCATGAAGCAGGTCGGCTCGGTCGAAATCCCGCAGGAGGCTTTCCTCGCAATCCTGCGTGTGGACGACTAAGTCCCGCCTGGTGCGCCTGAACGCCAATAACAAGAACTGAAGATAACAACCGGAAGCGATTGAATGAATTTCGCACTGATTCTCCTGATTCTCGTCGTGTTGACGGGCATTGCATGGGTGCTGGACAAGCTGATGTTCCAGCCGCAGCGCCGCCGTTCGGCGGATGCCGCGGTCGCCGAGTTCGACCGTCAACAGGAACGCGTGGGCGAGCGTTTCGCCGATGAAAATGCCGCGCAGACGCGCGCCCGTCTGCATGACGACAAGCTGCGTCAGCCGTGGTGGCTCGAATACACGGCGAGCTTTTTCCCCGTGATCCTCGCGGTGTTCGTGGTGCGCTCGTTCGTCGTCGAGCCGTTCAAGATTCCGTCGGGCTCCATGGTGCCAACCTTGCTCGTCGGCGACTTCATCCTCGTGAACAAGTACGAATACGGCCTGCGTCTGCCGATCAGCAATACCAAGCTGACCAGCGGCAAGCCGCTGTCGCGCGGCGATGTGGTCGTGTTCCGCTATCCGAAGGACGAGTCGGTCGACTACATCAAGCGCGTGATCGGCCTGCCGGGCGACACCATCGCGTATGAAGACAAGAAGCTCACGATCAACGGCAAACCGGTGCCCGAAACGCCGCTGCCCGATTACTTCGACGAAGAGCGGGTTGGTTACGCGAAGCAGTTCGTCGAAGACCTCGACGGCCGCAAGAACGCCATCCTGAACAATCCGCAAGTGCCGCCGTTCGTCATGGGCGCAGACGACTACCCGTTTCGCGACAACTGCAACTACAACGCGCAAGGCGTGACGTGCAAGGTGCCACCGGGCCATTACTTCATGATGGGCGACAACCGCGACAACAGTGCCGACAGCCGCTACTGGGGCTTTGTGCCGGACGCGAATATCGTCGGTCGCGCGTTTTTCATCTGGATGAACTTCAGCAATCTGAAGCGTATCGGTTCGTTCGATTGATCGGGCGCGAGTTCGCGCGTAACGCGCCCCGACAATGCTTCGAAACGGCGTGAAGAAGCGCGGCTAACACCGTCTCGCCACGTGTTTTCCTGGCCCGCCGGGCGGAATCGACCGTCCGCGCGGGCGCGTTATACTCTGTCCATGCCCTCTTCTCCGTTGGAAAGCCGGTTGCGGTACGAATTTCGCAATGCGGAATTGCTGCGCCAGGCGATGACACACCGTAGTCACAGCGCCACGCACAATGAACGGCTCGAATTTCTCGGCGATTCCGTTCTAAATTGCGTGGTGGCCGCGCTTTTGTTCCAGCGATTCGGCAAGCTCGACGAAGGCGATCTTTCGCGCGTGCGAGCGAATCTCGTCAAACAGCAGTCGTTGTATGAAATCGCGCAGGCGCTGAACGTGTCCGAATGTCTTCGTCTCGGCGAAGGCGAATTGCGCAGCGGCGGTTTTCGCCGGCCGTCGATTCTCGCGGATACGCTCGAAGCCATCTTCGGGGCGATCTTCCTCGACGGCGGTTTCGACGCCGCGTACACCGTCATCAAGCGGCTTTATACGGCGGTGCTGGATCACATCGATCCGCGCACCATCGGCAAAGACGCAAAAACGCTGCTGCAGGAATATCTTCAGGGCCACAAGATCGCGCTGCCGACTTACACCGTCGTCGCCACGCACGGCGCGGCCCACAATCAGCAATTCGAAGTGGAATGCTCGGTGCCGAAACTGGACGTGAAAGTGTCCGGTTCGGGCGCGAGCCGTCGTGCGGCGGAGCAGGCTGCGGCGAAGAAAGCGCTCGACGACGTCATGGCCGCCGCTCCGACGCTCGCCGTTAAGCCCAAACGCAAGGGCGCGCGGGCCGCGAAGCTGGCGGAAGCCGAAGTCGTTCCGGGCGTGACAGGCGTGCAGGCTGCGCTCGATCTGCGCTCGCCGGACCGGCGCGAGCGGGATCGCGACCGAGTACATCACGGCTCGCATGCACACGCTGAAGACAAGCCGTCCACCGCGCCACTCGCCGTGATCCGCGCAACGCATGTCGAGCCATCGGCGGCGTCGTTCGCGGCGTCGGACAAGCCGGAGCGCGTGGTGATCCATCGGCCGGAACGTTCGAGCAAGAGCGAAGCGCCGCCGGTTGCCGAGGGCAGTCACGCGGTCACGAGCGAGGCAGATTCGCCCGCGGACAAAAGCAGCAACGAAAGCCGTAGCAGCGCGAGTCCGGAAGCGCCCGCGCCCCGCGTCGTGCGCGCCGCCGACGCCGGTCACTAAAGCGCATCACCAGGCGCCACGCGCATCTGCGCATAACGAACACATCTTATGAACGCTCCCACATCTTCCGGTTTCCGCTGCGGCATGGTCGCGATCGTCGGCCGCCCCAACGTCGGCAAATCCACGCTGATGAACGCGCTCGTCGGCCAGAAGGTGAGCATCACCTCGCGCAAGGCGCAGACGACGCGGCACCGAATCACCGGCATTCACACGCTCGACGACGCGCAGTATATTTTCGTCGATACCCCCGGCTTCCAGACGCGCCATAGCGGCGCGCTCAACCGCTCGCTGAATCGCGCGGTGACGTCCACGCTTTCCTCGGTCGATGCCATTCTCTTCGTGATCGAGGCAGGCCGCTTCGGCCCGGACGACCAGCGCGTGCTCGACCTGATCCCGACCGGCACGCCCACCATTCTGATTGCGAACAAGCTCGACCGCGTGGGCGACAAGGCGTCGTTGTTCCCGTTCATGCAGCAGATGTCCGCGCTGCGCGACTTCCGCGAGATCGTGCCGTTGTCGGCGAAGAATACCGACGACATCACGCGACTCATGGCGGTCATCAAGCCGTATCTGCCTGAAGGCGAGCCTATCTACGGCGAAGACGATCTGACGGATCGCAGCGAGCGCTTTCTTGCGGCGGAAATTCTGCGCGAGAAAGTGTTCCGCTGGACCGGCGACGAGTTGCCCTACACGAGCACGGTGCTGATCGACAAGTTCGAGACGGAAGGGCGCCTGCGCCGTATCTTCGCGACCATTCTCGTCGATCGCGACGGCCACAAGGCAATGATCATCGGCCAGAAGGGCGCGAAGCTCAAAACGATCAGCACCGAGGCGCGGCTCGACATGGAAAAGCTCTTCGACGGACCCGTGTATCTGGAAACCTTCGTCAAGGTCAAGAGCGGCTGGGCCGACAACGAAGCGGGCCTGCGCGCTTACGGCTACGAATGACCTTTTGCGAATGATCCATGGACGACGGCACGAACGACGCCCGGATATCCGCGCCCGCCGATGATCCCGCCAGGGACGAGTTCGAGGCGAGCGAGCGTCCCGCGCGCGCGAGCCAATCCGAAGCAAGCAGCCGTCCGGCACGCGAGGATGATTTCGACGCAACCGAACGCCCGACGCGCGCCGCGCCCAAACGCAAACGCGCGCCCGCTTCTTCTTCGTCTAACTCCTCGCAAGACAAGCCGTCGCCGCGTCCGCGTTCCGACTTTCGCGTCAGTGAGCAGCCGGGCTTCGTGCTGCATAGCTATCCGTATCGCGAGACCAGTCTCATCATCGATGTCTTCTCGCGCGATCATGGCCGTATCGCGCTGGTCGCGAAGGGCGCAAAGCGTCCGCATTCCGCGCTGCGCGGTGTGCTGCAAACCTTCCAGCCACTCGGTCTTTCATGGACGGGCAAGGGCGAAGTCCGCACGCTGACCACGGCGGAATGGGTCGGCGGCATGCTGCCCCTGACCGGCGACGCGCTTCTCTGCGGTTTCTACGTCAACGAGTTGCTGGTCAAATTTTGCGCGCGTGAAGACGCGCATCCGGCGCTTTTCAATCATTACGTGCTCACGCTTTCGCGCCTCGCGCACGACGAACCCGCCGTGCAGGTACTGCGTTCCTTCGAGCGCGTCTTGCTCAAGGAAACCGGCTACGCCATGGCGCTCACGCGCACCGTGACGCGTCAGAGCGTCGTGCCCGAAGGCCGCTATATGTTCGATCCCGAGCGTGGCGTACGCGAAGCCTCCGACGACTTGCCCGCGCAATGGCCGGTCATCTTCGGTCAGACACTCATCGACATGGAGCGCGACGATTACACCAGCGCGCAAACCGCCGCGCAAAGCAAGACGCTGATGCGCTTTTTGCTCAACGTCTATCTGGGCGGCACGCCGCTCGCCACTCGTCAGATCCTGTTAGACCTGCAAAATCTATGAGCTTCTTTCTCACATCGCCTGCCAGTGTGATCGACCTCGGCGTGAACATCGATCACGTGGCCACGCTGCGCCAGGCGCGCGGCACGACCTATCCCGATCCTATCCGCGCCGCGCTCGCCGCCGAAGAAGCGGGCGCGGACGGCATTACGCTGCATCTGCGCGAAGATCGCCGTCATATCGTCGATGCCGACGTGCGCACGCTTCGACCACTGCTCGGAACGCGCATGAATCTCGAATGCGCCGTGACGCGCGAGATGCTCGACATCGCGTGCGAGATCAAGCCGCAAGACGTCTGCCTCGTGCCCGAAAAGCGCTCGGAACTGACGACCGAAGGCGGTCTCGATGTCGCCGGCCAGTTCGAAGCGGTGAAGACCGCGTGCAGGCAGTTGGCCGATGCGGGCATCCGCGTATCGCTATTCATCGATCCTGACGAGACACAGATTCGCGCGGCCAAGGAAGCGCTCGCGCCAGTCATCGAACTCCATACGGGCAGCTATGCCGAAGCGCACGATGAAGCCGCACAGCGCCGCGAATTCGAGCGCGTCGCGACGAGCGTCGATTTCGGCAACTCGCTCGGGCTCAAGGTGAACGCGGGCCACGGTCTGCATTACACCAACGTCCAGCCAATTGCCGCGCTCGATGGCATCGTCGAATTGAACATCGGCCACGCGATCGTCGCGCACGCGATCTTCGCGGGCTGGGACAACGCGGTGCGCGAGATGAAAGCGATCATGGTCGCATCGCGCCTCGCCGCGCAGACGAAGCGCTGAGCACATCATGGCGATCTACGGAATCGGCACGGACATCGTGCAGGTGAGCCGCGTGGCGGCGGTGATGGAGCGCACCAAGGGGCGCTTTGCCGAAAAAGTGCTCGGGCCGGACGAGTTGCGCATCTATCATGCGCGGCGCGCGCGGTCCGAAGTGCGCGGCCTCGCGTTTCTCGCGACGCGCTTTTCCGCCAAGGAAGCATTCTCGAAGGCGATCGGCCTCGGCATGCGCTGGCCGATGACCTGGCGCGCGCTTCAGACGCTCAACGAGGCGAGCGGCAAACCGGTCGTCAAGGCATCGGGCGAACTGGCCACATGGCTTGCCGAGCGCAATATCACGGCGCAGGTGACGGTCAGCGACGAGCGCGATTACGCGGTGTCGTTCGTCATCGCCGAAACGCCGGATGCGTGATAGCGCGGGGACATGCGCGCTTCAGGGCAGGGCATCACTCCAACAACGACGGTAACGATCCAATTGAATTCGATGAAACGCACTCCCGGCCCAGTCATGCTCGATGTCGAGGGCACGACGCTCAACGACGCGGATATCGAGCGCATCTCGAATCCGATGACGGGCGGCATCATTCTCTTCGCGCGGCACTTCAAGGATCGCGCGCAACTCGTCGCATTGACCGATGCGATTCGCGCGGTACGCGAAGACATTCTTATCGCAGTCGATCACGAAGGCGGACGCGTGCAGCGCTTTCGCACCGATGGCTTCACGGTGCTGCCCGCGCCTGGCAAGCTCGGCGCGCTGTGGGACAAGGACGTGCTCGCGGCCACCAAGGTGGCGACGGCGTTCGGTTACGTGCTCGCTTCGGAACTGCGCGCGTGCGGCATCGACATGAGTTTTACGCCGGTGCTCGACCTGAACTACGGTCAGTCGCAGGTCATTGGCGACCGTGCGTTGCATGGCGATCCGCGTGTGGTGACGCTGCTTGCCAAGAGCCTGAATCATGGGCTTGCGCTTGCCGGCATGGCCAATTGCGGCAAGCACTTTCCTGGACACGGGTTCGCCTCGGCGGATTCTCACGTCGCGTTGCCCACGGACGATCGCTCGCTCGAAGAGATCCTTGCCGCCGATATCCGTCCTTACGACTGGCTCGGCTTGTCGCTGGCGTCTGTCATTCCGGCGCACGTGATCTACACGCAAGTCGACGACAAACCCGCGGGCTTCTCGCGTATCTGGCTGCAGGACATTTTGCGCGGCAAGCTGGGCTTCAATGGCGCGATCTTCAGCGACGATCTTTCGATGGAAGCCGCGCGCGCGGGCGGCACGCTCACCGAAGCGGCGAGCGCCGCGCTCACCGCGGGCTGCGACATGGTGCTCATCTGCAATCAGCCAAAAGAGGCGGGCAAGGTGCTGAACCAGTTGCGCTATACGCCTACGAAAGCATCCGAGCAGCGTCTCAAGCAGATGCGTCCGCGTGGCAAGGCGCCGCGCTGGAGCAAGTTGCAGGGGCAGGCGGAATATCTGGCGGCACGGGAGTTGGTGAAGAGCGCGTTGGGTTGAGGCGATCGGCAAAAGCAAGATGAACGTCCGCCACGGCGGAGCGCCAAGCAAAAGGCCACGGCACATACCGTGGCCTTTTGCTTGTGTGATTGGAGCGCGCCGAGCGTTGCCCGGCGGCGCCCACCATCACGACGATTCCAGCTTCATTCTTTGCAACTTGTTGTAAAGCGTCTTCGGGCTGATGCCAAGCAGCGTCGCTGCCCGATGCCGCGTGCCACCAACCGCTTCGAGCGTCGCGCGAATCAGCATATCTTCGACATCGGCGAGCGCGGTGCCAACCGTCACCTGCACGCTGCTGCCGTTCAGACCGCGACCGCTGCCGCCTTGTTCATCGGCGCGCAAGGTTTCGATCGTTTCGCCCGACGCGTGATATGCCCTGCGCACGCGTTCGCGCAACTCGCGCACGTTGCCCGGCCATTCGTTCGCGATACATTCCCGCAGGAACGCAGGGCTGATGCGTTTAGGCGACCCGCTCGTGATGCCCGCGATATGGTTCTCGCGATTCAGCTCGTCGACGAATTGCTCGGCGACCAGCGCGATGTCGTCGTCGCGTTCGCGCAGCGGCGGCAGATTGATCGACGAACCCGCAAGACGCTGGAACAGATCTTCGCGCAACGCGCCGTTTGCAACGGCATCGCGGATCGGCGTGCGTGACGCCGCAATCAAGCGGAAGTCCGTCATGATGCGGTTGCTGCCGCCCACGCGCATGAAGGTCTGCGAGTCGAGCGCGCGTAACAGCGCTTCTTGTTGGGCGGCGGGAAGCGAATCGATCTGATCGAGGAACAGCGTGCCGCCGCCCGATTGCTCGAGCAGCCCCGGCTCGCGATTCTCCGCGCCCGCGAACGCGTTGCGCTCATGGCCGAACAGCACGCTTTCCATCGAACGATGCGCGCCATCGCGCGCCGCCGAGCAATCGAACGTGACGAACGGCCCTTTGCGACGGCGGCTCAGTTCGTGAATCGTGCGCGCCGCGATTTTCTTGCCCGTGCCCGCTTCGCCGCAAATCAGCACGGCGGCTTCGGTTGGCGCGGTATGTTCGATGAGATCGTAGACATGCTGCATGGCCGCGCTGCGCCCGAGCATCTCGCCGAAGTGGCCGAGTTCGCGCAGTGTCGAACGCAGGGCCTGCACTTCCTCGGTCAGCTCGTATGGACGAGGAATGCGCGCGAGAAGGCTGCGCAAGCGTGGAATGTTGACCGGCTTGAGCAGATAGTCCCAGATGCCGTGGCGCAGGCCTTCGATCGCGCTTTCGACGGTTGCGTTGCCGGTCATCACGATCACGGGCAGCGCGCCGTCGGGCGCATGAGAAGGCAGGCTTGGCAGCAGGTCGAGACCGCTCCCGTCCGGCAGGTTCAAGTCGATGAGCACGACATCGGGAATGGAACGCGACAAGGCAGCGCGCGCTTCTGCAAGCGTCGTCGCGGTGTCGACGGTGAAGTCGTCGGCCGTCAGGATCGCGGACAGGCCGGACAAGCTATTGGGATCGTCTTCGACAATCAGTGCGTGTGGCATGGCGGACACAACGTATTAAATGGACTGTGATTCGCCGTCGCCGCAAGCATGGCCTTCGAAGCGATGCGAGGGCTCCGGCACGTCATGGGCGGGATATGCGCGCCCTTTTCCGGCGTGCTGCGTACAGGTCCCGCTGCGTTTGTTCGTCCTGCGCTTTCTTCTTGGTTCTCGTTATTGCGACTGTTGCGGCTATTGCGACTGTTGCGTCTTGACGCGCAGATCGTTATTGACGGATTGCACGCCCGACACGCTGCGGGTGATCGAGATTGCCTTCTGGATCTGATCCTCCGAATTGACATACCCGGACAACAGCACGACGCCGCGATACGTCGCCACGCTTACCACGAGCGATCTGAACCCCGGCTCCGCGATCAATGCGGCCTTCACGCGAGCCGTCACCGAAGCGTCGGATGCATAGTCGCCTGCCGCTTCGCGCGACGGTGTCGACTGGCAACCCGCCGTGAGTGCGAAAACGGGCAGCGCGAGCATCGCGGCGAGCAGCAGATGACTGCCGATGATGGGCTTTTTACGCATGTCGTTATTGTTAAGTCCGTATTAAGCGGACAGAGCAGAAAGCGTGCCACCACGTAAGTTTTGGACTACATCCTTACGAATCAAGCGCCGATGAGCCTCTGCGGCCGGTCGCTAATCGCTTAATTAGGTCGAGACCGGTAAAGTTTGCCTGAATTTGTCAAAAACTTCACGCAAAAGAAAAAGCGCCCGCGAAGGGGCGCTTTCTTGTGCGGTGTAAAACGACGCTTAAAACGTCATTGCCGCGAGCAGTTCCGGGCGTGGCTTACGCGCGGCTGCGATATTCGTTGGTGCGGGTGTCGATTTCGATCTTGTCGCCGATGTTGCAGAAGAGCGGCACTTGCAGTTCAAATCCGGTGTTGAGCTTGGCGGTCTTGAGCACCTTGCCCGACGACGTGTCGCCCTTGACGGCCGGCTCCGTGTAGATGATTTCACGAACCAGCGTGGTCGGCAGTTCAACCGAGATGGCCTTCTCGTTGTAGAACACGACTTCGCAAGTCATGCCGTCTTCGAGGTAGTTGAGCGCGTCGCCCATCATTTCGGCTTCGACTTCGAACTGGTTGTAGTCGGCGTCCATGAAAACGTACATGGGATCAGCGAAGTACGAGTACGTCACTTCCTTGCGATCCAGCACGACGACGTCGAACTTGTCGTCCGCCTTGTAGACGGTTTCCATGCCTGCGGCCGTCAGCAGGTTCTTGAACTTCATCTTCACGACCGCGGAGTTACGGCCCGATTTGTTGTACTCGGCGCGTTGAACGACCATGGCATCGCTGCCGATCATGACGACGTTGCCGACGCGGAGTTCTTGTGCGGTCTTCATAAAAACTAGTCCTGTACGAATGTTTGGCTTGAATTGCTGCGGAATGAATAAATCGGCAGCGGTGTCTTTGTGTTGCGTCGCGTGTTCGACCGTAAGGTCCGAACGCGGGCCACCGCGCGAGAATTCTGTGCTACGAGGTTCCGGCTTTTTTCTGATCGGCGTTCAGGGCTTCGGTTTCCGAACCCAAGCGTAAGGCGTAGGGTGCGAAATCTTTTGGCTGAATAATGCCGTCCCTCGGATAACCGCTTATTTTAACTGAGTTTTTGCCGATTTGGCCACTGGATTGGAGGCAGCGCGACGCCTTCGGTAGACGTTATTTCGCCATCCGCTCAGTGGCGTGCGCGACGAGATTGCTGGCGAGATCGCCGACTTGAGCGAGTTCGGCCGCCCATTGCCGCGCGCGTGCCTCGAATTCGCGCCGATGCGCCCAGAAGTCCGCCCAGTCCACCGTGCCAACGCCGTTCCAGGCATGCCAGAAGCGATGCGCCGCGCCGCGCGCGTCGGCGCAAAGCTGCTGCGTGTAATGGTCGAGCGCCGCGTCGAGTTTGGGCAGATGGGCGTCGTCGGATTGCGGATAGATGTGCCATACGAAAGGCTTTTGGGCCCATTGCGCGCGCACGAACGAGTCTTCGCCGCGCACGAAGTTGATGTCGGCGGCCCATAAAAGCTCGTCGAAGCGCGGTTGTTCGACGAAGCCGAGCGCGTGTGCTTCCAGCGCGCCCGCCCGCGCCGATGCGCCCGCCGCAAAGCCCGTCAGTCCAAAAAAACGCGCAAGCGCGCCGGAGATGCGGCCCTCGGGCACGAGCAAGGTGACGGGCGCGTCGCCGTTGCGCCATTGAGCGAGGAGGGTATCGACGGCGGGATTTTCGTAGGCGAAGAGCGAGACGACCGTCCGATCGGGCGCGGGCTTTTCGATGCCCACGCGCTCGCGCCACCAGGCGGACGCGTCGAAACGCTGGCGCGCTTGGTCCAGATCGCGTTCCTTGATGACGCCGCCGGTTCCCGCGCCGAGTCCGGGAAAGAAGAAGCTCTTGTCGAGCGGATAGCGCGGATGAGGCGACGGCCGCGTATGAAAGTCCGCGACCCAGTCTTCGCCGCTCAGGTATTCGAGGTTGATCCACACGGGCTTGCGCGCGCGACGCGCCATCGCGGCGATATACGCGTGCGGGATTTCGCAGGCGAACGCTTCGATCACGACATCGGCGATCTGAAGCGTATCGCCCGCGTGCGCCGGATCGCGCCAGTGTTCGACGACGACGCCCGCCGCTTCCTGCCGCGCGAGCGCGACATCGATTTCCGGGCACAGTGCGTGGAAAACCTTGAGGTCGTCGACCAGCAGCCGCACACGCCAGCCGTGCTCGCGGCGCAACTGGCGCGCGAGCCGCCAGCACACGCCGACGTCGCCGAAATTGTCGACGACCGCGCAGAAGATGTCGCAAGCGACCTGGCCGTGGGGCTCGTGGCCGGCTTGCTGCCGATGATGTGTCGTTGACATGGGCGTCGAAGGCGGCCGGCGGGACGGCGGCGTAATGTTCTAAACTGGCGATTCTAAGATACCGGTCGCGCCCGGACGTAAAGCGTCCTCGCGCCGTGCCAATGCCTTCCTCGCGCTCCACGCTTACTCGCTGCATGACTGACAACGACGCTCCCGCACCGGATTTCGACCCGAAGAAAACGCTCAGGCAATTGCCGAATCTGCCGGGCGTCTACCGCTATTACGACGGCGACGGCAAGGTGCTCTACGTCGGCAAGGCGCGCAATCTGAAGAAGCGCGTGTCGAGCTACTTCACGAAGACGCTGCACTCGCCGCGCATCGCGATGATGGTGACGCGCATCCGCAAGATCGAGACGACCGTGACGCGCTCGGAAGCGGAAGCGTTGCTGCTCGAAAACAATCTGATCAAGGCGCTGGCGCCGCGCTACAACATTCTTTTTCGCGACGACAAGTCCTATCCGTTCCTCAAGCTGACCGGGCACAAGTTTCCGCGCATGGCGTACTACCGCGGCTCGGTTGACAAGAAGAACCAGTATTTCGGGCCGTTCCCGAGCGCGTGGGCCGTGCGCGAGAGTATCCAGATTCTGCAGCGCGTCTTTCAGCTGCGCACGTGCGAAGACTCGGTCTTCAGCAATCGCACGCGGCCGTGTCTGTTGCATCAGATCGGGCGCTGCACGGCGCCGTGCACGGGACTCATCAACGAAGAGGACTACGCGCGCGATGTATCGAACGCGTCGCGTTTTTTGCTTGGCCGGCAGGGCGAAGTGATGAAGGAACTCGAGCAGAAGATGCACGCCTTCGCCGCCGATCTGCGCTTCGAGCAGGCGGCGGCCGTGCGCAATCAGATGAGTTCGCTGTCGACGGTGCTGCATCAGCAGGCGATCGAAGTCGGCGGCGAGAGCGACGTCGATATCCTCGCGGTCGTGGCGCTCGGCGGCAAGGTGTGCGTGAATCTGGCGATGGTGCGCGGCGGCCGGCATCTCGGCGACAAGGCGTATTTTCCGGCGCATGTCGAAAGCGCGATCGCGCTGGGCGATGAGGATGCGCTTGGGGATGACCTGGAAGAGCAGGCGCCGGACGCGGTCGGAGCGACGGAAGCATTGAGCGAATCGGGTGCCGCTCGTGCGAGTGTCGCGGTGCTTGCGCGTGTCGCCGGAGCGGACGATGCAATGGACGGCGGCGGTGTGCTCGAAGCCAACGACGCGCGCACAGCCGACAACATGACGCCCGCCGCCGATGCAACCCAGGCCAACGACGAAACGCAAGCCAACGACGCAATCGATGCCAACGAAGAGCTCGACTCGGAAGACGCCATCGAAGCCACCGCAACATCCCGCGAAGGCGCCCTCGAAGCCGAAGTGCTCGAAGCGTTCATGGCACAGCACTACATCGGCAATCGCATCCCGCCGGTGCTGGTCGTGAGCCACGCGCCCGCGAGCCGCGAGCTCATCGATCTGCTCAACGAACAGGCGGGACACAAAGTCACGCTACTGCGTCAGCCGCAAGGCCAGAAACGCGTGTGGCTCTCCATGGCCGAGCAAAACGCGAAGCTCGCGCTCGCGCGTCTGCTATCGGAACAAGGTTCGCAGCAAGCGCGCACGCGCTCGCTCGCCGAGACGCTCAGCCTCGACATGGAAGACCTGGCGCAACTGCGCATCGAGTGCTTCGACATCAGTCACACCATGGGCGAGGCGACGCAGGCATCGTGCGTGGTGTATCACCATCACAAGATGCAGTCGGGCGAGTATCGGCGCTACAACATCACCGGCATCACGCCCGGCGACGATTACGCCGCCATGCGTCAAGTGCTCACGCGCCGCTACGAGAAAATGGTCGCGCTTGCCGCCGCCAACGCCAGCGACGAAGCCGCGACGCTGCAAACCGAAGACGCCGCCGATCCCAACGTCACGCCGGATGCCGCATCGCCCGTATCCGCTGGCGGGACGCTGCCGAATATCGTGCTGATCGATGGCGGCAAGGGACAAGTCGAGATCGCGCGCCAGGTGTTTTCGGAGCTCGGGCTCGATCATGGCATGCTGGTGGGTGTCGCGAAGGGCGAAGGGCGCAAGGTCGGGCTCGAAACGCTGATCTTCGCCGATGGCCGTTCCGCGCTCGAACTCGGCAAGGAAAGCGCCGCGCTGATGCTCGTCGCGCAGATTCGCGACGAAGCGCATCGCTTTGCGATCACCGGCATGCGCGCCAAGCGCGCCAAGACGCGGCAAACGTCGCGCCTGGAAGAACTCGAAGGCGTCGGCGCGAAACGGCGTCAGCGGCTCTTGTCGCGTTTCGGCGGTTTGCGCGGCGTGCAGGCGGCGAGCGTGGAAGATCTGGCGAGCGTCGAAGGCATTTCGCTGGCACTCGCGCAGCAGATTTATCGACAGTTGCATTGAGCCGGACGCATGGCGCGGCGCGGCTCGCAATGGCCGCGCCGCGTGGCCCGCCGCCTTGTGAGCGACGGGTCGACGCGGCACAATGGCACCTCCCTTTCATGTGGCTCTCGCTCTCGTCCATGCCGTTCAACTTACCGATTTTCCTGACGTGGCTGCGAATCGTGCTGATTCCGCTCGTCGTGGGCGTGTTCTACTTGCCGGACATGATGTTGAGCCTCGAGCATCGTAATTTGCTCGCCATGGTCATCTTCGTTCTGGCCGCGCTCACCGACTGGTTCGACGGCTTTCTTGCGCGCAAGCTTAATCAGACGTCCGCGTTCGGCGCGTTTCTCGACCCGGTCGCGGACAAACTCATGGTGACGGCTGCTTTGCTCGTGCTCGTGCAGCTCATGCGCTTGAACGCGGTGATCGCGCTCGTGATCGTCGGGCGGGAGATCACGATCTCGGCGCTGCGCGAATGGATGGCGCAGATCGGCGCATCGAAGAGCGTCGCGGTGAATTCGCTGGGCAAGTTCAAGACCGTATGTCAGATGGTCGCCATTCCTATGCTGCTGTTTTATGGGCAGTTGCGCATCCCCGGCGTGCAATGGGTGATCGATACGCGCGTGTGGGGCTTGCGGCTCATCGATGTCGCCGCGTTCCTCACCGTTTGGTCGATGCTGTACTACATGAAACTCGCGTGGCCGCAGATTCGTGAGCGGGGCGGCATGCTGTGAGTTGAGCCGTCCTTGCAGCCGTTCTTCAGTTTGCTAAAAATTGCGTCGAAACACGAAAAGGGCGCGCAAAAACAGTTGACACCTTTTCTTCGCTTCTACATAATCTCGTTTCTGTCGAACACGCAGCGCCAGCAGCAAGGAAGTAAAGAGCTGAAGGCACCGCGAAGACGGCAGAAAGCATCAGCAACGCGGGAGTAGCTCAGTTGGTAGAGCGCAACCTTGCCAAGGTTGAGGTCGCGAGTTCGAGCCTCGTCTCCCGCTCCAGATTCAAGTCTTCGAGGCATGCAGCGCAGCGGTATCAAGCGAAGCGGCGACGAAAACAGCAGCAAGCAAGTGTAAGCAGTAACGCAGCACGGAAAGATCAATGCGGGAGTAGCTCAGTTGGTAGAGCGCAACCTTGCCAAGGTTGAGGTCGCGAGTTCGAGCCTCGTCTCCCGCTCCAATCAAAGGGGAAGCAACGCTTCCCTTTTTGTTTGGTGGACTTGCCGGCGTTTCGGCCGGGACCACCACACCGCTTATGGCGCGATAGCAAAGCGGTTATGCAGCGGCCTGCAAAGCCGTTTAGACCGGTTCGACTCCGGTTCGCGCCTCCAAAAAAAAGCCCTGATTCGTCAGGGCTTTTTCTTTTTACAACGTCGGATCTTCGGCGCTTCTGCCGATTCTCGATTGCTGCAAGGAAGCTCCCGATACGCCGCGTGGCGCCGGCGCGGCATAATTGCGGCACTTTCCATTGGCGCGGCATCCGCCGCGCCGCATGCCAAATCCATGACCGACAGACTCTCCGACATTCAGTGGCGCTGGAAGCGCTTCGACGATCTCACGACGACCGAGGTCTACGACATGCTCGCGGCACGCAGCGCGGTCTTCGTCGTCGAGCAAAACTGCGTTTATGGCGATATCGACGGCTACGATGTCGATGCCTGGCATTTGCTCGCCTACGGCGAAGACGAGCAACTCGCAGGCTATCTGCGTGTGTTGCTGCCAGGGTTCCCGAAAGAAAGCGAAACCGATGTCCGCATTGGCCGCGTGCTGACGACCGTCAAATTTCGCGGCTTCAAACTCGGTAACGCGATGCTCGAACGCGCGCTCGATCACATCATCGCGCAATGGCCGGATCAGCCGATCAGTCTGCACGCGCAAGCCCATCTGCAGAAGTTTTATGGCGCGTTCGGTTTCGTCGCGTCGTCGGGCGTACATGACGAAGACGGCATTCCGCACGTGTGGATGCGCCGACCCGGCTTCGGCGCATAACGCCTGCGGGCGCGTTCCTACGTACTCTTCCCGTGGATCACGCGTTCGAGATCGGCTGCAATGGCGTCGATGGAATCGCGGTCGGTGGCGAGCAGGCGCGCGTGACCATCGCGATCGAAGATGTACACGGCCGAGCTGTGCGTGACCTCGTAAGCGCCGCTCGGATCGCGCTTCTCCATCTGATACGCCACGCGGTACCGCTGCGCGATGGCTTCGATTTGCCGATCCGAGCCCGTCATGCCCACGGCGTGTTTGCCGTCGAAAGCGCGCACGTAAGTCCGCAGCAACGCGGGCGTGTCGCGCGCGGGATCGACCGAAACGAACACGATGCGCGTCTGGTCCGCGTCAGGCCCCACGCGCGCCAGAACCTGCATGAGACGCGCCATGGTTTCCGGGCACACATCCGGACAATGCGTATAGCCGAAATAGACGAGCGTCGCGCGGCCTTTCAACGATTGGCCCGACACATGCGCGCCGCTGTCATCGACGAGTGAAAAATCGAGATCGGGCAGATGGCCGGAAACATCGGTCAGATGCCACGGCTCGGCAGGACGTGAACAGGCAGCGAGCGCGGTGAGCAGAACGGATACAAGCAGGCGGCGGAAGGGTGCGGGCATCGAAAGGTTGCTTTGGACTGTAACGGCTGTATCAAGCCCGCAAAATACACGCCTTTTCATCGGCGTGAGGCGCATGATTTAGCTTTAAGCACATTTTCGAGACAATTTGCCGCGCGCGCCTGCTCTTCCGTAAGCAAGACGCCATGCGATCGTCAATCCGCTTCTTTCCAGACGGAAAGCCTGCGGCAGTAACATGCGATACGCACGCGCCCATCACAGGCAAACCACAGGTCAACGATCGATGCAAATTCTTCCCGATTCCCTGTCTCTTGCCGAGACCGCTTTCTTCTTCGACTTCGACGGCACGCTGGTCGAACTCGCCTCCACGCCGGATGGCATTTTCGTGCCGCGCTCGGTGCCCGACATTCTCGCCGCCTTGCGACGCGCCACCAATAACGCGGTCGCGGTTGTGTCGGGGCGCGGTATCGACAACATCGATTCGTTCTTGCAGATGCCCGATCTGCCCGTCGCCGGCATGCACGGCGCCGAGCGGCGCGATTCGAATGGCGACGTGCAGCGCATTGGTTTCAACGACGAGCGGCTTTCGCGCATGGAGCACGCGCTCGAAGGCGTCGTCAGCGCGAATCCCGGCATGCTGCTCGAAATCAAGGGCGCCGCGCTCGCGCTGCATTATCGCAATGCGCCGGATCGCGAACCGGCCGCGCGTGCGGCCACCGAGCGGCTCGTCGCACAATACGCCGATGCCTACGTGCTTCAGCCCGGCAAGATGGTCTACGAGATCAAGCCGAAGGACGTCGACAAGGGCCGCGCGGTGCGCGCGTACATAGGCGAGCCGCCGTTCACGGGACGCAAGCCCGTCTTCATCGGCGACGATCTTACGGACGAGAAAGGCTTCGCGGTCGTCAACGAATTCGACGGTCTGTCGATCAAAGTCGGTCCCGGCGACACCGTGGCGCGCGCGCGAATCGAATCCGTCGAACTGCTGCTCGACTGGCTGCAAGTGATCGCGGGCACGGCGGGGAAGCACGCGTGAGCCGGCTGATCATCGTTTCGAACCGGGTGGCGCCGATCTCCGAAGGCGGCCCGGCCGCGGGTGGCCTCGCGGTCGGCGTCTACGACGCACTCAAGGAAACCGGCGGCATGTGGTTCGGCTGGAGCGGCGACGTGCTGAACGCGCCGCCGGAAAGCATCAAGCTGGAAGAGCACGGGCCGGTGACGTTCGCGACCATCGGACTTTCGCGGCAAGACTACGATCAGTACTATCGCGGCTTTTCCAACGCGACGTTGTGGCCGGCGTTTCACTATCGGCCGGATCTGATCGAGTTCGACCGCAACGAATACGAAGGCTATTGCCGCGTCAATCGCTGGCTGGCCACGCAACTCGCGCCGCTGCTCAAGCCCGACGACGTGATCTGGGTGCACGACTATCACCTCATTCCGTTTGCGCAGGCGTTGCGGGGGCAGGGCGTTCGAAATCGCATCGGGTTCTTTCTGCATATACCGTTTCCAGCGTCGCAGATTCTGTTGAGCGTGCCGCGTCATCGGAACCTGGTGGAAGCGTTGTGCGACTTCGATCTGCTGGGTTTCCAAACTGAGCCCGATCTGCGCGCGTTTTGCGATTACATCGAAACCGAGGCGGGCGGCACGCTCGCGAAAGACGGCGCGAAGCCGGTCGTGGTCAGCGCGTTTGGCAAGACGGCGCGCGCGGCGGCTTATCCGATTGGCGTCTATCCCGACGAAGTCGCGGCGCTCGCGAAAGACGGCGAGAGCGGCCGCGACGTGCAGATCGTCAAGGCGACGCTGCATCAGCGCAAGCTCGTGATGAGCGTGGATCGGCTCGATTATTCGAAGGGTCTGGTCGAGCGATTTCGGGCTTTCGAGCGTCTGATCGAGCATCGGCCGCAGCAGCGAAACAACGTTTCGTTTTTGCAGATCGCGCCGCCGACGCGCTCGGACGTCGATGCTTATCGCGACATTCGCCTGCAACTCGAAGCGGAGTCGGGGCGCATCAACGGGCGTTACGCCGAGCTGGACTGGACGCCCATTCGCTATATCCATCGGCAATACGAACGGCCGGTGCTCGCGGCGCTGTTCCGCGAGGCGCATATCGGCCTCGTCACGCCATTGCGCGACGGGATGAATCTGGTGGCAAAGGAATATGTATCGGCGCAAGACCCGGACGATCCCGGCGTGCTTGTGTTGTCGCAATTCGCTGGCGCTGCGCGTGAGCTGACTGCCGCGCTCATCGTGAATCCGCTCGATATCGACGATATGGCCGATGCACTCGCCACCGCGCTTGCAATGCCGCTCGACGAGCGCCGGGCGCGTTACACGGAGATGATGGCGCAACTGCGCGACAACAACGTTTCCGTGTGGCGGGATAACTTTTTGCGGGACTTGAAGGCGGGGTAGAGCGGCGAACGATCACGCCAAAGCAACGCAGATGTAAAAAGCCGCGTTCTCTTCCGGGAAGCGCGGCTTTTTAACGTCGTCGTCGAAACTTAGGCCGGCTGCTTATGCGGCGTGGCAACGATGGATGGCAACTTGCCGTGCTGCTTCGACAGCAACTCGCGATACAACCCAGGCCGGTCGCGCAGTTCTTGCGGCGAGCCATCGTCGATCACCTTGCCGGCGCTCATCACGATGATGCGGTCGAAGTTCTGCAACGTCGACAAACGGTGCGCAATGGCAACCACCGTGCGGCCGACCATCAACCGGTCGAGCGCCTGCTGAATGGCTTCTTCCGATGAACTGTCGAGCGCGGACGTCGCCTCATCGAGCAAGAGAATTGGCGCGTTTTTAAGGATCGCGCGCGCGATCGCGATGCGTTGACGCTGACCGCCCGACAGCTTCACGCCGCGATCGCCGACGATGGTATCGAAGCCTTCTGGCATCGCTTCGATGAAGTCCGTGCAGCGGGCTTCGCGTGCGGCGGCCATGACTTCCTCACGCGTCGCTTCGGGCCGGCCATACGCAATGTTCTCGAACACCGTGCGATGGAACAGCGAAATATCCTGCGGCACGAGCGCAATCGAATGTCGCAGGCTGTCCTGCGTGATGCCGTTGATATCCTGGCCATCGACCTTGATGCTGCCCTTCTGCGTCTCGTAGAAGCGCTGCAGAAGCGCGAGCACGGTTGACTTGCCCGCGCCCGACTTGCCGATCAGACCGACTCGCTGGCCCGGTTCGATATGCAGATGGAAGTTGTCGAGAATCGGACGACGGCGCGGATACGCGAACGTGACGCCATCGAAATCGACGCGGCCGCCCTGTGGCACGAGTTCGGTGGCGTCGGAACGGTCGGGCATGCCATGCGGTTCGAGCAGCGTCTGCACGGCTTCGGCCAGACGCGCGACGTGCTGCGTGACATCCACGAGCGCCACGGCGAGGTCGCGCGTGCCGTGCAGGATCGTGAAGCCGAGCGAGCTGACGAGCACGATATCGCCCGACGTCGCCTGGCCTTTCGACCAAAGCCATAGTGCCCAGCCGAGCAGCCCGGCGGAGAGAATCGCCGTCACGACCGCGTGGAAGAGGCGCAGCTTTTCCAGGTACAAGAGGCTTTGCTGACGCGCGACCATCTCGGCCTTCACCGTCGAGCCGAAACGCTTCTGCTCGTTGAAGGTCATGCCGAACGCGCGCACGAGTGCCATGTTGCCGATTACGTCGACCAGTTCGCCATCCACCGAAGCGGCCTTCGACGCGAAGCTGTGATGCCGCGCCGAACCGCGCTTGGCCAGCCGATACAAAATGAACGCGAGGATCAGCGACGCGCCCATGAGGCAGCACGCCATCAACGGATTCACCGCGACGATCATGATGATCGCGCCCAGCACCGCGATGCACGGCGGCAGGACGTTCCAGGCCATCACGTTTTCGGAGGTGTAGATCGCGTTCGAGGTCGCCGTGATCCGGCTCGCGAGCATGCCGGGCTGTTTCTCGGAGAAGTAAGTCGGCGAATGGCCGCTCAAGTACGAGAACAAGTCCTTGCGCAGGTCGCCCGTCACGATCACGAACACGTGCGCGCCGACCCAGCCGCCGACCCGCCAAAGCAGGTTGTCGGCGGCGATCAGTCCCACCAGGATCATGAACGCGCCCCAGAGCGGACCGGGATGACCCCGGCCCTGACCGAGCACATCGATCAGATGCTTGATCGCGTACTGGGAAGCGAGCGCGCAGCCAACTGCGGCAAACACGCTGAAGAGGACGATGGCATGCGCTACCGGATGCCGGCGTATGTAACGCAGAAGGAACGCCAGCGGGCGATGTGCATAGCTCGCGAGCTTGGCGTTGTGTGCGTTACGTTGAGAGACGGTAAGTTGGTCCAATGGTCTTTTTTCGTCGTAGAGCGGTTGAGCGTGTGTTGCGCTTTCGGATTTCCGGGCGAAAAGCGTTTCGGCGACGCGGCGCCGTCTCCATTGCCTGAATTGTAGCCACTATCGCTCAAGCCTCAGGCGTCAATCGGGCGTTTAATGCTGGGCGGCAGTTTTTGCCGCCTCGACATCGTCCGCAGTGGACCGAACCCTAGGCCGAGCGCCACCGCGATTCGAGCGCCTTGCGGCATCGGCGCGCATTGTAAGCACTTTGCGAAACTTTTTGCGATGGAGCAAGCGCTCAAATTAAGCTCGCCTGCCGCAGCCACGCTATACGGGCTCGATTTCAGACCGGTGGCACCGCCAAGCCAAAGCACGTGTCGCGCCAGCGCAGGTTGATGGGTGGTCGAAATGGACGTCGCAGCATCGAGAGCGTGGCGTCGCCCGTGCATCGTTCAAGCGCGTGGGTCCAATGTAGAACAGCCTTAATAAACAGGGGTTTGCAAAATGTTTCCCCCGTGTAACAAGGTAAATAAGTTGAAATGCCTGCCTGCGTGCTCTGTAAAAAGCTCCATAATTCGCTCCGGGTTTTCACTAAGTTTTTTTGACAGCTTTTTGTAGGATGTCGTCAACCTCGAAAGCCGTTACGCGTTTATTGCTGGTGTGCGGATTATTTTGAGACATGGAATCGCTTTTGCTTTGATGCGATCCGTTCGAAGGTCTCGCGCAAAACCCAAGTGACCGGCGACCACGCTTTTCTTTCTCGTGCATCAGCTTTGCAACGCGGTGAATCCACCGCAGCAGCTCCCGCCCGAGCCGAGCGATTCGCCCCTTGTCCACGACTGAAGTACTTAGCCTGATTTTTTATTTGGAGTTTCCGACATGCGAATCGCTCAAATCGCGCCCCTCCACGAGGCTGTTCCGCCGAAGCTCTACGGTGGCACGGAACGCGTGGTGTCTTATCTGACCGAGGCTCTCGTCGAGGCCGGACACGACGTCACGCTCTTCGCGAGCGGTGATTCGCAAACGTCCGCGAAGCTCGAAGCGTTCTGGCCGCAAGCGCTGCGTCTGGATCCGACCATTCGCGACACGATGGCGCCGCACATGCTGCTGCTCGAAGAAGTCCGCCGCCGCGCTGACGAATTCGACGTGCTGCATTTCCATATCGATTATTACCCGTTCTCGCTGTTCGCACGTCAGCCGGTTCCGTTCGTGACGACCATGCACGGTCGTCTCGATCTGCCAGAACTGCAGCCGATCTTCTCGACGTTCAACGACGTGCCGGTTGTCTCGATTTCCGACAATCAGCGTCAGCCGCTGCCGCAAGCGAACTGGCTGTCGACGGTGTATCACGGCCTGCCGGAAAATCTGCTCACGCCGATCCCGAACGTCAAGCCCGGCTACCTGGCGTTTCTCGGCCGCATCTCGCCGGAAAAGCGCGTGGACCGTGCAATCCGTATCGCACAGGCCGCCGGCATGAAGATCAAGATCGCCGCGAAGCTGGACAAGGCCGATCGCGCTTACTACGAGGAAGAGATCAAGCCGCTCTTCGCGCTGCCGCATGTCGAATACATCGGTGAAATCAGCGAAGCGGAAAAGACCGAGTTCCTCGGCAACGCGCACGCGCTGCTGTTCCCGATCGACTGGCCGGAGCCCTTCGGTCTCGTCATGATCGAGGCCATGGCGTGTGGCACGCCGGTGATCGCGTTCAACCGCGGTTCGGTGCCGGAAGTGATCGAGAACGGTGTGTCGGGCTTCGTTGTCGAAGACGAACTCTCGGCGATCGCCGCAGTGAAGCGTCTCGACACGCTGTCGCGCGCGAAGGTGCGTGAGGCGTTCGAAACGCGCTTCTCGTCGAAGGTCATGGCCGCGCGCTATGTCGAAAATTACGAGGAACTGCTGCGTCAAAAACGTCGCACGGTGCTGCGCGAAGTGAACGCAGGCTAAGTTTTCGCACGCTGTTTTCGTATCGAACAACGCCCCGCGCGCCGCAAGGCTCGCGGGGCGTTGTCGCAATGGCACACTTGAATGGCGCATCTGAGCGCTAAGCCGCTTTCGTCCGCGAAACCTCTGAGGAAAATCGTAATCTCCCTATAATGTCCGGGCTTCGTCAAGTGCGAAGCGAAATTGCCGTTAGCGTGGATAGTGCGCGACGGCGTGCATCGAATGAAAGACAGGAGCGCAACTTTGGCGATACCCAAGCAAATCAGCGCGAGCCCGGCGCCCGGCGCCGGCACGGTATTCGCGCTGCGGGCCATCGGACTGATACTCGCGGCGCGCTGGGCGTTGTCGATGTCGCAAATGGGCTATCTGTCCTCGCTGCGCGCCATGACATCGTCGCCGTGGGCGTGTCTGAATCTCGTGCTGATTTTTTTGCTGATCGCGCTGCCGGGTGCGAAGGCGCGCATCGAGCGGCCGCTGCATCCGCTGCCACAATGGCTGCGGCAGGCGCTGCGCTTCCTTGCGCTTCTCGCGTTTGCCTTCGCGATGTTCTCCGTGGGCGCGTTCGTCTGGGCTTCGGGCTGGCGCCGTTTCGTACACACGCTCGCCGAGACCAACGGCTGGCTCGCGGTCGGCCCGGCGCTCTACGCAGTCGTGATGTGGATATGCCGTCCGCGTGCGCTCTGGCGTACCAATATCGCGGCGCGGCGCTTTGCCATCGGCCGCTTTGCAATCTCGCTCGATCCCGTCACGCGCACCGCGATGGTCTGGGCGGAAAGCCGCAAGCTCGGTCAGTACGATGCGCGGGAGTTGTCGGTGAAGTGGCCCGCGCCCGTCGCCGACGAAGCCGCGCAAATCTCGATTCTTGCGCCATCGACGGAACCGGCCGCGCCGGCATCGACGATCCATCGCAATGGCACACTCAGGAAGGGTTGGTTCGCGCGCCGTCCGAAGGTCGAGTTGTTGTGGGATTCGCCGGCAGCGGCGGGGCACAATCGCAAGACGGTATTTCGCGCGCCGTTGGCGAGCGTCGGCGACCGCAACGCGGCGCGCGCACTCGACACGACCTTGCGGCAAGTCTGACGAGGTCGCCGGCAACGCAGAATTTGCTTCTCGTTTTCGATGGAGGGAAGGATGCTGATACGCTGGTTGCTCGCTGCGCTTCACTTGCTTGGTTTCGGTTTCGCCTTGGGCGCCGTGCTCGCGCGTGCGCGCGCCTTGCGGCGGCTCGATGTCGCGCAGTCGGTGCAGGCGAACGATGTGCGTCTGCGCGATGTGTTCCGCTCCGATTCCGTGTGGGGCATCACTGCAATCGTGCTGATCGTCACCGGGCTGATGCGCGCGTTTGGCGGCTTCGAGAAAGGCGGCTCGTACTATTTGCACGAGCCGCTTTTTCATCTGAAGATGACCGCGCTCGTGCTGATCTTGCTGATCGAAGTTTCACCGATGCTCGCGTTGATTCGCTGGCGCGTGACGCTCGCGCAGGGCGGACCGATCGATCTCACGCGCGCCCGGCGCTTCGCGTGGATGAGCGATCTGGAAGCGGCGCTGGTGATCGTGATGGTGATTGCCGCAAGCGGAATGGCGCGCGGCGTGTGGGCGTCTTAGCTTCGGCTGGCGAAGCGCGTGGACGAAAAAAAACGGCGCCCGAAGGCGCCGTTTTTTATGGCATTCAGTTCAGACTTCGACTGCTTGCCTCTGTCGTGGTGGGTGGTACTGGGATCGAACCAGTGACCCCTGCCGTGTGAAGGGGTCTTGGCGGGCCGCTTCGCTTTGCTGCGCGTCCCTTCCAGTGCTCTACCGCTGAGCTAACCAGCTTGAATCTGTCTCCGTGTCTCCGGAGTGTCCCCAATCGGGACGGTTACGGCTTGACGCCGCGAAGCCGCAGGATAACAGACCGGACCGAATTTTGCCCTGCTAATCCGTGAGGTGCGCGCCGCCGCGTGCCGCCCCGGATTCCCCCGTGTGGCCCTCCTTCGATTGCTCACCAGGAAGTGCGGGGAGTGGGAGGCGAGCGCGCTGAGAGGCGCTATGACGGGCAGGGTGCATTGCTGGTCGCTTGGTTGCGGCGAGCAGCACAAGGCCCTCAGCAAAGCTGTGCGCGAGCCGCAGGGCTATCTAGCAGGCGGATAGAAAACGTTCGTTATACACCCACGCTCAACGGGGCCGCATACGCGGTAAGAAACACCTTGCATCGGGTTTCTATCCATGTCATTATTCTTACCACGTTATCTATCCGGGGCGATCATGTCACGCATCTTCCTTTACAGCCGAGTATCCACGCAGGATCAGGACACCACGAATCAGGTACTAGAAGCAGAGCGGGCCGGGTTCGCTATTGCCAAGGGACGCATTGTCGAGGAGACCGTGAGCGGCACCGTGCCCGCGATGGGGCGCGCAGGCTTCGCTGCGCTGGTCGAGCACAAGCTAGAGGAGGGTGACACGCTGGTGGTGACGAAGCTCGACCGTCTGGGCCGGAATACGGCGGACGTGCTGGCGACGGTCGAGCGCCTGCATGCCAAAGGTGTGCGCTTGCATTGCCTCGCCATTCCGGGAACCGACCTGACGAGTCCTGCGGGGAAGTTCACGCTTACCGTGCTGGCAGCCGTCTCGCAGTTAGAGCGTGATCTGTTGGTAGAGCGGACGCACGCGGGGCTGGAGCGGGCACGCGCCGAGGGCCGGGTCGGCGGCAGACCCGAGCGATTCACGCCCGCGCAAAAGCAGGAGATACGGGCACGGCTGGAGGCCGGGGCTACGGCGCGGGGTCTAGCCAAGGAGTACGGCACCACGCACGTAACCATCTTGAAGGCGGCACAGGCGGCGTAGTCCGCAGGTAACACGTCAGCACGCGGGGCCAGTCTGGAGCGATCCGGCTGGCCCTTTTAGACACTAGCTGACACAACCATGTAGCTATTTCAGCCGCGCCCGTCTGGCTATCGGAGAGTAAGCCGATGAGGCACATAGCTATTTCGGTTGCCTTACCGACACAACCATCGAACGGAGGACGCATGCGGAACGCAGTTCACCCACTGGAGCACAACACAGCCGAGGCGGAATATCTTGCGCGGCAGAGCAGCAACGGCGCAGCGGCGTACCGCCGTGCCGTCGAGGCAACCACGGGCCACCTTCCCACATGGGCCAAGCGCAGCAGGGCGGGCCGCAAGAAGCGATTCAACGAGGACGCGGCGCTGGAGGCCGGAGCACTCGACCTGTAACAGCCGTCAGCTTCTGGCAACGGCCTGCGATTGCAGGCGAGCGTATGCCCACGCGTTCGCCCTGCGTCCCTGCACGGCACACTCGTAGGCACCCTTTCGGGAACATTCGGCTTACTCTACTTCCTCTAAAGAGTAAGCAAGGAAAGGGGAACAATTTCCATAACAAATCGCTGGAACCCAATACTGACAAGGGTTTCGCGGAATCGAGCGAGGGGAACTTTTCATTGACCGATACGAACCAGAATTCTCTGCTGTCCCCCGAGCAGCTAAAGAAAATTTCCGCAGCGGCCGCCGAGCGCGAAGCGCGAGCGAAAGCCGCAATGACGGAGGAGTGTCGGCGCATGGCTGCGAAGGCCATCAATGCCTTTGCCAAGGAACACTGCCAGTACCTTCGGGACCGGTACGGTGCCGATCTCCAGCCGTCCAAGGTGTTCGTTGCGTTGAAGAAGCCGAAGGCATACTACGACGCGATCTTCGAGGCGGCGGCGCTCATGAAGAATGATTCGTACCTACTCGACAGGACGGTCAAGGGCACGATAGCTGAACTATTCCCCGAGGCTGCGCGACGTGCTGGCTATAAGGAACACATCCCGGATAGTGCTTGGTATAACGAGTTCAGCCCGTCCCTACAGAAGAGAATCAACAAGCTACTTGACGAGTACGGTGCTACAGACGAGTGCAGCAGCCTTTCCAAGGTGCGAGCCCTGATTCGAGCAGGCCGGAAGCCGAAAGGCAATGCCGACGCTGTAACCGGGGACGATCTCCCGATGGGCCGGTTTCATTTCAATGGCGACGGCACGGTGTGCTGGTTCGGTAACGAGCTAACGATTCAACGCAAGGGCGCAAGCGGGACGCGGTACGTCAAGGCTGGTGGGAAGCTCGTCAACATCGTTAAGGCTTTGGAGCGCGCTGGCGTTACTCGGGCTACGCTCGACCTATGGGAGAAGAATGCCGAGGCGGCGTATAAGCGACGGCGGGAAGCCGAGGCCGTACATGATGAGAACCTGCGCGAGTGGGGGACCAAGTATGACTGAGCGGCACCTCGGTCCGCACTACGATCCCCGTTTCACCTTGCACGGCAGGCAACCCCGAGGTAAGTATCTGACGCGACAGCAGCGCGACCTATGCGAGCGCGATCCAGCCTTTGCCGAGGCACTTCGCCAGCGTGTCGCGAACCCCGACCGGTGGGAAGCGTTCATTGCTCGGCGGGCGTGGTACATGGGCCGCGTCTGTGCCCGGTGCGGTAGTCAGCGGCGGCGCGTCCGCAGCAACGATTGTTACGACTGCCTGCTGTCCACCAATCGCAATGATTGGTCCCTGATCCTCTCCGGTATCGGCCCTCCTGCGAAACACTCGCGGGCTGGCTATCTCGACCGGCTGGAGCGAGCGAAGCGGGAGCGGGCAGGCGAGTGCGAGACGTATACCTGCGGCGCGTTCACAGCCTCGCAGTTCCCCTCGGGCAGGCTTGCCCTTGTCTCGGTAGCCCATCACATCAACCAACCCGACCTAAGCCGTCTGGATGGCTCGCAGGTATACCGCCTGTGCGAGCAGTACCCCGAGGTGCTAGAGATTATGCGGTGGGCGGGATGGACTGACTGAGGCAGTACCCGATCCGGTGCAATCACAACCAATAAATAAAGGACTACAAACTATGAATCGCAATTTCCGAGTCGCCAGTGGCGCAACGCGTGACGTGCCGCCGTATGCAATCAAAACGGACGGGACGGTGGTGAACCTGTACGCCGATCCTAACGCGTACCTCGCAACCATCGGTCTGCGTGCATCCGGTCCCGTGACCGTTGAGCAGGCACGCTTGGCCGTGCATGAAATGATCTCGGCCATGTCTCGGGCTAACAGCCCCTCGGCGCAATACAACACGGCGTCGTCATTCAGCGTGACGGACGGGAACGCGCCGCCCGCCTCTCGTACGGTACGAATCACCATGACCCACATTGACCCGTCCATCCGGTACGCGAACGCCACGGGCGACCTGTCGCCGCTTGGCGGCTTCACGGACATCGTGACGGACGGGGCGCGGGTCGGTATCGACGCAACCGGGCAGGGGAACAGTGACGCGTTCAATGCGGGCGCAGTACACCTCGGCTACGGGCAGGACCACATTCACGACGCGGGGCGGGGCTATGGCGTTACCGGCATGTCGCGGGGCTTTGGCGGGCTGGCAGCGGCCAAGGCGGAATTACAGCAGCGTGACGCCGCCGCGCAGGCATGGGGCCGTGAGCGAGCAGCAGAGAACGCCACCACGGGCAACGTAATCGAGCGATAACGGCTCGTTAGCCTCGACCAACGCAAACCGCTGTAGAGCCTCTACGCAGGCCGCAGCGGCATCACCAATTCAAAGGAACAGCTATGAGCACGAACGTAAAGAGCATGAACGGAGATCAACTGCGCGACGCCATCCGACAAGCGGAGCAGGATGTGGCAGTGTACGAGCGATTGAAGGCAGCAAAGAACCGGCTGGCCGAATTGCAGATCGAGCAGCAGGCCCGCGCCGCTGCCGCTGCGCAGGCAGGGGCGGCAGCAGCCGAGGCCGCCATAGCCCAGTGGGAAGTGCGCAGCATCGGACTGACGCACGGCGGACGGGAGCAGGGAAGCAAGGTGACGGCGGCGCATCGGGTGACGGCATGGAATCGGCGTGATAGCCGCGAGGTTATCCAGCCCCTCGACAATTGCGACCGCTCGCTGGAGCAAGCTATCCTGCGCGCACCGGAGAAACTGCCCGCGTACATCCTCGCATTGGCCGACACGCCGCAGGCGGCATTCGAGAGGTGGTGTCTCGCTCGCCGCCGTGGCTTCCTGTCCACGGACGCATCCGCTATCAAGGTGCTTTGATGGATCGCCTAGCTAAGGCCCGCGCCCTGCGGGAGCTTCGTGCTGACCTGCGCGACGCTGACGCGCTCATGCGCAGCAGGATCGCATACGCGGACGCCATCAAGGGTATGACATGCGAGGGAGTCATGGAGGCGTGGGACGGCCCGCTTGAGCCGTGGCAGCGGAAATTGGTCGCAATCCACGCGCTGCGCGTCGATCCCGTGCTGCGGCTTGAATGGTGTCTGCAACGTGAGGGGCATCAGGTTGAAACGCCGCCGAGCGAGACGATTCTCGCACTGGCCGAGGCGATGGCCTACGAAGCCCCGCGCCGGATGAACGCGATGGCCGTGTCCGCTGACCTGTTGACCCTGAAGCACAAGGAGGTAAGGAGGAAAGATGGGTGCTAATGGTTGGGCAGCACTGGCTGGCGGTATCGCTGGCTTCATGAATACGTGGCTGTCTGCGTATGCGCAGAAGGCTGCGGACGACGCGCAGGGGATGATCGACAACGCGAACACGTATTCGCAGAACACGATCAACCAAGCGAACGCCGACGCAGCCAATGCGGTGCGCGCAGCCAACAACGGCTTTGCTGTCGCGCAGGCGTCGTTGTCGAACCTCACTCGCAGCATCAGCAACCAGTCGAAGCTGGAAGCGGGTGGCAAGGCCGAGGACGCGATCACGACGAACATCCTGCGGCTTCAGGATCAGGCCGTACACGGCACGTTGGAGAACCAGCTTCGCTCTGCCGAGCAGCTTGGCGCAGTGCGCGCACAGGCCGCTGCGGCGGGCGTGGGCGGCTCGACGGCGCGGATGCTTCAAAACGCCATGCAACTCACGGCGGCGCGTGCGCAGACGACGACGGACCAGAACACGCAGTACCAGACGTACGACATGCTTCAGCAACGTGCGGGTCTCGTGTCGAACAAGATCATGTCGCTGGACGAAGGGCAGACCTTCGCACCCATCGACTACAACATCAACGTCGCGCCGCTCGTGCAGTCGCCGCTGCGTGCAGGGCAGTTCAGTCTCAGCGTCATGTCGCAGGCGTGGCTCGGCGCTGCGAACGGTGCGATGGGGCAGTTGAACCTCGCATCGAATACCGGCCCGAAGTCGGATACCGGCACGGGGATCACGGGCGGCATCGGCAACACGCCGGGTTACTCGTCGGCTGCAACGCTGTTCGGCCCGAGCACTTTCCAGTACAAGGCACCGACCGGCTACAGCGGAGGCGGAAATACCTACGGCTTTACCACTGGCCTCGGCGGCGGCACCAACGGGTTCTTCTCGACGGGATCGAGCAGCAAGATCGCGGACTATCAACTCCGCTAAGGTGCGATCACTGCCGTTTTGGGTACAGCGAAATTTGTTGACCCGCGTATACAGCCGCTCGTAAACTTCCCATGTCGCGCAAACAACCGCGACGCGAGCTTGGCCGATTGTCGGCGAGAGCAGAACCACTAAGGACCGCACCATGACGCAGCGTATCGCCCTCACTATTCCCCTTTCCCGCATCGACGGCAAGCCTGATAACGGCGCGCTCTATGTGATTGCCACGATTGTAGAGCGCGGCTTTCGGTGCATTTCCGCCGAAGTCTCGGAGCTTGCGCATGGGGCCGGGATCGAGCGGACCTTGCGCTTGGTATGCGCGCCCCCGCATCGTGACCGGGCGCGCTGGATTTCGGCATTGGCTCGTGCGTTGCAGGTGTTGAGCGCGGACGCCGACATTGACGAGGCCCGCGCCCTCGCCTCAGCCTAGTTTCTTTGCCAGTTCGGATGCTTGTAGGTGGGTGTATCGTGCGAGCATGGCCTGCGTTTTGTGCCCGGTCACGGACGCCACCTCTACAGGATTGAGTCCGAGTTCGAATAGACGTGACGTGGCCTCATGCCGCGTATCGTGGAACCGGAAGTCGGATAACCCGGCCCGGTTCCTCGCCCGCTTGAATGCCAGCTTGACGGCTTCGCGAGTCACGCCGAGAAACACTGGCCCGGACAGCGGCCCGATCCGCGCCCCTTTCAGTGATTCGAAGACGACAACGCATCGACTCGACAGCGGCACGCCCCGCATCGTTAATGTCTTGGTTGCCGCAGCGGGTAGGATCGCTACTCGCTTTTGCAGGTCTATGTTCTCCCACATCAGCGTACGCACTTCGGACTGGCGCATCCCGGTATGGATTGCTAACTCCACGAGGGGCGCGAGCCACCATGAGCGGGCCTGTCGGCATGCGTGCAGCAGAAGCGATTGCTCGGCGGGCGATAGCCGCCGCGTGCGACCGGGGTTTGACCGTGGGCGGCGCACGTCTGATACAGGATTCGAGGGGAGTGCAACGTCCCAATCCTTGCGCGCTACCTCGATCACATGGTGGATGAGGTTCATTTCCCGGTTGACCGTGGACCCTGAGACAGTCAGGAGTCTCCGGTCGCGCCACGCCGAGATAACGGACGGCTTGAGTGTAGCGAGCGAGTACGCGGCCAGTGGGTCGCGCTGCATTGCTGCGAGCCGCACGCGCTCCTCTGCTGCCCCGCGCTTCGTCGGGGATACCTCAGCGGCATAACGGGCGAACGCATCGCCAAGCAACATCTGGCGTGCGGCGGATGTATCAACGAAACAGGACCGCGACATTGCCGCCTCGGTTTCAGTAATCCACCGTTGCGCGTCGGTCTTGGTAATGAACGTTCGGGATTGGGCCGGGTAGCCCTTGCGCCTGACCTTGGCCGTGTATGCGCCGTTGGGTCGGACTTGGATAGTGCCCATCGTCAGTGTCTCCAAAACGTCTCGAAGACAACGACGACGGACCCTAGATGCTGGTGGGTAGTACTGGGATCGAACCAGTGACCCCTGCCGTGTGAAGGCAGTGCTCTACCGCTGAGCTAACCACCCGAAGAGATTGAGATTATCTCAGAACGTTCTCGATTCGTAAAGCTCTTCTTTGAACAAATTCGAAAAAATTACGCGGCGAGCGTATCGCTAACCGCGGGCGCGGGTTCCGTGCGCCACACGCTCGTGCCTTTGATCGCTCGGTCGAGGTCGGAGAGCACGGCTTCATGCGCCGCGAGCTCGTCCGCGCTTGCCGCGATGACCGTGAGATCGAGGTCGTCGAGCGCGATAAGCGGCGTGCCTGTCGTGCCTTGCGAGGGCTGGTCGCCGAGCATGTCGATGACGAGGCTTTCCTGACCGCGCGTCATCGCCAAATAGACTTCCGCGAGCAACTCCGAGTCGAGCAACGCGCCATGCAGCGTGCGGTGCGCGTTGCTGATGCCGAAGCGGTCGCAGAGCGCATCGAGCGAGTTCCGTTTGCCGGGGAACATCTGCTTGGCTTGCGCGAGCGAGTCGATCACGCCGGCGCACATCGTCGACACTTTTGGCAAGCCGAGTAGCGCGAACTCCATGTCGAGAAAGCCGACGTCGAACGGCGCGTTATGAATGATCAACTCCGCGCCGCTGATGAAGTCGCGCAACTGCGCGGCAATCTCAGTGAACTTCGGTTTGTCGCGCAGGAACTCCGTCGTCAGGCCGTGCACCGCGAGCGCGCCCGGGTCGCTGTCACGTTCGGGGTTCACGTACAAATGCAGGTTGTTACCCGTAAGCCTGCGATTGACCAGTTCGACGCAGCCGATTTCGATGATTCGGTCGCCCGTGCGAGCGTTCAGGCCGGTGGTTTCGGTGTCCAGTATCAGTTGGCGCATGAGATGTGTGTCGTTGGTTCGTGCATGTTTCAGCTATCGGCGAGCGAGCTCACGCCGCGATTGGCGAGCGCATCGGCGCGTTCGTTTTCGGGATGCCCGGCGTGCCCCTTGACCCAGCGCCATTCGATCTGATGTTGCGCGACGAGGGCATCCAGCCGCTTCCACAAATCGGCGTTCTTGACGGGCGTCTTCGCTGCCGTCATCCAGTTTTTCTTCTTCCAGCCGTGAATCCATTCGCTGATGCCTTTCTGCACGTATTGCGAGTCGGTATGGATCACGGCCTGACAGGGCCGCTTCAAGGCTTCGAGCGCGGCGATCACCGCCATCAGTTCCATGCGGTTGTTGGTGGTCGCGGCTTCGCCGCCGAACAGTTCCTTTTCGAGCGAGCCGAAGCGGAGCAGGGCGCCCCAGCCGCCGGGGCCCGGATTGCCCTTGCACGCGCCGTCCGTGTAAATGTCGATGATTTTGTTCGATGCGTTCGTCGATGCGGATTCGTCAGTCATCAATGCTCGTTGCGAGTGTGCGGTGCGGCGACTGGTGCAAGGCCAGGCGCGAGCGCGGGTTTCTTCAGTTTGCGCGGGCCGATGAGCCGCATGCCGCGCACGCGTTTCACCGCCGTGATCATGTACGCCGCGCCGAAGATGGGCCACCAGCGGTCGCCGGCGGGTTCCATGAATTGATAGCGTTGCAGCCACTTGTCCGTGACGAGCGGGGGACGATAGCAGCCGAAGCGTCCGCGTTCAAGGTCGAATCCAAGCAATTTGATCCAGTCTTTGATGCGCGTGAACGCGATCATCTCGTGCGCCGCCGGCACGAACGGCCGTCCCGTGACCTTGCCGAACGACTGGCGCGCGCCCCACAGACTCAAGGAGTTGAAGCCAAGGATGATGAGCTGGCCTTCAGGCACGAGCACGCGCTCGGCTTCACGCAGAAGCCTGTGCGGATCGCGCGAAAATTCGAGCGTATGCGGCAGCACGAGCAAATCGACGCTCTGCGCTTCGAAAGGCAAGTCGAGCAAATCGCACCAGACCGTGGCGCGGCCTTCTGGCGCGCTCGCGGCAGGCAACGGACTCACGCTGCGCGAGGCCGCTTGCGGCATCGTGTATGGCGCGCTCGCGCCGCTTTCCGCGTCGAGCACGAGCCCGCGGCCGGTCATGCGATTTTCGCGCAGCGCGTCGAGTTGCGGCATGCCAAGCTGAAGCGCGTGATAGCCGAAGATGTCGGATACTACGCGATCGAGCTGCGCTTGTTCCCACTCGAGCACATAACGTCCGGGTGCGGAGCTTGTCCAGGCGGGCCAGTCTATAATCACTCGGTCTGACATGTTGGGGTTGCCGCTAGATGATCGCTATGGATTCGCATGCTAAGGGTTCGCTCGAATACGTTCCGGTTCCGGCGTTCGAGGACAACTACATCTGGCTCGTGTCGGACTCGCGCGACGCGGTCGTGATCGATCCGGGCGACGCCGCGCCCGTCGAGGCGTATCTCGCCGAACGCGGTTGGCGGCTGACCGCTATTTTACTCACGCACCATCATCAAGACCACGTCGGCGGCGTCAAAGCACTGCTCGATAGCCGAACGGCAGAGGGTGGCGTGCCGGTCTACGGACCGGCCGGCGAGCGCATCGAGCATTTGACTGCGCGCCTATCCGAAGGCGATATCGTGCGCGTGGACCAGCCTGCCCTGGAGTTTCGCGTCCTCGATGTACCTGGCCATACGGCCGGTCACATCGCGTACTTTCAGGCACATGACCCGCGTGGCACACCGCATCTCTTTTGCGGCGACACGCTTTTTGCAAGCGGCTGTGGCCGGCTTTTCGAGGGCACGCCGCAGCAGATGCTCGCCTCGCTCGATTCGCTCGCCTCGCTGCCTGACGAAACGCTAGTGCACTGCGCCCACGAATACACGCTTTCGAACATCCGCTTTGCGCGCGCATGCGAACCGGACAGCGCGGCGCTTACGCGCTGGAACGACGACGCCATCGCGTTGCGAGCGGCCGGCAAGCCCACGCTGCCGACGACCATCGGCCACGAGAAGTGCGTCAACCCCTTTCTGCGCGTGGACGACAAGGCCATTCAGGCAACACTTTCCACTCAGTTCGGACAGCCGATTTCCGACCGCCTCGACGCATTTCGCGTGATGCGCGGCTGGAAAGATAAGTTCCGCTGATGTCTCATAATTAGGGCGAACTTAATCCGAAACTTTGGAAACGCCGATAGATGCAGGATTTTGCAGGGGAATTACGTGCATTCTTATTGACGTTGCAAGTGCGGTTCCGTACCATCGGCTTCAAATTTCCAAGCGTCTTCTTTGGAAGCCGGAACGTTCATGCGACTAACACTTAGTGCGCTATCCGTCCTGACACTGGCCGCGTGTGCCAGTCAAGGTCCGACAGCGCTCACCTCCAATACCACAGCAACACCCACCGAAGCCTCGCAGCAAAAGGTCGCGGACACCATTCGCCGCACTGCCGCAGCCAAGGAAACCATTGACGTCGACAAGACGCCTGTCACTTCGCTCGTCGGGTCGTCGGACCTGTGGAACCGCATTCGCGCGGGCTTCCAAATTCCGGATCTCCAAACCGACCTGGTCGACATGCAGGTCAACTGGTACGCGCAGCGCCCAGAGTATGTGGAGCGCATGACTGCGCGCTCGCAGAAGTACCTGTATCACATCGTCGAAGAACTCGAAGCACGTCATATGCCGACGGAACTGGCGCTTCTGCCGTTCATCGAGTCGGCGTATAACCCACAGGCGCTGTCGGTCGCGAAGGCCGCTGGCATGTGGCAGTTCGTGCCGGGTACTGGCCGCGACTACAACCTCAAGCAAAACATGTGGCAGGACGAGCGCCGTGACGTGCTGGCATCGACCAGCGCCGCGCTCGACTATCTCTCGCGTCTGCATGACATGTTCGGCGACTGGCATCTCGCGCTCGCCGCATACAACTGGGGTGAGGGCAATGTGCAGCGCGCCATCGCGCGCAACGAAGCCGCAGGTTTACCGACGGACTACGAAAGCCTGCGCATGCCCAACGAGACGCGCAATTACGTGCCGAAGCTGCAGGCGGTCAAGAATATCGTCAGCAACCCGCAGCAGTATGGCCTTGCGCTGCCCGACATTCCGAATCACCCGTATTTCGTGACGGTCACGACCGCGCGCGACATCGATGTGACCATGGCCGCGAAGTTGGCCAGCATGAGTGTCGAGGAATTCCGCTCGCTGAATCCGTCGTTCTCGAAGCCGGTCATTCTCGGCGCGACCAATCCGCAGATCTTGCTGCCGTTCGACAACGCAGCGACGTTCCAGCGCAATCTGAGTTCGTACACGGGCGCGCTGTCGTCCTGGACGACCTACACGGTGTCCGAGCGTGCGCGTCCGGCCGCTATTGCCGAGAAGATCGGCGTGGATGCGGACACGCTCATGTCGGTGAACCATATTCCGGCTGGCATGCGTCTGAAGCCGGGCTCGACCATCGTCGTGCCGCGTAATGATGACGACGACGAGGACATCAGCGCCGATGTCGCCTCGAACGCCATGCTGGCCGTCGAACGCGACGTGCCCGACACGCGCAAGATGGCCATCCGCGTGCGCCGCAAACAGTCCATCGAGACGCTGGCGGATCGCTACAACGTGTCGGTCGGGCAGATCAGGGCCTGGAACCGCACGCATCGCGAAGTCTTCATGCCGGGGCAAGTCGTTGTTCTGCACGTGCCGTATGGCAAGGCAGTGCCGGCCGAGCCGGGTCCGGTTCGTCTGGAAACCGTTTCGGCGTCGAGCCGTTCGTCGGGCGGCGTGACGAAGATCGGTACGCGCGCTCCGGTTGCCAAGAACGCATCGGCGAAGGCCACGACGCATTCGGCGACGAAATACACGAAGGTTTCGAGTTCCAGCAAGTCCTACACAGCGAAGCCGGCCGTCGCCAAAACCGCCACATCCGCCAAACGGGCTACCACGAAGAAGACCACGAAACACTAAGCATCGCGCTTCTCGGTTTATTCCACGCCGTCACCAAGGTGACGGCGTTTTCTTTTGGTGCGCCAGTTAAACTGGCATTTCAAAAAAACAATGAAGCGCTCGCATCGCATGTCGTCCTCAGTTCGTCTTCGCGTCTTTTTCCTGTTCGCCGCCGGGTATTTCGTCTCGTACTTGTTCCGGGGCGTGAATCTCGGCTTCGCGCCGCTGATCACGCACGACCTCGGTTTGTCGGCGGCAGACCTGGGTCTGCTGACTTCGCTTTACTTCATAGGCTTTGCGCTCGCGCAGATTCCGGTCGGCGTGCTGCTCGATCACTTCGGGCCGCGCACGGTGACGGCCGGCATGCTGGTTTTCGCGGCGGTTGGAATCTGGGTTTTCGGGGCGTCGCAAGGATTGGCCGGGCTGATGGTGGGGCGGCTTTTGATCGGCGTCGGTGTTTCGGTCTGTCTGAGCGCAGCGTTCAAGGCGTCGGCGCAGCATTTCCCTGTCGCGCGACTGCCGCTCGTCAATGGCTTCACGATGGCCGTTGGCGGTCTCGGCGGCGTCGCGGTCGGCTCGCCGCTCGCATCGCTTCTGCAGGTTGCCAACTGGCGGCAAGTTTGCGTCGGACTCGGCGTGTTCACGCTGATCGTGTCCGCGGCCATCCTGCTGTTTGCACCGCGCAAGAGCGACGCGCGCCATCAGGCCGACATCGTCACGCAGTTCAAAGGCACCTGGCACATCTTGAAGAGCGGCGCGTTCTGGAAGATCGCGTCGTTTTCCGTCGTCACGCAGGGCGTGTTTTACGCGATGCAATCCCTGTGGATCAAGCCCTATCTCCTCGACGTGATGGACCTCACGCCTGCCCACGCCTCCGCGCTCGTCTCGGTGCTCGGCCTCGCGATGATGTTCGGCAGCGTCGGCTTCGGCGCGGCAGCGCGCGGTATCGAGCGGCGCGGCATATCGGTTTATGCGTTCTGCGGCGGCGGCATGGTGTTGTTCGTCATCACGCAAATTCTCATGGTGCTGCGCGCGCCGTTGCCGCCGGCGGTGCTGCTCGCGGCGTATGGCATTTTCGGCGGCACGGGCATTCTGAGTTACGCGATCATGGCGGAATACTTCCCGTCGCACATGATTGGCCGCACCAATACGACTCTCACGCTCGTCATTTTCTTGCTCATCTTTGGTTTTCAGGTCGGGGTCGGCGCCGCGCTGTCGTTTTGGCCGTCCGTGGGCGGGCGCTATCCCGTGTCGGCGCATCTCACCGTGTGGATTTCGCTCATCGCGCTGCAGGTGGCAAGCGCCGTATGGTATGCGTGGCCGAGCGCCGCGCTCGATAAGGGCAAGCAGGCCGTGCACTGAAGCCGGGCGCGCCGCGTCGGGCGAAAGGCACGTAGCAACAAGCAGACCACTCCCAAATTTGGCTAAAAGACCGCTTTCAAGCTATAATTCGAGGGTTTGAGTATAACAACCCGCACCCTAGCGCCTACCCCCATTCACCGTCGTTCGCTGCGCCTTGCAGTGCGCGCCGCACGCCGCCGATCGCCTGCTTCTTTATCCCGTTGGGTCCAACCAGCGCGTTAATCCAAGCCGCGACGTGCGCCTGACGAGCCGCCGCTGACAAAAGCGCAAAGGATATCCCCGTTCATCGCAATGAACGCCGGGAACCAAGCCTGAATTTCGGACAGACAGGTCGGTAACAGGGTGTCCCCCAAGGAGCCTTCCGTGTTGCCGTCATTCTCCCCAGCACTACTCGCACTTGCCGACGGCACGGTCTTTCGTGGTCAATCGATCGGTGCAACCGGCTCGACGATCGGCGAAGTCGTATTCAACACCGCCATCACCGGTTATCAGGAAATCCTGACCGATCCGAGCTACGCCCGCCAGATCGTCACGCTGACCTATCCGCACATCGGCAACGTCGGCGTGAACGCCGAAGATGTCGAAGCCACCAAAGTCCATGCCGCCGGTCTCATCATTCGCGACCTGCCGGTGCTCGCATCCAACTTCCGTTCCGAGCAGTCGCTTTCCGACTATTTGAAGGCCCAAGGCGTCGTCGCGATTTCGGACATCGACACGCGCAAGCTCACGCGAATTCTGCGCGACAAAGGTGCGCAGAACGGCTGCATTCTCGCGGGCAGCGACGACGAAGCAAAGGCGCTCGAACTCGCGCGCTCGTTTCCCGGCCTCGCGGGCATGGATCTGGCAAAAGTCGTGTCGACCGACAAGTCCTATGACTGGACGCAGACCGAATGGCGCCTCGGCAGCGGCTACGGCACGCAGGAAGCCCCGAAGTTTCGCGTCGTGGCGTTCGATTACGGCGTGAAGTACAACATTCTGCGCATGCTCGCCGAGCGCGGTTGCCAGGTCACCGTGCTGCCGGCCCAAGCGAGCGCGGCTGACGCACTCGCGCTCAATCCGGATGGCGTCTTCCTCTCGAACGGCCCCGGCGACCCGGAACCGTGCGACTACGCCATCGCGGCCACGCGTGAGTTCATCGCGCGCGGCATTCCGACCTTCGGCATCTGTCTAGGACACCAGATCATGGGCCTCGCGGTCGGCGCGAAAACCATGAAGATGAAGACCGGCCACCACGGCGCGAATCATCCGGTGAAAGACCTGGAAGACGGCCGCGTGGTCATCACGTCGCAGAACCACGGTTTCGCGGTCGATGCCGACACGCTGCCCGCCAACGCAAAGGTCACGCACGTATCGCTTTTCGACGGCACGCTGCAGGGCTTCGCGCTCACCGACAAGCCCGCGTTCTGCTTCCAGGGTCATCCGGAAGCGTCGCCCGGCCCGCACGACATTGCATATCTGTTCGACCGCTTCATCAAGCTGATGGAGACGCAGAAGGTCACTGCCTGACAGTCGAGAGCACAGAACGGAACACCGCAACACAAAACATCGAGAGCAGTTATGCCGAAGCGCACAGACATCAAGAGCATCCTCATCATCGGCGCGGGTCCGATCATCATCGGCCAGGCGTGCGAGTTCGATTATTCGGGCGCGCAGGCTTGCAAGGCGTTGCGTGAGGAAGGCTACAAGGTCATCCTCGTCAACAGCAATCCCGCGACGATCATGACCGACCCGAACACGGCCGACGTCACTTACATCGAGCCGATCTCGTGGGAAGTGGTCGAGCGCATCATCGCGAAGGAGCGGCCGGATGCGATCTTGCCGACCATGGGCGGACAGACCGCGCTCAATTGCGCGCTCGATCTGTTCCATCACGGCGTGCTGGAAAAGTACGACGTCGAGCTGATCGGCGCATCGCCGGAAGCCATCGACAAGGCCGAAGACCGCCAGAAGTTCAAGGACGCGATGACCAAGATCGGTCTCGGTTCAGCCAAGTCTGGAATCGCGCATTCCATGGAAGAAGCGCTGACCGTGCAGGCGCAAATCGCCGAGGCCACTGGCAGCGGCGGCTATCCGACCGTGATTCGCCCGTCGTTCACGCTGGGTGGTTCGGGCGGCGGCATCGCGTATAACAAGGAAGAGTTCGAGGAAATTTGCCGGCGCGGTCTCGATCTTTCGCCGACGCGCGAACTGCTGATCGAAGAATCGCTTCTCGGCTGGAAAGAGTACGAGATGGAAGTTGTCCGCGACAAGAAGGACAACTGCATCATCGTGTGTTCGATCGAAAACCTCGATCCCATGGGCGTGCATACCGGCGACTCGATCACCGTCGCGCCCGCGCAGACGCTGACCGACAAGGAGTATCAGGTTCTGCGTAACGCGTCGCTTGCCGTGTTGCGCGAAATCGGCGTCGACACAGGCGGCTCGAACGTGCAGTTCGCGATCAACCCCGACGACGGCCGCATGGTCGTGATCGAGATGAACCCGCGCGTGTCGCGCTCGTCCGCGCTGGCATCGAAGGCAACGGGCTTTCCTATCGCCAAGGTCGCGGCCAAGCTCGCGTGCGGCTATACGCTCGACGAGTTGAAGAACGAGATCACAGGCGGTCAGACGCCGGCGTCGTTCGAGCCGACCATCGACTATGTCGTGACGAAGGTGCCGCGTTTCGCGTTCGAGAAATTCCGCGAAGCCGACTCGCGCCTGACCACGCAGATGAAGTCTGTCGGCGAAGTCATGGCAATGGGCCGCACGTTTCAGGAATCGTTCCAGAAAGCGCTGCGCGGTCTCGAAGTGGGCGTCGACGGTCTGGACGAAAAGACCACGAGCCGCGACGAAGCCATCCGCGAAATCGGCGAGCCGGGACCGGACCGTATCTGGTATCTCGGCGACGCGTTCCGCCTTGGTCTGACGGCTCGGGAAATTTTCGAGGAAACGTCGATCGACCCGTGGTTCCTTGCGCAGATCGAGCAGATCATCCTGAAGGAGAAGGCGCTCGAAGGCCGCACGATCGAAAGCCTCAGCAAGGATGAATTGCTGTATCTGAAGAAGAGCGGTTTTTCCGACCGGCGTCTTGCGAAGCTCACCGGTTCGAAGCAGGAAGACGTGCGCCGCCGTCGTCACGAGTTGAAGGTGCGGCCGGTTTATAAGCGCGTCGATACTTGCGCGGCCGAGTTCGCGACCAAGACGGCGTACATGTATTCGACCTACGAGGACGAGTGCGAAGCGAATCCGACCGACAAGAAGAAGATCATGGTTCTCGGCGGCGGCCCGAACCGGATCGGGCAGGGCATCGAATTCGACTATTGCTGCGTGCACGCCGCGCTCGCCATGCGCGAAGATGGTTACGAAACCATCATGGTCAACTGCAATCCTGAAACGGTTTCGACCGACTACGACACGTCGGATCGTCTGTACTTCGAATCGCTGACGCTCGAAGACGTGCTCGAAATCGTCGAGCTGGAAAAGCCGGTCGGCGTGATCGTGCAGTATGGCGGCCAGACGCCGCTCAAACTCGCGCTCGACCTCGAAGCGAACGGCGTGCCGATCATCGGTACGTCGCCGGACATGATCGATGCCGCCGAGGATCGCGAGCGGTTCCAGCAATTGCTGAAAGATCTGAATCTGCGCCAGCCGCCGAATCGCACCGCGCGCGCCGAAGACGAAGCACTCAGGCTCGCGGAAGAAATCGGTTACCCGCTGGTCGTGCGTCCGTCTTATGTGCTGGGTGGCCGCGCAATGGAAATCGTCCACGAGCCGCGCGATCTCGAACGCTACATGCGCGAGGCCGTGAAGGTATCGAACGACTCGCCGGTGTTGCTCGACCGCTTCCTGAACGACGCGATCGAATGCGATGTGGACTGTATCTCCGATGGCGACGACGTTTTCATTGGCGGCGTGATGGAGCATATCGAACAGGCGGGCGTGCATTCCGGCGACTCGGCTTGCTCGCTGCCGCCTTATTCGCTGGCGCAAGACACCATCGACGAACTGAAGCGGCAAACCGCCGCCATGGCGAAGGCGCTGAACGTGGTCGGCCTGATGAACGTGCAGTTCGCCATCCAGCAAGTTCCGCAAGAAGATGGCTCGAAGAAGGATGTCATCTACGTGCTGGAAGTGAACCCGCGTGCATCGCGCACGGTGCCGTATGTGTCGAAGGCGACGGGCCTGCCGCTCGCGAAAATCGCGGCGCGCGCAATGGTCGGGCAGAAACTCAAGCAGCAAGGCGTGACGAAGGAAGTGATTCCGCCGTACTTCAGCGTGAAGGAAGCGGTGTTCCCGTTCGTCAAGTTCCCGGCGGTCGATCCCGTGCTCGGGCCCGAGATGCGTTCGACGGGCGAGGTGATGGGCGTGGGCCGTACCTTCGGCGAAGCGCTTTTCAAGTCGCAACTCGCGGCGGGTTCGCGTCTGCCGGAATCCGGTACGGTGCTTCTCACCGTGATGGATGCCGACAAGCCAAAGGCCGTCGAAGTCGCGCGCATGCTGCACGAACTCGGCTACCCGATCGTCGCGACCAAGGGGACGGCCGCGGCCATCGCGGCGGCGGGTGTGCCCGTGAAGGTCGTGAACAAGGTGAAGGACGGGCGTCCGCATATCGTCGACATGATCAAGAACGGCGAAATCGCGCTGGTCTTCACCACCGTCGATGAAACGCGCGCGGCCATCGCCGATTCGCGTTCCATCCGTATGAGCGCGCAGGCCAACAAGGTCACGTACTACACGACGATGTCCGGCGCGCGCGCGGCGGTCGAAGGTCTGCGTTATCTGCGCGATTTGGAAGTCTATGATTTACAAGGCCTCCACGCTCGCCTAAACTAAGGCTTCGATTACCGGTCCAAGTATCACGAGCCGCGGTTAAGCGGCGTCTTCTCGTTCTGGGGAGATGCGCTTAACCGCGGTAATTTTTTTACGGCTGTTTTTGTTTGTGGATTGTCTATGAGCACGATTCCCTTGACGAAGCGCGGCGCGGAGTTGCTGCGCGACGAATTGCAACGCCTGAAGGCTGTCGAGCGTCCCGCGGTCATCAACTCGATCGCGGAAGCACGCGCGCAGGGCGATCTGTCGGAAAACGCGGAGTACGATGCCGCGAAAGAAAAGCAGGGCTTTATCGAGGGCCGCATTGCGGATCTCGAATCGAAGCTTGCCGCCGCGCAAGTGATCGACCCGAAAACGGTCGAAGCGGAAGGCCGCGTGGTGTTCGGCGCGACCGTCGAACTGGAAGATCTCGAGTCGAGTCATAAGGTGACGTATCAGATCGTCGGCGACGACGAAGCCGACATCGACCACGGTCTCATCTCCGTCAGCTCGCCCATTGCGCGCGCGCTGATCGGCAAGACGGAGGGCGACGTCGCCTCGGTGCAGGCCCCGAGCGGCGCGCGTGAGTACGAAATCATCGCTGTTCGATACGTCTGATGGAGCATCGACTCTTTCGCACGGTGACGATGATTTGGGTCGGCAGCTTGCTGACCCTCGGTCTCGTCGCCGCGCCCGTGCTCTTTTCGGTGCTCGACCGTACGTCGGCGGGATCGGTGGCGGCGCAGCTCTTTCGCATCGAAGCGTATATCGGCGTGGTCAGCGCGCTGATTCTGATTCTGATCCTGATCGGCAATCGCTTCGTGAAGAGCGGCATCGTCGACTACAAGCGCGTGCGGTGGCTCGTCGCGGTCATGCTGGTGTGCGTGCTCGTCGGATACTTCGCGTTGCAGCCGTTCATGAATTCGCTGCGCATCTCGGCGCAGGAAGCAGGGATGGAACTCGCGAATTCGCCTTATGCGAAGGAGTTCGGCGTTCTGCATGGCATTTCGAGCGCGATTTATTTGATCGAATGCCTGTGCGGTATTGCGCTCGTGTGGCGTTTGCCCGGTGCGGCGCCTGTCAAGATCGTGCCGAAGGGCAAGTCCGCGAAGGTCGCGGCCAAGCGCGCGCGTAGCTGAAGAAGATGCTGCGAGAGACGGCGCGGACGTTTTGAATCATCGTCCGCGCCGTCTCATCATTTGACGGCCTGATGTTGACGCTTCGAGCCAGCCTGACGCTTCTTCGCGCGCTTGACGTTGCCGCCCGCGGTGACGCGTTCGTTACCTAGCACTTTGAGCGTTTGTTTGCGGGGCTTCTTGACGGCGGGTGCATCGCGCGTGATCTTGACGGCCTTGACGATGCGCGGCGCGCGACCCTTGGTCGAACGCTCCTCGGCAATTTCACCGGCGCTCGGCGGCATGGTGCTGCGGGTGCGGGCGGTGCGGGTCTTGGCGGGCGCGGCGCCTTCCGGTCTCCAGATCACGAGCAGCTTGCCGATATGCTGAACAGGCGCGGCATCCAGGCGATCGCAGATCTCGTCGTAGATGCCAACGCGTGCTTCACGCTCGTCGCCGAACACGCGAATCTTGATGAGCTGATGCGCTTCGAGGTGCACGCCGATTTCTTTCAGCACGGCCTCGGTCAGGCCTTCGGCGCCGACGAGCACGACCGGATTGAGGGCGTGAGCCTGGGAGCGCAGATCGGCGCGCTGGGCCGGGGAAAGTTTAAGAGCTGGCATGTGGAATAAGGGACTCGACTAAAATGTGGGCGGCGGGTTTGGCGTCGGCTGGGCGTTGCAGCGCTGTCGGACGCACGAAGCGCGGGCGGTATGGACACGCGGCGCCGTCATGGACCGATCAGATGAAAAGCACCTGAAGTGCTGGGCAAGCCGCCCGAATAAACAAATAGGCCGGAAACGCAAATTTCGAGCGCTTTGCAGCGCACGGGAACCGGTCCGGCCGACAAGACGCGTATTATCCGCTAAAAGCATTGCGCGATACAGCAAGAATAAGCACGCGCGCAAGAGGTTAGTCCCCGGCGCGCAGCATGGGCTCAGTTTGAATGGCAAAGAACCGGTTTAATCATTCGTGGTTGCATGACCACATCAACGACCCTTACGTGAAGATGGCGCAGCGCGAGGGCTATCGCGCGCGCGCGGCGTACAAGCTCAAGGAGATCGACGAGCAGGACAAGCTCATCAAGCCAGGGCAGGTGATCGTCGACCTCGGCTCGACGCCCGGCTCGTGGAGTCAGTACGCGCGTAACAAACTCGCTCAGGGTGCGAAGCGCGATGCGCAGCGCGAAGGCGGTATAGACGGCACGATCATCGCGCTCGATCTTCTGCCGATGGACCCCATTGCCGATGTCACCTTCATTCAAGGCGACTTCCGCGAAGACGCCGTGCTTGCGCAACTCGCGGAAATTGTTGGCGAGCGTCAGGTAGACCTTGTTATTTCCGACATGGCCCCAAACCTGTCTGGCGTGGCGAGCGCGGATGCAGCGCGTATCGAACATCTTTGCGATCTGGCGCTGGAGTTCTCGCAGAACCATCTGAAACCGGATGGTGCGTTGCTGGTCAAATGTTTTCACGGCAGCGGTTACAGCCAAATCGTCGAGAAGTTCAAGCACCAGTTCAAAGTGGTGGCGCCGCGCAAGCCCAAGGCGTCTCGCGACAAATCGTCGGAGACTTTTGTCCTCGGGCGACGGCTCAAACATCCGACTGTGGAACACGAGTAAATCATTTCGGCGAAAAATAGCGATATTTTCGCCGAATATGCCGAAAAACTCCTGTCATCCGCTATTTGCGCGGTAGATAAACCTTATGGCAGGGGTTTGCGGTCTGGATTAGAATGCTTTGGTGGCGCCGCAAGGTTTATGTAGGCGCCCGTCTATGAGTGAGGAGTGGTGCTTTGAACAACAATATGTTCTCTAAAGCGGCAGTGTGGCTCGTGATCGCACTGGTGCTGTTTACGGTGTTCAAGCAGTTCGATAAGCCCCGCGTCCAGGAAGGTGTGTCCTATTCGCAGTTCATGGACGACGCGAAGAACGGCAAGGTGAAGAATGTCACCGTTCAAGGGCGGAATCTGACGGTCACTCCGGCAGACGGCCAGAAATACCAAATCGTGTCGCCTGGCGACATCTGGATGGTCGGCGATCTGATGAAATACGGCGTTCAGGTTAGCGGCAAGGCTGACGATGAACCCAACGCGCTGGTTTCCGCGCTGTACTACCTTGGACCGACCATTCTCATCATCGGTTTCTGGTTCTACATGATGCGGCAGATGCAGGGGGGCGGCAAAGGCGGGGCCTTCTCGTTCGGCAAGTCGCGAGCGCGGCTGATCGACGAAAACAATAACGCTATCAATTTCACCGATGTCGCGGGTTGCGACGAAGCGAAAGAAGAAGTGTCCGAGCTCGTCGACTTCCTGCGCGACCCGCAGAAATTCCAGAAGCTGGGCGGCCGCATTCCACGAGGAGTGTTGCTAGTCGGGCCTCCTGGCACGGGTAAGACGCTGCTGGCTCGCGCTATCGCGGGTGAAGCGAAGGTGCCGTTCTTCAGCATCTCGGGTTCCGACTTCGTGGAAATGTTCGTCGGCGTGGGCGCGGCTCGCGTTCGCGACATGTTCGAGCAAGCAAAGAAGCACGCGCCTTGCATCGTGTTCATCGACGAAATCGACGCGGTCGGTCGTCATCGCGGCGCCGGCATGGGCGGCGGTAACGACGAACGCGAGCAGACTCTCAATCAGATGCTCGTGGAAATGGATGGCTTCGAAGCGAATTCCGGCGTTATCGTGATCGCTGCGACGAACCGTTCCGACGTGCTCGACAAGGCGCTCCTGCGTCCGGGTCGTTTCGACCGTCAGGTGTATGTCGGTCTGCCGGACATTCGCGGTCGCGAACACATCATGAAGGTGCATCTGCGCAAGGTGCCGATTGCGAACGACGTCGACGCTTCGGTCATCGCGCGGGGTACGCCGGGCTTCTCGGGTGCCGATCTCGCAAACCTCGTCAATGAAGCTGCGCTTTTTGCGGCGCGTCGCGGCAAGCGGATCGTCGAGATGCAGGACTTCGAAGACGCGAAGGACAAGATTTTCATGGGTCCGGAGCGCAAGTCGGCTGTCATGCGCGAGGAAGAACGTCGCAACACGGCTTTCCACGAATCCGGTCACGCCGTGGTAGCGAAGTTGTTGCCGCATGCCGATCCGGTGCACAAGGTTACGATCATGCCGCGCGGATGGGCATTGGGTGTCACCTGGCAATTGCCTGAACACGACCGCGTGAATTTGTATCGCGACAAGATGCTGGAAGAAATCGCAATTCTGTTTGGCGGCCGTGCAGCGGAAGAAGTGTTCCTGAATTCCATGTCCACCGGCGCGTCCAACGACTTCGAGCGCGCGACCAAGATGGCCCGCGACATGGTGACGCGCTACGGTATGTCGGACACGCTTGGCACGATGGTCTACGTCGACACCGAACCCGAAGGCATGTTCGGCAAGTTGGGCGCGAAGACGGTTTCGGAAGCCACGCTGCAAAAGGTCGATTCGGAAATCCGCCGCATCCTGGACGAGCAGTATCAGCTTGCCCGCAAGCTGCTGGAAGACAACCGCGCGCGCGTGGAAGCCATGACGAAGGCGCTGCTCGAATGGGAAACCATAGACGCAGACCAGATCACGGACATCATGGAGGATCGTCCGCCGCGTCCGCCGAAGAACCTGCCGCCGCCTTCGGGCGATACGCCTCCGGGCGGCAACAGCGGCACGGAAGTCAAGCCGGGCAGCGCAACCGCGCCGGCCTAAGCTCTTCTAGTCCGATCATGGGCCGGTGTGCATCGCACTCCGGCCCATTTTTGCTTTATGGCTCACGACGGCGCACACATCGGATCACACTTCGCGCGTGCGTGACGCTCCTTGCAGCAATCCAGCTTTTTTCCGACACGCTTGATCACTCCATCTCTCTCCCAGCTTTCAGCGCAGCCGCTGCAATGCGGTCGGTTCACGCTGACATTCGAACGTCCGCTCGTGATGGGCATTCTCAACGTCACGCCTGACTCGTTCTCCGATGGCGGCCGCTTCCTTCCGCGCGATGCCGCTCTGGCGCGCGCCGAGCGCATGCTTGCCGACGGCGCGGACATCATCGATATTGGCGGCGAATCGACTCGTCCGGGCGCGCCGCCGGTTCCCCTGGCCGAGGAACTCGAACGCGTGGTGCCGATCGTCGAAGCGTTGCGGGACATGAACGTCCCGCTTTCGGTCGATACCTACAAGCCCGCCGTGATGCGCGCCGCGCTCGATGCAGGCGCGGACATGATCAACGACATTTGGGGTTTACGTCAGGAAAGCGCGCTCGATGCCGTTAAAGACAGTAACTGCGGCTTGTGCGTGATGCATATGCTCGGCGAACCGCGCACGATGCAACTTCGCGAGCCGGTGTACGCCGACGTCATCGCGGACGTCCGTGCGTTTTTCGCCGAACGAATCGCGGCGCTGGCGCAGGCGGGGATCGCGCTGGAGCGCGTAAGTCTCGATCCGGGCTTCGGGTTCGGCAAGACCGTCGAGCATAATTACGCGCTGCTGGCGAACCTCGCCGCGACGCTGCCCGTAGGCAAGCGGTACCCGTTGCTCGCGGGAATGTCGCGCAAGTCGATGCTCGGCGCAGTCACCGGGCGCGCGGCGAACGAACGGCTTGCGGCGAGCGTGAGCGGGGCGGTTTGCGCGGCGGAGCGCGGTGCGGCGATCATCCGCGTGCACGACGTCGCGGAAACCGTGGATGCGCTGAAAGTCTGGCGAGCCACGAGAGACACCACGCATCACGAGAAGCATTGAAAGAACTTCGGCGAAGGCGCACGCGCCGAATCGATCAACACATGTCGCGGGCCAAGAACAGGCGCCATATGTCCGCGAGGAGGGTCAGTAACAATGGCACGTCGATATTTTGGAACTGATGGAATTCGCGGGCGCGTCGGCGAGGCGCCGATCACACCGGATTTCGTTCTCAGGCTGGGGTATGCGGCCGGCAAGGTGCTCGCGGGAGCGGACCGTTCGCCGCAAAAGGGCAACCGTCCGACGGTGCTCATCGGCAAGGACACGCGGGTTTCCGGCTACATGCTCGAAGCCGCGCTGGAGTCGGGCTTTTCCGCCGCGGGCGTCGACGTGATGCTCGCCGGCCCGATGCCCACGCCCGGCGTCGCGTATCTCACGCGCGCGCTGCGGCTTTCGGCGGGCGTGGTGATCAGCGCATCGCACAATCCGTACGACGACAACGGCATCAAATTCTTCTCCGCCGACGGCAACAAGCTGCCGGACGAAGTCGAACTGCAAATCGAAGCGCAGCTCGACCAGCCGATGGCCTGCGCGCCCTCCGAGCGTCTCGGCAAGGCGAAGCGTCTGGACGACGCGGGCGGGCGCTATATCGAGTTCTGCAAGAGCACTTTTCCGGCGAGCTTCGATCTGCGCGGCCTCAAGATCGTGCTCGATTGCGCGCACGGCGCCGCCTATGACGTCGCGCCGCACGTGTTCCACGAACTGGGCGCGGAAGTCGTGCCTATTGGCGTGTCGCCGAACGGCTTCAATATCAACGATAAAGTCGGCGCCACCGCGCCCGATGCGCTCGTGCGCACGGTGCTCGAACACAAGGCGGATATCGGCATCGCGCTCGATGGCGACGCTGACCGCCTGCAAGTCGTCGATTCCACCGGCCGGCTTTTCAACGGCGACGAACTGCTCTACGTGCTGGTCAAGGACCGCATCGCAACGGACGGCAAGGTGGATGGCGCGGTCGGCACGCTGATGACCAACATGGCCGTGGAAGTGGCGTTGAAAGAGGCGGGCGTGAAGTTCGTGCGCGCGGCCGTCGGCGACCGTTACGTGCTCGAAAAGCTGCGCGAAAACGGCTGGCAACTCGGTGCGGAAGGCTCGGGCCACATTCTTTCGCTCGACCGGCATTCCACGGGCGACGGCATCGTGTCCGCGCTGCTTGTGCTCGCCGCCATCAAGCGTGGTGGCAAATCCCTCGCTGACATGCTCGACGGCGTCAGCCTGTTTCCGCAGAAACTGATCAACGTGCGCATGAGTCCGAACGCGGACTGGAAAAATAATGCGGCCATTCGCCGCGCGATCGAAGATGCCGAGCGGGCCCTCGAATCGCACGGGCGGGTACTGATTCGCGCCTCGGGAACCGAACCGGTACTGCGCGTCATGGTAGAAGCGGCGGCGCATCAGGATGCGGTTAGACACGCGGAAACGATTGCTCATGTCGTGAAGGACGCGACTTCCTAGACGATCCCTAAAGCGCGTCACGTCTCACCAAAAGCGGACTACGGTCCGCTTTTTCTTTGGTTACAAGCCAACGCACGTTCGACTTTCAGTGCGTAAGCGCAATGACACGCGGCGTTCATCAAACGTCACGGTACTGTCACGAAGAGTGCCTATATTTCGCCGTGTCGGTTCTCTCGCTACACGCTCACACACTCTGGAGGTCTCATGAAATTGATGCAATCCGCGCTGGCCGGCGTCATCGGCGCAATGTTCGCCGTCTCCGCATTCGCCACGGATATTACCGGCGCGGGCAGCACCTTCGCAGCTCCCATCTACACCAAGTGGGCTGACGCCTACCAAAAAACGGGCGGCGGCAAGGTGAACTATCAAGGCATCGGCTCGTCGGGCGGCGTCAAACAAATCATCGCGAAGACGGTGGATTTCGCGGGCTCGGACGCACCGCTGAAAGATGAAGAACTCACGAAGGAAGGCCTGTTCCAGTTCCCGACGGTCGTCGGCGGCGTGGTGCCGGTCATCAACGTGCCGGGCGTGAAGGCCGGTGAAGTGACGCTGTCGGGCGAAGTGCTCGGCGACATCTACCTGGGCAAGATCAAGAAGTGGAACGACCCGGCTATCGCCGCGCTGAACCCGAAGGTCAAGCTGCCGGATACCGACATCGCCGTGGTGCGCCGCGCCGACGGATCGGGCACGAGCTTCATCTGGACGAACTATCTGTCGAAAGTGAATTCCGAGTGGAAGTCGAAGGTCGGCGAAGGTTCGACGGTCAACTGGCCGACGGGCACGGGCGGCAAGGGCAACGACGGCGTCGCGGCGTTCGTGCAGCGTCTGCCGGGCGCGATCGGCTACGTGGAGTGGGCGTATGCCAAGCAGAACAAGATGACCTACGTGGGTCTCAAGAACGCGGCTGGCACGGTCGTCGAGCCGAAGACAGAGACCTTCAAGGCGGCGGCTGCCGGCGCGGACTGGTCGAAGTCGTTCTACCAGATCCTCACGAACGAGTCGGGCCAGAACGCATGGCCGATCGTCGGTGCAACGTTCGTTCTGCTGCACGCCACGCAGGACAAGGCGCCGCAAGGCACGGAAACGCTGAAGTTCTTCGACTGGGCGTTCAAGAACGGCAACCAAGCCGCGAACGATCTCGACTACATCTCGCTGCCGGATTCGGTCGTCGCCGAAATCCGCACGCAATGGAAGGCGAAGGTCAAGGACGCGTCGGGCAAGGCGGTTGCGCAGTAAGCGGTACCATGGTCTGAAACTGTCCTAAGCTCTTGAAGTCAGGACGGAAATGCAGTGCAGGCAATGCCGCGCGGCACGTCGAATGACGTGCCGCGCGCTCTGACAAGCAGCACAACCAAGGCTCCCATGTCGGACATCAACTTAGCGTCGGCACCGCCGGCCGCGCATACGCAGCGCGCGCCGAGCCGTTTCGGCGACATCATATTCGGCGGCATCACGCGGCTCGCGGCCGTGGTGACGTTGCTTCTGCTTGGCGGCATCATCGTTTCGCTCGTCATTGCGTCGATGCCGACCATCGAAAAGTTCGGACTCAGCTTTCTCTGGCGCGCGGAGTGGGACCCCCAGACAGATAGCTTCGGCGCGCTCGTGCCGATCTACGGCACCATTGCCACGTCGATCATCGCGCTCATCATCGCCGTGCCGGTGAGCTTCGGCATCGCGCTCTTCCTCACGGAACTCTCGCCCGCGTGGCTGCGCCGGCCGCTCGGTGTCGCCATCGAATTGCTCGCGGCGATTCCCTCGATCGTCTATGGCATGTGGGGTCTGCTCGTGTTCGCGCCGATCTTCGCGGAATACTTCGAAAAGCCGCTCGGCCATCTGCTCGGCGACGTGCCCGTCATCGGCATGTTCTTCAAGGGCGCGCCTATCGGCATCGGCATTCTGTGCGCGGGCGTGATCCTCGCCATCATGATCATTCCGTACATTGCCTCGGTGATGCGCGACGTCTTCGAAGTCACGCCCGTGCTTCTCAAGGAATCGGCATACGGCATCGGCTGCACGACCTGGGAAGTGATGTGGAAGATCGTGTTGCCGTACACGCGCGCCGGTGTGATCGGCGGCGTGATGCTCGGCCTCGGCCGCGCGCTCGGCGAGACCATGGCGGTGACGTTCGTGATCGGCAACACCAATCTGCTCGACAACGTGTCGCTGTTCTCGCCAGGCAACAGCATCACCTCGGCGCTCGCCAACGAATTCGCCGAAGCAAGCCCCGGCCTGCATACGTCGGCGCTGATGGAACTCGGGCTCATCCTGTTCGTGATCACGTTCGTCGTGCTCGCGTTGTCCAAGCTGATGCTGCTGCGCATGGAACGCGGGGAGGGAGTCAAGTGAGCCGTCCCGCCACCTTCAATCAGGACCCCGACCGCGTGGACGCCACGCGCAAGAAGCTGCAGAGCCGTCGACGCGGCACCAATGCGATCGCGCTGACGCTCTCGCTGGCCGCGATGGCTTTCGGCCTTCTGTGGCTCGTGTGGATTCTCTTCACGACGCTTAAGCTCGGCGTCGCTGGCCTGTCGCTCGAACTCTTCACGCAGTCGACGCCGCCGCCGAACACCGATGGCGGCGGTCTTGCCAACGCTATCGTCGGCAGTCTGATGCTCGTCATCATCGCCACGTTCATCGGCACGCCGCTCGGCATTCTGGCGGGCGTCTATCTCGCGGAATATGGCCAGAAGCGTTGGCTTGCGAGCGTCACGCGCTTCATCAACGACATTCTGTTGTCGGCGCCTTCCATCGTCGTGGGCTTGTTCGTGTATGCGCTCGTCGTCGCGAAGATGGGTCGCTTCTCGGGATGGGCCGGCGTGATCGCGCTCGCCTTGCTGCAGATTCCGATCGTCATCCGCACCACTGAAAACATGCTGAAGCTCGTGCCGAACGCGCTGCGCGAAGCGGCTTTCGCGCTCGGCACGCCCAAGTGGAAGATGGTGATGTCGATCACGCTGAAGGCGTCGATTGGCGGCATCGTCACGGGCGTGTTGCTGGCGGTCGCGCGGATTGCCGGCGAAACCGCGCCGCTGCTCTTCACGTCGCTGTCGAATCAGTTTTTCTCGTGGGACATGAATCAGCCGGTGGCGAACCTTCCGGTCACGATCTACAAGTTCGCGATGAGCCCGTTCCCGCAATGGCAGACGCTCGCGTGGGCCGGTGTGTTCCTTATTACGCTCGGCGTGCTGGGTTTGAATATCCTCGCGCGCACGATTATCTCGAAGAAATAAAGGCGGAGTGATTCCATGAACATGGTCGAAAGTGGTGTCAACCACCTTGATTCGAAAGCGGATGCGGCGCCCGTCGAGCGTGGTCCCGTTCCTGGCAGCGTGCGTCCGAAGCACGGCTCGCAAGCCGCCGATTCGATCAAGCCGAAGATCGAAGTGAAGAACCTCAACTTCTTCTACAACAAGTATCACGCGCTGAAGAACATCAACCTGCGCATTCCCGAGAAGAAGGTGACGGCGTTCATCGGACCTTCGGGCTGCGGCAAGTCCACGCTCCTGCGCACCTTCAACAAGATGTACGCCCTTTATCCCGAGCAGCGCGGCGAAGGCGAGATTCTGATGGACGGCGTCAACCTGCTCGACACGACGCGCGACATCTCGCTTTTACGCGCGCGCGTGGGCATGGTGTTCCAGAAGCCTACGCCGTTTCCCATGTCGATCTACGACAACATCGCGTTCGGCGTGAAGATGTTCGAACAACTGTCGCGCTCGGAGATGGACGACCGCGTCGAATGGGCGCTGACCAAGGCCGCGCTCTGGAACGAAGTGAAGGACAAGCTGCAGCAAAGCGGCTACGGATTGTCGGGCGGCCAGCAGCAGCGCCTTTGCATTGCGCGCGGCATCGCCATTCGTCCGGAAGTGCTGTTGCTCGACGAGCCCTGCTCGGCGCTCGACCCGATTTCCACGGGCCGTATCGAGGAACTGATCGCGGAACTGAAAAGTGACTATACGGTTGTGATCGTCACGCACAACATGCAGCAGGCAGCCCGTTGCTCGGACTACACTGCATACATGTACCTTGGCGAGCTGATCGAATTCGGCGATACGGAGAAGATCTTCATCAAGCCCACGCGCAAGGAAACGGAAGACTACATCACGGGCCGTTTCGGCTGATCCGGCCAGATCAGGCGAACTGAAACATAAAAGGACTTAAGGAGCACATATGTCCGATAAACATCTGTCGAGCCAGTTCGACGCCGATCTCAACGCGGTGTCGTCGAAAGTGCTGCAAATGGGCGGTCTCGTGGAGTCGCAGATCATCGCGGCCATGCAGGCACTCAACGAATTCGACATGGCGATCGCCGATCAGGTGATTGCCGCCGAAGTGCGTCTGAACACGATGGAAGTCGAGATCGACGAAGAGTGCAGCAACATCATCGCGCGACGCCAGCCGGCCGCGCGCGACCTGCGTCTGCTCATGGCGATCTCGAAGACCATCACGAACCTCGAACGCGCCGGCGACGAAGCTGAAAAGATCGCGAAGCGCGTGAAACGCATCAACGAAGACGGCGCGGGCCGCGCGGTGAATATCGCGGAGATCAAGCTCTCGGGCGAGATGGCCGTGTCGATTCTGCGCCGCGCGCTCGACGCGTTCGCGCGTCTGGACACCGTGGCCGCCGCGCAGATCGTGCGCGACGACAAAGCCATCGACGACGAATTCCGCGCCTTCGTGCGCAAGCTCGTCACCTACATGATGGAAGACCCGCGCACCATTTCCGCCGGCCTCGACTATCTGTTCATTGCGAAGGCGGTGGAGCGTATCGGCGATCACGCTAAGAACATCGCCGAGTTCATCATCTACATCGTGAAGGGTACGGACGTGCGGCATATCTCGCGCGACCAGCTCGAACGCGAAGCGCTCAGTTAATCTTCTCTCAAAGCAAAAGGTCAAGAGGTGCCGATGCCCAGCAGTATCCTCGTCATCGAAGACGAACCCGCGATCTCCGAACTGATCTCGGTGAATCTGCAACACGCGGGACATTGCCCGATTCGCGCGTATAACGCTGAGCAGGCGCAAAACCTGATCAGCGACGTGCTGCCCGATCTCGTGCTGCTCGACTGGATGCTGCCCGGCAAGTCCGGCATTGCGTTCGCGCGCGACTTGCGCAACAACGAGCGCACGAAGCATATTCCGATCATCATGCTGACCGCGCGCGGCGACGAGCAGGACAAGGTGCTCGGGCTCGAGATCGGCGCGGACGACTACGTCACCAAGCCGTTTTCGCCGAAAGAACTGATGGCGCGCATCAAGGCGGTGTTGCGCCGGCGTGCCCCGCAGCTGACGGAAGATGTGGTTGCCATCAATGGTTTGCGGCTCGATCCGGCGACGCATCGCGTGGCGGCGAGCCATTCCGGCAACGACATTAAGCTCGATCTCGGCCCGACCGAATTCCGCTTGCTGCATTTTTTCATGACGCATCCGGAGCGCGTGCATAGCCGCACGCAGTTGCTGGATCAGGTGTGGGGCGATCACGTATTCGTCGAAGAGCGCACGGTCGATGTTCACATCAAGCGCCTGCGCGCCGCGCTCAAGCCCGCGGGCTGCGATGCTATGATCGAAACGGTGCGCGGCAGCGGATATCGGCTCGCGAAGAGCGCCTGATAAGCGTGCTCTAGTCTCTGCCGCATGTTTATGACGAACCGCGCGTTCGTCGCTTGGACTCGCCGACAACATGAATATCATCTGGACGCGGTCAGTCGTGTCCCTCGTACTGCTCGCCGCGCTCTGTGCGGCGATCGGCGCGTTTGCCGGCGTGCGCGTGGCGCTGGCTGTCGCCGTCGTCATGCTGGTTCTGCAGGGCTTTTTCGCCACCTATCACACGCAGCGTCTCTGGCGTCTGCTCGAAGCGCCGGTGTATGGCGAAGTGCCTAGCGCGCTCGGCATTTGGGGCGAAATCTATTACCGCTTGCACAAGCTGGCGAAGCGCTGGCATGCGCAAGTGCGGCAGGTCGAGCAACAGCATTCGCGCTTCATTCAGGCGATCCAGGCTTCGCCCAATGGCGTGGCGATGCTCGACGATCACGATCAGATCGAGTGGTGCAACGCTATCGCCGAGAAGCATTTCGGGCTCGATGCCAAACGCGATTTGCGCCAGCACATCACGCATCTCGTGCGGCACCCGGACTTCATTCGCTATCTGAACTCGCATCATTATGAGGAAATGCTCGTGATGCGCGGAATGGGCGTGAACCGGCAGCACACGGTATCGGTGCAGGTATTTCCTTATGGCGATCATCGCAAGCTGATACTCACGCAGGACATTACCGAACTCGAGCGTACCGATTCGATGCGACGCGATTTCGTCGCCAATGTCTCGCATGAATTGAAGACGCCGCTGACGGTGTTATCGGGCTTTCTTGAGACCATGCGTGAGTTGCCGCTCAGCGAGGCGGACCGCATGCGTTATCTGGACATGATGGAACAGCAGGCTTCGCGCATGCAGAACATCGTGCGTGATCTTTTGGTGCTTGCGAATCTGGAAGGCGATGTGCGTCCGCCTGGCGACGAGTTGCTGGATATGCGCGCGGTGATGCGGCATCTCGAAGACGACGCGGTGAATCTTTCTGGCGGGCGTCACCGGATTGCCTTTCATATCGATGATTCGTTGACTATCGCAGGCGCGGAGACCGAGGTCGTCAGTGCGCTGGGGAATCTCGTTACCAATGCGGTGCGTTATACGCCGGATGGCGGGGCGATTGAAGTCTCTTGGCAACGTGTGGCGGATCGGGCGGTTTTCACGGTGCGTGATAGCGGGTATGGGATTCCCGCAGAGCATATTCCGCGGCTTACCGAGCGGTTTTATCGCGTGGATCGGAGTCGGTCGCGGGATACGGGTGGCACCGGGCTCGGGCTTGCTATCGTCAAGCATGTGCTGCAGCGGCATCATGCGGAGCTCGATGTCAAAAGTGAAGTCGGGAAGGGAAGTACGTTTGTTGTTCGGTTTCCTTCTTCAAGGACTGCTTTGAGGAAGTCTTTGGCGGCTTAGGGGTTTTTGTTTAGCTTCCTGGGAAGTTGAGCCGTTGTCTCGCGGTTTGTTTCAGTAGCCGCCTTCCCGGCGGAGGGGTGACTTTCTTTCCTGCTGCAAAGAAAGTCACCAAAGAAAGCAGCTTAGGAACCGGCTTCTGGAGCACAACTGGTTTCTCGCTATTTACCACAAGCCCTTTGGGCACTTCCCATTGCTAACGTTCGTCGTAGGTCAATTTCCAGGCGCACGCTTCTCTTTTAGGCTGCTTCGAGGAAGCCTTTGGCCGCTTAGAGATCTTTGTTTAGCGCTTGCTAGGAAGTTGTACCGTTGTCTCGCGTTTCGTTTCAGTAGCCGCCTGCCCGGCGGAGGGGTAACTTTCTTTGCTGCTGCAAAGAAAGTCACCAAAGAAAGCAGCTTAGGAACCGGCTTTTGAAGCACAACTGGTTCCTCGCTATTTACCACAAGCCCTTTGGGCACTCCCCGTCGCTCACGCTCGTGGTAAATCGTTAGCACGCGCAAGCGAATAGAGCCATCACGCCGCCTAACGAAAAAGCGCATGCGTGTTCTACATGTGCCAGGAGTAGAACACACATACGGTGGCCGACCAAAACGCAAAATAAATTACGACGCCCTAATGGTTAACTTTGCACCTACACCCTAAGAAAAGAACAACGAGACAAAGGTCTTCCTTAACGCTGTCTAGTGACAAGTCTGTGCTTAACGTAGATTTACCGCCGGCATTAGCGAGGGGGTGTGCTCAAGGGGTTTGTGGTAAATAGCGGGGAACCAGTTGTGCTTCAGAAGGCGGTTCTACAGCTGCTTTCTTTGGTGACTTTCTTTGCAGCAGCAAAGAAAGTTACCCCTCCGCCGGGCAGGCGGCTACTGAAACAAACCGCGAGACAACGGCTCAAATTCCCAGAAGGCGCCGGTGCTAGATAAAGCATTCACCACGAGCATGAGCAATGAGAAGTGCCCAAAGGGCTTGTGGTGAATAGCGAGGAACCAGTTGTGCTTCAGAAGCCGGTTTCCAAGCTGCTTTCTTTGGTGACTTTCTTTGCAGCCGCAAAGAAAGTTACCCCTCCGCCGGGGAGGCGGCTACTGAAACAAACCGCGAGACAACGGCTCAAGTTCCCAGAAGGCCCCGGTGCTAGATAATTCACCACGAGCATGAGCAATGAGAAGTGCCCAAAGGGCTTGTGGTAAATAGCGAGGAACCAGTTGTGCTTCAGAAGCCGGTTCCAAAGCTGCTTTCTTTGGTGACTTTCTTTGCAGCCGCAAAGAAAGTTACCCCCCCTCCGCCGGGGAGGCGGCTACTGAAACAAACCGCGAGACAACGGCTCAAGTTCCCAGAAGGCGCCGGTGCTAGATAAAACATTCACCACGAGCATGAGCAATGAGAAGTGCCCAAAGGGCTTGTGGTAAATAGCGAGGAACCAGTTGTGCTTCAGAAGCCGGTTCCAAAGCTGCTTTCT
>NZ_JARUXJ010000001.1:2025814-2222002 GCF_031451465.1 Caballeronia sp. LZ003 | reverse complement strand
TTGGTGACTTTCTTTGCAGCCGCAAAGAAAGTTACCCCTCCGCCGGGGAAGCGGCTACTGAAACAAACCGCGCGACAACGGCTCAAGTTCCCAGGAAAAAACCCACCACAAAACCAACACCCTAAGAACAAAACTTAGCCAACAACCCCAACTGCGCATTGCGAATAGACTTCCCCGACCGCCGCTTACGATAATGCCCATCGCTCTGCATGACCCAGGCAGACTGATTATCCCCAAGACAGACGGATAACCCTTCAGCAATCACCCGACGCTTAAGCCGCCGATCGCGAATCGGAAACGCCACCTCGACGCGTCGAAAGAAGTTCCGATCCATCCAGTCCGCCGACGACAGATACACATCCTCTTGCCCGTTCGCATAAAAATAGAAGATGCGATGATGTTCGAGGAAGCGCCCGACAATAGACCGAACGGTAATATTCTCCGAAAGATCCTCCACACCAGGCTTGAGCGAACAAACCCCACGCACGATCAAATCGATTTTCACGCCCGCATGCGATGCCTCGTACAAGGCAGCAATCACGGTAGGCTCGAGCAACGCATTCATCTTCGCGACGATCCGCGCTCGCCGGCCCGCGCGCGCATGCTCCGCCTCGGCGCGAATCGCATCGATCAATTTCGCGTGCAAGGTAAAAGGCGATTGCCACAAAAGATGCAGCGGAATCTCTCCGCCAATTCCAGTCAGCTGCTGAAAGACATGATGCACGTCCTCGCACATCTGCTGATCAGCGGTCATGAGACCGAAGTCGGTATAAAGACGCGCCGTGCGCGGATGATAATTTCCCGTGCCCAAATGCGCGTAACGCTTGAGCACCATCTTGCCGCCCTGCGACACGCGCCGCACGATCAACATCATCTTCGCGTGACACTTGTGGCCAACCACGCCATACACCACATGCGCGCCCACCGCTTCGAGTTGCGACGCCCAGTTGATGTTCGTCTCTTCATCGAAACGCGCCAGCAACTCGACCACTACCGTCACTTCCTTGCCATTGCGCGCGGCCTGCATGAGCGCATCCATCAAGGGCGAATCGGTGCCGGTCCGGTAGATGGTCTGCTTGATCGCCATCACTTGCGGATCTTTCGCCGCCTGCAACAGCAGTTCGAGCACCGGCTGAAAACTCTCGTAAGGATGATGCAGCAGGATATCGCCCTGATCGATCGCATCGAAAAGATTGGTCGTGTTGGCGATCGACTTCGGCACCGAAGGAATGTGCGGCACGAACTTGAGGTCCGGCCTGTCCACCATTTCAGGCAGTTGCATGAGCCGCACGAGATTGACCGGCCCGTTCACGCGATAACAATCGCGCTCGCTCAACTGGCTTTCGTCGAGCAGACGCCGCACGAGATGCGGTGGCGTCTCCGCCGATACTTCGAGCCGCACCGCATTGCCCAGATGCCGCGCGGGCAACTCACCCTGCAAGGCGACGCGCAGATTCGTGATCTCGTCTTCATCGACGAAAAGTTCGCTATTGCGCGTGATGCGAAACTGGTTGCAATTGCGCACGATGAGATGCGGAAACAGCTCGCTCACGAAGTGCTGCATGAACGTGCTCAGCAGCACGAAGCCATGCGGATAACCCGACAGCGCCTCGGGCATGCGCACGAGCCGCGGCAGCGCGCGCGGCGCCTGCACGATGCCCATCATGGCCTGACGGCCGAAAGCATCCGTGCCTTCCAGTTCGACGACGAAGTTCAGGCTCTTGTTCAGCACGCGTGGAAACGGATGCGCCGGGTCGAGGCCGATCGGCGTCAGCACCGGCAGCAGTTCGTTCAGGAAATATTCGCGCGCCCAGGCGTTTTGCTGCTCGCTCCAGCTTTCCGCGCCATGAAAATAGATGCCTTCCATCTCGAGCGCGGGCAAGACGATTTCATGCAGCATCACGTATTGCTGATGCACGAGGCGCTGCGCGCGTTCGGAGACGAGATCGTAGACATGCTGCAGCGACATGCCGTCCGGCGAGAGCGAGCCGGGGTTGTCGCGCATCTGCTCCTGCAGCCCGGCCATGCGGACTTCGAAGAATTCGTCGAGATTGCTGCTCGTGATGCAGATGAAGCGCAGGCGTTCCAACAAGGGAACCGAGATATCGGCGGCCTGCGCCAGAACTCGCTCGTTGAAACCTAGAATGCCCAGTTCGCGGTTGAAGAGCGGATAGCGTATGGACATCGGCTGGGAGAATGGTGTCTCGATCGGAAGGGCAAGGGAACGTTCGGATAGTCTCACAGTAAGATGGCTTTATTGTGACAGAACGATTGTCACAAATTCTACTCACATTGTGGTTAGCGTCGCTAGCGCAGGGCGCGTGATACCGCGGTCGAGCGTGATTCACCCATTGACATCGGCGCATAAGTAGTCGACGTAGAATAGAATCCTGCGCTGCAGCAAAGCGCGCCTCCTCCCACGATCCTTGGACATCCGATGGTCACTCATCCTCATCTTCTTGCCGCGGTCGACCTCGGCTCGAACAGTTTCCGGCTGATCGTGGGGCGGGTGGAAGAAACGCCCGCAGGCAGCCAGATTTACCAGGTCGATGCCTTGCGCGAGGCCGTGCGCCTTGGCGCGGGTCTATCGAAGGACAAAATGCTCGACCGTGCGTCGCAGTTGCGCGGGCTCGAAGCGTTGAAGCGCTTCGGCGAACGTCTGCGCGACTTTCATCCGGATCAGGTGCGCGCGGTGGCCACCAACACGCTCAGGGTGGCGAAGAACGCGCACGAATTCATCGGCGAGGCGGAAAGCGCGCTGGGTTTTCCGATCGAAGTGATCGCCGGTAGGGAAGAAGCACGGCTCATCTACGCGGGCGCCGCGCATTCGGTGCCGGCGAGCGCGGGCAAGCGCCTCGTGGTGGATATCGGCGGCGGCTCGACGGAGTTCATCATCGGCTCCCATTACACGCCGATTCATATGGAGAGTTTGTATATCGGCTGCGTGAGCCACAGCCGCACGTTCTTTCCGGCCGGCAATGTCGACGAATACACCATGCGCCAGGCTGAACTCGCGGCCAAGCGCGAAATCCAGATTATCTCGCGCGAATACAAGCAGACCGGCTGGGATCAGGCCATTGGTTCTTCAGGCACGGCGCGCGCGCTCGCGGAACTCGTCGAAGCGAACGATTTCAACGACCCTGGCATCACGCACGGCATTTCGCGCGGCGGGCTGGAGCGTCTGAAGCGCGCGGTCATCAAGGCGGAGAACGTCAATCGGCTGAAGCTCGTCGCGCTCAAGCCGGACCGCATTCCGGTGCTCGCGGGCGGCCTTTCGATCATGCTCGGCGTCTTCGAGGAACTGGGTATCGATTATGTGGATACCACCGACGGCGCCTTGCGTCTCGGCGTGCTCTACGACCTGCTCGGGCGTTCGCAGCATCAGGACATGCGCACCGTCACCGTGGAAGGCTTCAAGCGCCGTTATGGCGTCGATGCCGCGCAGGCCGAACGCATCGGCTCGCTCGCGATCAGCTTCTACGATCAGCTCGGCGAACCCGATGCGGAACGTCGCGAGGAAGAACGCATGTTCCTCGCGTGGGCTTCGTCGCTTCACGAGATCGGCTTGTCGATTGCGCATAGCGCGTATCACAAGCATTCGGCGTATATCGCAAGCAACGCGGACATGCCGGGCTTTTCGCGCACGGACCAGGCGCGGCTCGCGACGCTCGTGCTGGGTCACGCGGGCAAGCTCGGCAAGCTCGCGCAAGCGCGCGATGTCGACTGGACATTGCTGTTTTGCCTGCGTCTTGCCGTGTTGCTGTCGCGTCGGCGCGCGGATGTGGGGCTGCCCGGCATCGAGGTGAAGAGCGCGGCGGGAGGCTTCGAAGTGCGGCTGTCCAACGAGTGGGTCGCGAGCAATCCGCTCACGGACTACAGCCTCGTTCAGGAAGCCATGGAGTGGGAAAAGATCGGGCGCCCGTATCGCGTGGTCTATACCGGCGATTGACGAACGCCGCGCCTTGAATCAACCGATGAAGTGCCGCGCATAACGCGCGTTGATATCCGACAGGCGGAAGAGGGTAAGAAAGTCCGCCGTGTTGAAATCCGGGTCCCACGCAGGCGCGCCGCATATCTTCGCGCCTAGACGCAGATAACCCTTCACGAGCGGCGGCGGGCTCACTTCCACGCCCGTGCGCAATTCCTCCACCGGCAGCGGCGTATGCGGGAACGCGTGATATTCGGGGGCGGCGAGGGCATCGGCGGCGAGCGAGGTGTAAAGGTTCGCCGCGTAGTGCCCGCCGTCGACCATGCCGACGCTCGCGCAGCCAAGCATCGTTTCGTAGCCGTTGTGCTTCATGTAGGCCGCGAGCCCGCCCCATAGCGACATGATCACCGCGCCGTTGCGGTAGTCGGGATGCACGCACGAGCGGCCCACCTCGACGAGCTTCGGCCGCAGATGCGCAAGCCGCGACACATCGAACTCGCCTTCCGCATACAGCCGCCCAATCCGCGCGGCCTCATGCGGCGGCAGCACGCGATACGTGCCGACCACTTTCAACGTATCGAGATCGCGCACGAGCAGATGATCGCAGTAGGCGTCGAAGACATCGACGTCAAGGCCCGCAGGCCCCGAGAGGTGCGCGCCCATCTCCTCGGAGAACACGCGGTAACGCAGCCGCTGGGCTTCACGCACGGCGTCGCCGGAACGCGCCCACGACACTTGCAGCCGATGCTGGCCGGTGATGGTTTCCGCGGTACGCGGAAGCTGGCGGCGCGAATCGAGCGAGAGCGACGATGACGCTCCGGTTGGCAGGAAGGGCGTCGGCATATCGAGCATTGGCGTTCCTCGGCAGGACGAAAGCTTGAGGGTTTCGGTCCTCGCCAATGTAGTAACGCGCAATGACGCTCGCATGGCATCGCAGTGACGTTTCGATGAAACGACATTCTGTTGAACCTGCGATTACACGGCCTTTCGGCTAGAGCAGATCGGGGTTCGTCACCGCGCGCAGAACGACCTGGCCGTCGCCGTGACGCGAGCGCGACTGGAACCACCAGACGCCTGATTTCTTGATCGACCAGTCCGCTTCGTCGCCGGTCATGAGCCACGCGGCAACGTGTCCGAGCGTAGGCTGATGGCCCACGACGACCACCGTTTCCGCGATGCCATCGGGCCAGCCGGCGGCATCGAGCACGTCCTGTGCATGTCGGCCGGGCGCAAGTTGATCGATCACGCGATACTGATCGCCGAAGGCTTCGACGGTCTGAATGGTGCGCGTGGCCGGGCTTGCGATGAAGACCGCATCGTCGTCGATACGCGCCTTCAGCCACTTTGCGGTGCCTTGCGCCTGCTTGCGTCCGCGCGAGGTGAGTTGACGCGCGAGATCGCTTGCGGCCTGATCTTCGGCTTCGGCGTGACGCCAGAGAATGAGGTTCATCGTTGTCTCCGCGAAATCGAAATGGCAAGAGCTTGCATGACCGGGCGGCGGCCGTCACTCGCTAAAGTGGCAACATTCGTTCCCTCTGCCGGAAGTGTTTGCGGCGTCGCGGCAAGCAAGCTATAATCTGCGGCTTGTCGGAGCGTAGCGCAGCCTGGTAGCGCATCTGATTTGGGATCAGAGGGTCGAAGGTTCGAATCCTTTCGCTCCGACCACTATTTACAAGGCTTTGCAGGTAGCGCAGTTTGCGGTGTCTAATGCAATGTCTAACGGGTGTCTAATAAATTTCTGACACCTACGCCGATTTTGGCACGCGCAGCCGAACGTCCGACACCGGTACGTCGCGCTGCTTTAGGTAAATTTCCGTCGTCTTCGCATCGCTGTGCGCCGCCGCAATCTGCAGCGCCTTGATGTCGTATCCGGCCCGCTCGGCGTCGGTCAGCGCTTTCGCGCGAATATCTTTCACCGTGTAGTTTTCTGCTGTCAGCTCGGCACGTTCGCATGCACGATCCCATGCCGAGCGTACGGCGGTCGCGCCGTACGCCTTGCCGTCGAGCGCATGCACGACCGGCGCACTGCCGATGCGTTGCACGCCGCCGTCGATCTCGATGATCCGAGCGAGCACGGCATCGATCTCGGGCGTAATTGTGAAGTCAACGGCAAGGCCGCTTGAGTCTTCGGTCTTGCTCGGCAGGAAGTGAATGACGCCAGCTGCGCGATCGATCTGGTTCCACTTCAACTCGCGGATGTCCGTCGAGCGCTGCGCGGTCAGATAGCAAAGATCCACGAAGCACTGCATCATCGGTCCGGTCGGTACGATCTGCGTGCGCGTTTCGCCGTCGCGCGTGTAGGTGACGGTCAGCATCGCCGCGCGCACGCGGGCGAAGTGATCGTCGGTGATATAGGTCTTGCGCGCCTTCGGCTTTTTCAGCTTTACTTCGCCGCAAGGGTTCGTGTCGCGCCGGCCATTGTCGACACACCACTGAAAGAAGCCGGACAGGAATGCGCGCATCACGCGCTGCATCGCAAGCTTGTCGGCGTACTTCACCTTGAGCCAGTTCGTGATGTGCGTCGGCTTCACGTCAGCGACGTTCACATTGCGAAAGCCCTTGCCGGCGTAATCACCATACTTCGGCCACGCCTTTTCCTTGTGCTGCGCGGTGTGCTTACGCACGTACTCGTCGATCAGCGGGCGCATGTCGCCCGTGCCTTCGGGGCGTTCGACTTTCTTGCGCTCGGCCGCGAGCCGTTCGACCAGCGTCGTTTCGCTGTCGGTCAGCGCGCACAGGCGAATCCACTTGCCCGAGATCGGCTCGGACCAATACCACGCGCCGTGCTTCGGATATACGCGCGGGTACTTTGCTTTCTTGCGCTCGGCCATTACGAGAAGTCCAGTTCGACGACCGCAGGCGCGGCCGTACCGAGCCCATTCTTGCGCGCACTGAGTGCTTCGAAAGTCTGCCACGTAACAATCAGCCGACCGTCGGCGCTGCGCACGACATCGACGCCGAACGTCAGCTTGAACCATTCGGCTTGTTTGTTGCGGCGACGCTTGCCGGTGATCTGCACCAGCTCGTCTTCAGTCATCAGACTCATAACAAACCTTCCAGATGCGCGATGCCCACGACGCACAAGGCAAACACGCCGAGCGCAACGCGCAAGATGAAATTGAGCGTGTCGAGCGCATCGGCGTCCGACGGTGAGAGTTCAGGCTTCATCGACGCGTCACCAGGCAAAGATCCGCATGCTGGCGCAGCGCGCGACCGTAGCCGACGAGACTGCCTTCGAGCAGCACGGACGGGTACGGCGGGGCGACCGGCTGCGGACGCGCCGTAAAGTACACCGTCGTTTTGCGCCCGCTTTCCGGTTCCTTCTCGCGCTCGCTATGAATGCGGCCGTCGTTGCGCAGCGCGGGCAGCACGCCGTAGACGGCGGTCGCGCGGCGTCCGAGACGCGCCGCGATCTGCGTGATCGACAGGCGTCGACCGCCTTCGAGTATGCGCACGATGTCTTCGGGGGAAAGTGGGCAGCGTTTCATAGCAGTGGGGCGATGTCTTCAATCATTCGGTCGACGGCTGACTTCGAATCAATGCAGCCGTACACCGCGCAGTTCAGTCGGCGCAGTCGCGCGTGCTCGCGGATCTGCGCATCGTTCGGGGTCTTGCCAGTCGCCTTGAGCTCGACGAAAACTATCTTGCCGCTCGGGAAGATCACGATCCGGTCGGGCACGTTGCGCCGGCCGGGGCTAATGAACTTGATCGCCAAGCCGCCCATGTCTTGCATGCGCGCAACGAGATAAGCTTCGACGTCTTTCTCAAGCACGGCGGGCACCGATGTCGAAGTTCATTAGCTCGGCCGCGACGGCTTCGGTTTGGCGGCGCAGCTGCGTTTCGCGGCGCACCGTCTCGCGACGAACCTGATACACGTATTCCATCTCGCGTTTCAGGCGACGCAGCTTGCGTTCGAGCAGATAGCGGCGGATCACAGCGCACCCCCGGCCGCGGCGGTAGTGGCGATCGGGCAGTTCTTCGCCGCGCGCATGGTGTTCAGATCGGACATGCGTTGTGCGGCGCCGACTTGCGCCTTGTGTTCTGCAATCGCGTTGCCGATACCCCAATCGCCGAGAAAGGCCAGCACATCGAGTCCGCTGAACTCGGCCTGCTTGTTGATCGTGTGCTGGATGCCTTGCGTCTTCGCCATCTCGACGTCGATCTCGCGGCACGACAGCGTCGTGCGCTCGAAGTCGGTAACGTCACCGGCCTGCGCGAACTGCTTCGTTGCGCAACCGGTAAGTGTTACTGAGGCGCCAAGTACGGCGGAAAGTAAAAGATTCCGTTTCATGTTAGTTATTCCGCAACGTGTTAGGTATGAGTGAACTATAAGTCGTTAGTCGTCGCCTAACAAGAACTTTTTAGTCCTTTCTGTAGCGTGTTGCTTCGAAGCCGCCGGCAGACAGCGGAATGCCTTGCGCCCACTCGGGCACGGTCGAGATCAGCTCGGAAAGATGGCGGTCGCTGAATTCTTCGCGCGCGGGTGCCTCGGTGATCAGTTCGTCGTGAATCGACAGCACGATCTCGTATCCGGCGTCTTCGACAAGCGGCATGTTGTAAAACAGGATGTCGCGCGCGACGGCTTGGCAAAGGTTTTCGAAGATCTTGCCGCCGTAGGTTTTGACGCGCTGCCATTTGCGTGTGTACTGATTCACGCCCATGTACGAGATGCCGCCCGAGTCGTCGACTTGCGGCGCGATGTAACAGAGCTGCCGGCCGCTCGGCATCTGCACGCGCAGCCACTGACCGTCGCGGCGCATGATGATCGTGCCGATGCGCACCGTCGTGCCCGGTGAGCAGATCGCCTGGACCGCGCCGTCTTTAAGCGCCGGCCAGAACGCGGAGATCGCCGAGTGCGCGTGACGCCAGCCGCGCTTCAGGATGTCGCACGCGACGTAGACGTGTTCTTCGAGCCCGAGCGTGCGCTTCTTTTTGCTGGCCCACTGCCAGGCGCCGCGCGCTTCGCGCACGATCTCAGGGTCAACGATATCGATCGCCTTGAACACAGCCGCGGCGACGTCGTCGAGCTCCATCTTGTACGTCATCGTGAATGTGACGAACGCGCCGACGCCGCCCTCGTAGCCAAGCGCCAGTTCCTGCACCTTCCCAAGCTGGCGCTTCTCTTTGTCGACGTCGCCGACAGTGACACCGAACGATTTCGCGTACGCGAGCTTGTACAGGTCGGCGCCGGTGCCGGCGTCGTACGCGCGGAATGCGTCGAGCTTCCACTGCTCCCCTGCGAGGAATGCCGCGACGCGACCTTCGATGTTCGACAAGTCCGAGACGACGAGCTTCTTACCCTCGGGCGCGATGATCGAGCCGCGCACGATGTTCGACGTGAGTCCCATCACGTTTTCGAAAATGAGATCGGCACAGCCTGACTTCAGCGCGTCGATGCCCATCGCCGTGTAGCGCAGCTTGTCTTCATCTTCGAGCTTCGCGACGCCGAGCTCGCGCGCCATCAGGCCGACGTTCGGGCGCGGCATGTTGCCCGGCTGATACAGGCGATGCGCGACACGGCCGGTGCGGTTTGCGCCGCAGAACTGCTGCAAGCCGCGCAGCCGGCCATCGTGCGACACACCGCGCAGCAATGTCTTGTACTTCGACGAGCTCGTCATCGTCGCTTCGAGCCGTATCGCGAGCAGCTCGCGCAGCACGTCGGGCAGATCGGGATCGTTGATCCGGCGCTCAAGCGTCGACTTCTTCAGATCCGGGAGGTCGACATCGTACTCGGCAAGCAGATGCTTGAGCAGCTTGTCGCGTTGCGTGGCCTTCGTGACTTCGCCGTCGGTGAGATCAACAGTGCGCGATGCAAGATCTTTCTGCGCGCGATCGATGGTCTGCACTGCGGCGCGGGCAAGCTCGACATCCATTTGCATACCGCGCTGGTTGATCTGCACGTCAAGGTGCGACAGCGCAAGTTCGGTCTTGTTGTTCGGGTAGTTCCACTTCGGCATCTTCGCGTGCACTGCGCGCATCGCGCGGATGTCCGACTTCGCATACTCGACGAACTCTGCCCACTCTGTCGGGTGTGTCAGGCGCGTGGCGCGCGAGCCGTCACGGCGTGGCTTGCAGAACAACTGGATCAGCGCCGAGCCGCGCTTGTCTTTTGACTGGTCGAGCGGGATCTTGAAGATCTGACAGAGAAGATCAAGCTTGCCGGGCAGACTATGCTCGTACGCTTGCAGCATCGTGTCGCGCCACTTCGACAGCGGCATGCGCGCGAGCAGCTCGGGCGCGGCGTTGCGCAGCAGCGTGTAATCGAACATGTTGCCGTTCTGCCACCAGAGTTCGTCCGCATCGTCGAGCGCTTCGTCGAGATCCATCGGCATCGCGTCGCCCGCAGTGCGATCCCACTCGTAGACTTCGCCGTCGTCAACGGCGTACGTCACGAGCATGATCTCGGCGGGCTCGGCATAGATGTGCGTGCCGCTGCGCAGCGGTGTCAGGCTGTAGGTTTCGAGATCGAGCCAGAGTTTCATGCTTGTTCCGTGCTTTGCGGCATACTGTGGTCCCAACTTCTATCGGGTGATGTGATGGCCAATGTGACAAGGGCGTGGCTGGACGACGAGAAGACGACAGGCGACTGGGTTCGGCTTAAATATGAAGTAGGCGGCAAGATCAAGAATGCAAAGATCAGCAATTCTGCTGTCAGTACGTTGATGACTCCGACACCGACCGCTGATGAGTTGAATCACCTTTTGATCAAACTCGTTGCTGTCCAACTCGCCTTGCACCCGAACGAGGCCGACTTCCTGCTCGTCACGCCATTGAGATTTGACTAAATAAGGTCTGCGCCGTCGAGCTCGAACACCGCTTCGACGACGGGCGCAAACGTCATGCGCTTCGTCGGGGCTTTTTGGCTGCAGATCTCGAAGACTTCGCCGACTAAGCGGTCTTGCACTTCGAGCAACCATTTACAAGCGGCGCGGAACGTCGGTGCTTCTTGAAGCACGGTGTCGGTGCCAGCTGCGCGAACAATGTGTTTCATTTCAATTCCCTAATAAGTAGTCCGAAACGGCAGTGCCTGAACTTTCCGCCCTATGGTTTAAGCGATCGCGGTTTGCGCACCCTGCAGCCGTGAATAGCGTCCATACGGGCGGCGTGCAGTTAGCGAGTAAAGGCGTTGGCGCCGCGCTGCCGGGCGCGGCTCGGATAGATCGCCCCGAGAAGTCGTTGCTTTGGAGTGGCGTGCTTACCGCCAAGCAAACACACCACCCCAAAACACCCTGCGCGGGGACGCAGGGCGCAATGCCTTACTGCGCGTCTGCAGCTTCGACGTCGATGCGCGAGCGCACCTGGTCGAAGAACGCGTCGGCCGCATGCTTCAGTTCATCGCTCACGTTGACGATCTGCCCGACCGCGTACAGCGTGTCGTTTTCGAGCTGGTCGGCGACGATGTGCTTGCTCTTTGCATTGAGCGTCGAGCCGCTGCCAGCCGTCGGGCCACCCGTGGGCGAGTTGCTCACCGAGTCGGTGACGGGAGGCGTCGTCGGATCGAGCGGCGTGCTGGCGTCAGCTGCGGCCGAGTCAGCGACAGGGGCAGGTACGGACGGGGCAGGTTCCGCGTCCCCGGTGGATGCATCGGCATCCGCCGGGGTATCGACGTTTCCCACGTTCGGTTTCTGCGCGCCGTAAGTGACGTCTTGATCGGTGCCGGCATCCGGCGCCGGGGGTTCGGTGGCCGACGCTGCGGTGCCGTCACCGGGTACCGTCGGATCTTCCGCGACCGGCGTGGTGGTCGTCGGAATCGTGGTGGCGGGCGTGGTCGGGTCGTTGACGACAGGGTCGCCCGCTGCGGTGGTTCCACCATCGGCCAAAGGGGCTGCGTCAGCGTCCGATCCCAGAAGCGTAGACGCCGCGCCGCTGGATGCCGGTGGGGTTGCCAACGGGTCCGTATCGGTCGCTGACGACGTATCGGTCGAAGACGCGGTCGTGCCAGACGTAACCGACGGCGCCGTGACCGACGCAGCGCCATCGGTCGATGCGTTTCCCGAGTCGGGCGCCGGCGGCGCGTCGATCGTGACAGGCGTCGAGTCGTCGACGATCTCGAAGTCGGCTTCGTTTGCGAAGTCGACGGCCGGGGCTTCGAAGACGTCGCCCGTGGATTTAGCTTTGATCTTAGCCATGATGGGGTATGTTCCTTGCAAGGTGGAGGAGTTGACCGGCGCTCGAACGCCGGCCGATGCTTCCTGTTATGCCAAGTCGTCTTCGGTCTGCGGCGCGTCGATGGAATCGAATTCGTCTTCGTCCACCGGCGTGCCTGCGCTGAAGGCGTCACCGTCTTTCACGAACTGCACGCCGCGCAGCGTCGCGCGGATGCCCTTGCCGTACTTGTTGTCCTGCGCCCAAACTTCGACCGTGCCGTTCACATAGCAGCCTGCGTACGGCTTGCCGTCGGCAACCGTCAGCGGCGACTTGTCGCGATCGATCACGATCGGACGGCCCTTGTATTGCGGGCGCGATGCGGACAGAACGAAGTTGCCTTCGTAGCCGTCGTAAGACTTCAGATCCCCGTCGTACCAGCAGCACTTCTGCGGGTTATTTGCAAGCGACTTCAGGACGGCCGCGGCCTTGTCCTTCCACTTTTCTTTCGCAACTTCCTCGATGACCTTCTGCATCGTTGTTTTCTTCCAGCTGCCGTCGGCTTGCTTGAGCATGACGGGCGTGTCTTCGGTCTGAAGGAACGCGCCGCGATACGCGAACGGGCCTTGACCTTCGAACTGCACGGCTTCGAACAGGTCGGGGAACGACAAACGTGCGGATTGGAGTTGAACGATCATTTGGAAAACCTCTTATTTAAAGAATCTCGGGTAATAAAAACGGACACGCGCAATGGCTGCTTCGATGTGGGCCGTGCGCGCTGCTTCGCCGGTAATGCCTTTCGCTTCATTCGCCGCCCGCGCCAAGATCTCGCGCGCCTCGGGCGGCAATAGCGCGCTGATTACACTAGGCTGCGTCGGGGTAGGGTAGGTGCGTGCGTTCATACGAGATCGCCCCCGTCGTCTTCCACGGTGACGGCTTCGAAGTCATCAGCGGGCGGCGCAATCACAAGCGCGGGCCGGGCGTCAGACTCGGGCGCGACGGACGGCTTGCCGTCGGCCTGCGTGACGAGCGCTTCGGCTTTCTTCCAGCGGCGTGGCGATTCCTTCGCGAGTAGCTTCTCGGCTTGCGTTGGACTGATCACCTTGAACGTGTACATTTCGTCCTGCTTCAGCCGCATGGACTTCAGCAGTGCTTCTGCCTCGTTCGTGTCAGACCACTTGCGTGCGCCGCGCCGGCCTTGTACAAGCTTCACGCCGGGCACGGCGTGACCGGTGAGCAACTCGGCTTCAATGCGCCCGCGCACAGCCTTCATCCAGCCGTCAATCAGATCGAGCGACTCGTAAATGATCCCGAGGCGATCGTTTCCGAGCAATTCGACATCGAACGACGTTGTCTCGGCTTGGGCCAAAGCTTCGAAGTCAGCTCCGATCGATTGCTCGACATGCGCCGCGAGCGCCGGGCAGACAGCCTTCGCCTTGCAGAACTTGCACTGCTTCTCGCCGGGGTTGAAGTCCGACAGCGCGAGCGGCACGAAGTCGACCGACTCGACGTAGAGCATCGCTTGCTCGGCCGCAGGCTTTGCGGTTTCGGCAATCCACGTCAGCAACTCGTCGGGCGTTAGCGTCCACTCGCTCGGCTTCTCGGCTATGCGCGGCTGGTGAATGAAGATCGTGACTGCGTCGAAGTCGTGGAACGCGCTGTGTTCCTCGTATGCCGCGCCGGCGTACATCATTCCTTGGTAGTTGTTTTCGGCAACCACCGCGACGCCGCGGCCGAACTTCAGGTCGCCGACGCAGATCTCGGCACGATCCGGCCAGGTCGCGATCAGCACACAGTCGCTCGTGCCTTTCGCGCCTTTCTCGCCCGTAATGTGCTCGATCGACAGGCGCTGCTCGAACAACGCTTCGACCTTGGCGCCAGCCAGCAGGTACGCTGCGATGCGATCGCGCACGCCGTCGACATAGAGCTGCACCGCGTCGGCCATCTCTTCATCGACTTCGAACTCGCGTTCTCCGACCTTGATGATCCGGCCCATGTAAGCCGTGGTGTCAGCCGAAGCGTCGAGACACCACTTCGCGAGCTCGTGCGCGGCCGTGCCTTCGTCGGCGTACTCGCTGCTGTCGTCGGGCTGGCCGAGCTGCGCGGCGGTGGACGCCTTGCAGCTGATCCAGGTGTAGGCCGACGACGGCGACAGGAGCGCGTGCGTGCGTTCTTCGGTTTGCGTGCTCATTTCTGCACCGCAGCCTTACGCGTCGCGGGCTTCTTGCCTTTCGGCCAGCCAGCGGCAACGAGATCCGACACAAGATTTGCGACAACAGGCACCGAACGATCCTGTGCGGGCGTCGTTGCCTTCAAGTAAGACGCGAACTCGGGCAGTCGATCGTGTGCCTGCTCGACGGTGTTGCACGAATAGATGACCGCACGGATCTTTGACTGCAGCGCGTCGCGCGCCTTGATCTGTGCGTCAGCATCACGCGCCATCTTCTCGATCGATTCCCAGAAGGCCGAGTCGGCCTTCATGTGTTTAATCGTCTCCTCGTCGTCGAACGAGACAACAGAGACGCGCGAGAGCGGGCGAGGCAATTGCCACAAGTAGTCGGTCTTAAACCAGTGGCTATGTTCTTTATAAACAGCTTTCAGCTTCGGCGGGAGATGGTCGATCGCCCACTTTTGCACCGCGACGCGAGCGGCTTCGTGGTAATCGACGTTCGGCACGTCGTCGAGAACGGCGCGCACGAAGGCGTCGCGGTCAAGGTTAGTCAGTCGCATCGCGGCTTACTCCATCGAAGCCGTGGCGTCGATGTGGCCGGCGAGCACGCCGAGGCACATCTGATACACGGCCGGGTATTGCTTCTCGTCGAGCCCTTTCTTGTCGGCCTTCGCCGTGATCGCCTGCGCGCCGAAGCGACCGAGCACGGCTTCGGCTTGCTCGCGACCGACCAGGCGATTAATACCGAGCACGGCGTCTTTCATGTTCGCGAAGTTCGGGTCGAGATCCTTGAGCTTCGCGTACAGCTCGGCGGTCTTTTCAGCCCACGGCAGCGAGCCAGGCTCAGCGTCACCCGCAGGCGCGGATTCGTTTGCTTGGGCCGGCGTCAACTGTTCGCCAGACGGGGAATCGGTCGGCTCCGCAGCCGCCTGCCTGTTCTCCGCAGTCGACTTTTTTGCGGTGTTGTCCTGCAGTTCCTTCTGCGCCTTGACGACCGCTTTCACGGCGGGTGAGGAGGCGGCTTGCGCGCTGGCCTGTGCGGTTTGCAGGGCGCCAGCAGCGGTGAGTGCGGCGATCAGCTCGCGCATGACGGCGGTATTCTCAGTGAGTGCGGCTTCGAGCGACATGAGTACTCCTAACAGGTACGTTGAAAATGTGAGCGAAAAAAGCGACGTGGTTACGACAGATCGATGTCGAACGCGGTGTCGTACACGTCGCCGCACTTCACGATGGCGACAGCCGTGACCGCGACCACGATCCAGACGGCGGCGAGGATAAGCAGGAAGGGATGCATGGCAGCTCCGGTTCGTGTTAGCCGTTGTTAGTCAATGCCCTACGGCATGGATCGAAATGTATGCCAGCAGGAAACGCGTGTCAAGCGTTACACAACATCCAAGACGAAAAAATACCCGCGCTTGGGCGGGTATCGTTTGAAATCAGGAAGTTACGGTCTCAAAACTGGCGCCACATTCCAAGCACGCGCCCCACAACAATGATCTCTGGATTGTCGAGCATGTCGATGTCGTCGGTGATACTGCGTTCAGAATTCATCGCGTATAGAGTCGGTCGCCCTTCCATGCTGGTCATGAACAAGCGTAACGACGAGGTGTTTGTAGCCATATGCCTAATGACAACGACATCCATCTCTTGGACGGTCTGAGCTGGATCTACGGCAATCGTGTCGCCTTCACGGATAGTGAGCAAGCCCCCTTCAGGGTCGTAGAACTCATCACTCTCGATGGACAACGCAAAGGTGCCAGGGTTACACGGGAAGGGGCATCGGATTGCGTCTTCCCTCAGGTCGTTGCGCAGGGTGCTGTATCCGAAAACATTCGCTGATACGTTTTTCGGAAGCATTAATCTACCGCCAGTTCGGATACCTCGAAATGCGACCCGGTCTGGATCGTACAAGGGGCTGTTCCTGTACCGCTCCATCGCTGCGTTCTCATCATCGGGGTCGTCAACGATCCAATATCCGGCATCACGCCACCGCAGTAGGGGAATGCGACCGTCAAACTGCACGCGGAGCTTGGCCAAACGGTCCATTAATTCATGGCGAAGATCGTCATTTTCGATACCGCCAGCTAGAGCAGCGACGTCACGTAACAAGCTTGGCAATGCATAGCTCGTGCCCCTGAGGGCACCCGGGCCTAGATCGGTCGTCTGGTGATGAACAATGTGGTTGCGCCAATTCATGGAAGCCAACTTGGCTTCTGTCTCACGTATTTGCTTGCGCACGCCCTCATTGAGCTTAGCGACCTTGGATGCTGGCAGGATGTGTTCGACATCTATAGTTTCTTTGCCGGTGAGCAGATAGTCGACGGTTGTCTGTAGTAAATCTGCTAACTCTGGAAGTTTCTCAAAGTCCGGTCTGCTACTGCCAGATTCCCAAGCCGAGACAGATGATCTATTGATCCCAAATCGGTCGCCTACTGCCTGCAGAGTCAGCCCACGAGCTTTGCGCAGCTCGCGTATTCGATCCCCCATCGTTTGTTCTTCTGTGTTGACCATAGCAAATCCCCAAAATGTTGATTGACGGCACCCAACACGACGCCTAACATATGTTGTGTATTGACTAACCGCGACGGAGTTCGCTTGTCCATCATCAAGAACGCAATCCTCGAAGCGGGCGGCGCCGTGGCTGTGGCCCGGGCATTCGGGATCGATCGCATCTCCGTCTATAACTGGGTCTACAAAGACGAAGTGCCGGCCGGTCGCGTAGTCCGTCTGGCCGAGCTCACGGGCTGGAAACACACGCCCCATGCGCTCGCACCGAATCTCTATCCGAACCCGACTGACGGGTTACCTGTAGACGTGTCAGGTATCACCTAACACGATCCAAAAGTAGCTTAACGCAAAACCCTTGTAAAGCAAAGACTTACGAGGGCGGGGAACTTTTTGTCTGAGGAAACTGCGATGCAGTCAATAACGACGGGCGTTTGCGACGGTTTAGAGCAATTGTTCGCTCAAGTTTCCGCTTTGTGCGCCGACGCGCGTAACTGTGGTGCCTGGGGAACAACGTGAATAAGCAAATTCTCGTCGACGCGCTCGCGCCGATCGTCTCGCGTGTGGTCACGTCGCACTGTTGGGTGAAGCGTGACGGCGATCTGTCGCACATCCGCCAGGCGCTGACACCGGCCAAGCTTGCGCATCACGTGAACGGTGGGCCAGCGTACGGCGCGGCGCAGATCGAGCCCGGTGCGAGCGTGACGCGTATCGCGTTGCTCGATCTCGATTCACATAAGGGCGAGACGCCGTGGAGCGAGATGCAGGCGGTCACGCAGCGCGTTCTCGATGCGCTTGCCGAGACAGGCTTGCGTGGCATTCCGTTTCGGTCGTCGGGCGGCAACGGCATTCACATCTATATGTTATGGGACGCGCCGCAAGACGCGTACAGCGTGCGCGTCGCGCCTCGCGAAGCCATCGAGACGTGCGGCTTCACTGACGGTGTGAAGGGCGTGTCGGCGGGGCAGATCGAATGTTTCCCGAAGCAGAACAGCGTACCCGCCGACAAGTGGGGCAACATGTTCGTGCTGCCGCTCGCGGGCAAGTCGGTGCCGCTCGATACGTTCGAGCTCGAAGACATGCCGAAGGAATACGCCGCCGATATCGATTGGACGATATCCGATCCGGTACCGATGATCGAGCGCGAAGCCGCCGCCGCGCCCGTCGTGGGTGAGATGCCCGTCGAGCTCGCGCAGCTGCGCGAAGCGCTCGCCGCGATCCCGAACTCGGGCGATGACGAGCTCGATTACGACGAGTGGCGCAACGTGATGTTCGCGCTGCACCACGCCACAGACGGCAGCGATGATGGTCTTGCGCTCGCGCACGAGTTCTCGGCACGTTCGAGCAAGTACGACCCGACGTTCCTTGACGAGCGCGTTTGGCCGCATATCAAGCACGGGCACGACGGCGAGCGCGGCGCGATCACCGGTCGCACGATCTTGCATATGGCGCGCGAGCACGGGTGGCAAGAATCGCTCGAAGATGACTTCGAGATCGTGCCGCTCGCGCCTGGCGAGAAGCCGAGCCCGAAGCGTCCGTCGTATCGGCGCAACGGTCAGGGTGACATCCTCGCGGTGATCGAGAACGTTGTAATCGGGCTCGAAAACCCGAACGAAGTGGGCGTCGACATCCGCTTTGACGAATTCCGCGCTGAGATCATGCTCGCGCAGGCCGGCAGTGGCGAATGGCGCACGCTGACGGACGCCGACTACACCCGGTTGCAGATCCGGCTTGAGCAAATCGGGTTCAAGAAGCTTTCCAAAGAGATGATGCGCGACGCGGTGTGGCTCGTTGCTGACGACCACCGCTTCGACAGCGCCGTCGAGTGGATCGAGACGCTCGAGCACGATGGCGTCGCGCGCATCGAAACGTTCCTGCACCAATACATGAGCGTGCCCGACACACCCTACACACGTGCGGTGTCTCGTTATATGTGGACCGCGCTCGCGGGTCGCGTGCTGGCGCCGGGCTGCGAAGCGCCGATGGTGCCGGTGTTCATCGGTGGGCAGGGTGCGGGCAAGACGCGCTCGGTCAAGGCCATCTCCCCGGCCGTTGACTTCTACACCGAATTGAACCTGGCCGACCGGGATGCAGACGCGTCGCGCGTGATGCGCGGCCGACTCGTGCTTGAACTTGGCGAGCTGCGCGGGCTGCACACCCGTGATTCGGAGTCGATCAAGGCGTTCATCAGCCGCACTCACGAGAATTGGGTTCCGAAGTTCAAGGAGTTCAGCACGCAGTTCGCTCGGCGCTTTCTCTTCTTCGGCACCACCAATCAGGAAGAGTTTCTGGCCGACGAGACGGGGGAGCGGCGCTGGTTGCCGATCCGCGTCGGGCGGTGTGACGTCGCCGCAATCGCGCGTGACTGCCTGCAGCTTTGGGCCGAAGCGCGCGACGTTTTCGAGCTTGCAGGCATCGATTGGCAAGACGCCGAGAAGCTGGCCGCGGACGTCCATGCCGAGCACAAGATCAGTGATCCGTGGGCGCCGATCGTTCAAACGTGGCTCGAAACACCGGAAGAATTCGACGGTGAAGACGACACGCCAGGAAAACGCGAATTCTTGCAGGTTCACGAAGTTCTAGTCGGTGCGCTGCGCATGGACGCAAAACAGATTGGAAAGCGCGAAGAACAACGAATTGGCAGAGTTTTGCAAGCTCTCGGCTTCGTGCGGGGTCTGCGTCGGGTGAACGGTAAGCCCACAAGGGTGTGGGAAAAGCCCGACTGATACCACCGTAACCACCTGCCTAGCGCAGTTGGTTACGCCTGAAAGCCTTATCCAGTAAGCGATGCAACCACCGTAACCAACGTAACCAACTACTTTAATAATTACGCGTGTGAATAGTAGGGCGTTTTAGAAGGGAATAGAAAAAAGATGGTTACGGTCGGTTACGTCGGTAACGGTAAAAAATTGCACGTTGAGGTGCCGAATGAACAAGCGATTAGTCGGCGTGAATGAAAAGGGTTTGCGCGTGGGGCAGGACCACCAACACGCCAAGTTGTCGGACCGTGATGTCGAGCTGATGCGGCAGCTTCGGGAAGGCGGAATGTCGCAGCGAGACATTGCCGAGAAGTTCGAAGTCTCGGTGAGCCTGGTCGACAAGATCGTGAATTACCGCCGTCGCACGCAGATGCCGGTGAAGTTCAGGCCGGTGTGATTCGCACATATCGCGTCAGGCATCGCGCAACATGCGGCGCATGGCACACAGCACTTACACCCCCGATCTGGCTGCAGAAATTTGCAAGCGAATTGCGCTAGGCGACTCGCTGCGCACGATTTGCGATCTGGATTCGATGCCCGATCAAACCACGGTGTACCGGTGGCTGCGCGAACGTGAAGACTTCCGCCAGCAATACGCACGTGCGCGAGAAGATCAAGCCGAGCACTATCTCGACGAGATCATCACGATCTCAGACGATTCGAGCCGCGACACGATCCACGGCGAAGATCGGGACATGCCGAATAGCGAGTGGATTGCCCGCTCGCGCTTGCGCGTCGATGCCCGCAAGTGGGCGATGTCCAAACTAGCGCCGAAGAAGTACGGCGATAAGCTCGATCTCACGAGCGCCGGCGAATCGCTTAACCTGACGCCCGAACAGCGTCAGTCGAAGATGGCGGCGATAGCGGCCGCAGCCGCGAAACGCAGAGCCGAAGACGACGGCAGCGATCTCGTATGACCCCCGCCGATTACGAAGCCCTGCGCCCGTACATGACGGACGCGGAAAGGGCTGAATTCGACGCGCTGCTGGCTTCGTACGAGCCGCCCCTATGGGAACCCTTGCCGGGACCGCAATCGATCGCCTACGGCTCGGATGCTGACGTCATCGGATTCGGCGGCGCAGCTGGCGGTGGCAAGACCGATCTCGCGATTGGCAAGGCACTCACGCAGCATCGCAAGTGCATCGTGGTGCGGAAAAACGGTACTGAGCACGTCGGCATGGTTGATCGCATGGCCGAGTTGCTCGGCAATCGTGATGGATGGAGCTCGAAGGATGCGATCTGGCGCCTGCCGAAAGTGCAAGTCGAGTTCGGCTCAGTGCCGAACATGGGCGACGAGCAGAAGTACCGCGGCCGGCCGCACGATCTGATCATCTACGACGAAGCCGCCGAGATCCCCGAGTTCCAGATTCGCTTCCTGATGGCGTGGAACCGGACGACCGACCCGACGCAAAAGTGTCAAACGCTACTAACGTTCAACCCGCCGTCGAGTGCCGAGGGCAGATGGCTGATCGCGTTCTTCGCACCGTGGCTCGATCGCAAATACCCGGGCAAGCGCGCCGCACCTGGTGAGCTGCGCTGGTTCGCCACGCTCGTGCAAGGCAGTGACGTGCGCGATGTGGAAGTCGCAGGCCCCGAGCCATTCGAGCACAACGGCGAGATGGTGCACCCGCGCTCGCGCACGTTCATTCCGTCGCGCGTGACCGATAACCCGCACCTGGTGGGCACGAACTACGTGTCGCAGCTCCAAGCGCTGCCCGAACCTCTGAGGTCGCAAATGCTTTACGGCTCTTTCGAAGCGGGCATGGAAGACGACGCCATGCAGCTGATCCCCACGGCTTGGGTCGACGCGGCAATGGCGCGATGGAAAGAACCGAACGTCAAGCCGCCGATGGACTCGGTCGGCGTGGACGTGGCGCGCGGCGGGCGCGACAAAACCGTGATCGCACGTCGGCACGGCATGTGGTTCGACAAGGCGATCTGCTACGCCGGCACGGCAACACCGGACGGCCCGACCGTGGCCGGATACGTGATCGCAGCGACCCGCGACAACGCGCCGATGCACATCGACGTGATCGGCGTGGGCAGCTCGCCATACGACTTCCTGAACAACGCGCGCCTGCCTGCAATCGGCGTGAACGTGTCGGAAGCCGCGCGCGGCGTCGACAAGTCCGGCCAGCTCCGCTTCTTCAACCTGCGCACCGAGCTTTGGTGGCGCATGCGCGAGGCGCTCGATCCGGCAGCGAACAACGGCATTGCGCTGCCGTCTGAACCCGAGTTGCTTGCCGATCTCTGCGCGCCGCGCTGGCGCGTGCAGGGCAAGACCGTGCAAGTCGAGTCACGCGACGACATCGTGAAGCGCATCGGGCGATCGCCTGATCACGCATCGGCCTACATCCTGGCGCTGATCGACACACCGAAGATCGCCGACTTACGCGCACATACCGCCCATCGTGACGAATACGATCCGTACGCATATCAGCGCCCGACCGCGCGCCGCGGCGAGCACAACCCATACGGATAAAAGGAACTCGCCATGTGCAACCCGATCGCCATCGGTATTGCCGGCTTAGCACTGAGTGCCGGCACGGCGGTCGCGGCGCACGTTCAACAGAACCAAGCGGCCGCCGACGCACGAGGCGACGCCGATAAAGCAAAGGCCGCAGCGGGCACCGCGCAGAAAGCGACAGCCGCCGACACGTCCGGAGTGAGCGCAACTAGCGGCGCGGCAACCGCAGGCGTGAACAGCGGACCCGCTTCCACGCTGCTGACCGGTGCGGGCGGCGTTTCAAACTCTTCGCTCAATCTCGGCGGGCTGACCGGGCTCGGCGGCAACACGCTTCTGGGCTCGTAATGGCGCGCACGCTACTCGCTGACGACACCGCCGAGAATCCGCAGGCCGATAAGCCGAGTCAGACGGGCGGCAACGCAAAGCCCATCAAGACGCGCAAGGAATTGCATCTGCAGCGTTGGGTCGCGCTCAAAAACGAGCGCTCGTCATGGATGCGCGAATGGCGCGAGATCAGTGAAGTGCTGCTGCCGCGCGCCGGACGCTTCTTCGTCGAAGACCGTAACCGCGGCAATCGGCGCAATCAGAAGATCTTCGACTCGACCGCGACTAAGTCGCTGCGCGTGCTCGGCGCCGGACTGATGGCCGGTGCCACGTCGCCCGCGCGCCCGTGGATCTCGCTGAAAACACCGTATCGCGACCTGAACAAGAAACAGGCCGTGAAGCTCTGGTGCGCCGAAGTCACGAAGCTGATTCTCGACGTCTTCAATCGCTCGAACGTGTATCGCTCGCTGCATTCGATGTACGAGGAAATCGGCGCGTTCGGCACGGCGACGTCGATCATCATGCAGGATTACAACGACGTGATCCGGATGTACCCGCTGACCGCCGGCGAATATGCGATATCGACGAACGACAAGGGCGAAGTCGACACGCTGTACCGCGAATTCCAGCTGACAGTCGCGCAACTCGTGAAGAAATTCGGATACGAGAAGTGCAGCGACAACACACGCCGCATGTACGACAAGGGCAATCTCGACGTGTGGCGCACGGTCATTCATTGCATCGAGCCGAACGAAGACCGCGACCCGAGCAAGTCGGACGCGCGCAACATGGCCTGGACGTCGACCTATCTCGAACTTGGCGGCTCGGCCGACTCGCAGCAGACCACCGGCCAGGCCGTCACGGGCGGCGATAACGCCGAGCTGTCGGTGTCTGGCTTCCGCAAGTTCCGCGTCGTCGCGCCGCGCTGGTCGACCTTCGGCGGCGATATCTACGGCAGCGGACCGGGCAGCGACGCGCTTGGCGACATCCGCCAGCTACAGCACGAGCAGCTGCGCAAGGGTCAGGCCATCGACAAGATGACGAACCCCGCGCTTCAAGTGCCGACGTCGATGAAGAATCACGATCTCGACACGCTACCGGGCGGCGTCTCGTACGTGGACAGCGCACAGCCGAGTGGCGGCATTCGCACGGCGTACGAGGTCAATCTTCGTCTCGACTACTTGCTCGAAGACATCAACGATGTCCGGGCACGGATCAAGAGCGCGTTCTACGAAGACCTGTTTCTCATGCTCGCGAACAACGTCAACGCGAACATGACCGCGACGGAAGTCGCCGAGCTGCACGAAGAAAAGATGCTGATGCTCGGACCGGTGATCGAGCGCCTGCACGACGAGCTGCTTAAGCCGCTGGTCGACGCGGCGTTCGACATCCTGGCCGAAGCGGGCTTGCTGCCGCCACCGCCACCCGAGCTCGAAGGTATGTCACTGCAGGTCGAGTTCATCTCGATTCTCGCGCAGGCGCAAAAGCAGATCGGTACCAACGCGATCGACAAGTTCACGATGGCGCTCGGCGGCATTGCGACGTTGCAGATCAACGCGCAGCAGCAGCCGACCGTGCTCGACAACTTCGATCCGGACGGCTGGTACGAAACCTACGCCGATGCGCAGGGCGTTGACCCTGCGATCAGTGTCGACCCCGATCAGCGCGATCAGTCGCGCCAGCAGCGCGCGAAGGCGCAAGCACAGCAAGCCGCCGCAGCGCAAGCACAGCAAGCCGCCGCAGCGCAAGCACAGCAAGCCGCCGAGACAGCGAAGACGGCCGCGCAGGCACCGACGCAAGGTGGTGGCAGCAACGTGCTGTCTGACGTCATGAACAACCTGACCGGATATTCGCAGTAGGGGGCGAGACATGCAGCCACAGCAATCCACCCGAGCCGTAAGCGACACCGACACATTCCGTGTACGGCAAGACGGTCAGCTCGTGCACGTGGCCGCATCCGATGTTCTCGCGTACGCGCAGGCCGGCGTCGCGAAGATGAACGGTCAACTCTCGACGGCTGCATCGACCACCATCACGAGCGCGAGCCCATACCGCACGCGCGTGAACAACGCCAGCGCGAGTACCGTGGTGCTGACGACGAACGCAGCCGACGACGAGACGCACGTGATCGTGAACGTCGGTGCGGGAACCGTGACCGTCAACTACCCCGGCCGCACTGGCCCGAGCACGAAGGCGATTGCGCAAGACAACGCGCTGACGTTCGCGTACAGCAAGGCGCTCGGCTACTGGACGATCGAATAATGGCCTACTCCAAAGGTGTGATCTGGCGGGATATCGACAACCCAACGTCGGGCATGACGGTGAACGTACCCGTCACTGCAGCCGACGCAGGAACACCGATCAATCTTTGCATCAACAACACGTCGTTGCTTCTGGCGATCACGCTGGTCTTTCCGATCACCGGCGTGCAGGACGGGCAGAGCGTGCGCATCTTGCCGCAGAACGCGATCACGACCGTGACCACGAACGTCGAATCGGGCGGCTTGCTGCAAGGCTTGCTCACAAGCCTGCTTGCGGGCGGCAGCGGCATCTATCAATTCCGTGCCGACAAGAAGCTTTGGTACAAGCTCGCTAGTTAAGGGGCAAACATGATCTCGATGAAACTCACGCCGGCTGAAGCCAAGGCTGAAACGATGCTCGCAGCTCCAAGCGATGCGCCCGAATACCCGTACGGCTTGACGATCTGTCTCGACGACGATGTGCTTGCCAAGCTCGGCATCACCGATCTGTCGCCTGTCGGCGCTGTCTTCATGTTGACGGCGCGCGTCGAAGTCTGCTCAACCAGCCAATACCAGAATCAGGACGGCACGGACAAGAGCATGTCGCTGCAGATCACCGACATGGATCTCGATACGGGTGACGCGCCGCGCTCGACCAACGACATTGCGAACCGCCTATACGGCTGACGCGCACATACCGCAGATAGCCGCCCGTATATTCGCGCACAACATGAGCGACGACTTCAACCCGACCGATCTCAACGCGATCGAAGAACAGCGAGCAACGCAGCGCGAGCAGTCGCGCTTCGATGCGGCGGTCGAACTTGAAGATATTCGCTGGCTCATGAGCAGCAAACGTGGCCGTCGATTGATGTGGCGCCTGCTCGGCGACGCAGGGCTGTACCAGCAGTCTTTCAACGGCAACACGAACTGGTCGATTTTCAACGAAGGGAAACGCAGCATTGCGCTAAGGCTGACCGCCCAGATCCACACGATCGATAACGGCGCCGAGCTCTACGCGCAGATGGCGAACGAAGCGAAGGTAAAGGAAAAACCAAATGGCTGACCCCATCACTGAAGGCCAGACGGACACGGCAAGTACGGCCAGCGACGCGGCAAGCTCCGCGCACGCACCGGAACCCCAAGCAGCGACCCCGGCAACGCAACCGACGGACGGCGCTACGCTGCTCGACGGCGCGGCGAAGCCAGCAGAAGGCGACGCACCGAAGGAAGGCGACAAGCCTGCCGAAGAGGCGAAGCCGATCGAGTACACCGACTTCACGCTGCCCGAAGGCGTCACGCTCAAAGGCGAAGCGCTCGATGAACTGAAAGCGTTCGCGAAAGAGAAGGGTCTTTCGCAGGAAGACGCACAGAAGCTCGTCGACATGGGCGCGAAGCAGTCGCAAGCGTTCACGGCAAGGCTCACCGAACAGGCGCAAGCGCAAGCCGCCGAGTGGGCCACGCAGACGCAAAACGACAAGGAGATCGGCGGCGAGCAGCTGCCCGAGAACCTGGCCGCGGCGAAGCAGGCACTCGACAAGTTTGGTTCCCCCGAACTGAAGTCGCTGTTGAATCAAAGCGGTCTTGGCAATCACCCGGAAGTCGTCCGGTTCATGGTCAAGGCCGGCAAGGCAATCAGTGAGGACGGTCGCATCGTAACGGGCAGCGCCGGCAACAAAAACCGCGCCGACACCCCGATCGCAAACCGTCTCTATCCGAACCAGAAATAAGGGGCGTAAATCATGGCCGTACTTGGCACCAAAAACCCGACGCTGCTCGACGTTGCGAAATCGCTCGATCCGGACGGCAACACCGCCGACGTCGTCGAGCTGTTGAATCAGACGAACGAGATCCTGATCGACATGCCGTGGATGGAAGGCAATCTGTCGACGGGCCACCGCACGACGGTGCGCACCGGCTTGCCGACCGTTATCTGGCGCCGTATGTACGGCGGCGTGCCGGCGAGCAAGTCGACCCGCGCGCAAGTCGATGAAGCCTGCGGCATGCTCGAAGCACGCAGCGAAGTCGATGTGAAGGCCGCAAACCTGAACGGCAATTCGGCATCGTTCCGGTTGTCGGAAGCCAGCGCGTTCCTCGAATCGATGAACCAGACGATGGCGTCGACGTTGTTCTACGGCGACACGACCGTCAACCCGGAACGCTTCACGGGTCTCGCGCCGCGCTTCGGTCAGATCTCGGGCGCACCGAATGCCGACAACGTCATTGATTGCGGCGGCACGGGCTCGAACAACACGTCGGTGTGGCTCGTGACCTGGGGCGATCAGACCGTGACGGGTATTTTCCCGAAGGGCTCGAAGGCCGGGCTCGAACACCAGGATCTTGGCGAGATCGACGCGTTCGACGCAAACAACAACCGCTTCCGCGCGCTCGCAGATCGCTGGGAATGGGATTGCGGTATTGCCGTGAAAGATTGGCGCTACGTCGTGCGCGCGGCAAACATCAACACGACCGATCTGCGCAACACGGCGAGCCCGACGTTCCCTGGCGTGAACGGCACTTCGGCGATCAGCCTGCCGGATCTGTTCATCGAAATGATCTCGCGTATCCCGAATCAGAACATGGGTCGTTCCGTGTTCTACGTGAACCGCCAGATCGCCAAGATGGCACGCCGCCAAGCGATGAACAAGTCGCAAAACGTCTTCGGCATCGAGCAAGCGCAGGGGCAGATCACCACGAACTTCCTCGGCATTCCGATCCGCATGATCGATTCGCTGCTGAACACCGAAGCGCGCGTCGTCTAAGCATCCGCAGAGCGCGAGCCGCCCCGGCGGCTTGCTCTGTTCACAGAACATAGGAGCAGCAACCATGATTCTCGATCAACAAAGCTTGTTCTCGGATGCGCAGGCGATCACCGCGTCGGCCAATTCGAGCAACGTCATCGACACATTGCCGGTAAACACGCCGAACACCCGTTCGGGTATCGGCGACGGCGAAGACATCAGCCTGTTCGCGCAAGTCGGCCCGAACGCGTTCACGGGCGGCACGTCGCTGCAAATCCAGCTCGTGTCGGCGGATGACGCCGCGCTGTCGACCAATGCCCAGGTGCATTACGACACCGGCGCTGTGGTGCTCGCAAACTTGACCGCGAAGGCGCGCCTGATCGGCATCGATCTGCCGTACGGCAAGTTCCGTCGCTACGTCGGCCTGAAGTACACCGTCGTCGGCACGATGACCGCTGGCGTGATCACCGCCGGTCTCGTGAAGGATCTGCAGACGATCAACGGTACGGTCGATTACGCGAAGGGCTACAGCGCCGCGTAACGCGCAGCCGGGCTTCGGCCCGGCTATCTCCTTGGAGCGCAGAGTATGAGCATCAAAGTTATCGCAACTCGTGCCGGGTATTACGGCAGCTATCGCGAGCCGGGCGACGAGTTCGAAATTGCTGACGAGCAAGCCTTCCACGATTCGTGGATGGAAAAGATCGACGGCAAGCGCACGAAGCGCATCGCTGGCGCGGGCGTTCAGACCACCGGCAACAATCCGGTCGGTGCTTCGAAGCCTAACCCCGAGCTCGACCCGCTGGTTTGAGACGGGCCGATAGGTGAGTCGAAACGGGAGCCGTCGTGCTCCTGTTTTTGTTTGAGGGTTTCGCTATGGCTAGTGTCGTGGACATTTGCAATCTTGCTCTCGGGCACTTGGGCGATGACGCCACCGTGTCGAGCATCAGTCCGCCGGAAGGCAGCGCGCAGGCCGAGCACTGCGCCCGTTTCTATCCGATTGCGCGCGATGTGTGTCTTGAAGCCCACGAATGGGGTTTCGCCACCAAACGTGCCGATCTCGCCTTGTTGTCCACCGCCGCGCCGCCCGGCTTTCAGTTCGTCTATCAAGTACCCGCGAACTGTCGCAACATTGTCGACCTGATCGATCCGAACGCGCTCGACGATTACACCTACCATAACCGCGGCGAGCAGTGGCGCAACTCCGCGCGCGAGCCCGTGCCCTACGAGCAAGAGACGCTTGACGACGGTACGCAGGTTATTTACACGAATCTCGAAAACGCCAAGGTTCGATACGTATTCGGTGTCACCGATACGACCAAGTTCAGCGCGCAATTCACCGACGCTTTGGCGTGGCTTCTCGCCGCATACCTGGCCGGTCCGGTGATAAAGGGCGACACCGGTATGCAAATCGGGCAAGCCATGATGAAAGCCTTCGTCGTCAGCATCTCGCAGGCGAAGACAGCCGACGCGAATAGCCGGCAACGCTCGCGAGCACAAAGCGAACGTACCCCTTCTTGGATCGCGAGCCGCTAATGCCGAACGTCCGTAACCTATCGCGCTCGTTCGCCGCTGGCGAGATCACGCCTGAACTCTTCGGGCGCGTTGATCTTGACCAGTTTCAGACGGGGCTCGCGCTGTGCCGCAACTTCATCACGTTACCGCACGGGCCTGCCGCAAACCGCCCCGGCTTCTCGTTCGTGCTTGAAGCCTATGACAGCACGAAACGCACGCGTGTCATTCCGTTCACGTACTCGGTGACGCAGACGATGGTGCTTGAGTTCGGCGCGGGCTACGTACGGTTTCACACCGGCGGCGCAACACTGCTTGAAACATCGAAAAACGCGATCGTCTCGGGCAATACCGTCGCGGCGCCTGCGCACGGCTATGCCTCGGGCGATTGGGTATTCGTGTCGACCAACAACGTGTCCGTGTGGGGCATTGCCAACAATGTAACCGGATCAAGCTTTCAGCTTGTTTCGCCCGCGGGCGCGATACTCGATCTGACACGTGTTGCGGGCAGCGCGGCTGTGGCGCGCGTCTATCAGATCGCTACACCGTATTCCGAATCGGACATTTTCGATTTGCACTATGTGCAGTCAGCCGATGTGCTGACAATCACGCATCCAAGCTATTTGCCGAAAGAACTGCGGCGCTTGGGCGCGGCGAATTGGGCGCTGACCGATATCAGCTTCGTGTCGGCTATGAGCGCCCCGGCCGTCTGCGCTGCCACGCCGCATACGGGATCGAGCGGCACGCCGAACAACGTGGAATACGACTACGTCGCCACCGCGCTTTCGTCGACCGGCGAAGAATCTCTGCCATCGCCAATAGGCAGCTGCATGAACGACATCACGCTCGTCGGTTATGTGAACGTCGTCACGTGGACGTCGGTTGCTGGCGCCACGCGGTACAACGTGTACCGCAAGTACCAGGGCATCTACGCATTTATCGGACAAACAGAAGATCTGACGATCACGGACAACAACATCACGCCTGATACCGGCACGACACCGCCCGAGCTGGCGAATCCGTTCAACGGCCCCGGCAACTATCCGGCGGTGGTCGGTTATCACCAGCAGCGCCGCGTGTTCGCAAGCACGGTGAACCTGCCGCAAACGGTCTGGATGACGCGCACGGGTACTGAGTCGAACCTGTCGGCCAGCACACCGTCGCGCGACACCGACGCCCTGAATTATCGGATCGCCGCACGCGAAGCGAACACGATCCGCCATATCGTTCCCCTATCAGAGCTCGTGCTGCTCACGTCAAGCGCCGAATGGGCGGTGACGGCGAACGGCTCTGCGACACAGGCGATCACACCGAGCACATTGTCCGTACAGCCGCAGGGCTACACGGGTGCTTCCAACGTTGTGCCCGTGACGGTAAGCAACTCGCTCTTGTATTCAATGGCAATGGGCGGGCATGTCGGCGAGATGACGTACAACTATTACGCAGGCGGGTATGTCACGCAGGACATCAGCGTAATGGCGCCGCATCTGTTTGACTTTCGCACTATATCGGATATGGCGTACGCCAAGGCGCCGTACCCGATCGTGTGGTGCGTATCGTCTGACGGCACTCTGCTTGGGCTGACTTATTCGCCCGCGCACAAGGTTTCCGCGTGGCACCACCACGACACCGACGGCCAATTCGAATCGGTATGCGTTGTCACAGAAGGCAACGAGTCAGTGCTTTACGTTGTGGTGAACCGCGTAATCGCAGGACGCCAGGTGCGCTATATCGAGCGCATGCACACACGCCAGGTCGATGCGCTAACCGACAGTTTTTTCGTGGATTGCGGCACGCTCGTCAGCGGCACTAACATCGCGACGGTCGGCGGTCTTGACTACATCGAAGGGAAGACGGTGAGTATTCTTGTCGACGGCGCTGTTCAGCCGCAACAAACCGTCACGAATGGCGTCGTCACCCTGTCGCACCCCGGCGGCGTTGTTGCGGTCGGCCTGCCCATTACCGCGGATCTACAGACATTGCCTTTTTCGTTTGCAACCGAAGGATACGGACAAGGCCGCACGAAAAACATCAATAAGGTCTGGCTGCGAGTACATAACTCGTCAGGTATTTTCGCTGGCCCGAGCTTCGACAAACTTACGCAATTCAAGCAACGCAAGGCCGAGCCATTCGGCACGCCGCCGGCGATGGTGACGGGCGAGATCGAGATAACGTTGACGCCATCATGGCAGCAAGACGGCTCGGTGTGCATCCGACAAACGGACCCGCTGCCGGTGATCGTCGCGTCAATGACCATCGAAGCAGCAATCGGAGGGTAGATGGCGAAGCTGATCGTCCGCGAAATCCGCGAAGGCGATATTGAGCACATCGCCGCGTATATGCGCCCGGCGGATCTTGACGAGGTCGAAGCGGGTACTGGCGTGCGCGAAGCACTCGCGGTCCTGCAAGTCGGCGTCCAATCCTCTAGCCCGTGTTGGACGATCGAGGTCGGCGGGGAACCTGCCGGCATTTTCGGCGCGTCGCCCACCGCCCCAACGTTGCTCGTACCGAGCGTCGGCGCCGTCTGGATGCTCGGCACACCGATGCTCGAACGAGCGCCGAAGCAGCTCACAAAGCTTGGTCGCACATACGTGCGGCGTATGGCGGAACAATACGGCACGCTGATGAACTTCGTCGACGCGCGCAACCTTAAATCGATTCACTGGCTCGCGCGGCTTGGGTTCACGGTACAACGCGAGACGGTGCCGTACGGTCCGTTTGGCCTACCCTTCCATCGATTTGGGATGAATCAATAATGTGCGTGCCCGTTGAAAGCGCGACAACCGGTTCGGGCGCGCCGTACGGCTTCGGCGGATCTTCGGCCAGCCCGAGTGTGGTCACGCCGGGCAATGCGACACTTGCGCTCGGTGCAGCGGGCGGGGCGCTGAAACTGTTCTCCGCGCTTACGACCGCTGGCGCCACGCGCACAGCCGAAGACGCGCAAGCCGATGCCGCCGCAACTAACGCCCTAATCGCCGAGCGCGCTGCAGCAAGCGCAATCAGTAGCGGACAAGCACAGGCGTCTGACGTCTCGATCAGGGGCGCGCAGACGATCGCTACGCAGCGTGCGGCGCTCGCGGCAAACGGCGTCGATCTGAATTCAGGTACCGCTGCGAGCTTGCAGGCATCGACGAAGTACGTCACCGACCAGAACGTCGACACGATCACGGCGAACGCTGCGCGCGCCGCGATGGGTTACACCACACAGTCAAACGACTACGCCGACAAGGCGGGCAGTCTTCGCGCCGCAGCCGGCTCGGTCAGCTCTGTAACTGCCGGGGCGACGTCGCTACTTACGAGCGCCACAAGCGTCGCCTCGGACTGGTACCGCAATCAACGCGTGGGGGTAGTGTAAATGCCGGTCGTTCCGACACTCGACCCATCTCAGCGAATCACGCCGACCACCGATTCGGCGACGCCCGTCACGTCTGGCGCATCTGCGGATCTTATGACGCAGGGCACGCGCCAGATCGGGCAGCTCGGTGATGCGCTCGGTCAGGCAGCGAACGCGCAGTCGCAGATGGCGATCGACGCGCAGAATCTCGCGAATCAGACGCGCGTGAACGATGCACTGAACCAGCTGAAGACACAACAGCAGGATCTGATGTACAACCCGCAGACCGGCGTGCAGGCGCAGACCGGGCTCAAGGCTATTCAGCGCGACAGCGGTATGTCGCTTGCCGATGAATACACCGGCAAGCTGACCGATTCGGCCGCGCAGATCAGCAGCGGCTTGGCAAACCCGGTGCAGCAGCGCTTGTTTCAGGAGCAGGCCGCAGGGATCACGTCGCAGTTCCACGGCGCGACGACGCAATGGGAAGGGCAGCAATTCAAGTCGTACGCGCTGTCGACGCAAGATGGCACGATCAAGCTCGCGACGAACCAGATCGGACTTTATTACAACGACCCCGATGCGATCGACGCAAATCTCAAGACGATCAAGGCCGCTGTGTACCAGGCCGGTCAGATCAATGGCAGCGCCGCCACCGAGATTGAGGCGAACCAGCGCACGATGACGAGCAACGCGCTGTCGGCGGCTGTCGACACGGCGCTGCAGCAAGGGCAGATCACGTACGCGAATGGGCTTGTCCAGAAATACGGCAAGGACATGACCGCCGACGACATGCTCAAGATCAACGGGAAGATGAACTCTTTCCTTGGCGCGCAGGCCGCGTCGAATGTCGTTGCTCGTGTATTCGCGCAGGCAGGCCCGGCACTCTCGAATAGCCCGTTCGACAAGATGGTGTCGATCACCGCGGCGTCAGAATCGGGCGGCAAAGAGAACAACGCCGACGGCTCGACTGTCACATCGGCCAAGGGCGCGCAAGGCGTGATGCAAGTCATGCCCACGACCAACACCGACCCCGGCTTCGGCGTCAAACCTGCGCAAGACAATTCGCCCGGCGAGCGAGCGCGCGTCGGCCGCGACTATCTGCAGGCGATGCTCGCGCATTACGGCGGCGATCCGTCGAAGGCGTGGGCGGCATATAACGCCGGCCCCGGCACGCTCGACGCTGCAATGCAGAAGGCGAACGCCGCAGGCGCGCCCGGTAACTGGCTCACGTACATGCCGAAGGAAACACAGAATTACGTGCAGACCAACGTCGCCGCGCTTCAGCAGAACAACACCGCACAGCGCCCGTCGAAGCTCGACGTGATCAATGCCGTGCGCGCCGATCCTGTCCTGCAGCAGAAGCCGGAATGGATGCAGCACGCCGTCACGCAAGCCGGGCAGCAATACGACGAGCAGACGGAAGCGATCAAGCAGCAAGACGCGTCGAATCTCGCCGGCGTATTCCGCACGCTCGCGTCGAACCGCGGCAACATTAACGCCGTGTCGCCGGCGGATCTCGCAAAGGTCAACCCTGACGATCTGCCGAAGGTCATGTCGTACGCCAAGCAGATGAACGAGGGTGTCAACACAACGAACACCGCGCTTTATCAGACGTACATCACATCGCCGAACATCATGTCGAAGATGTCGAACGACCAGTGGCAGACGCAGGCTCCGAACTTCAGCGAAGGCGACTTCAAGCACCTGACGCAGATTCGCGCCGATCTGATCAACGGCACGGGCACGAACTCACCAAATAGCCTGAACACTGGCGCAATGACGCAGACGCTGAATCAGCGCCTGACGATGATCGGCATTAATCCGAGCCCGTCGCTCACTGGTCTGAGCAAAGACGTCGAAGGTGCCGAGCGCGTCGGCGCGATCCGGCAGTTCGTGACGAACTCGATCCTTGACGCGCAGAAGGAAGCTGGAAAGAAGTTCAGCGAATCCGAAATCACCGACCACATTGACGGCCTGTTCACGAAGTCGCTCACGTTCCGCAATCAGCTCGTGATCGGTCCGCTGTCGTTCCAACGTGCCGACTCGACCGTGAACATGATGCAGATGACGAAAGATCAGATCCCGGATGACGTCTTGCCGCTGCTCAAGTCGGACTTCGCCAAGCGCGGCGTTCCGAATCCGACGAACGGCCAGCTGCTCGGCGCGTACTGGACGATGAAAACGATGTCGCAAAAACTTTCGAGCAATTAATGGCCGATCTGACCGTTCCGAAGACCAGCACCATCAACAACCAGTTCACGCCGGATAGCGCATCGAGCTCGCCGAGCACCGACGGACCGATCGCCGCGCCGCGCGCGACGCCAGCGCCCGTCGTCGATACGGGTGCGGCAGTCGATGGTTACCTGCACAACACAGCGCAGGGCGCGCAAGCGAATCTCGCCATCGCGTTCGGCGCGAATCCCGATTACGAAGCAGAACTCTCGCGGCTGTCGAAGCAGACGGGCGTGCCCATCGACAGCGCGCGCAAGTTCCCGGATCAGGTCAAGCAACAGGCGGCGATCAGCGGCATCGACTTCCAGCGCATGGCCGCACAATTCCCGAGCACGGCGGCGTTCTATCAGAACCAAGGCAATGCGAATGTCGCGCACGATGACGTCGACGCGCTGCAGAACGTCGAGCACGCCACTTACGGCTTGACGCCGAAGTCGCTTTTCTCGATCCCGTCGCAAGGCCCGGCACCGACGCCGCGCTCGACCTTCGTCGGCCCGAACGAGCAGATGGTCGATGACGTCGACGCGCAGACGCGCCAGGTTATTAGCCCGCCGCAGATGGGCTCGATCGTGCCCGACAACTCCTCGCTGCCATTTCGCACGCGCATCACCGATTGGGCGCGTGGTCTGCTCGGCATGGGGCCGGGCGAAGGCAATGCGCAAGGTGCGGGCGGCGCACAAGCGTTCATCCAGCAGTATGCGAAAGATAACGGCGTACCAGTCGGCGACATGCGCGACGCGGTCGGCGGCATGTCGGAAGTGCCGACGCAGTTCGCGCAGGGCTTCTATAACTCGTTCCTTGCCGGGCTTGCTCCGGACGAGAACGGCCCCGCGCAAACGACGGCGGGCGGCATTGCGAGCGGCGTCGGCAACCTGGCTGGCTTCGTTGCCGGCGCGCCTCTGAAGCTCGCGGGCGCGGCAGTCGAACGTCTGCCGGGGCTGACGCACGTCGCAGGCGAATCTTTCGCCAAAGGGCTCGCGCGCGACGTCGGCGCGCAGGCCACGACGCTCGGGCTGGCTAGTGCGATCACCGCGACCGGCCAGGCGCTCGACCAGAGCACGCCGAGCGCAGCGCTCGCAACGCTCGGCATGGCCGGGCTGCACGGCGCGGAGATGGGCGCGGTGTTCGGTGGCGCCGGCCGCGTGCTGCCCGACAACACCGTCGTGCAGACGCTCGCGCGCGCGGTCGGTGTCAATGCGCTCATGGATGCGATCCAAGGCACAAACCCGCTCGACAATCGCCCGACCGCGCAGAAGATCTTCGACTATGGTCTGAACACGATTTTTGCGATGCACGGCGCTGGCCGCGCGACGGGTGGCTGGCTGCGCGACGCGGCGCGCGCCGAGACGGCGGTTAGCGACGGCGCAAACCTGCAGAATCTGGTCGACGCGTCGGCGCAATCGAAACTGCGCGAGCGCGACCCCGACACGTTCCGCGACTTCGTCGCACAGGCGAACGACGGCAGTCCGGTGCAGAACGTCTACGTCGACGGCGGCACGCTGACGAACGCACTTGCGCAATCCGGCATCAAGATGGCCGACATCGAGCGCACGATGCCCGACGTCGCCAAGCAGATCCCCGAGGCGCTCGTGACAGGCGGCGACGTCACGATCCCGATCGCCGACTACATGGCGCACCTGGCCGGCAGCAAGGCGCAAGACGGACTCATGCCGCACCTGAAGACAGACCCGGAAGGCATGACGTTTCAGGAAGCAAACGAATTCCACCAGTCGGCGGTCGATCAGTTCACGCGCGCGGCGCAGCAGACCATCGTCGACCGGGGCAACGACGACGCGGTCGCGCAGTCGGCGAGCGTTGTGCACGATGACGTGCTGCGCCAGCTCGGTGAGGCGAACCGTTTCACGCCCGACGTGAACAAGACTTATGCTGCGCTCGTGCGCGACACGTACACCGCCGCCGCCGCGCGCGCTGGCGTCACGCCAGAAGCGATGTATCAGCGCTATCCGCTGCGCATTGCGGCCGAGGGCGTAACGGGCGCGAACACTGTTGAGCAGACCTTGCCTCGAAACATCTTTCGAGAGGATTCTGTTGAGGACTCTGATGGGAAGATAGTTCCGGGATTCCACGCAGAAACCGACGGCGTTTCCATGACTCTTGCCCGAAACGGTGATGAGTTGCACCCGACATGGGTAGATAACGGCGGGGTGGAGCGAAGCGGAAAAATCACCGCGCTATACGAACGCGCCATCGAACTAGCAAAACGAGAAGGATTGTCGTTTGTCTCCGATAACTCCGTTACGGCCGATGCCGCACGTGTGTACGATGCTCTTAAACGCCGAGGCTACTCGGTGGAACGTAACTCGCAGGCGCGGCTTGCGGAACGACCCGAAGTAACGACGCCTCGCTGGTTGACAGACGACGGCTCGCCGGTGTTTCGCGTTTCATCGGGCAATGAGGTAAATCAAGGTGCGCGCGGAAAGCTCTCCTTTGCCGACGGCATCAGCAGCGCACCGAGCACGATTACGCTGAATAAAGACGCCGATCTGTCGACGTTCACGCACGAGCTCGGGCACTTCCAACTTGAGATGCTGTCGCACCTGTCTCGCGACGGCGCGCTGCCGGATGTGGCCGCAGACTTCAAGGCCGTGACCGACTGGTTCGGCACGACGCCCGAGAAGTGGCGCGAAATGTCGCTCGACGAAAAACGCCCGATGCACGAGCAATTCGCGCGCGGCTTCGAAGCATACCTGTTCGAAGGCAAGGCGCCGAGCGCCGAGCTGCGCGGCGTCTTTCAGAAGGTGCGGGCGTGGATGGTGAACGTCTATCGTTCGCTGCGCGCGCTGAACGTCGAGCTGTCGCCAGAAGTGCGCGGCGTGTTCGACCGCCTGCTTGCGACGAATGACGCGATCCGCAGCGCCGAAGCCGAGCGCGCGTACATGCCGATGTTCGCGACACCGGAAGAAGCGGGCATGACGCCCGAACAGTTCGCCGATTACCACAAGCTCGGGCACGAAGCCACGCTCGAAGCGTCGGACGAACTGAGCGCGCGCACGCTGCGTGACATGCGCTTCGCCGATAACTCGAAGATCCGCGCGCTGCGCGAAATCCAGAAAGATGTCGCCGCGAAGCGCCGCGAGACACGCGCCGAAGTCGAAGCGCAAGTCGCGGCCGAGCCGGTGTATCGCGCGCAGGATTTTCTGAAGAAAGAAAAAGGCGCGGACCGCGAAGCGGTTGCGGAACAGTTTGGCTTCAGCTCGGCCGACGAAATGCAACAGAAGCTTGACGCAGCCGAGCCGATGAAAGCCGTGATCGACGCGGTCACCGATCAGCGCATGCTCGAAAAGTACGGCGATATCACCGACCCGGCCGCGATGAACCGCGCTGCGAATGAAGCGATCCATAACGAGGTGTGCACGCGCTTCATCGCGACCGAACTGAAGGCGCTTGCGAAGGCGACCGGTCCGGTGCGCGAGCTCGAACGTGCCGCGCGCGAAGTCGCGCAGAACACGATCGCAAACAAGAAAGTGCGCGAGATCAGCGCGGCAAAATATGCCACCGCCGAGACACGCGCCGCGAAGCTGGCTGATGCCGCGCTGCGCAAGGGCGATCTCGCCGAAGCCGCCGCGCAGAAGCGCAATCAGCTCCTGAACAATCAGCTCGAAAAAGCCGCGCGCGCCGCCGCAACCGAAGTCACGAAGGGCATCGGCTATCTGCGCAAGTTCGACACACCAAGCAAAACGCTCGATCCCGACTACCGCGGACAGATTGAGTCGCTGCTCGACCGGTTCGATCTGCGCTCGTCGACAACCGGCAAAGACATCGCACGCCGCGAAAGCCTAGTGAAATGGGTCGAAGCGCGCACCAATGAAGGCACACCGCCGATCATTCCTGAAGCGCTGCTGAACGAAGCGTATCGGAAGTCCTACAAAGACATGACGATCGACGAGATGCGCGGCCTGATCGACTCAGTGCGCAACATCGAGCACCTGGGCAGATTGAAGCAGAAGCTGCTCACACTGGCGGATAAGCGCGAATTCAACGGGTTCATAGAGGAAGCCGTCGGCACGATTGAGGAGAACGCAAAAAAGACGCTGCCCGATAAGATCGAGTCGAACCAGCTCGCCGACAAAGTTAAGGCGAAGGCGAATCGTTTCCTCGCTGATCACCGCACGCTTTCGAGCTTATTGCAGCAGATGGACGGCAAGGATGGCGGCTTCCTATGGGACAAGATCGTGCGGCCGATGAACGAGCGCGGCGATTGGGAAGCGCGCCGGCGCAGCGAGGCAACCAAGGCGCTGCGCGAGATTTTCGACCCGATCGTGAAGAAAGGCGATTTGCGCACGAAGACCTTCATCCCCGAGATCAACAACAGTCTGTCCAAGGAAGGGCGCCTGGCCGTGGCCTTGAATTGGGGCAACGAGACGAATCAACGTCGCGTGCTGACGGGCGACAAATGGACGCCCGCGCAGGCTCAGGCAATTCTCAAAACGCTGTCGAAGGAAGACTGGCAATTCGTTCAAAAGGTATGGGATCACGTCAACACCTATTGGCCCGAGATTGCCGAGAAGCAATACCGTGTCACGGGCGTGCGGCCGGAAAAGGTCGAAGCGCAGTCTTTCATCAACCCGCACGGCGAGACGATGCGCGGCGGCTATTACCCGATCAAGTACGATCCGGTGCGCTCGACGCGGGCTGAAGAGCACGAAGAAACGGCAACGCTGAAGCAGATGCTCGGCGGCGCCGTCACGCGCGCGACAACGCGCCGTGGCTTCACTGAATCGCGCGTCGAAGACGTGAATCGCCCGGTGCGCAAGGATCTCGGTGTTATCACGCAGCACGTCGAAGAAGTGCTGCACGATTTAGCCTGGCACGAGTGGCTGATCGACACGAACCGCGTGCTCGGCAGCGGGCGCTTTGGCGACGCCGTGCGCGCGCATTACGGCCCTGAAGTTCTCTCGACCATGAAGGAAACCGCCAAGTCCATCGCGCTCGGCGATGTGGCATCGAAGCATGCGATGGACGCTGCGCTGGCGTTCCTGCGCAAAGGCACGATCGTGTCGCGGCTCGGGTTCAACGTCATCAGCGCGCTGAAGCAGTTCGGCGGCTTCGGTCCGACTGCCGCGCTGATCGGGCCAGGCTACATGCGCCGCGGCTTGATCGAATACATGGGTTCCGCATTCCAGCGCCAGCACGTGACCGACGCCGTCTATGGAAAATCAGACTTCATGCGCCTGCGCGGCCAGACGCTTAACCGCGACATCCGCGAAGTGCGCAACCAGATCGACGCCGGATCGCATCCGCTGATCGAGACGATCAGTCAGACGCTGCCCGCCGCGCAGCGCACTGTGCCGGTGATCGATGCGGTGAAAGACAGCTATTTGTGGATGATCGAATATTCGCAGCGTCACGTCGACGTGCCATCGTGGCTCGGCGCATATCGCAAGGGGCTTGACGACTTCGCCGGAGACGAAGCGAAAGCCGTTTCTTATGCCGACCAGGTCGTGCGCGATTCGCAAGGTTCGGGGCTAATCGCCGACCAGCCGCAGATCATGCGCGGCGGTCAGTTCGCGAAGTTGTTCACGACCTTCTATTCGGCGTTGAACGCTCAATACAACCTGCTTGCGAAAGCCAAGGGGCAGGGCGGCGTCGCGCGCCTCGCATCGGCGTACATGATCGCGATTGCGCTGCCTTCACTCTACACGGCAGCTGTCGCGAACCTGCGCGGGCATCAAGGTAACGGCGATGATTGGCAGATGCAGATGGGCGTCGATTATTTCCAAGAACTGCTCGGCAATACGCTCGGTATGGGCGTTGGTGTGCGCGAGTTGTCCAGCATCCTGCAGGGTTTTGATTACACCGGACCGACGCCGCTCACACCGATTGCAGATCTTGGGCAGTTCGTCAAACAGGCGAAGAAGGGCGAAGTGTCTGAAGGCGGCATCCGCGCGGCAAACAAGTTGGCCGGCGATGTTCTGCACTACCCGGCCGGGCTGCTTGATCGTGTCGCCGAAGGCTATCTCGCCTGGCAGAACGGTGATGCGAGCGCCGCGGCGATGATCGTCGGCAAGCCGACAAAGTGAGCGCACATACCGGGTAAACGTGCGCTGACAATTGCGGGCATTCAATAGGAGTGCCCGCGCATGACGGTTTCCAGTTCGAAGCGAAAAGCCGGCCCGTTCATCGGTAACGGTGCGACGACCGCTTTTCCGTTCGCCTTCAAGGTGTTCGATAAGACAGATATCGCGGTCGTGCGCGTCAATTCGAGCGGGGTATCGGCGCAGCTACTTCTCGACTCGGATTATTCCGTCGCGTTGAGCAGCGATCAGAACAACAACCCAGGTGGTTCGATCGTCTACCCGATCACTGGCACACCACTGCCGAGCGGCTTTACGCTGGTGATTCTCGGATCGTTACCTTACGATCAAACCGTCGATCTTACAAATAGCGGTGGCTTCTATCCGGAAGTCGTCGAAGATATGGTCGATCGCGTCGAGGTTCAGGTCCAGCAACTCGCCGAGCTGGCGTCGCGCGCCATTGTCGTCAATGAAAGTGAAGACACGCCGTCGGCGCTTCCGCCTGCAACGTCGCGCGGCAATACACTGCTCGGGTTCGATGCGCTCGGAAATGTTACCGCGCTGCCGATCACGGCAAGCGTCGGCGCCGGAAGCCTGACAGACGAGGTTTTCGTCGATGGCATCGACTACACATCGGGCTCGTCGACCAGCGTCACGCTTGGTAAAGCATATGGCGATAAGGCAAATCTCGGCGCTGTCGTCATGTCGGGCATTGTTCAAGATCCGGATTCGTACAGTCTGAGCGGCAAGACGCTGTCATTCAATACGCCAATCCCCGCCGGCATACCAAAGATCTGGCTTAAAGGCGGCACGACGCTTTCGGAGTTCATTCCACCGAATCAATCCGTCGCGGACCCGCAGTTATCGTGGGTCGGTTTGCTCGAACGGCAAGCGTTGAACATCGCCGAGCTGCAGTCTCTCAGTACCGTGCGCTATTCGCATGCCCACACGAGTGGGTACTACACGGCTGGCGATGGTGGCGGTGACGCGTTTTATGCAGTGGCCTCGGGCTCGGCATCCATCACGCCTGCCGTGCTCGGCGACATCGCGGCATCCGATGGCGGCGTGTGGCGGCGTGTGTTCAAGGGCCGCGTGAACAGCAAGCAGCTTGGTCTGTTCGGCGACGGCAACCAGAACGGCACGGCAGGCACCGATCAGACGACGCTGTTCCAATCGATTCTGAACAGCCTGCCCGCTTACACCACGCTCGAATTCCTTCCGGGCTACTACAACGTCAAGTCGATCGACTTTACCTCGGTCGTTGCGAACTGCACATTCATCTTCTACGACGCATGGATCAGCGGTATCTCGACTTCCGCCTTCGACGCGATCGTTCGGTTGAACGGATGCAACAACAACAAGTTCTATAACCTTCAGATCGTCAGCGACGGCGCTGCGCCGACTCCGGTGCATCAGCAAAACTACGGCTGCGCGCTCCAGTTCAAAGGCGATTCGAGCCTTGTGCCGGCGGTCAACACCTGTTTCAACTATTTCTATGGCGGCAGCATCCGCTATATCAAGGCGGGGATCAGTTACGGAAGCTTGCTTGGTCAGGCTGCGATGCCTGCTTCGCAGATGTCGGAGAACTGGTTTTTCGGTATTCAGTTCCGAGGCGTGCTACAGCCCGTCTACGGCAATGCCATCAACTCGTATTCGACATGGGTCGGCTGCAATTTTCTCGCGCAGCGCATGGAATCGAACGCATCGTGGTGGAACGATAGCCTGGGTTTTTGTGTGCGCAACGACTACAACGACATCGGCAACCACATGGTCATGATCGGTTGCGAGTATCAGCGCGGCATTCAAAACGGCACCTCAATCTTCGGCGCGAACATGACCATTCGCGACGCGATTTGGGAAGTCGGCTGTCAGGCAGTTCTCACGGGTGACAACCTGATCAGCGGCGACGCAGATGGCTTTTTCGGTCCGGCCGGACTTGCGCCGTTTGCGATTGCGACTGGATCGACGGGCACGCTTACGCTCGAAGACTTCAGACTTAGCCGCACATCTGGTGTTGCCGCCACCGACCGCGCGAAACTCGTTGATGCAACCGGCTCGATCAATTTTCGAGTCTTGATGCGCAAATGCCACATTCAGGAATTCTATTTCGAAGGCTTTGAAGGCGGCGCGACGTTTGTGCATGGATGCCAGGCTAAGTTCGAAGACGTGACGATCGACAACGCCACGACGACAAGTTGGTATCTCGACGACGGACGCGCGAACGCGATCAACAACGTAGACCGATCCGGAACTTCGATACCGACCAGTGGCACGACGAGCAGCTTCGGTGGGTGGGTCGTCACGGCAAATGCGCCCGCTGGCGCTTATCGTCAACTCACTGGCGACGGTCCGTTCGGACTAAACCAGTGCATTCAGGTTGTCACAACCAGCGACGGCTTGAATCTCGCAACCGACACCACGAACCGCTTCAAGGTGGAAGGCAATCGAGACTATCACTTCGCGGTGCCGCTCAAGTTCATGACGACTACGTCGACCGCCTACTTCACGCCGGTCATCGACTGGTACGACTACGGCGGAAACCTGATCTCGTCGCAGAACCTTGGGCGCATCGACCAAACGTACGCTGCTGCGACGGGCTTCAATTCATGGCAGATGTATCGCGCGCCCGCGAAAGCGCCGGTGAACGCCTACAGCGCCGCCGCTCGATTTATCTTCGGCGCGGGGGCGACGATCGGGTTTTGTCTGCCGTCGCTCAACTGAGCGCGGCTGAGATGGGGACGTTTGATGTCAATGCCTGAAAACCTGACCCAATACGGCGTCGCCGGAACAGGCGCCGTATTGGGGCTTCGTTGGTTGTATCAGGTATGGCGCGGCGGGCGCCGTGATTTTCAGGGCGATCAGTCCGAAGCGACCGCTATTAAAAACCTGAAGACTGAAGTCGCCCGGCTAACCGATCGCATCGACTCGCTCGAAAAGAAGATCGATGAACGCGACATCGAGATCGAAGACGAGCGCAAGCTGCGCCGCAACGCCGAAGACGAACTTGACCGCGAGCGCCGCAGAAGCGCGCAGCTCGAAGATCGCATTGCCGAATTGGAGAGCGACTGTGGCAAGCATTAATCACTGGTGGCAGCAAGTGAAGTTGCTCGTTGCCGTAGGGCTGCTCGTAGTTGTCGCCGGATTTGTCGGCGCCCAAGTGCAGCAGCGCTTGGATGCCGAAGAGCGCGCGAACCTTGTCGCGCGGTTTCCGATCGTCAAGGAGCAGGAGCGCGCCGCGTGTACGCGCGAGTTCACGGCAAAGATTGACGGGCTAGAGCGTGTCAACAAACAGGCAACCGATGACCTCGCAGCGATGAAGCAATCGGTCGGCGACACCAACCAGATCGTGGCTTACACGCTGCGCTGGCTCGGGGACCGCGCGAAGCTAAACGACGCTCGTCAAGCGGCCTTGATCAAGCAAGCCCGCGAAGCGGCCGTCGCGGCTAATGCCGCCGCACAGAAGACAGACGTCGTCGAACAGAAGGTGAATGTCGCGACCGCCAAAGCCGTCGAAGCAGCGAGCACAGCGAAGGCTGTCGACAAAAAACTTGAAACCGCAGTCCAACCGCCGCAACCCGCGCAACCGTGGATCGGCAATCGTAGATAGGGGGTTTGCATGTCAACCATTCTGATCATCGTTCTTATCCTGCTCCTGATCGGCGGTCTCCCCACGTGGGGGTATAGCTCGGCTTGGGGTTATGGGCCAAGCGGGCTGCTCGGCATCATCCTCGTAGTCGTCATTGTTCTCGCTTTGATGGGGCGGATATGAACGCGACGTATGACCGACAAGCGCTTGAAGCGGAACTCACGCGCGACGAGGACAACGTGCCGTATGCGTATCAGGACAGCTTGGGCTATCTGACGATCGGAATCGGCCATCTGATCGACAAACGCAAGGGCGGAAAACTGCGGCCAGAGGTAATCGATCTAATCTTCGAGCTCGACATTCAAGACGTCGAGGCGGATCTCGATCGCAATCTGACGTGGTGGCGAAACCTTTCGCCCGTGCGCCAACGCGTGCTTCTGAATATGTGCTTCAACATGGGGATCGGCACGCTGCTGACGTTTAAGAACACGCTCGTGGCGATGCAGAACGGATCGTACGCTGCCGCAGCGGCTGGCATGCTCGCATCGAGATGGGCGACGCAAGTCGGAGACCGCGCCGAGCGCCTGGCGGAAATGATGCGTTCGGGGGTGGCGCCATGAGTACGTGGGGTGATGTCGCATCGGCGGTATCGAAGTTCGCGCCGATCCTTGGTAATGCTGTTCCCGGCGTGGGCACGGTCGTCGGTGCTGGTGTGGGGCTCGCGGCATCCGTCATTGCGAAAGCGCTTGGCACTGATCCTTCGCCAGACAGCATCATGGCTGCGCTTGCGGCCGATCCGGATGCGATCGTGAAGCTGAAGCAGGCCGAGATGGATCACGAAAAAGATCTCGCCTCGATCGCCGCGCAACGTGAGCAGACGAATCTCGCTTATCAACAATCAGTCTACGTGGCAGAAGCGGCAGACCGCGACAGTGCGCGCCAGCTGGCAGCGAAGCAGCCGAGAGACTTCATGCGCCCGTTGCTCGCGCTCGCGGTCGTCTGCCTGACTGGATACATCGTCTATGTGGTGATGTCGGGGAAGGCCGGCGGCTGGAATGAGACGGTCATCGCTCTCGTATCAACCGTCATGGGCTACATCATTTCCGAGCTGAAGTCTGTGTACGGCTTTTATTTCGGTATGACGAAGGACGCGCAGGTTCAGAACGCTGCGATTACCTCATTCGCCACCGCGCCCGGCACCGTCACCGCGCCGGTTGACGACGCTGTCACTGTGCAGGCTCCGACAACATCGGGCCAAACCGTAACTGTTCAGCCTGGGCCGCAAGCTGGCGGCGCCGCAATGTTTCGAGGTTCCTAAAATGAAAAGACTTTTCGTCCTGGCGCTTGCCGCTTTCACATCCGTCGCCTTCGGTGCAACCACGATTCCGCCGTCACTAGTTAGCCCGGCGGGATCGACAGCAGGGCAGGCAATCATCTCGAACGGCCCAAGCATACCCCCTGCGTGGGGAACCGTTACGCTTGGCGGTGTATCCGGAACACTCGCCATTGCCAACGGCGGCACGGGCGCCACAAGCGCTGCTACGGCGCTGTCCAATCTCGGTGCTGCGCCGCTAGCCAGTCCGACCTTCACGGGCACGCCTGCAGCCCCCACGCCTGGTGTCGTGGCCAACAGCACCACGCTTGCGACAACGGCATGGGTTCGGCTGCTGCTCGCCTCACCACCGTCATGGGGCAACACGACGGCCGCGCCGATATTCGCCACGACGCTCTCGGCAACCGGCTTGATTACGCCCAGCTCGACTGCCGGCATCAAGGGCACCACGACGAACGACAGCGCGCAGGCGGGCAGCATCGGGGAATTCCCGACGCCCACGAATCTCAGCGCGGTTTCTCTGACTTCTGGAACCGCGGCGAATGTCAGCTCAGCGTCGCTGACGGCTGGTGACTACGATGTCGAGTGCACAGCCAACTTTGTTCCAGCAGCAACTACGACGTTCGGAAATATAGAGATCGGGGTCAGCACGACTTCGGCAACGCAGCCTGGTCTAGGCGGATATCAGCTGATTCAGGCTCCGCTCAATACAGGCGTTCGGCAAACCATCAAGTCTGGAGCCGTTCGGATACTGCTCGCATCGACGACCACCGTCTATTGCGTTGCAACTTCGGTTTTTGGAGCCAGCACAATGACAGCGGACGGTTTCATGCGGGTTCGCAGGGTGAGGTAAGTCGTTGAAAGGAATATAATCCGGCCCATTCCAAGAAATTACAGAGGGCCGAATGAAAGGCGCGGGACACAGTAACAATTTCGATTTCATACGCGTAGTCGCAGCATCGCTGGTTATTTTCTCCCATCAATACGGATTAATGGGTCTAGGTGAACCCGCTGTCTTCGGCGGGTTTAGCTATGGTGGTCTTGGAGTTCTGATTTTCTTTTCGATCAGCGGTTATCTTGTCTCGCAGAGTTGGGACCGTGACCCGCATGTCCCGCGCTTTGCTCTTAAGCGTATCCTGCGCATTTTCCCCGGCCTGATTTGTGTGGCGCTTCTAATGACTTTCATCATGGGACCGCGCGCGACAACCCTCTCGCACACCGAATATTTCCAGTCGCCTGAAACGTGGGATTTTCTGTTCGGCACGGCGACGCTTTGGAACCTAACAGACAAGCTCCCGGGCGTATTCGTGGGTCTCCACCATCCGACCGTCAATAGTTCGCTCTGGACAGTCCCGCTCGAACTGAAGTGGTACGGGTTCCTTGCGGTGCTCGGGCTGTTCGGCTCGCTGCGCCATCGCTACGTGCTGCCGGTGACGCTGCTCGTACTGGCGCTTTGCCGCTTCGTTTTGCCAATTGAGGCGGCGCGTCACCCGTTGATGGACTTCGGGCTGTGCTTTATGTTCGGCGCGACTATGCACGTATGCCGTGCCGATATTGAACGTTATCGTTCGATCGTCGGGCCGGTTCTCGGCTGCGCTGCCGTAGGCTTCTGGCTGCTGCGCAACGAATATTTTGCGCTTGTGATCGCGCTGCCGTATGTTGTCGTGACGTTCGGCAACATGTCGACGCCTTTCGTTCGTCGCTTCGGGCGCTTCGGCGATCTGTCGTACGGCCTCTATATCTACGCCTTTCCGATTCAGCAATTGATCATTCTGCACTGGAACAACTCGAAGCCGGTTTGGTTCAACCTGATGCTGTCGTTCGTCGCGATCTCGGTGATGGCGTTTCTGTCTTGGCATCTGGTCGAAAATCCGGCCATGTCGCTGAAGCGGTTCCTAGGCAAACGCCGCTCCACGGCGATGGGATCGGCCGCGGCGAAGAGCGTCTGACCGTGTGGGGCGTCGCGCTCGTCGTCGGGGTATTCGGTGCAGCGGGGCTGTTTGCATTCGTCGCCCATCTCGACGCGCGATCCGCGCGCCGCAAGCGCCGCCGCAACTAGCGCAACCCCTTGCGTCGCATCGAGTCCAGCAAGATATCCTGAACCTCGCGCTTCGTCTCGCGCCGAACCATCACGTCTTCGTCGATCGTGTCGCGCGCAACGATGTGATAGATGAACATTGGCCGGTTATAGCCGGCCTGAAGCTGACGCGTCGGACCAATCCGCTCGATGATCTGCTGGTACTCTTCCAAATTCCACCAGTGACCGAAGACGGCGAGAATGTTGCCGCCGTCCTGCAGGTTCAGCCCATGACCAGCCGATGCAGGATGCGCGAAGAGAACGGGGATTTTGCCGGCGTTCCAATCTTTGATGGTCTGCGGGTTCGAGTCCAGCTGCCGACCTTTAGGGAACGCCCGTGCGAGACGCGCGAGATCCGACTTGAAATGGTAGGCAACCAGCACCGGCATTCCGGCCGCTTCCTCGATAACGTCTTCGAGCGCCTTGATCTTTTCGTCGTGCACATCCTTCCAGTTGCCGGCGTCGTCCACGTATGCCGCGCCATTCGCGAGCTGCAAGCACTTCATCGTGCGGCTTGCGGCGTTCATCGCTTCGACCTCGTGCTCGCCGATCTCCATGAACATCTTGCGTTCCATGTCCTGATACAGCCGCCGCGCCTTTGACGGCAGATCGACGATGATATTGCGCACGATCGGTTTTTTCAGGTCGAACCAATCGGCGGCGTTCAACGACAGTGTGCAGTCGCGCAGCGCGGCTTGAATCTGCTCCTGCGCGAAGTCGAGCGGCTTCGTCTGGTGGTATCCCTGACCGCCAGGGACGGATTGAAACCAGCGCGATTCGAACGCCATGTAGCTGCGCCCGAGGCGCTGGCCGGCATCGACGAACCACTGCTGACCCCAAAGATCTTTCAGCCCGTTCGGCGATGGCGTGCCGGTGAGATTGATCCAGCGGTGCACTTTCGTGTGCGCGATCTCCGCGAGCGCCCGGCCGCGCACGCTGCCGCCGGACTTCTTCAGGAACTCGGTTCCTTTCTTGCTGCGCTGCTGCGAGATGCGCGTCGACTTCAGCTTCGTAGATTCGTCGGCGACGATCGTGCCGAACGGCCAGGGCCGTGGATGATGCTTGAACCAGTCGATCAGCCACGGCAGATTTTCGTAGTTGATCGTCATGATCGGCACATCTTTGCGCAGCGCCATTGCGCGCGCCGACGCATCACCGATAATCGGCACGACGTCAATGCTGCGAAGATGTTCCCATTTCTGGACTTCATCCGGCCAGGTGGATTGCGCGACGCGCAGCGGCGCAATCACGAGTGTCGGCTGCGACTCGACGCCGAAGTGATAGAGCGACTCTAGCGTTGTAAGCGTTCCGACAGTTTTGCCTAGCCCCATGCCGGCCCACGTGTTCGAGCGGTCGACCGCGTGCTGGTGCTCGATGATCAAGCCCTGATACAGGTGCGGGGTGAAGATGCGGCGGGTCATTTCGTGCGCAACAGAAGTTCAAGACGCGCGAGCGCGTTCCACGCTGCGTGCGCCGCGTGCAACAATCCGGTGTCTGCGTCGTGCGAACCATCGATGTTCTCGGCCAAGATGTGGCGCGCCAACGCGTCGCCGTAGCGTTCTGCGCCGTCCGGTACCGACTCCCATCCGTTCCAAGTATATTTGCGCGCACCAATCTCTGACACTTCGGCGACTGCCGTGAGCGCTCGGGGGAAATAGCCGAGTGCGCCGCGTAGGACCGGTGCCTTCCCAGCGTCGAGCTTGGCTCCAGCCTCGTGCGGGCTCCTACCGTGCGGGTCTGCTTCTGCGCGCTTCGGATACAAGCGCGTAGCCATATCTCTTTCGTATGCGATGCGCGGGTCGATCCCGCCATTGGCGTCTACGGTCACGATCTTTTCCTGTCTAATAACTGCGTTGCAATCGGGCGCAAAGCCTTATGGCTTCGTGCCTGTTTTATATGCAATTGATTAGACACCGCTGCGCGCTAGCCCTTCTACTGCAAGGCTTTCCCTGTCATTGGCCTCGGTGATTTGGGATCAGAGGGTCGAAGGTTCGAATCCTTTCGCTCCGACCACCATACACGAAGGGGTTACAAGTCACGGCTTGTAACCCCTTTGTCTTTTTGACGTCGGGTTTGACGTCTTCTTGGGGACTTCATGCTGCGTAACTTCGTGTCCGTTCTAGGTGCCGCCACGCTTGCACTCATGCTGGCTGCATGCACCGAACCCGCTAATCAAAAGCATCCGCCGCAAGACCCGCCCGACTATAAGGGCGTACCGACCGACGACACCCCGCCGTCGATGCTCATCGCGCCGACGTCGGCCGATCCAAAGTGAAAGAAGGCGAAGCGCCGACGCATCAGCGCCGGCGCTTCTAACCCGCACGGACTGTTCGCGCAGAGAGAAGCGCGGGCTGCAGATATTTTATGGAGGCTTGGCCTCGGCAACTGTGTGCGCTTGTTTCGGAGCGTAACCGCGTGCAAGTTTCAATACGCCGGCGCCCACACGTTTGCGCGGTAGGAACGACGCGTCGGTCATCCATACTGACCTTAACTTCTAACTGACATTTAAGCGAAACATTTGCCGCAAGGTTAATATCCGACGACTTAGTGCATTCTGGTTTCGCCATGAATCTGCTGTCGGTTTTCGCTATCGTTGCTCCGCTCGCGCTTGCATTCCTCTTTGCGTTTGCCGCGCGTATCGATCCATTGTCCGGCCGCTGGCGCAGGAAAACGCCAAAGCGCGATCGGACCAAGCCCGCGAGCGCGTGATGTTCCCTTGAGCGCTCATGCAGGCACGCATGCAAGCGTCACTGCTTGCAGCGGATCACCATCGAACGATTCTTGATGTTCGCGCCGAAGATACCCGCGACCGTGCCGCCGGAAGTCGCGCCGTTGTCATTGTCCTTCGACACCACGTCGTATCCATATGCACCGCACACTCCGCCCGCTTGCTTGTAGCAGGCCGCCCAGCTCGTGCTCGCATCGCCGCCGCTGCAGTTGATGGCGAAGCCCGTATCGCCGGATGGCAAGTAGGTCATGGTCGGGCCGTGGGCGCATCCGCCGAGCGCGCCGGTAAGCGCGAGAGCGGCAACGACTGCGCCCGGGTGGATTCTTTTCATCGAAATCATCGATCTTCCTCTTATGGTCCGTCTGCGTTCAACGCGACGGCAAGTAACGCGCCGGGTCCGTCGAGCGGCCCATGTAACGCACCTCGAAATGCAGCATGGTGCGGTCGCTGTCGGTATCGCCCATCTCGGCGATTTTCTGGCCCTGCTGCACGGTCTGGCCTTCCTTCACGAATAGCGTCCTGTTGTGCGCGTAGGCGGTGAGGTAGTCCTCGTTATGCTTGACGATCAACATGTTGCCGTAGCCGCGCAAGCCGTTGCCCGCATAGACGACGCTGCCCGTCGCCGCGGCCACGATCGGCGTTCCCGCTGAATTGGCAATGTCGATGCCCTTCGAGTTGCTGCCGTTGAAGTTGCGGATCACTTCGCCTTGTGCGGGCCAGACGAGCGTGATGCCCGGTCCGGGCTTTGTCGCCGGTGCGGTGTCCGCGCTCTTCGGTGTGCTCGTGCTCGCCACGTTCGATGAAGCCGTCGCCGAGCCTTCCGGCGGCACCACGCGCAGCACTTGTCCGACTTCGATTGCATCGGGATTCGACAAGCTGTTCCAGCGCTTGAGATTGGCGACGGTGGTGCGGTTGGCGCGCGCGATCTTCGTGACCGTATCGCCGCGCTCGACGCGATAGTAACCGGGCGCAACCGGACCGGAGCCACAAGCGGAAAGCGTCACGACCGCCGCGACGAGCGATGTAAAAACGAACTGGCGGATTCTTTTATGCAAACCTGACCTCGTAAGGCGCCGCCGCGCGACGGGCGTTTGAAATTTTGCGCGGCGGATCGAAGGCAGGATTTTACCGTTTCGGGTTTCCCCTGACAGAAAGCCGTTTGCAACGTTTAGTCGGCGCGCGTGACGACGAGCCTGAGCAGCGCGGTCTCTGTTTTGCCCGGCGCGAGCCAGCGCAGGCCAAGACCGTTATGGATGGCATCGGGCAAGCCGATCCACGGCTCGACGCAATAGAAGTCCGATGTATCCGCCTCGGTCCAGGTCGTGACGGCAAACCACGGCACCGAATCGGGCTGATGCAGCTCGAAACTCACGGTGCGCTTCAGGCCCGGCATGTTCAGGCGCACGGGCTGATCGGAAGGACCCGTGAAGCAATGAAAGCTGTCGATGATGCTCGCGTCGCCCAACGAGTAGCGCGGCGAGCCAGGCGTCGCCTCGCTGATCGCGCCGCCGGCCAACTGATGCCGGCGCTCGGTGCGCGGCAGCTCCACGCTGCTTTGTGCCCGTTGATCGTGCGGCAGATGGAAATAGAAGTGATGTCCGGCGTAATAGGGCAGCGCCACTTCGCCGGGATTCGATGTCGTGAGTTCGACTTCGAGAGTCGTGGCATCGACGAGCCGGTACGCTGCCTCGAAGCGGAATGCGAACGGATAGCCTGCGCGCGTGGCGTCGCTGTCGACGAGCGTCATGCGCAGGCCGTGACCGTCGGCATCGCGCGTACAGGAGAACGGCAGGTCGCGCGCGAAGCCGTGTGTCGAGAGCGTGTGGACGACGCCGTCCTGATCGCGCCACTTGTTGATTTCGCCGTCGACGAAATGCCGGCCGAGAAACGGAAACAGCAGCGGATTGCCGCCGCGAATCTTGGGCGGATTGCTCCAGTCGGGCGCATCGGGCCAGTGGATGACGGGCTCGCCGTTCACTCGCCACGTCATGAGGCGGCCGCCGGCGCTCGGCGCGAGCAGGATTTCGGCGCCATCGCGCTCGATATGAATCACGTCTGGTTGAGATGACATGGTGCGAAGACGCTCCGGTGAAATGATGATCGCGCTGAAAACGGGCCTTGAAACCCCGACGATTCTGCCTTGCTTTGTCCTACGGAGAAACCCTTTGCGGGAAATTGCGACTGCCGTCTCATCTGACGATGTGTTGTTATAGCAACCGAATGTTGGAAATCAGACGGACAGGGAGTCACCATGGATCTGGCGATGGCAATGGGCGTCGCGATGTTCGGCCTCTTCGGCGCGAGCACGGCAATTTTTCTTTATAAGCTGAAGGGCTGAGCAGCGCGCCGCCTGCTCGTCGAGTTCTTTCGGCTTGATTCGATATCGCTTTCTTATAAATTACTGATTGATTCGGTTTCGCTGACGTTTATCGATCGGTGACGCCTGTCGCACGCGTTTGTACGTTTTCCGCTTGGCGGTCCAACTACGGCTGTGCATAATCGGTCCCGACTTGCGCGCCGCACCATTTCCTCATCCCCTTCGATCTTCGTCTCGCCGCCTTCGGCCTTGCGCTTTGGAGCGAGGAAAGCACTCCGCGGCGCGTCTTCCTTCCTCTTTCATGAAAAGGACCGACGCGTGACTCTCTGGTTTCTTATTTTTCTGAGCGTGCTGCAGGGCGTGACCGAACTCTTTCCGGTCAGTAGCCTTGGACATACGCTGCTCGTTCCCGGCCTAATCGGCATGCATATCGACAAGCACGCGCCGCAACTGCTACCGTTTCTCGTCGCCTTGCATCTCGGCACCGCGCTCGCGCTGCTGTGGTACTTCCGCAAGCGCTGGGTCGCGCTGATCGGCGGCTGGTTCGCTTCGCTCGGCGGTCGCCGCAACGACGACGGTCACATGATGTGGGCGCTCATCATCGGCACCATTCCGACGGGCATCGTCGGGCTGTTGCTCGAAAAGCGGCTCGAAGCGCTGTTTCACGATCTGCGTATCGTGGCGGCGGCGTTGATCGTCAATGGCGTGTTGCTGTGGTTCGGCGACAAGCTGCAACGCGCCCGTGCAGCACGCGCGCCCGAAAAGCTCACGTTCAAGCAGGCGTTTCTGGTGGGTCTTGCGCAGATCGGCGCGCTGATTCCCGGTTTCTCGCGCAGCGGTCTCACGATCATCGCGGGTGTCGGCGCGGGCCTGACGGCTGAAGCGGCGGCGGAGTTTTCGTTTCTGCTTGGCACGCCGATCATCTTCGCGGCCGGCGTGCTCGAATTGCCGAAGCTCTTTCACGCGCCCGGTCAGCTTTTCGATGCGTTGCTCGGCGGCGTGCTGACGGGTATCGCGGCTTATCTGAGCGTGCGTTTCCTGATGCGTTATTTCGAAGGTCACGGCAAGCTGGCATCGTTCGGCGTGTATTGCGTGATCGTCGGCATCTTCTTCTTCGGATGGTTCATGATGCATCCGCAGCCGTTGTAATCAAGTCTGGCCGCGCCGCTTGCGGATTGAGGTAAAATCCTCGCTCTCTTGGGTGCGGCCGGTCTCGCTTGGCCTGCCACGCGCCCATGTCTCAAGTGGTTCCTCGTAACCGCCCTTAGCTCAGCTGGATAGAGCAACGGCCTTCTAAGCCGTAGGTCACACGTTCGAGTCGTGTAGGGCGGGCCAGAATCAGCGGTTGTTCCGAAGCGCGTTCAGGCGCATCTTTTTGCAAATCGTTCCGCCGTATTTTCGACGACCATTCGCTGTGTTCGTCGCACTCGCCAAGCGTGAATTTCGTCATCCGCGGCGAGCGGAATGATTACTTGGCGATCCGAATCGAGTCATGTCTTTTCGGCTGATTCCTTCGCCACGCGCGGATGATCGCTCGTCAGTGTCATCAGAATGTCCGAGTACCACGCGCTGTTGAGACCGAGGCTTTCATCGGCGTGGACATCTCTTGTTCCCATGTCGATGGTCGATGAATGAATGCCGAGCAACACCCACGGCAAGCTCGCGCCCGTGCTCGTGTTCGCCATCGACGGATTGCTCATGACCACAGGCGCGCCGCTCGTTCCGCGATGCGTGCGTGCATCCGTGATGAAGCATCCCTTGCCCTGAAAGCGCAGGCCGAATGCCGACGCGATAATGCCTTGCCGCACCACCGGCAAATGATGCAGCGAGTCGTGAAAACCAAGCGGGAAGCCGACGATCAGCACGGACGCGCCCGTTGGCATGACATCTTCGGGCGAGGGAAGATGCTCCGGCCCGAACGCCTCGAACACCGCCGTTACGGGCAACCGGTCGCGACGAATTTCCAGCACGGCGACGTCGATCGCGCCGCCGTCGTCCGACCCATCGCGCCAGAGACTCACGCTCTGTGCATACAACGGCAGGTTGAACCACGTCGATGCACCGAGGTTGTCGCGGTCTGTGTGCAGTTCGATTTCGATACGATCGGGAAAATGCTGGCTCGGTTTATCGGTGACGACGTGACGGCTCGTGACGAGAAACAGGCGCTGATCGCGAGCAAAGAAAAAGCCACTCGCATTCGTTAGATGACGCTCTTGCACGAACGTGCGGACCCGGGCCGCAGTAAGGAGCAGCGCTTCGGCCGCGGGCTTGAACGTGGCGGGCGTATCGGGTTGCTCGCGCGGAATCATTCTCCCGACGAGTTCAAGCAAAGCGTCACGCTGCGGCGCGGCTTCACCCGAAGACAAAAACGCATCCAGCGATAACTCGGATACGCGTCCTCCCGATGCGGCATTCGGCACATGTCGAACCACGGGCATTTTGTCCGCGCCGGTATGCAACAGCCATTTATCGCCGTTCGGGCTTACATAGAGTTCGATGGAGTCGGTGTTCATCAGAGTCGGGACGGCGTGATGTGATCGAATGGCGCTTTGCGTTTCTTGCCGCGCGTTTGCAAGCAAGCGTGAAGAAAACATCGGCGCCACGCATCAGCGATGTGAACTCGGGACAAGTCGAAATACCGCGTCGATATCATCAGTACTCCCCGATTATCGTGTCGACCGTTCAAGCCGAGAAAGAGAAGCGCATTCAAGGGGAGGGCAGAAAGCTGCAAAGGCGCGCGGGCAAAAAATAAATTCGAAGCGTGTCCAGCCGACGATACGCAGTCAATTCGGCAGGGTCAAGACATTTCGGGCGGCTGCTTCGCGGCTATTAGCCGGGGCAAAAAGTCGATAGCGGCTTGTCCCGCGCTTTCGGCGATGAGACAAGACGAGCCGCGCGTGATCGCTGCCGCACTACCCGGGCACACTCGAGTTGCCGCTGTGCTTGATCCGCAAACTCACGTCATACAAGTCTTTCGCAAACGAACGTCAGCGCCATATATATTTCGAAGCCGCGACACCGGAAGATGCGGAACATGACGCGCTTTCGGTCGGGTGAGTTCACGCGCTTTTTGGCGGGGTGCGTGATGCGGGTCGCGCGATGATAGACAGATAAAATCATTGAGGCCGGTACTGAAACTTTCGCTGTACAAAATCACTAAAGCGCGTAGGATGGGCTTGGCCGATTGAGTCGCGACTTTGTGTGAAAACCGCATACGTTGCTCTCACGGTGGGCCCTGACGGGATCGGCCTATTATCGGAGACCGTGCAATGCGGTCAGTCGTTGCGGTCAGTTGCATAGACGTCGCCGACATCGCGAACAGCGCCGATATTGCTCCACGCTCCATCATTGATATGCCGCCCACGGCGGCGCGAGGTCATCCCATGACAGTTGAATTCCGCCTATATCGCGGCCTTGAAATTTATCCGCTCGTCTTCTCGCATAGGCCCGCAGATTCCGGTCATGGTCATAACTACGACGAGGGATTCGACGCCGCCGTGCGCATTCAGGAACCGCAAGTCGAGACTGGCGTGGCGCGCAGTCGTGTTTTCAGGCTTAGCATGGACGAGCCTTTTCAAAGCGCGGGTGACGCGCGCCGCGCATCGACTGCTTATGCGGAACAGATGATCGATCAATGTCCGCAAGACAGAACGTTCTTCGACTGAATGATCGATCGAGCAGATCGGGAGACGTCGCGCCTGCATGATTTTTCCGCAAGCCTGAATGTGCTTTAGCTAAGAGCTGTGATGCCAGGGCGCCTCACGGCAATCAACCAGGAGACGCCATGGAGATTACGCGAGCCCGCTTTCGCATCGACCCGACACCGCGCAGGGCCGACGGAGAATATATGGCGCATGCGCGAATCATCACCACCAACGCGGACGGCAGCGAATCCGATGTCCTGTCGAGCGGCGATCTCGCCGGCTTCGACTCGCGTGACGATGCAGTCGCCTTCGCTAAAAAGTGGGCGCAAGACTGGCTCGACGCTCGCTTCGGCTAGTGTCCGCATCGGGTCTATCGAAACCCCGTGATTCCGTCTGCGCAGGCCTTCGTGCCTCTGGCTAACGTCTCACATCGCCAAGCATGCTTGCAGCGGAGAAAGAATGGCCAGTTTCAATCAGGAAGACGCGACGAAAGACCTGCCTGAAAATCCCATCAGGACGATGCGGAAAGCGCGCGCCTCACGCGTGCGCAAGGGCAAGCCGGCGCTTGCCGTCGTTTCGGCGGATGCCTACGCCGAAGCCGCACAAGACGACACGCGGCAGCGTGAAATACGCGCGCTCATCCAGATGGGCAAGGACCAGGGCTTCGTCACGCATGCGCAGATCAACGACCATCTTCCCGGCGACTTCGCGCAGAAAGCCGCGCGCGAAGCCATTGCTCGAACCTTCAACGACATGGGCGTCGCGGTCTTTGAACAGGCACCCGACACCGAAACCCTGCTTCTGAACGACGCGACCGCCGTCGCCATGCTCGAGGACCACTCCGACGAGGATGTCGAAGTCGCCTTGTCGACGGTGGATTCCGAGTTCGGCCGCACGACCGATCCCGTGCGCATGTATATGCGCGAGATGGGCGCGAAGCAATTGCTGACGCGCGCGGCGGAGATCGAGATTGCGCGGCGTATCGAAGACAGTCTTCACGAGATGATCCAGGCAATTGCAGCGTGCCCCGCGACCATCTCGCTGATTCTTGCCAGCGCGGCGCAGGTCGAGGCGGGCACGCTGTCTATCGATGAATTCGTCGATGGCATCGACGACAAGGACGATGCGGACGCAATGCCGTTCGCGCAGGCGCCCAATGCGCCCAATGCGCCCAATGAGTCCAGTGAGTCCAACGCACCGAGCGATGCCGACGAAGAAACCAGTCTCGAAGATTCCGACCGCGCCGAGCAGGAAAGGCTGAGTCGGCTCACGAGCGACAGCCTGGCCATCTTTGCACGTGTCGAAGAATCCTTCGACCGCATGACTGTCGATGCAATCCAAAGCCCGCTTGCAGATACGAGCATCCGCACCGAACTCGCGCGCATTCGCTTTACCAACCGGACCGTGGATCGTCTTTGCGCCGACATGCAGCAGCGAGTCGCGCAAGTTCGCATGGTCGAGCGGCGCATTTCGTCCATTGCGATCGATTATTGCGGCATGCCGCGCGAGCAATTCGTGGCGTCGTTTCCCGGTCATGAAACCGATCTCGAGTGGACCGCCAATACGGCTGCGGCAGCGAACTCGCATGAGTACGGCGCGTCGCTCTACCGCAGTCTTCCGGCCATCCAGACCGAGCAGCACAAGCTGATCGAGCTTGAATCGAGCGCCGCGATGCCGTTGCAAAGGCTCAAGCAAACCAGCCGTCAGATGCTCGCGGCCGAGTCGCGCATGAGACGCGCGAAGGCCGAGATGATCGAGGCCAATTTGCGCCTCGTCATTTCGATTGCCAAGAAATACGTGAACCGGGGCGTGCACTTTCTAGACCTGATTCAGGAAGGCAATATCGGTCTGATGAAAGCCGTCGACAAGTTCGAATATCGGCGTGGCTGGAAGTTTTCGACTTATGCGACGTGGTGGGTTCGGCAGTCGGTCACGCGCGCGCTCGCGGATCAGGCGCGCACCATTCGCGTTCCGGTGCACATGGTCGAAACCATCAACAGGCTCAATCGCATTTCACGCGAGATCATGCAGCAGACCGGACGGCCCGCGCAGCCTGCGGTGCTCGCCGAACGCATGGAGTTGCCGAAGGAGAGAATCAGCGGTATCCAGAAGATCGCGCTGCATCTCATCTCGCTGGAAACGCCTGCAAGCGATGACGCCGACGCCACGCTCGGCGACATGATCGAGGACACGAACGCGCAATCGCCGCTCGATGCCGCCGTGCACGCGGACATGCGCGCCGCCATCGACGACGCGCTCAACGCGCTTTCGCCACGCGAGGCGCGCGTGCTGCGCATGCGCTTTGGAATAGACACGGTATCCGAGTTCACGCTGGGCGAACTGGGCTCGCATCTGGGCGTATCGCGCGAGCGCGTTCGCCAGATAGAAAGCCAGGCCATACGTAAGCTGATGCATCCCCGCCGCGCCGACAAGCTGCGCTCGTTTCTTGACCTCTGAAACGTCAGGGACATGTGTCGAGGCAAAGCGATTGGTTCAAGCCCCGCCAGCGACGTCGTGACTCTCGTCGCGGCAAAGGCCGGAATCCGAACCGCGCGGACTGCGCCGCCCGAACCGTTGCGCGGCGATCAACTCCTCGGATGCGCGAGGAAGAAACGCAGCATCTCGGCGCTAGCGTCAGGTCCGGCCGGATCGGTGTAGGTTCCGCGCGTGCTGCCGCCTGACCATGCGTGCGGCGCGCCGTGAATGGTCCATAACTCCGCGATTTTCCCGTTGGCCGACTTCAAGCGCTGGACCGTGTATTTGCGTGCGCCGGCCATGCCGTCGTGCAGCTCGCGGTCGGAACCGCTTGCGGTGAAATCGTCGACGAGCTTGCGGGCGTTGGCGTAATTCACCGTGGCGTCGGCATCGCCGTGAAAGACGATCAACGAGCACTGCGCTCCGCCTCCCGCGCGCTGGTTCGCGGCGTTGCCCTGACCGCCGCGCATTGCTGCGAGCGCGGACGGCAGATCGTGCGCGGCACCCACGGGAAGGCCGGAGTGCACGCCCGCCGCTGCATAGAGATCCGGATAGCGCTGCGCCATGATCGCCGCCATTGCGCCGCCGGCGGACAAGCCCGCGACGTAGACGCGTTTCGGGTCCACGCGATGACTCGCCATGACTTCACGCGTGATTCCCGCGATGATCGACGGTTCGCCGCCGTCGCGTTGCTGATCCGACGACTTGAACCAGTTCCAGCACTTCGACGGATTCGCGCTTTGCGGCTGAACCGGATAGACGACGATGCAGTCGTGCGCGTCGGCAAGCGCGTTCATTTGCGTACCGGCCGCGAAGTCGTCGGCGTTTTGCGTACAGCCGTGCAGCATGACGATGAGCGGCAACGGCTCATCGCGATAACCGGCCGGCACATAGAGTTTGTAGTCGCGCTGACCGGCCGCGCCCGTGAAGCGCCGCGTGCTGAAGTGTCCGCGATCTTCGGCGTCCGGTGCAGAGGCGGGCGCTGGTTGCGGCGGTGCCTTGACGAAAGCATCCGATGCGTCAGACGCGTGCGTTGCGTGCGTGGCGCCGCGCATCGCGCGCTTGACGACCTCGACGGCGCCGCTGCTGTCGCTATTGCGAAAGCGTTCGAACGCCTCTTTCATGGAGTCGAGAAATCCTTCGTTCAGTTTCATCATGTTTTCCGTAGTCGTTTCCGGCCTGCATCGGCAGGTCAGCGGATTCGATCTGCAAGCGCCGCTTTCACAGCCGGCGATGCGTGCAGCGCACCGCGAACCAGTATTGATTCGATGGTGGCAAGGGCAAGTTCCGGGGAGACGTCGGCGGCAATGCTGGCAAGACCCAGTACCTGAATCTTGAGCCTTTCATTGGCCGCGCGCACCGCTTCCAGATCCTGCTTCGAGAAGTATTGAAGTCCCAGCACGAGGGCGCGCCGCGTCGCCGTTTCCTTGACGACCACGGCATGCACCGAGAGCTGATTGCGGATAGCCGTACGGATCAGATCCGTGCGGTTCGAATAGAAACCTTCTTCCACGAGCAGATCGATTTGGCCGAGATCCACCGGGCCAAGATTGATCGTGATTTTTTCCGTTTCGCCGCCTTTGGAACGTGCGGCATCCAAGATTTGCCTCGCCATGAGTTCGTTTCTTCCATCCGTTGACCATCCATATGGAGGGTTATAGGCTGGTTTCGAGAGCACGTCAAGAAAAAACGATATGTGCTTTTTCGTCCGATTAGCGCGAATTAGTCAGACATTTCAGCGGTTTTGCGCGCGGGGTCGGCATTCGTTCTGGCCCGCTTCCTGCCCTATGTTTTCTCACGTTGCTTCACCGCGCCGACGAACGCCCCACGGGCCAAGGCTCCGGCTGAAATTGGCTGGCCTTGGCTGGATTAACCGGTTCGTACAACACTTGCGCTGCACACCCAGGATGCATTTGCGCCCCAACATGGCGCATTGGATGCACCGCGTGTGCGGCTGGCAAACCTGTGTCGCCAGAGGATGACGTGAATAATCGAGCATACGAAACCAGTCCAGCTCAGTGCTCGCTTTGGAATCGCAAGAAGCTGCGGGTGCGGCCGGATGCGCGGCGCGTGCTCGTCGCGTACGCGGAGCGGGCGCTCGGCATATCGCTCGTGTCGTTGTTCGAGCTGAAAGGATTTCCGACGCAGCTTGCCATCGATGCGACATCGCTCAAGGGCATCGTCGAGGAGTGGCGGCCGCATTTGGTCTTCTTGGATACGCGCATCGGTGGCTGCGCCAACTATGCACTCGTGCGCGAAGTGCGCCGTCAGGACGACGACGCGGGCCGCCTGATCATCGCGATGAGCAGCTTTCTTCCCGAAGAGCCGCTCGGGCGTCTCAAGGAAGCGGGCTACGACGGGCATTGCCGCCGCCCGTGCCCCGTGTGGCAGATGACGGATCTGCTCGACGAATACTTCGCGTGCCACGCGGTGCGTTGAAGTCCGCACGCTGACGCTGCATCGCGCGCGCATAGCTCAGCGGGCCGAACACGGCATTGAGCGCGATCATCGCGATGAGGCTCGCCGCGAGCATGGCCCACGACATCGCGAAGCCGCCGCTTGCGTCGCGCACGATGCCGGCAATCACCGGCGCTGCCGCCGCGATCACGAAACCCACGCCCTGCACGAACGCGACGAGACGCGCGGCGAGTTCGGGGTCGTCGGCGTGATCGAGCGTCAATACGAGCGTGAGCGAAAACACGCCGCCGAGTCCCGCGCCGAGCAACGCCACGACCATAACGGGCAACGCGAGCGGCGCGTACAGCAGCAAGCCGAATCCCGCGAGTTGAGCGGCAAGGCCGGCTGCGATCCACGCGCGCCGGTCACGAGCGCGCCCGAAGCGAGCGGCCGCCATCGGCAAGAGCAGCGCGGACGACGCCTGAAACACCGTGAGCAACGCGAGCAGCGTGCCGCTTTCGCGGACGCTCTGACCGAGTTGTTGATAGTACGCGGGCAACCACGCGACAAGACTCGTATAGCCGCCGTTGACGAGCCCGAAAAACACGCCGAGCGCCCACGCGCGACGATTCGAAAAGAGCGAAGGCTTAGAAGTCGTATCGCGTGTGACGGCGGGACGAGGCAAGGCATCCGCGCGCATCAGAAGCAGCCACAACGCGAGCGCGATGAGCGCGGGTATCGCCCAGACAGCGAGACCTGTTTGCCAGCTTGCGAGCGCGGCCACGTTGGGCGTGATGCTCGCGCCCAGTCCGCCGCCCGCCATGATCGATGCGGAGTAGAGGCCCATCGCAAAGGGCAGGCGCGCGGCGAAGCGCGTTTTCATGACACCGGGCAGAAGCGCCTGAATGACCGCGACGCCCGTGCCCGCGACCGCCGCGCTTGCGATCAACGCCGCCGCTTCGCCCGCGAAAACACGCGCCGCGCCCGCCGCGACGATCGCCACGAGCCCGATAGCCACGCCACGCGCATTGCCGATAGCCCGGGTCAGCGCGCTCGCCCCGAATGCGCAGACGCCCATGGCGACCACGGGCAGGCCGGTGAGCAGTGAAGCGCCACGAAACGACAAGCCGGTGGCGGGCAGGATCACGTTCATCAGCGGACTGATCGACGTGAGCAGCGGCCGCAGATTCAAACCGATTGCGACAATCACCGCCAGCCATACAAGGTTCGATGCGCGTGCTTTCATCGCGTGAAGTCCGCGGGAATGATCGTGCCGTTCGACATCACGAAGCGGCGAGCGGGGCGCATGGCGACGGCCTGCGCGACCGTTTCGGCATCGACGAGCACGAGGTCCGCGCGCATGCCCGCGGCAAGGCCATAATCCGCGAAGCCGCAACCGCGTGCCGCTTCGCTCGATACGCATGCGAAGGCCGCGGCGAGATCGTCGTCGCGGCGCAGGTCGAAACGCATCGCGATGAGCATCGCGCGTTCGAGCATGTCGGGCGAGCCGAAGGGCGTCCATGTATCGCGGATGCCGTCGTTGCCGCCGAAGAGCGTCACGCCCGCCGCGCGCGCCTCGCCAAACGGCGGAACGGCCATGGAGGCGGGCGCCGTGGTGAGCAGCGCCACATTCAGGCGCGCGATGCGTTCGAGCAACGCGTGGCGCCGCGCATCGGGCAACTGGCCCAGACAAAACGCGTGACTCACGACGACGCGTCCCTCGAAGCCAAGCGCCTTTACGCGATCGAGCAGCAGATCCAAGGTGAAGGCGCCGAGATCGCCGGGTTCGTGCAGGTGAATGTCGATCGGCTTGTCGTGCTTCGTGGCGAGCGCGAAGGTGATGTCGAGCGAGAGAGCGGGATCGCCGTCGATGGCTGCCGGGTCGAGCGCGCCGAGCACGTCCGCGCCGCTTCGCAATGCGGTATCGAGCAGCTCGCGCGTGCCCGCGCGCGTCGTCACGCCGGATTGCGGGAACGCGACGATCTGCATGTCGAGCACATCGGCGAGCGCGGCGCGCGTGGCGGCGACGCCTTCCAGATGACGCAGGCCGGCGTCGGTATCGATATCGACGTGAGTGCGAATGCGCGTCGTGCCCTGACGCAGAAATGCCAGCGCGAGCGCGCGCGACGCTTCGGCCGCATCGTGACCGCTTTCGGCGCGCCAGCGCCGCTCGTTCTCGATGCGATCGACAAGACGCGGCCCCACCGCATTGCGATACCACGGCATGCCCCACGTGGTCTTGTCGAGATGCGTGTGGCCTTCGACGAAGCCAGGCAGCAGCAACATGCCCGCGCCGTCGACGACCGTATCGCTCGCGGCAGGCGTCTTTTCGCCATGCGGCGCGATGGAGTCGATGGTGCGCGCGCGCACGCAGACGTCCACGGAATCGCCGCCGAACGGCCGTGCGCCGATAATCCAGATTGCCGGTTCCATACCCGAGAGCCTCCTGTTTGGTTGACCATCTTAGCAAATATTGGTCAACCAAAATCGCGGCATCGCTGATAACCCGTATTTGCCGGGCACTCGCTACAATGCGGATCAACAACAAGCACCGCACGCATTCATGGCATCGCAAAAGGACATTTCACCGGAAGAGCGCGTCTACGGCGCGGTCGCTTCCGCGCTCTTGCAGGGCAAGCTCGCGCCGGGCGCGCAACTCGTCGAGCGCGAACTCGCGGCGGCGTTCGACTGCACGCGCGGCGCCGTTCGCAAGGCGCTCGCGCGGCTTGGCGCGGAAGGCAAGCTCACGCTCGAAGTCAATCGCGGCGCGTTCGTGCCGTCACCTTCCGTCGATGATATTCGCGAGGTCTATCGCGCGCGGCAAGTGGTGGAGGCGGGCATCGTGGCGAGCCTGTGCGGCGCGCTCAAGACGCCGCAAAAGCGTGCGTTGCGCGCGCACGTGAAGAGCGAGCAGCGTGCGCTCAAGGCCGGCGTCGTGGAAGAATGCGTGCGGCTCGCGGGACAGTTCCATCTGCTGCTTGCGCAGCTTGCGGGCACGCCGGAAGTCGAGGCGTTTCTCGCGCGGCTCGTCGCCAGGACGGAGCTGTATAAAGCGTTGTTCGATCCGTCGAAGGTGTCGAATTGCGCATCCGACGAACACGGGCGTCTCGTCGATGCGCTCGAAGCCGGCGATCTGCACACCGCGCTTGCCGTCATGCGCGAGCATATCGATGAACTCGAGGCGCGCGTGCTGACCGAGGCGGGCGGCCAGCGCAGCAGCGATCTGGCGTCGCTTTTCGCGGGCGCATGAAAAACGGGCCGCAAGAGGCGGCCCGTCGGTCAAGCTCGGAGACTTATCACTGCGAGAAGTTCATCGCGTTCGTCAGGTCGCCCATTGCGGGCGCGCCGTTCGCCTTCAACGCGGCATCGCGCGAAGCCAGACCCGGCAACGTCGGCAGCGAGAAACGCTTCGTGATGAAGCGCAGGATCGACGTCGTGTCGTACTGCGTGTGATCGACGAAACCCTTCTTCGCATACGGCGAGACGATGAGCGCCGGAATGCGCGTGCCCGGACCCCAGCGGTCGCCCTTCGGCGGCGCGACGTGATCCCAGAAGCCGCCGTTTTCGTCGTACGTCACGACCACGACCATGTTCTTCCACTGCGGACTGTTCTGCAGATGCGTGATCAAGTCGGCAATGTGTTGATCGCCCGAGGCCACGTCCGTATAACCCGCGTGCTCGTTCAGGTTGCCCTGCGGCTTGTAGAACGAGACTTGCGGCAAGGTGCCCGCGTCGATCGCCTTGATGAACTCCGTTCCGTTCGTGCCGCCGTCGAGCAAATGCTGCGCGCGGTTGGTCGAACCCGGCGCGAGATCGGCGAAGTAGTTGAACGGCTGATGGTGCGTCTGGAAGTTCGGCACCGAATTCACCGAGCCGCCGATCACCGAACGGCTCGCCAGCGCCGCGCCCCACGAACCGCCATACCATGCCCAGCTGATGCCCGCGTTGTTCAGCAGGTCGCCGATATGCTGCTGCGTCTGCGGCGGCAGCGTCGTCGCGGCGTTCGGGTCGGCAAGCGTCGGATCGCCACCCGTCGGCGGCGTGTTGCCGCTCGGCTGATACGGCGGCTGCATCGTGTTGATCGCGTAGAAGTCGGGCGTCAGGTTGCCCGAGTTGACGAACTTCGGAATGCCCGTGAGCGCCGAAGCCGGCGAGTTCGACGCCAGCGTGAGCGACACGCCATCCGCGTTCACCGCCGAGATCGACGCCTTCGCCACGCTCTTGTCGGCGTTCGGATAAACCGGCGTACACGCGCAAACCAGCCACTGGTGATTCAGGAACGAACCGCCGAACGCGCCCATGAAGAAGTTGTCGGCGAGCGTGTATTGCTGCGCGACTTTCCACAGCGGCAGCTTTTGCGGCGGCGTGCTGTAGTGACCCATCACCATGCCGCCCGAATCCGCCCATGCGGCGAACTTGTCGTTCTTGCCGCCGTCGATCTGCATCTGGTTTTCATAGAAGCGGTGATACAGGTCGCGCGTCGTGAGCGAGAGCGGCGTGTTGAAGCCCGCCGGATCGTCGATGGCGAAAGGCGCGTTCGGCAGATTCGCCGTCATCGCCTCGGTGACGGCAGGCGTCACGCCCGTTGCCGTCAGACCCGTCCAGATCTTCGGCAGGGTCGGCAGCACGCTGCCGTCGCGGTCGAGCTGCTGCGCGCTTGCCGCCGTCACGCTCTGCAAGCCGTTCGCGCCGGGGAAGCTGCCGTAGAGGTTATCGAAGCTGCGGTTTTCCGCGTAGATGACCACGACGTTTTTCACCGACGAGATGTCGTTGTCGTGGTGGTCGTCGCCGCCGCATGCGTATAAGCCGATTGCCAGCGCCGATGCGAGCGGCACTGCGCAAACGAGTTTCTTGTTCATCGAGGTCTCTCTTGTGTTGGGGAGCCGGCGCCGAATGCAGGCGACTTCGGCAAACGCCTTCAAGTGCCTTTTAGTGCCGGCGTGCGAAGTGTGACCACGATCAATTACGCGAACATGTAATAACGCTTTCGAATGCGTAAGGTTGGTGAAATAACCATCATGCGTTGCCCTCCATATGACGGCGTCGGCGCTTGTCACATGAGAGACACATGAGCGTCATACCCTGCGGCATCTTTCAATTTCATGCGTCCGCAATCCATGCCTTCGATGCGTCTGCCGTTCGTTTTATGTTCCCTGTTGCTGGTCGCCTCATCCGTCGCGTTGAGCGGATGCGATTCCCACGCGGCCGATCTGGCAACGGCTCCGGCACAAGCCGCGCCATCGAAAGGGCAGTCGCGCGCGGAGGTTTTCGCGCAAGTGAAGGCAATGCAGACGGTCGGCGAGAAGCTCTTCATGGACCCGTCGCTGTCAGGCTCCGGCAAGCTCGCGTGTGCGTCCTGTCATAGTCCGAGTCATGCTTTCGGTCCGCCTAACGCGTTCTCCGTGCAGCTGGGCGGCAGCGATATGCATCGGCCTGGCTTTCGGGCGGTGCCGTCGCTCAAGTACTTGCAGTCCGTGCCGCAATTCGCCGAGCACTTCCACGATTCCGACGACGAAGGCGACGAAAGTGTCGATGCCGGCCCAACCGGCGGGCTGACGTGGGACGGCCGCGTGGACCATGGCGCGGACCAGGCGCGCATTCCGCTGCTGTCGTCGTTCGAGATGGGCAGCACGCCCGCAAAGGTCGCAGCGGCGGTCCGGGCGGCGCCTTATGCGGACGATGTCCGCCGCGCGTTCGGTGCGAGCGTATTCGATAGCGACGACCGTCTGTTCGCCTCCGTGCTGAGTTCGCTGGAAGCGTTCGAGCAGACGCCGCAGAAGTTCTTCCCCTATACGAGCAAGTTCGACGCGTTCCTTGCCGGCCGCGCAAAGCTCAACGACGCCGAGATGCACGGCCTGCAGCTCTTCAACGACGAGAGCAAGGGCAATTGCGCGGCGTGTCATATCAGCCAGCGCGCGAAGGACGGCACACCGCCGCAGTTCAGCGACTTCGGCCTGATCGCCATCGGCGTGCCGCGCAATCGCGCATTGCCGATCAACAAGAATCCGAACTTTCACGATCTGGGCGCATGCGGACCCGAGCGCACCGATCTGAAGGGCCGCGACGAGTTCTGCGGACTCTTTCGCACGCCGTCGCTGCGCAACGTGGCGACGCGCAAGACCTTCTTCCACAACGGCATCTATCATTCGCTCGATGAAGTCGTGCGCTTCTATGTCGAGCGCGATACGAACCCGGAGAAGTTCTATCCGGTCTCGAAGAAGGGCGCGGTGCAAAAGTTCGACGATCTGCCGCGCAAGTACTGGGAGAACGTGAATACCGAGGCGCCGTTCGATCGCAAGCGCGGCGACAAGCCCGCACTCGACGAAGCCGAGATCAAGGACGTGGTCGCCTTCCTCGGCACGCTCACCGACGGCTACGATCCCGCCACCGACAAGAATTCGCAAAAGGGCACGGCGATCCAGGACATGAAGGCGGCATCGAACTAAAGCCCGCGATATAGCCCGCAAGGCGGCCGTTCGCCTTGTGTCATGCTATCCTCGTTGCGGCCCTCAAAGGCCCGAGCGCGCGGTTTCGCCGCCGCTCGTCATACGCGCCTCGTCTACGGCGCCGTATCGAACGCATTGCAACGAGGAGAATCTATGCCGATCGAATATCGACCGCTGGCGCGCGCCTGCATCCGGACATTGACGGCCACCGTGCTCGTCGCCGCGAGCGCTTCGGCGTTTGCGGCCAATCTCGGTTTTCTGAACAACACGCCCATCACTTACATGAAGCAGCGCGACTTGCAGGCGCTCAACCGCGCCGCGCAGACCGCGCTCGAAACCAAGAAAGACGGCGAATCGCTCGACTGGGACAACAAGGACGCGGGCAATACCGTGCCGGTCCACGGCACCATCACGCCGCGCGAGACCTTCGAAGACGCCGGTCTCAAGTGCCGCAAGGTCGAGATCGTGGCCATTGCGAAGGGGCAGACGCAGACCTGGACGCCGTCTGCCTGCAAGCAGGCGAGCGGCAAGTGGCAACTCAAGAAGCAATGACGTGCGGGTTTGCATGTTGAACGGAGCCGTCGCGCGATGACCGCCCGTACCGTATCGTGCGGCGTGGTGATCCTGAACCCGCGGGGCGACGTGCTCCTGTGCCACGCGACCGAAACCACGCATTGGGACGTGCCGAAAGGACAGGGCGATCCCGGCGAGGCGCCTATCGACGCGGCCTTGCGCGAGTTGCGCGAGGAGACGGGCATCGTGCTGCCGGCCGCGCGTCTCAAAGACCTCGGACGCTTTGTGTATCGTCGCGACAAGGACTTGCATCTCTTCGCCGTGCGCGTGAGCGACGACGAAGTGAAGCTCGAAGACTGCGTGTGCGAATCGTATTTTCCGCGCTACAGCGACGGCACCATGATTCCCGAGATGGACGGCTATCGCTGGGTCAGTCCCGCCGACGTGGACAGCTTCGCGAGCCGCAGCCTCGCGAAGCTCTTTCAAACCACGCTGTCATTGGCCGAACTGCACGACACACTCTGAATTCATTCGGCGAGATGGTCGGTCGGATTGGCGAACAGCGCTTTCATGTCCGCCGATAACGGAAACTGCAGATTGATGCCGTCCGGCGGAATGGGCTGCATGAACCAGGTGTCGTAGAGCTTCTTCGCTTCGCCCGAGCGCTGCATGCCGGCGATCACATCGTCGACGATGCGTTTGAACTCGGGATCGCCCTTGCGCATCATGCAGCCGTACGATTCATTGGAAAGCGATTCGCCCGTCACCATGTAGTCGCGGCGCGCCGCGCCTTCCTGCGCGATCTTGCCGTAGAGCAGCGGGTCGTCCATCACGAAGGCGACTGCGCGGTCGCTCTTGAGCGCCTGAAATGCCTCGGCATGATCGCGCGCACTGATGATACGCAGATTCAGCTTGCGCTCGATGCTCATCTCCCGCAGCAGCCGTTCGTCCGACGTGCCCGCCGTGGTGGAGACGGTCTTGCCCGCGAGATCGTCGTAATCGCGAATGCCCGATTTGCGCTTCACGACCATGCGAATGCCGTACAGAAAGAAACTGTTGGAAAACGCGACCAGCGGATCGCGCTCGGCCAGATGCGCGGTGCTGCCGCATTCCAGATCGACCTGATTGTTCACCACGTAGGAAATGCGGTTCGACGAGGTCACGACCACGTTCTTCACCGTGAGATTCGGCATGTTGAGCCGGCGCTTCACTTCATCGACGACTTTGAGCGCAATGTCGTAGGAGTAGCCGACCGGCTGCTGCTTGTTCAGATAAGAAAACGGCACCGACGATTCACGCGCGCCCAGGACGATCGCGCCGTTCTCGGCAATCTTGCGCAGCGTGGCCGAAGGCGGAAGCTGATCGACGGCGGCCTGCGCGGAAGCGAGCTCTTTCGCCGTGGCGGCCCATGCCGGAGAGCAGAAAGACAGCGCGGCGGACGTCGCGATACAAACGTTTCCGACAATGACCCGGAACGCGCCCGCTCGCGGCGCGCTTGAGTACTGCTTCATGGATGTCCTCGCTGGAAGCGCGTGTTGCTGGCCCTCTGTTTGTCTTGTTCGCACCGCGGATGCGGGACCGGACGCCGCCTCTTGCGTGCGGCGCCCGTTACTCTGCAACTAAAATTGCGACGCTCAGGCAGGCTTGCCCCAGCTATCGCGCAAGCTGACAATACGGTTGAACACCGGCTTGCCCGGTTGCGAATCCAGACGGTCCGCGACGAAATAGCCGTGGCGCTCGAACTGGAAGCGGTCTTCGGCGTTGGCTTCGCGCGCGCTGGGTTCCAGGAACGCATTGACGATGCGCTTCGAATCCGGATTCAACGCATCCAGAAACTCCGCGCCACCCGCGCCCGGTTGCGGCTCCTTGAACAGGCGGTCGTAGATACGCACTTCGGCCGCGTAGGCCGTCGCGGCGCTGACCCAGTGGATCGTGCCCTTGACCTTGTACGCGTTCGCGCCGTCCGTGCCCGACTTGCTGTCCGGGAAGTAGTTGCAATGCACGGCGATCACCTTGCCGTTCTCGTCCTTGTCCGCGCCCGTGCACTCCACCACGAAGCCGTACTTGAGCCGCACCTTGTTGCCGGGGAAAAGGCGGAAGTAGCCCTTCTGCGGCGATTCCTGAAAGTCTTCGCGTTCTATCCACAATTCGCGCGAGAACGGAAATTTGCGCGTGCCGCGGTCAGCATGATGCGGATGCACGGGCGCGCTGCATTCCTCGCTTTGTCCTTCCGGATAATTGTCGATGATGAGCTTGAGCGGATCGAGCACCGCGATTGCGCGCGGGGCTTTCTCGTCGAGATCGTCGCGCAGCGCGCCTTCGAGCACGCTCATGTCGATCCACGAATCGACCTTGGTCACGCCCACGCGTTCCACCATCAAGCGGATGCTTTCCGGCGTGAAGCCACGGCGGCGCACGCCCACGATGGTCGGCATGCGCGGGTCGTCCCAGCCGTCCACGTGATTCTCCTGCACGAGTTGCAGGAGCTTGCGCTTGCTCGTGATGGCGTACGTTAGATTCAGGCGCGAGAATTCGATCTGCTGCGGCAGCGGACGCGCGAACACGCCGTCGTCGGCGAGTTGCGCCAGGAACCAGTCGTAGAGTGGCCGGTGATCCTCGAACTCCAGCGTGCACAGCGAGTGCGTGATGTTTTCGAGCGCGTCCGATACGCAATGCGCGTAGTCGTACATCGGATAGATGCACCACTTGTCGCCCGTGCGGTAGTGGTGCGCGAAGCGGATGCGGTAGATGACCGGATCGCGCATGTTGAAGTTCGGCGCCGCCATGTCGATCTTCGCGCGCAGCACGTGCTCGCCTTCCTTGAACTCGCCCGCCTTCATGCGGCGGAAGAGGTCGAGGTTTTCATCGGGCGTGCGGTCGCGATACGGCGAGTTGATGCCCGCTTCGGTTGCCGAGCCGCGCGTGGCGCGCATTTCCTCGGCGGTCTGGCTATCGACGTAGGCCTGGCCTTTCTTGATGAGCAGCTCGGCGCATTCGTACAGCTTGTCGTAGTAGTCGCTCGCGAAGTATTTGTGTTCGCGGCCGTCCTTGTTCCACTCGAAGCCGAGCCACTCGACCGCGTCGATGATCGAATCCACGTACTCGACGCTTTCCTTCTCGGGGTTCGTGTCGTCGAAACGCAGATGGCAGACACCGCCGTAATCCGCGGCCAGCCCGAAGTTCACGCAGATGCTTTTCGCGTGACCGATATGCAGATAACCGTTCGGCTCGGGTGGGAAGCGGGTCTCGACACGCTGCGACCACTTACCTGAACGGTTGTCGTCTTCGATGATGTTGCGAATGAAATTGGATGGCGCCGGGGCGTCGTTGCGATCGGTGTTCATGCGAAAAGAAGTGCCAACGGATGCGCTCGCGTGTGATCGGTTCGGGAAACGTTCCTCGCGGCTCGGAACGCGTTCGAATGCTAGGTATATCGGGATGATTCTACCTTACGCAACCCGCGCGGGCAGGCGCTCGCGGGTTTCGCCGATGCCGCCTTTCCATGCGCCGCGGATCGGCCTGCATATTCCGGCTCCCGCGTTACACCTGTGAAGCACTTATTCGGTCACCGTAACGAGGGTAACGGAAGGTAAATCGCGTTGTGGGCGGGGCGCGCGGGCTTTTATGATCGGCTCGCCGGTCGGGTTGCAAGCCGGCAAGCGGTGCGACTACAAGACATCACAACGACAACACAACGACAACACAGGGAATTCGACCATGAACAAGATCATCAAGCTCGCGGCGGTGGCCGCGCTCGTGACGAGCCTCACAGCCTGCGCGGGCGTGTCGCGTCAGCAGGCTCACGCGGCCATCGGCGCGGGCGCGGGCGGGGCGCTCGGCTACGTGCTCACGGGCGGGCCGCTCGGGACCATCGCCGGGGCGGCGGCGGGCGGGCTGATCGGCGCGGGAACGCGTTGATACCGGCGTATCGCGCTCAAATCACCTTGCCCTTTCGCAACTGCGTAATGCGCGCATCGTCGTAACCGAGCACGTCCTTGAGCACGCTCGTGGTGTGTTCGCCGAGCATCGGCGGATGCGTGCGTGCTTCGGGCGGCGTCGCGCTCATCTTGATGGGGCTTGCCACGAGCTTCACGTCGCCGCCTTCCGGATGCGGCAGATCGATACGCATCCTGCGCGCCAGCACTTGCGGGTCGTCGAACACTTCACCGAGATCGTTGATCGGGCCGCACGGCACGCCCGCCGCTTCCAGCGCGGCGAGCCATTCGTGCTTGCCGCGCGTGGCGACCATGTCGGCGAGAAGCGGCACGAGCACGTCGCGATTGCGCACGCGTGACGGGTTTTTTGCGAAGCGCGGATCGTCGGCGAGATGCGCGCATGCGCCTGCCTCGACGAACTTGCGAAACTGCCCGTCGTTGCCGACCGCGACGATGATCCAGCCATCGCTCGTCTGAAACGTCTGGTACGGCACGATGTTCGGATGCGCGTTGCCCCAGCGCACCGGCGGCTTGCCGCTCGCCAGATAGTTGGTGTTCATGTTGGCGAGCATGGCGACCTGCACGTCGAGCAGCGCCATGTCGATATATTGCCCTTCGCCCGTGCGATCCCGGTGCGAGAGCGCCGCCAGCACGCCGACTGTCGCGTACATGCCGGTCATGAGGTCGGCGATGGCGACGCCTGCCTTTTGCGGACCGCCGCCGGGTTGTCCGTCGCGCTCGCCGGTGATGCTCATGAAGCCGCCGATGCCCTGAATGATGAAATCGTAGCCCGCGCGCTCCGCATATGGCCCGGTCTGCCCGAAGCCTGTTACCGAGCAATAGACGATATCCGGCTTCACTTCTTTCAGCGATTCATAGTCGAGCCCGTACTTCTTCAACTGACCGACCTTGTAGTTCTCCAGCACGACATCGCTTCGAGCGGCCAGCGCGCGCACGATCCGCTGACCTTCTTCACTTGCGATATCGACCGTCACCGAGCGCTTGTTGCGGTTCGCCGCGAGATAGTAGGCGGCCTCGCGCGTGTCTTCGCCATCGGGCTTCTTGAGATAGGGCGGGCCCCAGTGACGGGTGTCGTCGCCGGTTTCGGGCCGTTCGATCTTGATGACCTCCGCGCCCAGGTCGGCGAGCGTCTGCGCGCACCACGGTCCCGCGAGCACGCGGGTCAGGTCGAGTACGCGGATATGGCTGAGTGCTCCCATGCGTCGTGTCTCTCGTCTCGGATTTGGTTTCTGACCACGCGACTGTCGCATAGAACGGACGGGCGCGCGAGGGCGCTTTATCCGTCGCAGACGCCTGCCGCGCCCCGGTTCGGCACCGCGAATCCCGTATAATCAAAAATTACTCGGAATAGCCTTAAGTCTTGCCGAAACCCGCATCAGAAGGGCTTCAAACGGGCTTTACCAAGGCTTCGTCAGAAAACCAGCAGAACACGCAAAACGCCCCGTACGCCATGAAAGCCGCCGAAATACGCGAGAAATTCCTGAAGTTTTTCGAATCGAAGGGACATACGATCGTCCGTTCGTCGAGCCTCGTGCCGGGCAACGACCCGACGCTGCTCTTCACCAACTCGGGCATGGTCCAGTTCAAGGACGTGTTCCTCGGCGCCGAAGCGCGGCCGTACTCGCGCGCAACCACCGCGCAGCGCAGCGTGCGCGCGGGCGGCAAGCATAACGATCTGGAGAACGTCGGCTACACGGCGCGGCATCACACGTTCTTCGAGATGCTCGGCAACTTCTCGTTCGGCGACTACTTCAAGCGCGACGCCATCCACTACTGCTGGGAGCTGTTGACGAAGGTCTACATGCTGCCGCCGGAAAAGCTCACCGTCACGGTCTATCAGGAAGACGACGAAGCGTACGCCATCTGGGAAAAGGAAATCGGCGTGCCGGCGGAACGCATCATCCGCATCGGCGACAACAAGGGCGCGCGCTACGCATCCGACAACTTCTGGCAAATGGCCGACACCGGACCGTGCGGTCCGTGCTCCGAAGTGTTCTACGACCACGGTCCGGAAATCTGGGGCGGCCCGCCGGGATCGCCGGAGGAAGACGGCGACCGCTTCATCGAGATCTGGAATCTCGTGTTCATGCAGTTCAACCGCGACGCGCAAGGCAACATGACGCCGCTGCCCAAGCAGTGCGTCGATACCGGCATGGGCCTCGAACGTCTCGCCGCCGTGCTGCAGCACGTGCACAGCAACTACGAGATCGATCTCTTCCAGACGCTCATCAAGGCCGCGGGCCGCGAGACCCATACGGCCGATCTGGATAACAACTCGCTGAAGGTCATTGCCGACCATATCCGCGCGTGCTCGTTCCTGATCGTCGATGGCGTGATTCCCGGCAACGAGGGCCGCGGTTACGTGCTGCGCCGTATCGTGCGCCGCGCCATTCGTCATGGCTACAAACTCGGCCGGCGCGGCTCGTTCTTCCACAAGCTCGTGCCGGACCTCGTCGCGGAAATGGGCGCGGCTTACCCCGAACTTGTCGATGCTCAACAGCGCGTCACCGATGTGCTGCGCCAGGAAGAAGAGCGCTTCTTCGAGACCATCGAGCACGGCATGTCGATTCTCGAAGGCGAACTGGCCGAACTCGACAAGAAGGGCGTGAAGCAACTGGACGGCGAACTCGCGTTCAAGCTGCACGATACCTACGGTTTCCCGCTCGATCTCACGGCCGACGTATGCCGCGAACGCGGCGTGACGGTGGACGAACCCGCCTTCGACGACGCCATGGCGCGTCAGCGCGATCAGGCGCGCGCGGCGGGCAAGTTCAAGCTCGCGGCCGGCCTCGAATACTCGGGCGCCAAGACCACGTTCCACGGCTACGAGAAGGAAATCTTCGACGACGCGAAAGTCATCGCGCTGTATGTGGAGGGCGCGTCGGTGAACGAGGCGCAAGCGGGCCAGCAAGCGGTCGTCGTGCTCGATCACACGCCGTTCTATGCGGAATCCGGCGGTCAGGTGGGCGATCAGGGCGTGCTCGCGAATGCCTCCGCGCGCTTCGCGGTGGCAGACACGCTCAAGGTTCAGGCCGATGTCGTCGGCCACCACGGCACGGTGGAGCAGGGCACGCTCAAGGTCGGCGACGTGGTGAAGGCGCAGATCGACGCCATCCGCCGCGCGCGCACCGCACGCAATCACTCGTCCACGCACTTGATGCACAAGGCGTTGCGCGAAGTGCTCGGCGGTCATGTGCAGCAGAAAGGCTCGCTCGTCGACGCCGACAAGACGCGCTTCGACTTCGCACACAACGCGCCGATGACGGACGACGAGATCCGCCGCGTCGAGCAGATCGTCAATCAGGAAGTGCTTGCGAACGCGCCGGGCGTCGTGCGCGTCATGTCTTACGACGAAGCGGTGAAGGGCGGCGCCATGGCGCTCTTCGGCGAGAAGTACGGCGACACGGTGCGCGTGCTGGACCTGGGCTTTTCGCGCGAACTCTGCGGTGGCACACACGTGCAGCGCACGGGCGACATCGGCCTCTTCAAGATCGTGATGGAAGGCGGCGTGGCGGCGGGCATTCGCCGTGTCGAAGCCATCACGGGCGACAATGCCGTGCGCTATGTGCAGGAGCTGGATCAGCGTATCAACGCGGCGGCGGGCGCCCTCAAGGCACAACCGTCCGAACTCACGCAGCGTATCGCGCAGGTTCAGGAGCACGTGAAGTCGCTGGAGAAGGAACTGGGCGCGCTCAAGTCGAAGCTCGCATCGAGCCAGGGCGATGAACTCGTTTCGCAAGCCGTCGATGTCGCGGGCGTTCAAGTGCTCGCCGCGCAACTCGAAGGCGCGGACGTGAAGACGCTGCGCGAAACCGTCGACAAGCTGAAGGACAAGCTCAAGAGCGCGGCTATCGTGCTGGCTTCCGTCGAAGGCGGCAAGGTCAGCCTCATCGCGGGCGTGACGGCGGATGCATCGAAGAAGGTCAAGGCGGGCGAGCTCGTCAACTTCGTCGCGCAGCAAGTGGGCGGAAAGGGCGGCGGCCGTCCCGACATGGCGCAGGCGGGCGGCACGGAACCGGCCAAGCTGCCGGCCGCACTCGCAGGCGTGACAGGCTGGGTGCAGCAGCAGCTTTAAAGCGCGGCGGAAGTGCTTAAAACGGTCCGGTTGGCGAAAGTCACCGGGCCGTTTTTCATTACAGCCTGTCAGGCACATCTCGTGCATCTTCTCCGGTACTTTCAACCAAAAGGGGAGAACAAACATGAACCACAAGATTGCATCGATCGTACTGGCTGGCGCAATGATCGCCGCCACGGGCGCAGCACAGGCCAAGGGATGTCTCGAAGGCGCGGCAGTCGGCGGCGTGGCGGGGCACGTCGCGGGCAAGCACGGCGTGGTGGGCGCGGCGGGTGGCTGCGCGATCGGCCATCACGAAGCGAACAAGAAGGACAAGGCCGCGCAGCAAGCCAACGCCGCCAGCGGCACGACAGCGAAGTAAGCGCAGCCTCGACCCAAGTTATTGTTTGCGCCATAAAGCGCGCCGCCGGCTTCGGTGGCGCGCTTTATCGTCAGATGACATGTTGAATTGGAGCGGCGCGCTGACGGCACCACGTCGTCGATGCTCGTAGCGGCAACGCGCAATCAAGACCGATAGCGCAATCGTTCGACGCTGCCCGTCGGTATCCTAAGTGTCGCGCGATTAGAACGGGCGCGGCACACGATCTATCGCTCAATCGCATTCGAATCATGCACGGCGCGATGCGGATAAAATGAGCGGACTGCTTGCACGGCACGCAACGATGGCGACCACGCAATCTTCACTCGTCCCGGGTCCCGAAGCTCGTGCAGCGCCTTCTACCAGTCTTCCAGCGAACTCCATGACCGCGCCGAACGAATCCATCCAGCATTTCGCCTCCGACAATTACGCGGGTATCTGCCCCGAAGCGCTCGATGCGCTCGTCAAGGCCAACACCAGCGGCCACGAACCGGCTTACGGCGACGATTCCTGGACCGCGCGCGTGTGCGACCGCATTCGCGACCTGTTCCAGACCGACTGCGAAGTCTTCTTCGTCTTCAATGGCACGGCGGCCAATTCGCTTGCGCTGGCGTCGCTGTGCCAGTCGTATCACTCGGTCATTTGCCACGAACTCGCGCATATCGAAACCGACGAGTGCGGCGGCCCCGAATTCTTCTCCGGCGGCTCCAAGCTTCTGACCGCGAAGGGCGAGAACGGCAAGCTCACGCCCGATGCGATCGAGGAACTCGTCACCCGACGCGCCGATATCCACTATCCGAAGCCGAAAGTCGTCTCGCTCACGCAATCGACGGAAGTGGGCACGGTCTATACCGTCGAGGAAGTGCGAGCGATTGCGGCCATCGCCAAGCGGCGGCATCTGACCGTGCATATGGATGGCGCGCGTTTCGCCAACGCGGTCGCCACGCTCGGCGTGCATCCGTCGGAGATTACGTGGCGCGCGGGCGTCGACGTGCTGTGCTTCGGCGGCACCAAGAACGGCTTGCCGGTCGGCGAAGCGGTCGTGTTTTTCGACAAGGCGCTTGCCGTGGATTTTGCTTATCGGCTGAAACAGGCGGGGCAGCTTGCATCGAAAATGCGCTTCATCTCCGCGCCGTGGCTCGGCTTGCTCGATAACGATGTCTGGCTGCGCAACGCGCGTCACGCCAACTCAATGGCGCAATTGATGGCCGAGCGTCTCGCGAATATTCCCGGCGTGCAGGTGCTCTTCAAGCCGGAATCGAACGCGGTGTTCGCGGAATTGCCGCCGCACGTCGCCACCGCCTTGCGCGCGAAAGGCTGGAAGTTCTATCAGTTCATCGGGTCGGGCGGCTGCCGCCTGATGTGCGCATGGGACACGCGCGAGGACACCGTCGAGCGCTTCGCCGACGAAGTCCGCGCACTCGCAGCGATCAACCGCTGATGCAGCCGCTGCCGACGATGAGCAAACCGCAACCCACGCGCCGCGCGGACTATCCGCACTTCCTTACCATCAGCACGCGCTGGTCCGACAACGATGTCTATGGTCATATCAACAACGTCGTCTACTACAGCTACTTCGATACCGTCGTGAACGAGTATCTGCTGCGCTCGGGCGTGCTCGACTTCGCGGGCGGCGAGACGATCGGGCTCGTCGTGGAAACGCGCTGCAATTTTTTCGAGTCGGTTTCGTTTCCCGATCTGATCGATGCAGGCTTGCGCGTGGAAAAGCTCGGCACGACGAGCGTGCGCTACGAGGTCGGCATCTTCACGCAAGGCGCAAAGAGCGCGGCGGCGCAGGGCCATTTCGTGCATGTCTATGTGAACCGCATGACGCGCCGGCCGGTGCCTTTGCCCGAGCGTCTCGTCGATGCCTTGAAGCCGCTCGTCAACGCTTGAGGATTGTTCCGTGCTTCAGTGGTTCAGCGTGAGCCTGCTCAACGGCGTGAGCGTCGGGCTGCTGCTCTTCATGCTCTGTGCGGGCCTCACGCTCATCTTCTCGATGCTCGGCCTGCTCAACTTCGCGCACGCGAGCTTTTATATGCTCGGCGCGTATGTCGGTCAGGCGCTGGCTTCGTATGGCGGATTCTGGCTGGCACTCGTCGTGGCGCCTTTGATCGTCGGCTGCGCGGGCGCGTTGTTCGAGCGCTTTCTGCTCAAGCGCGTGCATGCGCGCGGCGCGCTCGCCGAGTTGCTGCTCACGTTCGGCGCGGCCATCGTGATAGGCGAGGGCGTGAAGCTCGTATGGGGGCTCGGACCGTTGCCCGCGACGATTCCCTCCGTGCTCGAAGGGCCGCTCTTCACCTGGTACGGCGCCGCGTTTCCACGCTATCGCGTGTTCATGATGCTGCTTGCCATCCTCATGCTCGGCGCGTTGCATGTCGTGCTGCGCGTATCGAAGACGGGGCTCGTGGTGCGCGCGGCGCTCACGCATTCCGCGACCGTCGAAACGCTCGGCCACGATGTCCCGCGCGTCTTCACGACGGTGTTCGCCGCCGGCACGGCGCTGGCGGCGCTCGCGGGCGTGATCGGCGCGCCGCTTGCCGTGCTCGAACCGTCGATGGCCGACGCCGTCGGTCCCATCGTGTTCGTCGTCGTGGTCATCGGCGGGCTGGGCTCGCTTTCGGGGGCGCTCGTCGCGTCGCTCTTGATCGGCTGCGTGCAGACATTCGCCGTGGGCACGACGGCATCGGCGGGGAGCATTGCTGCCTGGTTCGGCGTGCGTTTGCCGGACGCTTGGGCCGCGCTCACCGTCGCGCAACTCGCGCCCGTGCTGCCGTACCTGTTGCTCGTCGCGATGCTGGCGGCGCGTCCACGCGGACTCTTCGGTGAAGAGACGCGCGATGCTTAAGTCCCTCGCGCCGTGGCTCGCACTCGTCGCGGCGCTTGCGATACCGCCGCTTTGCTTCGATCGATCCTGGCTGCTTGCGTATCTCGCGCAGACGGCGACGCTCATCGTTTTCGCGCTCTCGTACAACTTGCTGCTCGGGCAGACGGGCTTGCTTTCCTTCGGTCACGCGGTTTATGCGGGGTTCGGCGCTTTCGCCGCCGCGCATGTGTTCAATCGCTTTGGCGTGCCGTTGCCATTGCTGCCATTGATCGGCGGATGCTTTGCGGTGCTCGCGGCCATCGTCTTCGGCGCGATCTCGACGCAACGCGGCGGCACGGCTTTCGCGATGATCACGCTAGGCATCGGCGAATTGGTTGCGGCAAGCGTCTGGCTCGTGCCGGGCTGGTTCGGCGGCGAGGGTGGCGTGGCGATCGATCGCGCGAGCGGCGCTGCGCTCTTCGGATGGACATTCGGCCCGTTGCGGCAGGCGTATGCGTTGATCGCGTGCTGGTGTGTCGTGTCGGCTTGCGCGATGTTCGCGTTCTCGCGCACGCCGCTTTGTCGCCTCGCCAACGCCGTGCGCGACAATCCCGTGCGCGCGGCGGCGATAGGCGCGTCGCCACGGCGCGTGCGCTTCACGATGCTCGTCGTATCCGCGTTCTTCGCGGGCATTGCAGGCGTGTTGTCGCTCGTGAATGTCGAACTGGCATCGGCGGAAAGCGTCGGGCTTGCGAGATCGACGAGCGTGCTGGTGGCGACGGTCATCGGCGGGACCGGAAGCTTCTTTGGGCCGATTGCCGGGGCGGTGCTGCTCACGTTTTTCAGCGTGGCGGTGGCGAGCGTGTCCACTGCCTGGCCGATGTATCTCGGACTGTGCTTCGTGTGGGTGATCGTCGCGGCGCCCGATGGCGTCGCTGGCTTCTTCACGCGCATGCGCACGCGCCCGCTTCGCTCAACCATGTATGCCATGTCGAGCACGCTGGCGTTCGGTGCGGCCGTGGTCGTCGCGGTGGAGACGCTCTATGCGCGACAAGCGGATGCAAGCGCGTTGCCGCACGGCGTTTGGTGGATCGCGTTGCCTTGCTTGGCGCTCGGCGTTGGGCTCGCGTGGATCGATCGACGGGCGCGGGGCGTGCTATGAACATGGGTCTTGAATCGCGTAAGTTCGGCGAGCGCTTCAGGGCGATGTTTGCCGCCGGTCGCAAAGGGTACACGCCATGACCATCGCCCTCGAATTGCGCGGCATCGCGAAACGGTTCGGGCCGACGCGCGTTCTGCGCGGTATCGATCTGCAAGTGCAAAGCGGCGAACGTCATGCGCTCATCGGCCCGAACGGCGCAGGCAAGTCCACGCTCTTCGACACCATTTCCGGGCGCACCAAACCCGACGAAGGGCGCATCGTGGCAATCGGTATCGACATCACCGGTCGCGCGCCGCAACGCATTAGCCGGGTGCTTGCGCGCAGCTTCCAGACGACGAGCGTCTTCACCGGCTTGAGCGTGCTCGACAATCTGCGTTGTGCGGCTTTGGGCTCGGCTTCGTCGCGCATGATCGATCGCTGGCTGCCGTCGCGCGCGCTCGAAGACCGCGCCCGCGCCATGCTAGATGCCATCGGCCTGGCCGCTCACGCCGACGTACCCGCCGCACGGCTCACGTATGCCGAACAGCGCGCGCTCGATCTAGGCATCGCGCTCGCCACCGATGCGCCGCTCATTCTCCTCGACGAACCCACGGCGGGGATGAACCGCGCGGAGGCATCGCGCGCGCTGGCGCTGATTCGGGCGACGACGCAAGGGCGCACGCTCGTCGTCATCGAGCACGACATGGACGCGGTGTTCGGCCTCGCGGATCGCATCTCCGTGCTGGTTCAAGGGCGCGTGATCGCTACCGGCACGCCTGCGGCGATTCGCGACGATCGCGCGGTGCGCGAGGCGTATCTGGGGGAATCGCGATGAGCGCCGGGTTGCGTATCCACGATCTGCGCGCGTGGCATGGCGCGGCACAGGTACTGCACGGCGTGAACCTGTCAATAGCCGAAGGCGAGATCGTCGCGCTCGTGGGCCGCAATGGTTCGGGGCGCTCGACGCTCGCGAAGTCCATCATGGGCCTCGTGCGCTGCGAGGGCGAGATGCGGTTTCGCGATGCATCGCTCGTCGGGCTGCGGCCGTTTCGCATCGCACGCATGGGAATTGGCTACGTGCCTGAAACGCGCGATGTGTTTCCGGGCTTGAGCGTGCGCGACAATCTCGTGCTCGGCGAGCGTCCGGGCACGCGCTTCAGTGTGGACGATGCTTATCGCCTCTTCCCCGTGTTGCGGGAGCGCGCGCGAGTGAAGGCCGGCGCGTTGTCGGGCGGCGAACAGCAAATGCTGGCGCTGGCAAGAACGCTGGCGGGCGATCCGTCGTTGGTGGTCATCGACGAACCCGGCGAAGGGCTCGCGCCGCAAGTGCTGATGCAAGTGGCGGCGTGCCTCGCGGGTCTGCGCGAACGCGGCGTGGCGATACTGCTGATCGAAGAGCGCCTGACGATCGCGCGCATGCTCGATGCGCGCGTCGCGGTGATGGGGCACGGCGCGGTTCAGTTCGATGGGGCGTTGGGGGAGCTGGAAACACGCGCCGATGTGCAGCGAGAATGGCTGTCGGTGGGTTAACTCACTCCTTGCTATCCCGCTCCACGATCCACTCATGCTTCGGATCGTTTTTAAAGTGCCACGTGCGCTTATCGCCCGCCATCACGTTGAGATAATAATTATCGTAGCCATAAGGCACGACGACCGGATGATACCCACGCGGCACCATCACCACGTCGCGGTTCTCCACCGCCAGGGTTTCGTCGAGATCGCGCTCGTCGGTATAAACACGCTGAAACGCAAAGCCCTGCGGCGGATTCAGCCGATGGTAATAAGTCTCCTCCAGCGAACTTTCGACAGGCACGTTGTCCTGATCGTGCTTGTGCGGCGGATAGCTCGACGCATGGCCGCTCGGCGTACGCACTTCGACCACGAGTAACGACTCGGCAGCCTCGGTCTGCGGAAGAATATCGCATACGTGTCGCGTATTCGCGTTCTTGCCGCGCGTCGAACGCTTCATTTGCGAGGGCTCGATGAGTCGCGGCGGATACACGCCCGTCGCCGGCGCGCTCGCCACACCGAGTTCCGTTTCGCGCTCCGCCCGCACGATTGCGGCGAGCTTCGGCGGTACGTAGACGGCATAGGGCGCGGCGTCTTCGAACACACTGTCGCGCGAGCCGATGGACTGCCAGTGCTCGTCGCCCGCCTCGACGCTCACCGTGCCCGTCAGCACGACGATGCAACTCTCGCGCCCGGCGTCGTAGACATGCAGCACTTCACCTTCTTCCAGCCGGTACGCCGCGAAGCCGACATGCTTCCAGCCAGCGGATTCCGGTGTCACACGCGCGATCGTCTGGCCTTCGCGCGATGCCTTCACTAACAGGCTCATGCCGTCTCCTTGAATGTGGCATCGACAAGTGTGCGCAACGTGCGATAACCCTTGTCGGCATACTCGTAACTCCGCGCGATCACCGGGTCCTGCTCCGCTTCCACGACGAGCCAGCCGTCGTAATCATGCTCGGCCAGACACGCGACGATGCCGGGATAATCCACCGCGCCATCGCCCGGCACGGTGAAGGCGCCGTTGATGACCGCATCGAGAAAACTCCAGTTGCGATTGCGCGCCAGCTTCACGATCTCCGGGCGCACGTCCTTGCAATGCACATGGCACACGCGCGCAATATGCTTGCGCAGCGTGGTCAATGCGTCGCCGCCCGCGAAGGTGATGTGACCCGCATCGAAGAGAAGGCCCACCGCGTCGTTGGTCTCCGCCATCAGACGGTCGACGTCCGCGGGCGTCTCCACATACGCGCCCATGTGATGATGATAGGCGACCCGAACGCCTCGTGACAGCGTGTATTCCGCGAAACGATTCAGCCGCTCGGCATACTGTTGCCACTGCGCATCCGCAAAGAAACGCGGGCGCTGATAGAGCGGGCGCGGCGCGCCTTGAATGGAATTCGCCACTTCGCCATAGACCATCACCTTCGCGCCGTTTTGCGCGAGCAAGTCGAGATGGGCACCCACGGCTTCGATCTCTTCTTCCGCGCTGCGCTCGGCGAGTCTGCCCGAGTACCAGCCCGACACCAGCGCGAGGTCGTATTGCGCCAGCAGCGTCTTGAGCGCCTGCGGCTCGCGCGGAAACTTGTTGCCGAGTTCGAAGCCTTCGTAACCGATCCGCCGGCCTTCGGTCAGCGCGACGGACAAGGGCGTCTCGCCGCCGAGCGATGGCAAATCGTCGTTCATCCACGACAAGGGATTGATTCCGATCCGTACGTGCAAAGACATGTGCGCGGTCCTAGATAGAGTTGCCTTCGCTGCGTGCTTTCAACGCGCGCTCGTAACGCTCGCGCGCCGACAAGACCGCATCGCGATCCGATACCTCGGGCACCGCGACTTCCCACCACCATCCGCCTTCGTCGGTCGTGCGCGCGGGGTCGGTGTCGATGGAGATGAGGTAGCTGCGCTCGGCGGCGCGCGCGCGTTGCATCGCGGCCTGCAAGTCGTCGATGCTCGCCACATGCTCCGACAACGCGCCGAGCGCACGCGCGTGCATCGCGAAATCGATGGTCGGTGCGCCGAGCGAGCCTTGCTTGCAGTCGTCGATCAGGTTGTTGAAGGGCGCGCCGCCGCATGCCTGTTGCAAACGGTTGATGCAGCCATAGCCGCGATTGTCGAGCAACACGACGATCAGCTTAGCGCCGAGCATGACGGAGCTCGCCAACTCGCTGTTCATCATGAGATAGCTGCCGTCGCCGACGATCACGATCACCTCGCGCTCCGGCCGCGCGAGCTTCGCGCCCAGACCGCCCGCGATCTCGTAGCCCATGCACGAATAACCGTATTCGACGTGATAGCCGCCCGGCGCGCTCGTGCGCCACAGCTTCTGCAGGTCGGCCGGCAAGGTGCCCGCCGCGCACACGACGATATCGTCAGCCGGCGAATCGGCTTTCGAGCGCTGCACCGCGCCGATGACATCCGCTTCGCGCGGCAAGGCGTTGTCGGCGACGGGCGTGTTCGTCACGTGTGCGACAGTCTCGCGCCAGTCGTCGGCGAGACGTTTGGCGCGCGTGGTCCATTGCGACGACGCGCGCCAGTCGCCGAGCGCTTCGGAAAGCGCATCGAGTGCGAGGCGTGCATCGGCTTCGACGCTCAGCGCGTCTTGCTTCAGGGCATCGAAAGGATTGGCGTTGATCGAAACGAGTTGCGCATGCGCAAAGAGCGTGTTCGATCCCGTGGTGAAGTCCTGCAAGCGCGTGCCGACCGCGAGCACGCAATCGCTCGATTGCGCGAGTTCATTCGCCGATGCCGCGCCCGTCACGCCGATTCCGCCCGCGTTCAGGGCGTCGTCCCAAGCGAGCGCGCCTTTGCCTGCCTGCGTTTCCGCGACGGGCACGCCATGCTTGTGCGCGAAGGCGCGCAACGCGTCGGTGGCGAGGCCGTACAGCACGCCGCCGCCCGAGACGATCAGCGGTTCGCGCGACTCGCGCAAGGCCGCTGCGGCGCGCGCGATTTCATGCGGTGAAGGCGCGCTCGCATGGAACTCGACCACACGCGGCTCGAAGAACGAAGCGGGATAGTCGTAGGCCATCGCCTGCACGTCCTGCGGCAGCGCGAGCGTGACGGGACCGCAGAGCGCGGCATCGATAAGTACGCGGATCGCGCGCGGCAACGCGCTCAACAACTGCGCCGGATGCACGATGCGATCGAAATAACGCGATACGGCCTTCAAGGCATCGTTCGCGGAAACGCCGCCGTCGTGTGCGTCCTCGACTTGTTGCAGAACCGGATCGGGCGCGCGCGACACGAAGATGTCGCCCGGCAGAAGCAGCACCGGCAGCCGGTTCACATGCGCGAGCGCGGCCGCCGTCACGAGATTGGTGGCGCCCGGCCCGATGGACGTCGTGACAGCCATCATGCGGCGCCGCATATGCGCCTTTGCAAACGCGATCGCGCTATGCGCCATGGCTTGCTCGTTGTGCGCGCGATACGTCGGCAATTCCTCGCGATGCCGATACAACGCCTCGCCGATGCCCGCGACATTGCCGTGCCCGAAAATTGCGAAGACGCCGCCGAAGAGCGCCTCGCCGCTTTCCGTGCGCAGCGCGGCGAGATAGCGCACGAGCGCCTGCGCGGTGGTCAGCCGGATGGTAGCGTGCTGATTCATGCTGCTTGCTCCTGTCTTGGCTGCACGGCATTCAGCGACGCGCGCGCCTCGCGCCATGCGGAAATCAGCGTTTCGAACGTGTGGCGAACGCGCGCGATCAACTCGTCGTCGCCGATTTCGCCCGCGAGCCATGCGCGGCTCGGCTCGTGAAAGATGGTGCGTCCGACCGTGAAGCCCTTGCACGTTTTGGACGATGCCGCCGCCTTGAAGCCATCGCGCAACTGATCGACCGCCGCCGAGAGCCCGAGCAGCACGACGCCGCGGCAATACGGATCGCGCTCGGCAATCAGCGCATCGACGGCCTGCCATTGCTGTGCGCTCATCGGTTCGAGCTTCCACCATTCGGGATAGATGCCGAGGTTGTAGAGGCGCTTCAATGCGCGATACGCCGTGTCGTCCTCCACGGGCGGTCCGTTCTTCGGCACGATCACTTCGAGCAGCAGTTCATTGCCGCTCGCCTGTGTCGCATCGTAGAGCGTGCGCAGTTGCGCTTCCTGTTCGAGGCGCACGTCATGCGGATGATCGGGGTGATAGTGCACGAGACACTTCGCGATATGCTCGCGCGGCCATTCGACGAGCGTCGTGCCGACGTCGCGGCCGTGATCGAACACGAGCGGCATCGAGCCCGGCAACTCGACCGGACGGCCGATCCACCAGCCGCGGCCAGTCGCGGCATTGAGCGCATCCTGTCCGTAGCGGTCGTCGATCAATACGCCGATACGGCCGGCCAGTCCGCGTTCTTCTTCCGTCTTCGCGACGGCATCGACGAAAAGACCCTTCAGGTTTGCAATGCGCGTTTCGTTTGCGCCGGTCTGCTGCGCAAGCTCGAAAAACTGGTTGCGATGATCGAACGCGAAGCCGAGCACTTCGTCCCATTGCTTGCGCCTGGGGCTCACGCGATGCAGACGCGCGAGGCTTGCATCGCGATCCGGACGGCGCATGCGTGCCGGGTCTTCTTTTGCGGCCGCGAGGAAGTACACGAGTTCCTCGGGCGTGGGCATGGCGGGCGCGCAGCCGTGACGCGAAACGACGAGCGCGCCGCACGCATTTGCCGCGCGCGCACACGCTTCGAGCGATTCGTCGCGCAGCCAGCCCGAGAGGAAGCCGGACGCGAACGCATCGCCCGCGCCGAGCACGTTGAGCACTTCGACTTCGACGCCGCCATGAATGGGCGCATCGTCGATGGAAGCGGGCACCGCGCCTTCGATGATCGAGCAGCCGAGCGGCCCGCGCTTCACGACGAGCGTGGCATGAGTAACGGTACGAACCATGGCGAGCGCATCGATCAGATCGTCCTTGCCGCCCGCAATCCGGAACTCTTCTTCCGTGCCGATCGCGAGATCGATCAGCGGCAGGATGTGCAGCAAATGCGCGGTGACGCTTTCATCGGCGACGAAGCGCGTTTCGCCGTCGGCCTTGCCTGTCAGACCCCACAGCACCGGCCGATAATCGATGTCGAGAATCGTGCGCACGTTGTTTCGGCGCGCGTATTCGAGCGCGCGGCGGCTCGTGCGATTCACCTGTTCCGTGGAGAAGTGCGTGCCCGTGATGAGCAATGCCTTCGACGAGGCGATATACGCTTCGTCGAAATCATTTTCGTCCACGGCCATGTCGGCGCAATTCTCGCGATAGAACACGAGCGGAAAGGTATCGCGATCTTTTATGCCGAGCAGCACGAGCGCGGTGAGACGCTCGAAGTCCGTGCGCACGTGGCTCACGTCGCAGCCTTCGCCCGCGAGTGTTTCGACGAGAAAGCGTCCCATGTGATCGTTGCCGACGCGCGCGAGCATCGACGACTTGAGCCCCAACCGCGCGCAACCGAACGCGATATTCGCCGACGACCCGCCGAGATACTTCGCAAACGTCGCGACGTCTTCGAGCCGCGCGCCGACCTGTTGCGCGTAGAGATCGACCGCGAGGCGGCCGAGGCACACGATATCGTGCGCGCGGTCCGCTGCAAAACGTGAGGTGTGTTGTTCTGGCATGGCTTGTTGTCCTCGATCCTCAGATCGTCGCGCCTTCGAGTTCGTTGATCATCGTCTGCATCTCGGCGCCGCCCGCCATCATGTCGAGCACTTCGTTCTTCGAGATGGTGTCCTTGGTGTAGGTGCCCATCGAGCGGCCGCGATTGAGCAGCGTGAAGGAGTCGCCGATCGGATAAGCGTGGTGCACGTTGTGCGTGATGAAGATCACGGAAATGCCTTTTTCGCGCGCCTTGTGAATCAGCTTCAGCACGTTGAAGCTCTGCTTCACGCCAAGCGCGGCGGTCGGTTCGTCGAGAATCAGCACGCGTGCGCCGAAGTGAATGGCGCGCGCAATCGCGAGACATTGCTTCTCGCCACCGGACATGGTGCCGATAGGCTGATGCGGATCGCGCACGTTGATGCCCATTTCCGCGAGCTTCGCCTGCGAAGTCTCCGCGGCAAGATCGAGATCCATCACGCTGAAGAGACCGAAGCGTTTCTTCTGCGGCTCACGGCCCATGAAGAAATTGCGCGCAACGGACAAGAGCGGCACGAGCGCGAGATCCTGATAAACCGTGGCGATGCCCAAATCCAGCGCTTCCTTCGGCGACTCGAAGCGCACTGGCTTGCCATCGACGAGATAGTCGCCGGCGGACGGCGTATGCACGCCCGCCAGCGTCTTGATGAGCGTGGACTTGCCCGCGCCGTTATCGCCCAGCAGGCAATGCACTTCGCCGCGTCGCAGGCGCAAGGTCACGCCGTTCAATGCGATGACCTTGCCGAAAAACTTGCTGACGTTTTCCAGCGCGAGAATGTTGTCGTCGTTCATGGCGTTGGCCTCACTGAGCTTGCGATACGCGACGGCGCACGTAGTGATTGAACAGCACGGCGAGCAGCAGCATCACGCCGAGAAAGACGCGGAACCAGTCGGAACTCACGTTCGTATAAGTGATGCCGATCTGCACGACGCCGAAGATGAGCGCGCCGAAGCACGCGCCGACGACCGAGCCATAACCGCCCGTCAAAAGCGTCCCGCCGATGACCGCCGCGATGATCGCCTCGAATTCCTTCTGCAAGCCGCGATCGGCCGCTGCCGAGCCGATATCGCACACCTGCAGCACGGCGAAGAGACACGAGCAGAAGGCGGTGAGCACGAACAGCGAAATCTTCACGCGCCGTACCGGCACGCCGACGTTCTTGGCCGCGTTGGCGTCGCCGCCGACCGCGAGAATCCAGTTGCCGTAGCGCGTCTTGGCGAGCACGAAGGCGCAGACGGCGGCGAGCGCGAGCCACCAGATGATGACCTTCGGAATGCCCGGCACGAGCGGCTGGCCGTTATCGAGCAACTGACCGATCCCCATGTGCGCGAGCCACGCGAAGAGGCCGTGCAGCGCGACGCCGCGAAAGAGCGTGTCGGCGAGCCAGTCTTGTTGAGCGAGATCGCCGACGCCGGAAATGATGGTGCGATCCGCGAACATGATCGAGAGCGCGAGCGTGAGGCCGCGCAGGATGAACAGAAACGCGAGCGTGACGATGAACGAAGGCAGCCGCGTCTTCATCACGAGGTAGCCGTTCAACGCGCCGAGCAGCATGGAAGCGACGAACGCGAAGAGAATCGACAGCGAGAACGGCCAGTGCAGATAAACCGAGGGCAGCGCGACCATCATGCCCGCGAAGCCGATCATCGAGCCGATGGACAGATCGAACTCGCCCGCGATCATGAGAAGACACGCGCCGACCGCGAGCAAGCCGAGGTAGGCCGCGACCTGCGACCAGTTCATCACGCCGTCGAGGTTGAACATGCCCGACGAACCCGCCGCGAAGCCGAACACGATGAACACGAGCACGGTGCCCGAGATCGCGGCGAACTCCGGCCGGTTCAGCAGATGGCCGAACCACGATTGCCGGCGCACGCGTTCGTCCGAGGGCTTTGCTGCCTCCTGCGTCTCGGCCGACTCTGGCTGTGGATTCGCATGTGGAGGGTAATGCTTGCCGGCTACGCCCATGATGGCTCCTTGACTGATACCGATGCGCGCGCTCCTGCCGCGTCGGGAATAGACGCAGCAGACACACGACGTTCCGCGGAAATGCAGTGATAGCGGGCGGCGCTGAAAAGACGGCCGCCCTGAACGGTCAACGATATTGACCGGCGTATTTCACGACCTTGTCGAGATTCTCTTTGGTGATGAAACCCGGACCCGAACGGATGTTCTTCGGTCCATACGACGGCGCGAGGCCATACGTTTCGAGACGCGCCTTGAACTTCGGATTCGCTTCGAGAATCTGGCGAATCTTCACCGGGTCCGTGGTGTGATCCTTCTTGACGATAGCGAGCACGGCCACGGGGATATAGCCCTGCAAGTACGGTTGCTGATCGATTGCGAACTTGATCGTGCCGTCCTTGATGCCCTTCGCGATGTCATCGGAAAAGTCGAAGGTCACGAAATAGAGCTTGTTTTGCAGGCCCATTTGCGTGACGGCCTTGAGCGTCGCCGAGGCGGGCGTGGGTCCGAGCGTGAGTACAGCCTGCGTATCGGGATGATTGCGCAGGTAAGCCGACACCTTCGACTGAATCTCCGTCGGGTCCTGACCGGAGTCGATGGTGGACGCCTTGTAGTCGACGCCGATGGCTTCCGCGAAGCCACGGCAGCGGTCGAATGACACCGTGTTGGTCGCGATATGGTTCACGCACAGGAACGACTTGACGCCCGCGGCCTTCGCCTTTTCGCCTGCGGCCTTGCCCGCCACGTATTCCGGCTGGCCGATATGCATGATCGCCTTGAGTTGCTCGCTTTGCTCTTCGGTGCCCGAGTTGATCGTGACGAGCGGAATCTTCTTCGCCGTCACCTTGTTGAGCGCGCTCTTCAATACGTCGAAGTCCGCGATGGTGGTGATCACGCCGTCGTAATTACGCGCGGCGGCCTGTTCGATGAGACGCGACATATCGGCAATGTCGCCGTTGGGCGGATTGCGATAGTCGGTCTGGACGTTGAAGTCCTCGTCCGCCTGCTTGATCGAATTCTTGATGACGTTCCACCACGAGTCCGAGTCGGGCGCGTGGCTGATGAGGACGAACTTGGCGTCGGGCGCCGCGTGAGCGGGGGACGCCGTCAACAAGGCTGTGCTGCTCAGGATTGCGGCTGCCGCGAGCGCGCGCAACGCGGCTCGGCCATTGCGAATGGTCATTGTCTCCACCTATCTCGGTTTGTTGTTTGATCTGACTTTTCCGCGAGCCGATGCGGCCGTTGCTTGGGGCCGCTTCGAACTCAGCACCAAGAGTAGGCCAAGTTTTCCCGGTCTGCAATAGGAATTGCACCGATGCCATAAATGGAAAATACGTTCCATTTTCCTTGCAGCCTTCCTATAATCGCTTCCACGGCGTCTGCCTTCGCGGCGCCATCGACATGAGCTATCCATGCAGGATGAGACCAGCACCGACGTGCAGAGCGTCGACGATCTGATGCAGCGCATCACCGACGCTTACGACACGTTGCCGCGTCAGTTGAAGAACGTCGCGACGTATATCGAGCAGCATCGGTCGAGCGTGATGATGGATCGTACGAGCGATATCGCCACCGCGTGCGGCGTGCATCCGTCGGCCGTGGTGCGCTTTGCGCAGCGCTTCGGTTTTTCGGGCTTCTCGGACTTGCAGGCCGTGTTCAGGCAGGCGTTCGCGGGCGGCAATGGCTCGCAGCAGAGTTATCAGCAGCGCATTCGCAAACTCATCGACGAAAAGGCGGGCGATGCCTCCGGTGTCTCCGTGGCGCGCGAATTCATCGCGGCGAGCCGCACGGGACTCGACGAACTCGAAGCCGGTCTCGACGACGAACAGTTCGACGCCGCCGTGGAAATGCTCGAACACGCGGAGAACATCTATGTGATCGGCGTGCGGCGCTCGTTCGCGGTGGCGAGCTATATCGTCTACGCGCTGCAGCACACGAGAAAGCGCGTGCATTTGATCTCCGGCATCGGCGGCATGTTCCGCGAACAGGTCAAGAGCGTGAGAAAGGGCGACGTGGTCGTGGCCATCAGCTTCGCGCCTTATGGCAAGGAAACGCAGTATTGCGTGCGCGCCGCGCAGCATCACGGCGCGAAGACGCTCGTGATCACCGACAGCCAGCTTTCGCCGCTCGCGCGTCACGCGAGCGCGAGTCTGCTCGTGAAGGAGGGCAGCGCGTTCGCGTTCCGCTCGCTCACGAGCACCATTTGCTTGTGCCAGGCGCTGTTCATCGCGCTCGCGTACCGGCTCGAACTCAACGTAGAAGAATCCAAGGAGACAGGCGGCTATGACGATTGACGTGGCGGTATTCGGAGCAGGGCGCATTGGCAAGATTCACGCGGCCAATCTCGCGCGGCAGCCTGGCGTGCGCCTCAAGTATGTCGTCGATGTGAACCGCGAGGCCGCGTCGGCGCTCGCTGCGCAATACGGCGCGCAAGTCGCCGATGTGGATGCCGCCATGGGCGACGCCTCGGTGGGCGCGACGGTCGTCTGTTCGAGCACGGACACGCATGCGGACCTGATCCTCGCATCGGCGGCGCAAAAGAAGCACGTGTTCTGCGAGAAGCCCGTGGACCTCACGCTCGAACGCGCGCGCGCCTGCGCCGATGCCGTGCAGAAAGCGGGCGTGGTCTGCATGATCGGCTTTCAGCGGCGCTTCGACCCAACTTTCTCGGCATTGAGGGCGCGCGTGGAAGCGGGCGAGATCGGCGAACCGGAAATGCTGATCGTGACGAGCCGCGATCCGGGCGCGCCGCCCGTGGAATACATCGAGCATTCGGGCGGCATCTTCAAGGACATGCTGATCCACGACTTCGACATCTTCCGCTGGATGCTCGACGACGAAGCCGACACGCTGCACGCCACGGGCAGTTGTTTGTCCGATCCCGCCATCGCGGATGCCGGCGATATCGATTCGACAGCCGTCACCATCCGCACGAAACGCGGACGCCTGTGCCAGATCAACACGGCGCGGCGCTCGGGCTACAGCTACGATCAGCGCTTCGAGGTGCTCGGCAGTCTCGGCATGCTGCAAGCGGGCAACGTGCGTCCGACCGAAGTGACGGCATATTCGACCAAGGGCGTGTCGAGCGACGTGCCCGAGGCGTTCTTTCTCGAACGGTATCGCGCGGCGTATGCCGCGGAAATCGCGCATTTCTTCGATGCCGTGACCAATGGGAAGCCCGTGCGCACCACTGTTGCCGACGGCCTCAAGGCGCTCGAACTCGCCGAGGCCGCGACGCTTTCGTGGCGCGAAAAGCGCATCGTGAAGCTCGGGGAGAACGCGGCATGAGCGCGGTGCGGGTGGGCATTGTCGGGCTGGGGCGGCTCGGCCGCAGACACGCGGAAAACCTCGCGTGGCATGTGCCGGGCGCGCGGCTCGTCGCGGCGTGCAGCCCGGTTGAGCAAGAGCGCGAATGGGCTCGCGACAACCTGCCGGAAATCGCACTCCATGCCGATCACGCCGACTTGCTGACCGATCCGTCCATCGACGCCGTGTGGCTCGTCACGCCGACTTCGCTGCACGCGCGGCAGATCATCGCCGCGTTGCGCGCGGGCAAACATGTGTTCTGCGAGAAGCCGCTGTCGCTCGATCTCGCCGAATGCGACAGCGTGATCGAGGAACACGCGCGGCATGCGCATCTGCATGTAATGATCGGCTTCGTGCGCCGTTTCGATGCGAGTTATCGAGATGCCTTCGAGCGCATTGGCGAAGGCGCGATCGGCCGGCCGTTCATGGTGCGCTCGCAGACCTGCGACAAGAACGATCCGGATGGTTTTTTCGTGCGTTTCGCGCCGACATCGGGCGGACTCTTTCTCGATTGCAGCGTGCACGACATCGACCTCGCGCGCTGGATGCTCGGTAATCCGAAGCCCAAGCGCGTGTTCGCGAGCGGCACGATAGCAATCCACGAAGGCTTGCGCGAATGTGGCGATATCGACAATGGCGTGGGCACGATCGAATTCGACGATGGCCGGCTTGCCGTGCTATACGCTTCCCGCACGATGGCTCATGGCCACGACACGCAGACAGAAGTCATTGGCACGGCGGGCGCGCTTGCCATTGGGCGCAATCCGCGTGCGAACCGCGTCGAAATCGCCGATGCACACGGCATGCGTAACGTTTGCACGCCGACTTTCTTCGAGCGCTTCGACGATGCGTTTTTACGCAAGCGCAAGCCTTCGTCGCGCTCGTGCGAGATGGCACGCCGACCGGCCTCACGCTCGACGATGCGCGCGAGGCGACGAGGATCGGCATCGCCATGCGGCAGGCATATGAGACCGGGCGCCCGGTGGACTTGTGAACGCTGCGTTAGAATCGGGCCTTCGATGTTTCGCAACACGCAAGGCTTAACGGAATTCAAATCGCGATGGAAGTTCACAAGGAAGTCGACGCGCGCGGGCTCAACTGCCCGTTGCCGATACTGCGGGCAAAGAAAGCACTCGCCGACATGACGAGCGGCCAGATTCTGAAGGTGCTCGCCACCGACCCCGGATCGCAGCGCGATTTCGCGGCGTTTGCAAGGCAGACCGGCAACGAGATCGTCGAAGTAACCACGCAGGACAAAGTGTTCACCTTTCTAATGCGACGCCGCTGAAAAGGAAAAAGCCCATCACATGACGCGATGGGCTTTTTTTTCGCCTGCCGACGCGGGCGAATTCGACTTACTTCGACTCAGCTGGCCAGGTTCGGCGAGCGCGTGCGCAAATACTCGTCGAAGTCTTTCGACACTTCCGGATGGCGCAGCGCGAATTCCACCGTCGCCTTCAGATAGCCGAGCTTGCTGCCGCAGTCGAAGCGCGTGCCGTGGTACTTGTACGCGAGCACTTGTTCGTCCGACAGGAGCGACATGATGGCGTCCGTCAGTTGCAGTTCGCCGCCCGCGCCGGGCTTGATCGAGCGGATGTGATCGAAAATGCGGGGCTTCAGCACATAGCGGCCGACCACGCCGAGGTTCGACGGCGCAACGGCCGGTTCCGGCTTTTCGACGATACCCGAGAGCTTGAAGATGTTGTCTTCCCACTCCTTGCCGTCGATGATGCCGTAGGACTTCGAATCTTCCGCCGGGATTTCCTCGACGCCGATCACCGAGCTGTGATAGTGGTCGAAGACTTCGATCATCTGCGACATCACGGGCGGCTTGCCGTACAGCAAGTCGTCCGCGAGGATCACGGCGAACGGATTGTCGCCGACGAGCTTTTCGGCACACAACACCGCGTGGCCGAGACCGAGCGCTTCGGCCTGACGCACGTAGAAGCAATCGACATGGCTCGGCTTGATGCTGCGCACGAGTTCGAGCAGCTTGTCCTTGCCGCGCGCTTCCAGTTCGGCTTCGATCTCATAAGACTTGTCGAAGTGGTCTTCGATCGCGCGCTTGCTGCGCCCGGTCACGAAGATCATTTCGGTGATGCCGGCGGCCATTGCCTCTTCCACCGCATATTGAATCAGCGGCTTGTCGACGACGGGCAGCATTTCTTTCGGGCTCGCCTTGGTCGCGGGGAGGAACCGAGTGCCGAGACCCGCGACGGGGAAAACCGCTTTGGTAACTTTTAGCATGTGATAACCCTGATCCTCTTAATCATTTGGAACGTCGAGCAGTTGGGCGAACGGACGAACATCCCCGATCACGCGGCGATGCTACTTCACGACAGCCCAATCAGGCAGGCAGCCGCAAAATTTGCGCCCGAAGCTTCTCGATAGTGGTTTCGTATTCTGCCAGCCTTTTTCGCTCCTGTTCAACGACGGCGGGCGGCGCTTTTGAAACAAAGCTTTCATTTCCGAGCTTCGCGTTACATTTGCCTGCTTCGACAGTCAGGCGGTCTACTTCCTTCGTGAGACGCTCGCGTTCGGCGGCGACATCGATCTCCACCTTCAGCACGAGTTTGTTCGCGCCGACGATCGCCACCGGCGCACCTTCCGCTTCGGCGTCGAGCGCGGCTTCGTCGTCGATGATCTTCACTTCGGCAAGACGCGACAGTGCGGCGACGTACGGCGCAAACGTATGGAGACGCGCGGCGTCGCCATGTGCGAGCAGCGGCACCTTCACCGCGGGCGACAAGTTCATTTCGCCGCGCAGATTACGGCATGCGTCGATGACAGCCTTGAGTTCGGACGCCCACTGTTCCGCCGTTTCGTCGATCTTCTTCGTCTCGGCGCGCGGATAGGCCTGCGTCATGATCGACAACTCGCCTTCCTTCGTGCCTTCGGGCAAAACGTCGGTCAGCGGCGCCACCTTCTGCCACAGCGCTTCCGTGATGAACGGGATGATCGGATGCGCGAGCCGCAGCACTGTTTCCAGCACGCGCAACAGCGTGCGGCGCGTGGCGCGCTGCTGCTCGGGCGTACCGGTCTGGATCTGCACCTTCGCGAGTTCGAGATACCAGTCGCAGTATTCGTCCCAGACGAACTTGTAAATTGCGCTCGCAACGTTGTCGAAGCGATAGTCCGCGAAACCCTTTTCGACTTCCGCTTCGACGCGCTGCAGGAGCGACACGATCCAGCGGTCCGCCTGCGAATAATCCGTGTAGCCGCCGGGGCCGCAATCGCCCGGCTTGCAGTCGCCGGGGTTCGCAAAGCCGCAATCGTGGCCTTCGCAATTCATCAACACGAAACGCGTGGCGTTCCAGAGCTTGTTGCAGAAATTGCGATAACCCTCACAGCGTGCCAGATCAAAATTCACATTGCGACCCAGCGTGGCCATGGAAGCCATCGTGAAGCGCAGCGCGTCGGTGCCGAAGGCCGGAATGCCTTCCGGAAATTCCTTACGCGTTTTCTTTTCGATCTGCGCGGCGGCCTTCGGATTCATGAGGCCGGCGGTGCGCTTGGCGACGAGCGGTTCGAGCTCGATGCCATCCACGATATCGATGGGATCGAGCGTATTGCCCTTGCTCTTCGACATCTTCTGGCCTTCCGCGTCGCGCACGAGGCCGTGCACGTAGACCGTGTGGAACGGCACCTTGCCGGTGAAGTGCGTGGTCATCATCACCATCCGGGCAACCCAGAAGAAAATGATGTCGAAGCCCGTCACGAGCACGGTGGAGGGCAGGAACGCGTTCAGTTCCCTGGTTTCGTCCGGCCAGCCGAGCGACGAGAAGGGCACGAGCGCGGACGAGAACCACGTATCGAGCACGTCTTCGTCGCGGCGCAGCGTACCTTCGTAGCCCTTGGCGTCGGCTTCGGCGCGCGCTTCGTCTTCCGTCTTCGCGACGAAGATCTCGCCGTTTTCGCCATACCACGCGGGAATCTGATGGCCCCACCACAACTGGCGCGAGATGCACCAGTCCTGGATGTTTTCGAGCCATTGGTAGTAAGTCGTGGTCCAGTTCTCGGGTACGAACTTGATCTGCCCGCCGCGAACCACGTCCAGCGACGTTTCCGTGATCGACTTGCCCGGATTGAACGTGCCTTCCGGCGCGGCCTTGGTCATTGCGACGAACCACTGGTCGGTCAGCATTGGCTCGATGACCACGTTGGTGCGGTCGCCGCGCGGCACCATGAGCTTGTGCGGCTTCACGGACTCGAGCAGGCCGAGCGCTTCGAGATCCTTCACCACTTCCTTGCGCGCGTCGAAGCGATCTATGCCGCGATATTTCGCGGGCGCGTTGTCGTTGATCTTCGCGTCGAGCGTGAGGATTTCGATCTGCGGCAGCTTGTGGCGCTGGCCGACCGCGTAGTCGTTGAAGTCGTGCGCGGGCGTGACCTTCACGACGCCCGTGCCGAACTCGCGGTCCACGTAGTCGTCCGCGATAACCGGAATCTCGCGGTCGCCAAGCGGCAGCACGACCGTCTTGCCGATCAGATGCCGATACCGCTCGTCTTCCGGATGCACCATCACCGCAACGTCGCCGAGCATGGTTTCGGGCCGCGTGGTCGCGACCGTCAGATTGCCCGAGCCGTCGGGCAGCGGGTACTTGATATGCCAAAGGCTGCCGTTTTCTTCCTCGCTGACGACTTCGAGGTCGGACACGGCCGTGCCCAGCACCGGGTCCCAGTTCACGAGCCGCTTGCCGCGATAGATGAGCCCTTGCTTGTACAAGGTCACGAAGACGTCGCGCACGGCGGCGGACATCTTGTCGTCCATCGTGAAGTATTCGCGCGACCAGTCGATGGAAGCGCCCAGACGCCGTACCTGATTCGTGATGGTCGAGCCGGATTCCTGCTTCCACGCCCAGACGCGCTTCAGGAATTCCTCGCGGCCGAGGTCATGGCGGGAGATTTTTTTGGCGTCGAGCTGGCGTTCGACGACGATCTGCGTGGCAATGCCCGCGTGGTCCGTGCCCGGCACCCACAGCGTGTTTTCGCCGAGCATGCGGTGATAGCGCGTCAGGCCGTCCATGATGGTCTGGTTGAACGCGTGGCCCATGTGCAGCGTGCCGGTGACATTCGGCGGCGGCAGTTGAATGGAGAAATTCTTCGCGCCTTCCTGAAAGGTCGGGGCGGAGTAGCCGCGTTTTTCCCATTCCGGGCCCCATTGGGACTCGATGTTCTGAGGCTCGAAGCTCTTCGCAAGCGTGTTGTCGCTCATCGTGAAATCTGCCGAAAAATGCGTGAAAAGTGCGGGGTAATCCCTGATTATAAGGTTCGAGCGAGTCAATCGGACGAATTCGGGGTGGCTTGCGGCCAGGCGCGGATGCCAGGCGCCGGCGACGCCATCGGCGCGGTCTTATAATGGTCGGCCCGCCGCCAGAGACTTTGGCCCGCTTTTCGCCGTCCACCTGCTCCCATGCCCGACCTGCTCGCGAACCTCAACCCCGAACAACTCGCCGCCGTGACGCTGCCCAACGAGCCCGCGCTGATTCTCGCCGGCGCGGGCAGCGGCAAGACGCGCGTGCTCATCACGCGAATTGCGTGGCTGATCCAGCAGGGCTACGCGTCGCCGCCGACCATTCTCGCCGTGACCTTCACGAACAAGGCCGCGCGCGAAATGATGTCGCGGCTCTCGGCGCTCTTGCCCATCGACACGCGCGGCATGTGGATCGGCACCTTCCACGGCCTGTGCAACCGCATGCTGCGCGCGCATTATCGCGACGCGGGGCTGCCGCAGACTTTCCAGATTCTCGACACCGCCGATCAGCTCTCCGCCATCAAGCGGCTGATGAAAGGGCTCAATGTCGACGACGAAAAATATCCGGCGAAGAACCTTCAGTATTTCATCAACAACGCGAAAGAGCAGGGCTTGCGTCCAAAAGACGTGGACGCCACGGACGCCTTCAACCGCAAGTTCGTCGAACTGTACGAAGCCTACGATCAGCAATGCCAGCGCGAAGGCGTCGTGGATTTCCCCGAACTGCTGTTGCGCTGCCACGAACTGCTCGCGTTCAATGCGCCGCTGCGCGCGCATTATCAGGCGCGCTTTCGCAATATCCTCGTCGACGAGTTTCAGGACACCAACAAGCTGCAGTACGCGTGGCTCAAGCAGCTCGCGGGCGAGAGCAACGCCATCTTCGCGGTCGGTGACGACGACCAGTCCATCTACGCGTTTCGCGGCGCGAACGTCGGCAACATGCACGACTTCGAGCGCGAATTCCGCGTGCGCAATCTCATCAAGCTGGAGCAGAACTATCGCTCGCACGGCCATATTCTCGATACCGCGAACTTCCTGATCGCCAACAACTCGCGGCGGCTCGGCAAGAACCTGCGCACGGATGCGGGGCACGGCGAACCGGTGCGCGTCTACGAAGCCGCGACGGATTCGCAGGAAGCGGGCTGGATCGTCGAGGAGATCAAGGCGCTCATCAATACGGGTCTCGCGCGCGGGGAGATTGCGGTGCTGTACCGGAGCAATGCGCAGTCGCGGACCATCGAGCACACGCTCGTGAACGCGGGCATTGCGTATCGCGTGTATGGCGGCTTGCGCTTCTTCGAGCGTCAGGAAGTGAAGCATGCGCTCGCGTATCTGCGTCTGATCGACAACCCGAACGACGACACGGCGTTTGCGCGCGTGGTCAATTTCCCGACGCGCGGCATCGGTGCGCGCTCCATCGAGCAACTCGCCGACGCCGCGCGTCTCTACAACTGTTCGATGGCCGCCGCCGTGCCCTACGTCACGGGAAAGGCAGGTTCGAGCCTCGGCGCTTTCGCCACGCTCGTCGCGAAGATGCGCGCCGAAACGCAGCAGATGAGTCTGCCGGAAACGGTCGAATACGTCGTGCGCGCGAGCGGTCTCGCCGCGTTCTACGAGACCGAGCGCGAAGGCCAGGACCGTCTGGAGAACTTGCAGGAAGTGGTCAACGCGGCGGCGGCGTTCGTGAGCGAGGAAGGCTACGGGCTAGATACCCCCGCGCGTTCCGTGCCGCTGCGCCCCGGCGCGACGGCGGCGCCGGAGATCGTGAGCGAGGACGGCGAGATCGAAGTGCTGGACGCGCCCGGCATTGCCGATCCCGCGCAGAACCCCGATACCATGACGCCGCTTGCGGGGTTTCTCTCGCATGCATCGCTCGAAGCGGGCGACAACCAGGCGCAGGCCGGCCAGGATGCCGTGCAACTCATGACCGTGCACGCGGCGAAAGGGCTGGAATTCACGGCGGTGTTCATCACCGGACTGGAAGAAGGGCTCTTTCCGCACGAGAACAGCGCGCAGGAAACCGACGGCCTCGAAGAAGAGCGGCGGCTCGCTTATGTGGCGATCACGCGGGCGAAAGAGCGGCTTTATCTGTCGTTCGCGCAGAGCCGGATGCTGCATGGACAGACGCGCTACAACATTCGCTCGCGCTTTTTCGACGAATTGCCCGAAGGCTCGCTCAAGTGGCTCACGCCGAAGATCGAGCCGGGCGCGCGTTGGGGCGGGCGCGCGGATAACGCCGGCTGGGGCCGCGACTGGTTCGCGCGCCCAGGCCAGGAGCGCGGCGGTTCGGCTTACGGCGGTTCCGCCGCGTCCGCACCGGCGTTGCCGTCGTTCGCCAACGAGCAGCGCGCGGCGGAAAGCGGCTTCAAGGTTGGACAAGCGGTGTTCCACACGAAGTTCGGCGAGGGCACGGTGATCGGGCTCGAAGGCTCCGGCGGCGATGCGCGCGCGCAGGTTCGCTTCAAGCGGCACGGCGAGAAATGGCTCGCGCTCGCGGTGGCGAAACTGCAAGCGGTCGAATGACGATGCTCGGCATCATGGCGGCGCTGCCGCAGGAACTGGGCGATCTCGTCGCGCAGATGCATGCGGCGGGCGCAGTCGAGACGGTGACGCTCGGTCAGCGCGAGTATCACGTCGGCCACGCGCATGGCGTGCGCGTGGTGGCGACGCTCGCGCGCATCGGCAAGGTCGCGGCGGCGGCGACGGCGAGCGCGCTCATTCACGTGTTCAAGGTCGATGCGATCGTCTTCACGGGCGTCGCGGGCGGCGTGCATGCAAATGTCCGGGTGGGCGACATCGTCATCGGCGACACGCTCCTGCAGCACGATCTCGATGCCTCGCCGCTTTTTCCGCGCTATGAAGTGCCGCTTCTGGCCCGCTCTCATTTCGCCGCCGATCCCAACTTTTCCGATGCGCTCGCGCTGGCCGCCGCGAGTTTCATCGTCGATGAGGGCAGCGCGCTTGCCGAGCGCTTCGCGGTGCATGCGCCGCGTGTGCATCGCGGGTTGATCGTAAGTGGCGATCGCTTCGTCGCGAGCAACGAAGGCGTGCTGGCGCTGCGCGACGCCTTGCCCGATGCGCTCGCCGTCGAAATGGAAGGCGCGGCGCTCGCGCAGGTTTGTTTCGAACACGCGGTGCCGTGCGCCGTCGTGCGCACCATCTCGGATAGCGCCGATGCCGCCGCGCCTGAATCGTTCGCGGAGTTTCTCGTGGCGATCGCGGGTGCGTATTCGTCGGGGATTCTGGTGCGGTTTCTTCGGTCTGTGCATTAGCTCCAACTCTCGGGGTTTCCCCTTCTGCCGCCAGACAATTTGCCGCTTGTAATTGAGAATGATTCTCAATACAATGCATCACAAGCGCGGATATCGGCGTGCCGCAAAGAAGCGCGAACCGCTGCTTCGACGACCGCCATCCCGGCCTGATCCGAGACACAGCGCTGCCGTCAGCGCTTATCCGTAGCTTTGCATCGGAGCCGAAGCCGGCGCGAAACCGCCGGCTTCGTCCGACCAACGAGGCCCGAACATACATGACCAACGATTCCATTCCCACTGCCATCGGCTTGACGCGCGAGCGGGGCGGCGTATCCGAGGCAGGCGAAATTCACGAGGCGCGCAACGAATGCGCGGTCGCGGCCAACGCCGCAAAAGTGCTCGAAACCACGCGTCACGCGTGGAGCCAGGCATCGGACGCACCGAAAGAAGCCGCGCGCCGGTTGCCGCGCGCCACGAAACCGAAAAAGCGGGCCGTGCCGCGACAGTCGCGCTGGCCGAGCCTGGTTGCCGCGCTGAATTACTGGAGTCCAAAACCGCTGTGAATGCCGCCAATCTCCATTCAAAGCGCGAGTCGCTTTCACCGTCCGTCCCGCTTCCCGATCTCGATCTCGATGCCCGCATGTTCGACGCCAGCCGCTTTCCGCTCGTGCGCCTGCGCCGACGCGCCGTCAAGCCGGGCTACGCGTTTGCATGGTGCGCGCAGATGCGCCGCCTGCTTGCGCTCAACACGCCCTTCGTGATCGTCGCCGAGCACGACGCCGATGAAACCGCCGACGACATTCGCCTGCGCACCGCGTGGCTGCGCAATCAGCGCGTGCAACTCGCGGCGTATTGCCGGGGCATCGTCGTGATCGAGCCGCGTATCGAGGCGCGCGCGACCACGCGTGAAGCGCTGCGTCATTCGACCGAGGGCAGCGGCGTGCGCACGGTCGTGGTATCGAGCATGCGCGTGGCCGGCGAACTTGCGCCCGTGTTGCTCAAGCATTCGGGCGAAGCGGCAGCGCCGGTGTCGAAGAGCCGCGCGGTCTGAAACGTCCGAAGCGTTCGGAGATGGCGAAGCGCGCCTGAATCGATGACACCGATCAGGGCGCGCCCTGTCTAGCAAGGGTTTGCGGGCTGCTCTATGCTCTGTCTTCGTGATGAGGATATGTCAACGCGGCCGCCCGACGTGGGCGCATGCGGCGTTGGCGGACGCACAGAGACAAGCACAGCCACGCACTTCGCTCAAAGAGGACGCGCATGCCGACTTACCGAGAAGCGTATCGCCGGTCGATCGAGGAACCCGAGGCGTTCTGGGCCGATGAGGCGCGCCGCATCCATTGGCATACGCCTTTCACGCAGGTGCTCGATGCGAGCAACCCGCCGTTCGCGCGCTGGTTCGTCGGCGGCAAGACCAATCTCTGTCATAACGCGGTCGATCGCCATCTCGCCTCGCGCGCGCAGCAAAACGCGCTCGTGTATGTATCGACGGAAACGGGCATCGAGCGCCGTTATACCTACGCCGAACTGCACGCGGAAGTGAACCGCATGGCTGCCGTCATGCGCTCGCTGCACGTGAAGAAGGGCGACCGCGTGCTCATCTATATGCCGATGATCCCTGAAGCGCTCTTCGCGATGCTCGCGTGCGCGCGTCTCGGCGCGGTGCATTCGGTGGTGTTCGGCGGCTTCGCGGCGCCTAATCTGGCAGCGCGCATCGACGATGCGGAGCCCGCGCTCATCGTCACCGCCGATGCCGGCGCGCGCGCGGGCAAGGTGATCGACTACACGCCGCTCGTCGACGAGGCGCTTTCGCGCGCTGAATTCAAGGTGCCGCAAGTGCTTTTGATCGACCGGCAACTGGCGCCCGAGCGGCTGCAGGCGAGCTATCTCGTCTCCTACGAACCCTTGCGCGAAAAATTTTTCGATGCTCACGTGCCGTGCGAATGGCTTGAATCGAACGAGCCTTCGTACGTACTGTACACGTCCGGCACGACCGGCAGGCCGAAGGGCGTGCAGCGCGATGTCGGCGGTTATGCGGTCGCGCTCGCGGCATCGATGGAGCATATCTTTCAGGGCGCGCCGGGCGACACCATGTTCACCGCGTCCGACATCGGCTGGGTCGTTGGGCACAGCTACATCATCTATGCGCCGCTGATCGCGGGCCTGACCACGGTCATGTACGAAGGCACCCCGGTCCGTCCGGACGGCGGCATCTGGTGGCGGCTCGTGGAGCAGCATCGCATCAACCTGATGTTCACCGCGCCCACCGCGATCCGCGTACTTAAGAAGCAGGACCCGGCGCTGATGCAAGACGCCGATCTGTCCAGCCTGCGCACGCTGTTTCTGGCGGGCGAGCCGCTCGACGAACCGACCGCGCAATGGATTCAGAGCGCGCTGAGAAAGCCCGTCATCGACAATTACTGGCAGACGGAAACCGGCTGGCCGATGATCGCGATTCCACGCGGCATCGAGGCGTTGCCCTCGAAGCTCGGCTCGCCGGGCGTGCCGTCGATGGGCTTCAACCTCACCTTGCGCAACGAGGCGACCGGCGAGATTTGCGCGCCGGGCGAGAAGGGCGTGGTCGCGTTGGGTTATCCGCTGCCGCCGGGCTGCATGCAGACCGTGTGGGGCGACGATCAGCGTTTCATCGACACCTATTGGACTAGCGTGCCGAACCAGTTGGTCTATTCAACCTTCGACTGGGGCGTGCAGGACGAGGACGGCTACGTGTCGATTCTCGGCCGCACCGATGACGTGATCAACGTGGCGGGGCATCGGCTGGGCACGCGCGAGATCGAGGAGGCGTTGTCCGCGCATCCGGCGGTGGCGGAAGTCGCGGTCGTCGGCGTGACGGATGCCGTGAAGGGCCAGGCCGCCGCTGCGTTCGTCGTGCTACGCGATGCGAGCCGTCTCGATGCGCCCGGTGCGCGCGCCGGGCTGGAGGCGGAGCTGTGTCACGCGGTGGATGCGCAACTGGGCGCGATTGCGCGTCCGGCGCGCGTGCTTTTCGTGTCGATGCTGCCGAAGACGCGTTCGGGCAAGCTCTTGCGCCGAGCGATCGCGGCGCTGGCCGAAGGGCGCGATCCGGGGGAATTGCCGACTATCGAGGACCCGAGTGCGTTGGGGTTGGTGAAGGCGGCGTTGGAATCGTGAGCGCGAGCAGCGGGCTTTGAATACGCAAGGGCGCTTGCACCTTCACCGGAACGAACTAAGCTGCATCGCCACTTAAAGCACACCGGGCGCGTGATCTCTCGAAGCATCGACGCGCCCGTTAAAGGAATTACGGCCTGTTAAACCTTAAGCCTTTACCCGCTCCTCGCTCATCTTAGGCAACATCACCGTCAGCACGCCGATCAACGGCAAGAACGCGCAGAGCTTATAAACGAAGTCGATGCTCGTCACATCCGCGAGATGGCCGAGCACTGCCGCGCCCACGCCGCCCATGCCGAACGCAAAGCCGAAGAAGAGGCCCGCCACCATCCCGACCTTGCCGGGAATCAACTCTTGTGCATAGACCAGGATGGCCGAAAACGCGGATGCCAGCACGAGCCCGATGATCACCGACAACACGCCCGTCCAGAACAGATTCACGTAAGGCATGAGCAGCGTGAACGGCGCGACACCGAGAATCGATACCCAGATCACCGCCTTGCGCCCGACCTTGTCGCCAACCGGCCCGCCGATGATCGTCCCCGCCGCCACTGCCGCCAGAAACACGAACAGGTGAATCTGCGCGCTCTGCACCGACACGCCGAACTTGCTGATCAGATAAAACGTGAAGTAACTCGTGATGCTCGCCAGGTAAAAGTACTTCGAGAACACGAGCAGGACGAGCACGCTCATCGCCATCATGACTTTTTGACGCGGCAAGGAATGATGCGCAGCCTGTCCGCGACCCTTCTTCGTCGCGGGATGACGCTTGTACCAGCGGCCGATATTCGCCAGCACGAACATGGCAACGAGCGCCGCGACCGAAAACCACGCAATGCTGCGTTGTCCGTGCGGAATCACGATCAGCGCCGCAAGCAACGGCCCGAGCGACGAACCCGCATTGCCGCCGACCTGAAAGAGCGATTGCGCAAGGCCGTGCCTGCCGCCCGACGCCATGCGCGCAACGCGTGACGATTCCGGATGAAACACCGACGATCCGCAGCCAACCAGCGCCGCCGCGATCAGCAAAGTGCCGAAGTTGCCCGCCACCGACATCAGCAAGAGACCGGACAGCGTGAAACCCATGCCGACCGGCAACGACCACGGCTTCGGATGCTTGTCGGTGTAGAGCCCGACGAGCGGCTGCAGAAGCGATGCGGTGATCTGATAAGTCAGCGTAATCAGGCCGATCTGCCCGAACGAGAGCGAGAACTCGCTCTTGAACATGGGATAGATCGCCAGGATCAGCGACTGGATCATGTCGTTCAGCAGATGCGCGAAGCTGACCGCGCCCAGCACCGAATACACGGTGCGCTGAACGGCAGGCGTGGTGGCCGGTGACGCGCCCGCAGTCGCGGTACTGGCGACCGACGCGCTGCCCGAAGGCGGAAACGCGCCTTTATCGATACTTGTTTGCATGGTGGATGGCGTAAAACGCGTGGAAAAAACGGTTGTCCCAATTCTTGTATTCGCCTGCGACATTTATGCGCAAGCTGAATTTCTGACAAGTGTAGGCTGTCCGCGAGTCGTTGTCCTGCCAAGGTTCGTCGCGAATCGGACATCGTCGGCGTGATCTCGGCGGCCACGCGAGAGACGAACGTCCGTACACAAACGGATTAAAGAAAGCCAAATGTTTGCCGTAGACCAGCGATACAGACGTGCCGCGCGATAGACGCGGCCGTCCAGCAAACACTTCGGGGATCTACCATGAAACTGTTCTCGCTACGCGGCGTACGCGCAACGAGCGACGCGGCCTTCCTGCCGGACGCCGCCAGCAACCATCCACGCGCGGCCGATTCCGCCAGGCGAGGGTTGAGCGTCAAGGCGACGCTGCGTCTTGCCTTCGGACTCGTGCTTGCAGGAACGCTTGCCATCGGCGCGATATCGCTGATGCAGATCAGCCGTCTGAACGGCGCGACCGAATCCATTTACACGCAGGGCGTCGTCGCGAGCCGCGCGGCGGAAGAAACGCGTGGCTATCTGCTGCGCGCGAGCCGCTCCCAAAAGATGCTGCTCACCGCGACGACCGCCAAAGAGCGCGACGATCTCGGCGCGCAGATCGAGGAGGCGCTCGCGGCCATCGGCAAGGAACAGGTACAACTCGCGCAATACGTCGATCACGCGGACCAGGACGCACTCGCGCAGCAAAAGCGTTTCGACACGGCGCTCGCCGCGTGGAGTGGCAACGTGCGCGGCTTCGTGAAACTCGTGAAGGAGCAGCCGCTCGATCTTTCGCAGATGAACTGGCAAGTCGGCACGCAGGACATATCGCTGCTGGTCGAGACCGGCAAGCTCGAAAAGATGGTCGATGAACTCGTCGCGCGGCGCGGCGCGGCCGCAAAGGCGACCATCGATGCCGCCGCGTTCATCTTTCATTCTTCGTTCGTGATGGTTTCCGTGCTGACGCTCGCGCTGCTCGGGCTGGCTATCGCCGTGAGCGAATGGGTCGTGCGGCGGCTCGCGAAACAACTCGGCGGCGAGCCGGCTTACGCGATGGATATCGCGCGGCGCATCGCCTCGGGCGATCTGGCCAATCGCATCGTGCTTGCGCGTCGCGATGACGCGAGCATGCTGGCGGCTTTGTCGGAGATGCAGGCGGGCCTGTCGTCGACGGTCGGCGAGATCGCGGTGAGCGCGCAGGCTATCGCGTCGGCATCGAGCGAGATTTCAACGGGCAATGTCGACTTGTCGCGCCGCACCGAGGAACAGGCGGTGGCGCTCGAGAAGACCGCTTCGAGCATGGAGCAACTCACGTCGACCGTGCGCCAGAACGCCGATAACGCGATGCAGGCGAGCACGCTTGCCAACAACGCGTCGGCGATCGCGGAGAAGGGCGGCGCGGTAGTGAGCCGCGTGGTCGAAACCATGCAGCGCATCGATGCGAGCGCGAAAAGTATTGGCGACATCATCGGCGTGATCGAGGGCATCGCGTTTCAGACCAACATTCTGGCGTTGAACGCAGCGGTCGAAGCGGCGCGCGCGGGCGAGGAAGGGCGCGGTTTCGCGGTCGTGGCGGGCGAGGTGCGCAGTCTTGCACAGCGTTCGTCGGCGGCGGCGAAGGAGATCAAGAGCCTGATCGATACATCGGTGGCGCGCGTGTCGGACGGCTCGTCGTTCGCGCAGGAAGCGGGCGCGACGATGGAAGAAGTCGTGCGCGCGGTGCGGCGCGTGACCGACATCATGGGCGAGATTTCGGCGGCATCGGCGGAACAAAAGACGGGCATCGAACTGATCAGCCACGCCGTCGCGCAGATGGATGCGGGCACGCAGCAGAACGCGGCGCTGGTGGAAGAGGCGGCCGCGGCGGCGCAATCGCTCGACGATCAGGCGAAGGGGTTGAATGCGCTGGTCGGGAAGTTCCAACTTGCCTGATTCGCGTGGCGTCGGGTGACGGTGAAGAAGCCCCTCGACCCGATTTGCACGGCAAGCGCAATCGTTGAGTACGCGTACTCTTCGCGCTTGCTCAAAGCCGCAACCTCAAGCTAAAATCCGCGAACTCGGGCGCCGGCAGGGCGCCCATTCTCGCGAAAGTCATCCACACCTGCCACGCCTTGCAGTCCAAAGCGCAGTCAACGCGCCCAAGTCACGAACCGCAACGTCGAACCTTTTCAGCCGCACGCGAGAACGGCGCAAACAAAGGAACAACGTCATGTGGTCCACATCCTGTCCAATTTCCCCTCCCGCTTCGAATAGCGACTATCTGCGCGAACACGCGCGGCGGCTCTTGCGTCAGGCGCGCGATGGCGATTCGAGCGCCGCGCTGCCCGTGTTGCGACGGCTGCAATCCGCCGACATCACGCGCGCCTCGCGCCTCACCGATCTCCACGCGAAGCGCGACGCGCTGCAACTCAAGCACGTGCTCGCCATGCTCGCCAACGAACTCGGTTATTCAAGCTGGGACGCCTGCAAGAACGATATCGACACAGAACCCGCCGCGCGCATCGACCGATACCGGCTCGATGCCGGTGCGTTCAACGACTTCGAGCGCAACTGGTTCGCCAACGAAGCCGACGCGCTCGCCTGGCAGCGCGCCAACGGCGGCTATCTCGTCCCATATGGCGAGCAGGTCGTGGCTATTCTGAAGCGCGAATAGGAAGGAGGAATCAGATCAGCTCGACTTCTTTCCAGTTCGCGCTGGAAAAGAAGCGGCTGAGTTCGCGCGTGAGTTCGTTCAGCGCGCTCATTTCCGATGGCGCGATCTTGCGCACGTGTTGCGGATGCGTCCAGTCGCCGTAGACGAGCGCGACCGTCGATGCATCCGACTTCACCGGCAGCAGCACGAACGCCTGCGCCTCGCCGAGCGTCTCCTTGTACCAGCGCGGCAAGCGTGCGTCGATACGCGGATCGTGCGCGTTCTCGATAAAGATGCCCACCGGATTCGTGATCGCCAGATGGAACACGTCGGGCTTGAAGTCGGCGGAAAAGTGCAGCTCGGGCAGGATCGCTTCGACGCCGGCGCCAAGTCCCAGCCGCGCTTGGAACTCGTTGTCGGCCTGGCGCACGAATACCACCGCGCGCGACAAGCCGAGCCCCGCGAGCACGGCTTCGGAGGCAAGCGCAAGCACGGGCGCGAGCGCATTCTTCGATGGCAACGAGCGCAAGTCTTCGAGGCTCGCGCCAATGCGCGCTTCCGCCGATATTCCCGCCCGCGCGATGGCATCCGCATTGGCCTGCAGTTCGCTGATCTCCCGCATGACCGAGTCGCCGCCTTCTTCGCTGGCAAGCGCGAGGCTCATCGAGGCGAGCGTCGCGGCGTCGGTGCTGAGCGCGTCGCTATAGCGATTGGCGATATCGACGAGCAAGGACTCGCGGCCGCTCGCTTCGACATGCTGCGCGGTGAGCGCGTCGGCGACTTCGGTCGAATAGTTGGTGACGGCCTGCAGCCAGCGCACGTGCTTCGGCACGTTTTCGTCGGGCGGCGCTTCAGGGTCGCTCGCCTGCATGCCGGCGCGGATCGTCTCGGGCAGGCGCCAGCGGTCGGCCGCTTCCATGCCGATTTCGTCGAAGGTCACGCCGAGCAGCGCGGCGCACGCGTGACTGTCGCTGATGTTGTCCGCCGCCGCCTTGCGCCGCAACTGATCCCACTCGTGTTCGAGATAGAACGCGACGAGCAGCTTGCCGATCTGCCGCATCAGCGTGCAGACCACGGCTTCTTCCGCCGAACGCAGATCCGTGCGCTCGGTGATCTGCCGCGCGACCGCGCCGGAGAGCAAGGTGCGATTGAGTTCCAGCTTGGCGTCGATACGGCGTGGCGCGCTGTGATGAAAGTGATCGACGAGTTTGAGCCCGACCACGAGATGCCCGACGGCGTCCATGCCGAGCACCATCAGCGCGCGCGTGACGGTGGTGATGTTGCCGCCGAAGGCCACGTACATCGCGGAATTGGCGAGACGCAGCACCTTCTGCGTGAGGCCGAAGTCCGACAGCACCACTTGCACGAGGGACGTGAAGTCGAGGTCGTTATCGCTCATCGCGGACACGGTCGTGCGCAGCGCCTGAGACAGCATGGGGAAATCCCCGCGCTCGCTCATGCGCGCCCACAGCTTGTCCATAATTTCGGCCTTGACTGCCATCCGTGATAAGAACCCTTCGTTGCGCGAGGATCGATTCCAATCGGCCCTCGCAGCCTTCTTTCTCATGACGTGTCGTTCGATTAGAACACGAACACGCCTTCTCTCATAATGTCTCGTGCAGCACCAGCGAATGCGACTGGAACGACGACGCCAGCTCGTCGGACGGCAGCGCGCGGCTGATCAGCCAGCCTTGAATATGGTCGCAGCCCATCTCGGCGAGCAGGTCGCGCTGCTCCTCGGTTTCGACGCCCTCGGCGACGAGTTCCAGCCCGAGCGATTGTGCGAGCCCGACCACGGCGCTCACGATCGCACGATTGTTGCGCGACGTAATCAGGTTCTCGACAAAGCTCCGGTCGATCTTGAGCTTCGACAAGGGAAACCGCTGCAGATAGGCGAGGCTCGAATAGCCGGTGCCGAAGTCGTCGACGGCGAAGCGAATGCCCACCGAAGTCAGCGCTTCAAGCAGGCAAGTCGCTTCCTCGGGATCGCGCATCAGCACGCTCTCGGTGATTTCGAGCACGATGCGGCGCGCGTCGATGCCCGTCAGCGCCAGCGCTTCCTTGACCGCCGAGGCAAAACGCTTGTCCCGGAACTGCTGCGGCGACACGTTGATCGCCACGTAATCCAGCCGGATGCCGATGGCGTCCCACTGCGCGAGCTGCATGCACGCCGCCTTCAACACCCAGTTGCCCAGATAGTTGATGAGACCGATGGACTCCGCGAGCGGAATGAACACCGTCGGCGGCACGAGCCCGTGCAGCGGATGATTCCAGCGCATCAGCGCTTCCACGCCGACCACCGCGCCCGTGCGGATCTTCGTGATCGGCTGGAAGTACAGCGAGAATTCGCCGTTGCGCACCGCTTCGTATAGCTCGGCTTCCAGCTTGAGGCGTTCGGCGTCGGCGGGGTCGTCGTCGGGTGCGTGGAACACGAGCGTGTTGCCGCCCGCGGCCTTCGCCTGCGCGAGCGCGTGATCGGCCATGCGCAACAGGCTCGCCTGAACGCCGTGCTTGCCGTTGCGCTCGACGGGCTTGTCCGCGAGCGCGGCGTGATCCGGGTACATCGCAATACCCACGCTCGCCGACAAATGCGTATGCTGCCCGCGATGCCGATACGGCTGCGCAATCGCGTTGAGCAGACGCTTGCCGTGGCTTTCGGCGGCTTCGAGCGTGGTGCCGGCGGGCAGCAGCACGGCGAACTCGTCGCTCGCAATGCGCGCCACGCGCTCGCCCGGCGCGACGGTGTGCTGAATGCGCCGCGCCGTCTCGCGCAGCATGTCGTCGCCGGTGTCGTAACCGAGCGCGCGGTTGATCCGCTGATAATCGTCGATATCGAGCACGAGCAGCGCCGCCTGCGTGCGCGTGAGTTCGGCTTCGGCTTGCGCCGCGCTCATGGCGGTATCGAGCGCGGCGGCGTTGTCGAGTCCGGTGAGCGCATCGTGATGCAGCGCGTGTTGCAGCGAATCCTCACGCTCGCGCCAGTGCGATACATCGAACGCGGCGAGCGCGAAGCCCGGCGTGCCGAGCGCGGCGGTGGACATGAGCCGCAGCTCGACGCAGATCGGAATGGTCAACGACTTCACCACGTTGAGCGTCGCCGATTCGAGCTTGCCGCTCGCTCGCGCGCGAGCAATGAGCGCGTGCAGTTCGTCGGCTTCCTCGGACGGCACGAGGTCGTGCAGCGTCAGCATGCTTAGATAGTCACGGTGATACCCGATGAACTCGATGCTCGCGTCCGACACCTGCCGGAAGCGCAGGGCATCGTCGAGTTGCGCGAGGAAATCGACCGCGCCGAGCGCCAGCATGAGCACCGACTGATCCTTGTCGAAGCCGTGCGCCGCGACTGCGCTCGAAGAAGCGGGCGCGCGTGCTTGCGCTTGTGCTTCCGGCTGTACCGGCTCTTGTGCCTGCGCTTGCACAGCGGCGACGCCGGGCGCGGCGCTCACGGCTTCGCGGCGGCTCGCCACGGCGCTTCGCCATGCGCGGCCGAGCGCATCGCGAACGATGCGCCACGGTGCGCGGCGGGAGGCGGTGATCCGATTCGCTTGCATGTTGTGGTCGAGTGGTGCGTGGCGCCGGTGTTCCGCGGCCGAATAAGCAACGGCGAGGGGACACTGCGGCGCTCGAAAACGTCTTGCGGACGCTCTCGTCGGGTACGTGCCGGCACACGCGCGACACGCTCTATCAGGCGAGTTATCGGCCCATGGGACGGTTTCTTTAGCTGGAGCGACGGTGCCGCGCTGTATGGCCTAACGCGTCGAGGTTATTTGTCGTACAAAACTTGCGTATCATGCCACCTTCGATGGCACCTTCGATGGCACCTGCAGTGCCGGCGGCGATGTCCGCTTGCAAGACCGTTGACCGTCGACCGGAAAATTCGCTTGAGTTGTTCAATCCCATGACCCACCATAGATTGCCGGCCTGCCTCGTTTGCGAGGCAGCGTGCTGGGCACTTCCGAGCTTCCCGTCATGGCCGATTCCCCGCTAAAGCCCGCGCCCTCCCGGCGCGAACACAGTGTCTATGTCGGCCGTCAACCCATTCTCGACGGCGACGGCGCGCTGGCTGCCTACGAATTGCTGTTTCGCGACAGCCCCGACAATCGCGCCCGCATAGCGGACGACGTGCAGGCCACCGCGCACGTGGTGGCGCGCACGGTCGGCGAGATCGGCGTGTCGGCCGTGCTGGGCGACCATCCCGGCTACGTCAACATGAGCCGCGAATTGCTCTTCGACGACATCGTCCACATCATGCAGCCCGAGCGCTTCGTGCTCGAATTGCTGGAGAGCATCGAGTTCGACGAGTCCATCTTCCGGCGCTGCGGCCAGTTGCGTAACGCAGGCTTTCGCCTGGCTCTCGACGATGTCATCCGTCTGGACGACGCGCTCCTTGCCGCGCTGCCATCCGTGGATATCGTCAAGATCGATCTTCTGTCCACCGACCGCGCGCACTTGCCGAAACTCGCCACGACGCTCAAGACGCGCGGCAAGTTGCTGGTCGCCGAGAAGGTCGAGACGCTCGACGACTTCAAGGAAGCCAAGCGCCTGGGCTTCGACTTCTTTCAGGGCTATTTCTTCGCGCGGCCGCAAGTGCTCTCGGCAAGGCGCGCGAGTCCGGCGCGCGGTGCGCTGCTGCGGTTGCTCGCCGTGCTCGGCGGCGACCCGGCCTTGCGCGAGCTCGAGACCGAACTCAAGCGCAATCCGGACATCGTCGTGCAACTGCTGCGTCTGGCCAATTCCAGCGCGCATGCGCGCGGACGGCGCTTGTCGTCGTTGCGCGAGGCCATCGCGTCGACAGGCACACGTCAGTTGATGCGCTGGACCCAACTGCTGCTCTATGCGGACGGCAGCGGTCTGCCGTGGCGCTCGGACCCGCTCCTCCAACTCGTCGGCACGCGCGCGCGCTTCATGGAACTCGCGGCCGGCGTGCTGCGCCCGGATGACGAGCCTTTTGCCGATGCCGCCTTCATGACGGGCATCTTTTCGCTCGTGCATGTCGTGCTCGGCATGCAGCCGGAAGAAATTGTCGATAAGCTTCACCTCACGGCGGAGATCCGCTCGGCGATCCTCGAAGGCGAGGGCGCGCTCGGTGCGCTGCTGGCCATCGCGAAAGCGGCCGAACAGGGCGATGCCGCCGCGATCGATGCAAGCCGGCTGGCCGATCCCGCGCTCGCGGAACTCACGCCCGCCACGCTCTCGCAAATGCAGGTCGAAGCGGCGGCGTGGTTCACCGAGAGCCGGCTGGATCAGGACGAGGCGCAAGGCTGAGGCGCTTGCCGCTCGTCTCGCGACATTTTTGCTGCCCTCAAGCGGAGTGCATATGAAGAAAAAGATTCTGGCGACCGTCGTCGGCCTGGCCGCCGCAACCGCGGCTTGCGTGGCCGTGGTGTATTCGACTGCCGCGAGCGCCACGCTCAAACCGGGCGACGCCGCGCCGTCGTTCGTCGCCCAGGCATCGCTTGGCGGCGATGTGTATCAGTATTCGCTTGCCGACGCGCTCAAGAAAGGCCCCGTCGTCCTGTACTTCTATCCGGCGGCGTTCACCAAGGGCTGCACGATCGAAGCGCACGAATTCGCCGAGGCGGTCGATCAATACAAGGCGCAGGGCGCCACCGTGATCGGCGTGTCGCACGACAACATCGACACGCTCAAGAAGTTTTCCGTGAGCGAGTGCCGCAGCAAGTTCCCGGTCGCGGCGGATGAAGACTCGAAGATCATCCGCTCCTATGACGCTTCGCTGCCCATGAAGAGTTCGATGGCCAATCGCGTGTCCTACGTGATCGCGCCGGACGGCAAGGTGATCTACGAATACACGAGCCTTTCGCCGGATCAGCATGTCGCGAATACCTTGCAGGCCTTGCGTGACTGGAACGCGAAACACAAGGCGCAATGAGCTTGTCGTCCCGTATTCGTCGTTCAAAGAACAAGGTGTGAAGTCAGATGCCGATCGTTGTCGCCCTCGCGGTTCTCGTCGCGCTCATCTATGGCGCGGTCTGGTCGTTCAACGCGCTGCACGCGCACTTCGGGCTTGCTGTCGCAGTCGGCGTGGCGGTGGTGGCGGCCGCGGCAATCGCGGCGGGCGTCGCTTACTGGCTCGCGCGGCGCCGTGAAGTCGCGGCGAACATTCCGCGCTCGGCTGGCGGCGACTGGACTCACGAACTCAAACGCGACTGGGGCGGCTTGCGGCTCGCCGCGGGCAAGCGGCTCCTGGAAGTGCGCGTGGGCGAAGCGACGGGCAGCTATATCTTTGCCGATCTGCGCGGCGCGCGCGAGGAGCAGGGCAACGCGGTCGTCCTCACCGTCGCGGATTCGAAACATCCCGAATGGCGTCTGCCCATCAGCGATCCGGCCGATGCTCGCAAGTGGACGCGCATCCTCACGCTCGCCACGCGCCAGAAGCTTTAGTCATGACCAAGCGGCTATTGCGTGTGATAGCCGAGATCGCCGCGCACCTTGCCGCGAAACACCCAGTAAGACCAGATCACGTAGATGATGATGACAGGCAGCAAGAACATCGTGCCGATCAGCAGAAACTGATGCGATAACGGTGCGGCCGATGCGTCCCACAGCGTCACCGAAGGCGGCGCAATGAACGGCCACAGGCTGATCACGAGCCCGGTGAACGCGAGGAAGAAGAGGCCCACGGAGCACAAAAAGGGCAGCACTTCGCGGCCTTTTTGCAAGCTCGACCACAACGTCCACGCAAGGAGCGCGGTCAACACCGGCACGGGCGTGAACGCTAAGCTCTGCGGAAAGCCGAACCAGCGCGCCGCAATGCGCGCATCTTTCAGCGGTGTCCACAGGCTGATCAGCAAGATGAACGCGATCACGCCGAGCAGCGCATGACGCGCCATCTTGCGACCCCACGCTTGCAACTCGCCTTCGGTCTTGAGCACGAGCCAGGTCGAGCCCTGCAACGCATAGCCGAAGATCAGCCCGACGCCGACGAGTAGCGGAAACGGCGCCACCCAGTTCCAGCTCGTGCCGGCGTACTGCCGGCCGTGGATCGGAAAGCCCTGGATGAACATGCCGAGCACCGTGCCTTGCGCGAAGGTCGCGACGAGCGAGCCGTAGCCGAACGCGCCATCCCACAGCCATCGGCGCGCGCCCTCGACCTCGCGGAATTCGAACGCGACGCCGCGAAAGATCAGCCCGAGCAGCATGAAGAGAATCGGAAAGTAGACCGCCGGCACGATGATCGCGAAGGCCAGCGGGAACACCGCGAACAAGCCGCCGCCGCCGAGGATCAGCCAGGTTTCGTTGAAGTCCCACACCGGCGCGACGGAGTGGATCATCAAGTTGCGTTCGTCGGGATCGCGGCGCAGCAGGAACAGCATGCCGACGCCCAGATCGAAGCCGTCGAGCAGCACGTACATGAACACGGCCAGCGCGAGGATGGCGGCCCACAAAGGCATGAAATCGAGCATCGCGGTCTCCTGTTGACTTGTTATGGGCGATGCGGCGGGACGACGTCGTCGCGATTCGCCGTGCGCGCGCCGCCGTCGCCGCCTGCCGTGACCGCGGATACCGCCGACAGCGGCCGCGCCGCGCGCGTCTTCGTATCGAGCGATTCGTTCTCATGGTCACGCGACGCGTCGGTCGGGCCGATGCGCACGAGCCGCCGCAACAGCACGAAGCCCGCGCCGAAGATCACGAGATAAGCCAGCATGTAGAGCGCCCAGGACAGGCCGACGTCGGCGGTGGTGAGCGAGGGCGTGACGGAATCGCGCGTGCGCAGGATGCCATACACCGTCCACGGCTGACGGCCCGCTTCGGTGGTGGTCCAGCCCGCGATCACCGCGATGAAGCCGAGCGGCATGGCGAACGTCGCGCAACGCAGCCAGCGCGTGCTTTGTTCCAGCTTGCCGCGCGCGAACAGCACGATGCCCGACAGCACGAGCGCGAACATCAGAAGCGCGATCCCGACCATGATGTGAAAGGCGAAAAACACCACGGCGACAGGCGGGCGGTCTTCGCGCGGAAAGTCCTTCAGCCCGCGCACGACTCCGTTCGGATCGTGCGTGAGGTAAAGGCTGCCGAGCACGGGAATCGAAATCTCGAAGCGGTTGCGCTCTTCCTTTTCGTCGGGAATGGAGAAGAGATTCGCGGGCACGCGCGAGCCGGTTTCCCACAGACCTTCCATCGCCGCGAGCTTGGCGGGCTGATATTTGAGCGTGTTCAGACCGTGCGAATCGCCGATCACCATCTGGATCGGCACCATGATGATAAGAAAGATCAGCGACATCTTGAGCATCACGCGACTTTCCTCGACAGCGCGTTTTTGCCGCAGATACATGGCGCCGACGCCGAGAATGACGAAGCCCGTCGTGACGAGGAACGCGCTCACCGTATGCCCAAGCCGGTACGGAAACGACGGCGTGAAGATCACGTCGAAGAAGCTCACCACTTCGAAGCGGCCGTCCGGCAACATGCGATGCCCTTGCGGCGTCTGCATCCAGCTATTGACGGCGAGAATCCAGAACGACGAGATGACCGTGCCCGCCGCGACGAAAATCGCGGACATGACGTGCGCCCATTGCGGCACGAGCTTGCGTCCGAACAGGAGCACGCCGAGAAACGCCGATTCGAGGAAGAACGCCGTCAGCACTTCGTAGCCCATCAGCGGGCCGACGACATTGGCGGTGGCATCGGAGAAACGGCTCCAGTTGGTGCCGAACTGAAACGGCATGACGATGCCCGACACCACGCCCATGCCGAACGACACCGCGAAAATTTTCAGCCAGAACGCGGACAGGCGCCGGTAGACATCGCGCTTGGTGATCCACCAGTTGAATTCGAGCGTCGCGATGAAGCACGACAGGCCGACCGTGAACGCGGGCAGCAGTATGTGGAACGCGACGACCCAGGCGAACTGGAAACGTGAAAGCAGGACCGAATCGACATCCATGAGCGCTCCTTTTGTGTTTCTGTAAAGGGCGGGGCGAAGGGTGCACGGTCGCACACTGGTGGCGCGCGCTCCATTAATACACGGTTTTACATCGCTCGGCACGAGGAGCGAAAAGCCTTGCTGCACCAAATCGGTATAATTACGGTCTGCTTTCGCCGCGTGGACGACCGCGCGCGCTTCTTGTTACCGGGGACGGCCCCGTTCCTTCGAGGAAGTCACCTCATGTCCTGGATTCTTCTTTTTATCGCCGGTTTGCTCGAAGTGGCATGGGCCGCCGGGCTCAAGTCATCGGAAGGCTTTACGCGGCTTTGGCCGTCGGTGTTCACGCTGGTGACGGCCATCGGCAGCTTCGTCTTGCTTGCCATGGCCATGCGCCAGTTGCCGCTCGGCACCGCTTACGCTGTTTGGACGGGAATCGGCGCGGTCGGCGCGTTTATTTTCGGCATCGTGTTTCTGGGCGAGGCGTTGACGGCGGCGCGTATCGGCAGCGCGGCGCTGATCGTCGCGGGGCTTGTCGGACTCAAGCTCTCGTCCGGGCATTGACGCGCTGTTGCACCGGCGCCACCGCAATGGTCGCCGGTGCGAGCGGCAGCGCACTTCGGGCGGCATTCGCCGGATGCCTTGCTGCACCGCTTCCTTTTGCATGGATATAATGGTCTGAAGGCATTTCCGATTTTCAGCAATCTCCGATTGCAGATAACATCACTCGGCGAGCCGCACCGTTTTATCTTTCCGCCTGCGTCACGAGGCTTTTTTCGATATCCTCGTTGATATGGGCGGCTTCTTCCGGCATCCGGGCTGGAAAGAAGCGACGTTCAGACCGGCGCACACGGTTGGCCGGGTTGCTGGCGCACCAAGGAGGCGGCAATGCTTGAGTCACTTTCGCTCGCTGCGGGCCTGTCATGGGCGAGCGGGTTGCGCCTGTATCTCACGGTCTTCATCGCGGGTCTGTTTGAACGCATCGGTCTCATCCATCTTCCTGATTCGCTCGCGGTGCTCGGTTCGCCGTGGGTGATCGGCGTGGCGGCGGTGCTCGCCGTCGTCGAATTTCTCGCCGACAAGATTCCCGCGCTCGATTCGCTGTGGGACGCCATTCACACGTTCATCCGCATTCCGGCGGGCGCCGTGCTTGCCGCCGGCACGCTCGGTCATGCCGATCCGGCCATGCTCACCATCGCGGCGCTGGCGGGCGGAACGCTTGCCGGCGCCTCGCATTTCGCCAAGGCGGGCACGCGCGCGCTGATCAATCTCTCGCCCGAACCGGTGTCGAACTGGGCGGCATCCGCGACGGAAGACATCGGCGTGCTGCTCGGCATCACGCTCGCGCTCTTCGTGCCGGTGCTGTTCCTCGTCATGCTGATTGCGTTCCTGGTCATCGCCGGTTGGGCGCTGCCGCGCCTCGTGCGCGGCGTGCACGGCGGAATATCGCGCATGGCCAAGCACATGCTGCCCGGCAGCGGCACGCCGCAAACGTCGATCACGAGCCTGCGGAGCAAGCACGATTGAGCACCGCGGCGCGCAACGACTCCACTCCCTCCAAGGCCGCGCTCAAAGCCGACCGCACGCATCCTCCTGTCCGGCTCGATTTTCTGCAGACCGCGCGTCAGGCGTGGCGCATGACCGCGCGCGACTGGCGCGCGGGCGAACTCACCATGCTGCTGCTCGCGCTGGTGCTGGCGGTGGCGGCGCTGTCGAGCGTCGGTTTTCTCTCCGACCGCATGCGTCAAGGGCTCGTGCGCGACGGCCGTCAGATGATCGCGGCGGACTTCGTCGTGCGCTCGGATCATCCCGTCGATGCGATGTTCACCGACCAAGCCAGGTCGCTCGGCCTCGAAACCGCCGGGACCACGATCTTCCCGAGCATGATCAGCTCGACCGCGGCGCAGCCCGCCTCGCGGCTCGCGGCGATCAAGGGCGTGACGCAAGGTTATCCGCTGCGTGGCGCGCTGCGTATCGCGTCGGCGCCCGGCAAGCCCGACGCGCCCGTCAACGGCATTCCCGCGCCCGGCACAGTCTGGGTCGATGCGTCCCTGCTCGATGCGCTGAAAACGCAGCCCGGCGGCACGGTGAAGGTCGGCACGCTTACGTTCAAGGTGGTGGGCATCATCACGCGCGAGATGGATCGCGGCTTTTCCTTCGTCAACTTCTCGCCGCGCCTCATGATGCGCGCCGATGAAATCGCCGCCACGGGATTGCTCGGCTACGGCAGCCGCGTGACTTACCGCTTGCTGGTCGCGGGACCGGATGCGCAGATCGAGCGCTTCGCGCAATTCGCCCGCGATAAGACCGACGGCGGCAAATTGCGCGGCGTCGGACTCGAATCGCTGTCGGACGGGCAGCCGCAAGTGCGGCAGACCATCGATCGCGCGAGCCACTTTCTCACGCTCGTTTCGCTGCTGACGGCGATGCTCGCGGCGGTAGCCATCGCCATGGCCGCGCATCGTTTTGCGCGGCGGCATCTCGACGGCTGCGCCACCATGCGTTGCCTGGGCGTCAGTCAGCGCACGCTGCGCGCGTTGTTTCTGAACGAATTCCTGGCGATCGGCGTGATCGGCAGCGCGCTTGGCGTCGTGCTCGGTTTCGGCGGCCATCTCGTGCTGCTGAACTGGCTGGGCTCGCTCGTCGATGTCGATTTGCCGCAGCCCTCCGTCTGGCCCGCGCTGCAAGGCACCGCGATGGGCCTCGTGCTGCTGCTCGGATTCGCCCTGCCGCCGCTTTTGCCGCTCACGCGCGTGCCGCCTGTGCATGTGATCCGCCGTGAACTCGGCGATGCAAAGCGCGTCGCTTATGCGGCCTACGGCGTCGGCGTCGTGCTGTTCGCGGCGTTGCTCATCGTCGCGGCGGGCGAGTTGAAGCTCGGCGGCATCGTCGCGGGCGGATTCGCGGCCGGCCTCCTGATCTTCGGCGTGATCGCGCGCGCGGCGTTGTGGGCGGCGGCGCGCTTCGTGCGGCGGGAAAAGAGCCGCGCGGGCGTGGGCTGGCGTTATGCGCTGGCGTCGCTCGAACGGCGCAGCGGCGCGAGCGCGTTGCAGATCACGGCGCTTGGCATCGGCCTCATGTGTTTGTTGCTGATAGCGATGACGCGCGACGACCTCATCAAGGGCTGGCGCGCCGCCACGCCGCCGGATGCGCCCAACGAGTTTCTCATCGACATCCAGCCGGATCAGCGCGAAGGCGTGCTCGCGTATCTGCATGGGCATGGCCAACCCGATGCCACGCTCTCGCCGATGGTGCGCGCGCGTCTCGTCGCCATCAATGGCAAGGCGGTAAATCCGGACAGCTACGACAAGCCGGATGCAAAACGGCTCGTCGATCGCGAATTCAATCTTTCTTACACCACCGAATTGCCGGGCGATAACCGCGTGACGCAGGGCACGTGGTTCGGCAAGAACGCGCAGCCGGCGGTGTCGATAGAAGAGGGCATCGCGAAGACCATTCGCGTGAAGATGGGCGACACGCTGCGTTTCGATGTCGCCGGCATGCCGGTCGAGGCGCCGGTGACGAGCGTGCGCAAGGTCGACTGGAATTCGTTCAAGGTCAACTTTTTCGTGCTGATGCCGCCCGAGACGCTGGCCGACCTTCCCGCGACGTTCATCACGAGTTTTCATCTGCCGCCGGAACAGGCGCGCACCATCGACGGCCTCGTCGCCGCCTATCCGAACGTGACCGCCATCGATACCGCGCCGATCCTCGCGCAGATTCAGCGCACGCTCGACCAGGTGATCGGCGCGGTGCAGTTCCTGTTCATCTTCACGCTCGCGGCCGGCGTGCTGGTGCTCTACGCGGCGCTTGCCGGCACGCGCGACGAACGCATGCGCGAGTCGGCACTGTTGCGGGCTTTGGGCGCATCGCATCGGCAGATTCGTTCGGTGCAGGTCGCCGAGTTCGTCGCGGTCGGCGCGTTGTCCGGCCTGATGGCGGCGCTCGGTGCGCAGGGCATCGGTTACGTGCTTGCATCGCGCGTGTTCGAGTTTCATATCGAGTTCAACCCGTGGCTCGTGCCGGTTGGCATCGTCGCGGGCGTTGCTTGCGCGGCGCTCGGCGGCTGGATGAGCCTGCGGCGCGTGCTGGCGCGTCCGGCCTTGCAATCGCTGCGCGACGCCTGAGTTTTCTGTTGTCCAAAAGCAATGAGCGAAGTCAATTCCCAACCTTCCGACGATGAAGTCCAAAAGCCCACGCCGTTCGAACTGATCGGCGGCGAGGAACGTCTGCGCGCGATGGTCGATCGCTTTTACGATCTGATGGACCTCGAACCTGAATTCGCGGGCTTGCGCGCGCTGCATCCGCCGACACTCGACAACTCCCGCGACAAGACCTTCTGGTTCCTGTGCGGCTGGATGGGCGGACCGGATCACTACATCAGCCGCTTCGGCCATCCGCGTTTGCGGGCGCGGCATATGCCGTTCGCCATTGCAACGGCCGAGCGCGATCAATGGTTGCGCTGCATGGCGTGGGCGATGCAGGACATCGGCCTCGACGAGCCTTTGCGCGAGCGCCTTCTCACCTCTTTCTTCGATACCGCCGACTGGATGCGCAACCGGCCCGGCTGATTCGCGCGCTTTTGTATCGGTCCAAGGCAGCGGCGCGTGCGGCATGATCTGCGGAACGGCTTTTTGCCGCCCCACGAAACATTGCAAGGACAAGACATGAGCACACGCGCACTCTTTCGCGAGGACGCTTATCGCACACAGTGCGAGGCGAGCGTCACGGCTATCGACGAAATGGGCATCCACCTCGATCAAACCGTGTTTTATCCGCTCGGCGGCGGCCAGGCCGGCGATGCGGGCACGCTGACGCTTGCCGACGGCACGAAGATCGTCATTGCCGACACGCGCAAGGCGAAGTTCGAAGGCGCCACGCCCGACGACGCCGTGCATGTGCCCGCGCCCGGCCAGGAAGAAGCGCTTTCGCTTTTGAAGGTTGGCGACAGAGTGAGCGCGGAGATCGACTGGGAGCGGCGGTATCGGCATATGCGGCTGCATACGGCGAGTCATTTGATGTGCGCGGTACTGCCGTATCCGGTGGATGGATGCAGCATCACGAGAGACTATGCGCGCCTCGACTTCGCGACGGTCGAGCCTATCGAACGTGAGCGCGTGGAAGCGCGTCTGGCGGAACTGATCGGCGGCGCGCACGACGTGAATACCGAATGGATCACCGACGACGAGATGACCGCGCGCCCTGAACTCGTCCGCACGATGAGCGTAAAGCCACCGATGGGCCTTGGCCGCGTGCGCCTTTTGCGCATCGAAAACGTGGATTTGCAGCCATGCGGCGGCACACATGTGCGTAATACGGGCGAGATCGGCGGCTTGCGGATTGCAAAGCTGGAGAAGAAGAGCGCGCGCACGCGGCGACTGGTGCTGGAGCTGGTTTGAACGCGCGAGCGGAAGCACTCGATCCGCGCGCGAGCGCGATACTCGAATTCTGGTTCGGCGCGGTCGGCTCGCCTGAGGCCGGGACGGAACGCAAGCTGTGGTGGAAAAAGAAGCCTGCCTTCGATGCGCAGATCAGCGAGCGCTTCGGCGCGGTGCTCGAAGAAGCGCTGTCGGGCGGTTTGCGTGAATGGGAGCGCACGCCTTCGGGTGCGCTTGCGCTGATCGTGCTGCTCGACCAGTTTTCGCGCAATTGTTATCGGCATACGCCGCGCGCGTTTGCGGGCGACGAGCGTGCGTTGGCGTTGGCGAAAGCGCTGGTCGATTCCGGCGATGATTTGCGCTTGGCCGATGCATACCATCGTGCGTTTGCGTATATGCCATTCGAGCATGACGAGACGATGGAGAGCCAGCTTCGCGCGGTTGAATTGTTTGGGAAATTAGAGCAAGAAGAGGGCGTGACGAGCTTCCATGAATCGGCGATGAAGCATGCGGAAGTCATCGAACGATTCGGGCGCTTTCCGCATCGCAACCGAATTTTGGGCAGGCCGACGACGAAGGAAGAAGAAACGTGGCTGACGACCCGCGGCGGCTTTTAGAGGGAGGCGAACCCGATGATGGCGCGCAGCGAGTCAGAAAGGCGTGGCTAGGAGATCCGAAGAGCACTAAGACCGGTAGTCAATGTGAGTGCTCGAGTAGAACTGCGCAAAGACAAGGCTTCGATCAGCGGGCCGCAAAGAAGGTCATCAACTGCGGAGAGGTGACAAAAAAATTCGCAGACAACGGCCCATTGCAGGGCAAGCGTTCGAAGAGAATCATGAGCTGCGAACGACTACGAGCGTGAGAAAGGGGAAGTGCTCAAAGGGTTTGTGGTAAATAGCGGGGAACCAGCTGTGCTTCAGGAGCCGGTTCCTAAGCTGCTTTCTTTGGTAACTTTCTTTGCAGCAGCAAAGAAAGTTACCCCTCCGCCGGGGAGGCGGCTACTGAACAAAACGCAGCAAAAGAAAAAAAGAAAGCACCTCACCGCCCACCGGCGACATCGATCAAAGCCCCGGTGACATAAGAAGCGGCATCGGAGAGCAGCCAGACGATAGCCTCGCCGACTTCATCGGCGGACCCGGCGCGCCCGATAGGCGTCTGCCCACCCAGCACCTGAGCCCGATCGGGCTTACCACCACTAGCGTGAATCTCGGTCTCGATGAGACCGGGCCGAATGGCATTGACCCTCACCCCTTCGCGCCCGAGCTCTTTGGAAAGCCCGATGGTGAGTGTATCGATAGCCCCTTTGGAAGCCGCATAATCGACATACTCCCCCGGGCCGCCCAATCTGGCGGCCGCCGAAGAAACATTCACGAGCGACCCGCCCTTGCCACCACGCGAAGTGGAAAGCCGCCGCGCCGCTTCACGAGCGCAAAGAAACGCGCCGAGCACATTGGTATCGAAAATGCGTTTCATGCGCTCGATATCCATGTCCGCGAGCATGGAGCCGGGCGCGACGATGCCCGCGTTGTTCACCACGCCATCGAGCTTGCCGAACGCCTTCTCGGTGGCATCGAACATCGCGATGATCGCCGCCTCGTCGCACACGTCGCCCTGAATGGCGATCGCCTTGCCGCCAGCGGCTTGCACCGCGGCGACGGTTTCATCGGCGGCACTGGCGTTATTCGCATAGTTCACGCCGACCGACCAGCCGCGCGCGCCCGCGAGCAGCGCTGCCGAGCGGCCGATGCCGCGGCTCGCGCCCGTAATCAGGATGACTTTGGACATCGTGTCGACCGTTAGGGATGGATCAAACCGCGTCGCGCTTTTCGTTCCACTTGTCGAGCGTGCGGGGCGTGTAGTGCTGCAGCTTCGTGATCATCTCGCCGGGCTCGCGCGCAATCTGTATGAGCTCTAGATACTGCTCGCGCATGAAGCCTTCGTCGACGGTATGGCGCAACATGGCCATGAGCGGGTCGTAATAGCCGTTCACGTCCAGCAGGCCAACAGGCTTCTGATGATAACCAAGCTGCGCCCACGTGAACACTTCGAAAAATTCCTCGAAAGTGCCGACACCGCCGGGCATCGCGACGAACGCGTCCGCGAGATCGGCCATGCGCTTCTTGCGCTCGTGCATGTCGGGCACGACGATCAGTTCCGTGAGGTCCGTATGGCCCACTTCCTTCGCAAGCAGCAACTCTGGAATGACGCCGATTGCGCGTCCGCCGGCGGCGAGCACTTCATCGGCGATCAGGCCCATCAAACCGACGCGGCCGCCGCCATACACGAGCGAGAGGTCGGCCTCGACGAGCGCGCGGCCGAACGCCTTGGCCGCTTCGGCATACACAGGGCGGGCTCCGCTGGCGGAGCCGCAATAGACACAAACAGCCTTCATTATCGGGAATCCTTCGGTGTTACGTTCTTCGGCGCGCCCGACGGCGCTTCCTCGCGCGGCGGCAGGAAGTCGGCGTACTGGCGCTTCGGCAGTTTACCGGACACGAGGTCGTCGAAGAGCTGGCGCGATCGTCCGCGAAGATACGGCGCCATGATCGAAATGATATGCAGACTCGCCTGATGCAACTCCGTGCGGATCGCTTCCTGATCGTTGTACTTGCGCGGGTTCATGACGTACTGGTACGAAAGCCAGTAGGTCGAGATCACGCCCATGTTGGTCGCGATGACTTCGATCTCCGCAGGCGTCGCGACCATTTCCTGATCGGCGACGAGCGCTTCGCATAGCTGGCTGGCAAAGCGCACCTTGTGCGTGATGATCTGCTTGAAGTGCGTTTCGAGCGTGCGATTGCGCGCGAGCAGATCGTTCAGATCGCGATAGAGAAAGCGATACGCCCACAGGAAATCGGCCATGTACTGTAAGTACGACCACATTTCATCTATGGTCGGACGATGATCGTCCGGGAACTTCAGGCGCTTCTGAATCTGCTGCTCGAATTGCGCGAAGATGCTGTTGATGATGTCGTCTTTGTTCCGGAAATGGTAGTACAGATTACCTGGACTAATTTCCATTTCTTCGGCGATCGTCGTGGTGGTGACGTTCGGCTCGCCGATATCGTTGAACAACTTCAGCGACAGCTCGAGAATCCGTTCGCGGGTACGGCGGGGAGGTTTGGCTTCCATGTCGTCCGACCTTGGCTTCCGGTGGCGGCGCTCGAAACTCCAAAACGTTCGCGCGACCGGTTTCCGTTGCTATTTTTGAGAATGTCGGACGATTATAAACCGGTCGTTCGGCGCGACAGTGCTGCGTTTCAGGTGACATTCATCTTTTATGGGATACGAGCGAGCCAATTCGACACGACCGGCCAGAGAATCAACGCCCACGTAACGAGGCAAACGCCGAGCGCGACCATCACGGCCGCGCTGCCGAAATCCTTCGCGCGCTTCGAGAGTTCGTGACGTTCGAGCGAGATGCGGTCGATAGCCGCTTCCACGCTCGAATTGAGCAATTCGACGATCAGCACGAGCAGCACGGATGCGATCAGCGCCGCGCGCTCGACGGGCGCCACCGGCACGAAAAGACTGCATGGCAGAAGGATCGCGGCGAGCGTGAGCTCCTGACGAAACGCGCTTTCCTCGCGAATGGCGACGCGAAAACCGTTGAGCGAGTTCTTCATCGCGTGCCAGGCGCGCGTGAAGCCGCGATTGCCTTTATACGGGTTGAAGGGCAGCGGCGCGAGCGGATCGTCGGGACCTAGCGGTTCGTTTTCCTCATTGGCTTCGACGTCGCCATCGCGCTTGGACTCGAGCGGACGAGGCGCCGCACGGGCGTGAGCTTCGGCGCGTTGCTCGGCGAGCCTCTTTCGCGTCATGCGGCCGCCCGGTCGATGCTCGGCGCGCGTGGTTCGACCTGGCGCAAATGCGAGGCGAACTGCTCGGAGGCCGCGCGCCACGAGAAACGCTCGGCCCACGCGCGGGCATCGGCGCGTTCGATCTTGAGCGCTTGCAGACAGGCTTCGTGCAGATCTTCATGGAGCGCGCCGGGACCGTGTTCACCTAGTACATCGATTGGACCCGTAACCGGATACGCGGCGACCGGCGTGCCGCAGGCCATCGCTTCGAGCAGCACGAGGCCGAAGGTATCGGTGCGGCTCGGGAACACGAAGACATCGGCGGCGGCGTAGACCTTCGCCAGTTCCGTCTGCGAAAGCACGCCGAGATAGTTGACGTTCGTATAGCGCGACTTCAGTTCCGCGAGCGCCGGTCCTTCGCCCGCGACCCACTTCGAGCCGGGCAGATCGAGCTTCAGAAACGCTTCCACGTTCTTTTCCACGGCCACGCGCCCGACGTACAGAAAGATGGGCCGCGCGGTGTTGAGCACCTTCGAGTCCATCGGATGAAAGATGTCCAGATCGACGCCACGCGTCCACAGCACAACGTTGGTGAAGCCGTACTGTTCCAGGTCGTGCTTGACGACCGGAGTAGGCGCCATCACCGCCTGCGAATGCCGATGAAACCAGTGCAGAAACCGATAAGTCATGGCGAGCGGAATGCCGAAGCGCGCTTTCACGTACTCGGGAAAACGCGTGTGATAAGCGGTCGTGAACGGCAGTTTGTGACGCAGCGCATAGGCACGCGCCGACATGCCGAGCGGGCCTTCGGTCGCGATATGCAGCGCGTCCGGCGCGAATTCGTCGATACGCTTCGCCACGTGCCGGCCCGGCATTAATGATAGGCGAATCTCAGGATAAGTCGGACACGGAATGGTTTTGAACTCGAGCGGCGTGAGCAATTCCACGCGATGCCCGAGGCCCGTGAGTTCGCGGCTCGTCTGCGTAAGCGTGCGCACGACGCCATTGACCTGCGGCTCCCATGCATCGGTGACGATCATGATTTTCATCGGATTTCGGCTCGGGTGAGGATGCGGTTCAGACGGTGGCGCGCACGCGGTTCGGTTGCGCTTCCGGGGAGTGCATGACGGTCCAGTAGACGATCTTCAGTTCGCCGTCTTGGGTCTCGACGAGCGCGGAGAGGCTCTCCACCCAGTCGCCGTCGTTGCAATAGAGAATGCCGTCGATATCGCGTATCTCGGCCTTGTGGATATGCCCGCACACCACGCCATCGCAGCCGCGGCGGCGGGCTTCGTCGGTCATGACCCGTTCGAACTGCGAAATGAAGTTGACCGCGTTTTTGACCTGATGCTTGAGATACTGCGAGAGCGACCAGTAGTCGAAGCCGAGCTTCGTGCGTACGCGATTGAACCAGCGGTTGAGCAGCAGGATCATCGTGTAGGCGGTGTCGCCGAGATAGGCGAGCCATTTCGCATGCTGGATCACGCCGTCGAAGAGATCGCCGTGCACGATCCAAAGACGCTTGCCCGCGAGCGTCGTATGGAAGGCTTCGCCGCGCACGTGGATGTCGCCGAACGCGAGATCGCAGTACTGGCGCGCGGCTTCGTCGTGATTGCCGGGGATATAGACGACTTGCGTGCCCTTGCGCGCCTTGCGCAGGATTTTCTGAATGACGTCGTTGTGCGCCTGCGGCCAGAACCAGCCTTTCTTCAGTTGCCAGCCATCGATGATGTCGCCGACGAGATACAGATACTCCGACTCGTTGTGGCGCAGAAAATCGAGCAGATAGGGCGCCTGGCAGCCGCCAGAGCCCAAATGGATGTCCGACAGCCAGATCGCGCGATAGCGTTGAGGCGCGCTGGAGGATTCGCTGTCGTCGTCGACGCCCGGGTTCGCCGGCAGCGGCAGGGCGGCTTCATGCGTCGCGCCGCGCCGATCGGCGCTCCGAAAACGATAAGCGGAAGACGCTTCGATTGCCTGCGTGACGGTCGAGTGGAAGGTCATGGGCTCGCGTATCAGGTTTCGATATGCGCATTGCGCCATGCGGCCGTGACCGAGCCGTGACAGTCACGAGAAGTTCTTATTACTTGTAGGGAGTCGGCGCCGTGATGATGCGCGTGCCAGCCAGGCGATCGTGCAGAAACTGCCGCGCCGGATCGAGCCGGACGGCGGCCGCCCACAGCGCGATCCAGGCTGCGAACACGGCGAGCGTCTGCGGCACGGCGAGCCCGAGCAGCGGATGCAGCGCGAGCGGCGGCAGGAACCACAGCCACGCGAGCGCGTAGCGCGCGAGAGCCCGGCCAGGCGTGACGGGCTCACCGTGGGCATCGACCAGTTTGAGGCGCCAGGTTTTCATTGGCAGCGTCTGGCCGCCGTGCGTCCAGAACCACACGAAATACGCGGCGAGCACGAGACCGATCCACGTCATCAGCCAGTTGTGATGCGTAAGGCCGTTTTTCTGCTGAGTGAGCGTGCTGAACAAATATCCAGAGATGAACACCACGCCGAACAGGATGACGCCTTCGTAGACCATCGTCGCGAGCCGGCGGCGCAGCGTGGGCGCGTGGAGCGGCGAGAGAGGCGTGGTGGTGGAAGCGGACGCGCTCATGAGCCGTTGTACATGGAAGGCGCTTGCTGCGGGGAGACGGGAATCGGCGTTGCCGGCACGACGCTCGTGGCGTTGGGAATCGCGGGCGTGGCGGTTGAGGTGGAAGAAGGCGATGCAGCCGGCGCACCGGAGCCGCCTTCGGCATGTCCCGCGCCGTGGCCTTGCTCGCGTGCGGCCACGAGCCGGTTGATGTCCTTCACTTCGCTCTTGCCGGTCGGCGGCGCGCTGACGACCGTGGGACGGCGCGTGCGCTCGGTGGCGGCGAGCTTTTTCTTCTGCTCTTCGGAAAGCTTCTGGTAAGCATCCCACGCCTTTTCGCGATTCTCCGGCGCGACGGACTTTGAAACCTGATAGTTCTCGCGCGCGACTTTGCGCTGGTCCGGCGTCATGCGCGTCCATTCCTCCATGCGCTGATGCAGACGCTTTTGCGCCTCGGGCGACATGCGGTGATAGCGCGATGCGATCTTCAGCCACTTTTGCTTGCGCTCTTCGCTGAAGGAATCCCATTGCGTGGAGAACGGCGCGAGCGCGACGTGCTGCGCTTCGGTGAGACGATTCCACGAGAGCGGACTGCCGGAAGAGAGCGCCGACAGCGAAAGGCCGGAATCGGCGCCCGAACTTGCGCCGTTGGGCGCGGCGGCGGTCGAGAGCAAGGCGGCGGTGGCCGGGTAAAAGCGCGGATAAGTCGCGGCGAATGCGACCAGACTCGCAATCGCGCAACTAAAGACAATCGCGAGACCGCGCTTGTAACTCACCCGAAAACTCCCCGCCAATTTTGATGTCAGTTGAAAGATTCGACAATACGCGTTAGTGATTACGCGTCAAATATGCGTTGAAGCCGTGGTCGAGATAGGCGTCGAGCGGCAAGCTGTCGGAGAGCATGGCCGCGTCGATGTCGGCGAGTTCGGCACGGCGCTCCTGATCTTCCCAGTAAGCGATGCCAGCCAGACCGATAGCCAGCGCGCACACCGGCCACACGAGGCCGAAGCCGCCGAGCCGCGCGAACAGGCCCTTCGGCCCTTGCGTCTCGGAGCCGTCGTGACCCGCGCCGCCCGCCGAGAGGCTCGCGCCTGCTCCGGCCAAAGCCGGCGTGAACGCGGGCGCGGTCAGGGCGACCTTCTCCGGCTTCTTGCGCGCGATGGCAGCCCGGCGCGCCTCGGCGAGCCGGTCGACCGCGGCGGCCGGAATAGTCGATGTACTTTCGTCCAGCGCGCGAACTACCTTCAGCGCGAACTCGTTTTCCTTTGAATCAAGAACGGAACTCATAGCGTGATCCCTTTGGCTTTCAGGGCGTGCGCGAGGGCGTGCGTGGCGCGTGAACAATGCGTTTTGACGCTGCCCTCGGAGCAGCCCATGGCGGCGGCCGTCTCTGCGACATCCATATCTTCCCAGTAACGCATGAGAAAGGCTTCTCGTTGACGTGCCGGCAATTTCTGGATTTCCGCGTCGATCAGGTTGAGTACCTGTTCGCGTTCCAGTTTGTTCTCGCTGCTCTCGCTGCCGAGTGCGCCATCTTGTGATTCGAAGGATTCGAGCGGGTCGAACTCGTCGTCGTCCGCGTTTCCGAAGGACGAAAAGAGGCTGACCCACGTGTTCCGCACCTTCTGGCGACGGAAATAGTCGTGCGTCGCATTCTGGAGAATACGCTGGAAAAGCAGCGGAAGCTCGGAAAGCGGCTTGTCACCGTATTTTTCCGCCAGTTTGATCATGGCGTCCTGCACGATGTCCAGCGCCGCGTCGTCGTCGCGGACGGTGTACACGGTCTGTTTGAACGCGCGTCGTTCGACGCCCGCCAGGAAATCGGCAAGTTCCTTGTCTGATGCCATCCGTTGGGAGCCCGGCGCAACGAATTTGCGTCGAAAGGGATCGTGGGTTCTAGGAAAACCTGCGGATGCTAGCAAATTTTCGCCACGCCGGGAGGATTTGGGACGATTTGTTGCCCGATTTACGTACTCGCTGCTCCAAGCGTCAAACGTTGTGCTACATCTGAGCTTTATCCGAAAAGCGTCGGATCGGAGATTTCCGAAACTTTTTTCTTGACCCGTTGCGCGCGCCGGGCTACATTTTCCGACTCGCATCATAAAGTGAAATGTCTGCTTTGAGGCGAGCCCAAGAAGCACGCCAGTCAATTCAAGACGCGCCGCTTGAACCCGAGCCACAAGCCCGGCAGAGAGCACCCGATCAATTTTTTGCCGAAAATTCGAAAGGTGATGAATGAACATGCCCAGCGCGGAATTCTCCACGTCGGATACGACTCCCCCTCACGAAGCTGACTCCATCGGCGGCACCGTGCTCATGCGCGCGCTCGCTGACGAGAAGGTCGAGTTCATTTGGGGCTATCCCGGCGGCTCGGTACTCTACATCTACGACGAGCTGTACAAGCAGGACCAGATCCAGCACATTCTCGTGCGCCACGAACAGGCCGCCGTACACGCCGCCGACGCCTATGCGCGCTCGACCGGCAACGTGGGCGTGTGCCTCGTGACTTCCGGCCCCGGCGTCACCAATGCGGTGACGGGTATTGCCACGGCCTATATGGACTCCATTCCGCTCGTCATCATCAGCGGGCAGGTTCCGACCGCGGCCATCGGCCTCGACGCGTTCCAGGAGTGCGACACCGTCGGCATCACGCGGCCCTGCGTCAAGCACAACTTCCTCGTGAAGGACGTGCGCGATCTCGCCGCCACCGTCAAGAAAGCGTTCTACATTGCTCGCACGGGTCGCCCCGGTCCGGTGCTGATCGACATTCCGAAGGACGTGTCGAAGGCGCCGTGCAAGTACGAACCGCTGAAGAGCGTGTCGCTGCGTTCGTATAACCCGGTGACGAAGGGCCACTCCGGCCAGATCCGCAAGGCGGTGCAACTGCTGCTTTCGGCCAAGCGCCCGTATATCTATACCGGCGGCGGCATCATCCTCGCGGATGCATCGCGCGAACTGAACCAATTCGCCGATTTGCTGGGTTATCCGGTCACCAACACGCTGATGGGTCTGGGCGGTTACCGCGCGAGCGACAAGAAATTCCTCGGCATGCTCGGCATGCATGGCACGTACGAAGCCAACATGGCCATGCAGAACTGCGACGTGCTGATCGCCATTGGCGCGCGCTTCGACGACCGCGTGATCGGCGACCCGGCGCACTTCGCATCGTCGCCGCGCAAGATCATCCACATCGACATCGATCCTTCGTCCATTTCCAAGCGCGTGAAGGTGGACATTCCCATCGTCGGCGACGTGAAGGAAGTGTTGAAGGAGCTGATCGAGCAGTTGCAGACGGCGGAACACGGCCCGGACACGCAGGCGCTCAAGTCGTGGTGGGACCAGATCGAAGGCTGGCGCTCGAAAGACTGCCTCGCTTACGACCGCAAAAGCGAGATCATCAAGCCGCAATATGTCGTCCAGAAGCTGCATGAACTGACCGACGGCAACGCCTTCGTCTGTTCGGATGTCGGTCAGCATCAGATGTGGGCCGCGCAGTTCTATCCGTTCAACAAGCCGCGCCGCTGGATCAACTCGGGCGGTCTCGGCACCATGGGCTTCGGCTTGCCGGCAGCCATGGGCGTGAAGATGGCTTTTCCCGACGAGGAAGTGGTCTGCATCACGGGCGAAGGCTCCATCCAGATGTGCATTCAGGAGCTCTCGACGTGCAAGCAGTACAACACGCCCGTCAAGATCATCTCGCTCAACAACCGCTATCTCGGCATGGTGCGCCAGTGGCAGCAGATCGAATACAAGAAGCGCTATTCCAGTTCCTACATGGACGCGCTGCCTGACTTCGTGAAGCTCGCCGAAGCGTATGGGCATGTCGGCATTCGCGTCGAAAAGACCGCGGACGTCGAGCCGGCGCTGAAGGAAGCGCTGCGCCTGAAAGATCGCACCGTATTTCTCGACTTCCAGACCGATCCCACCGAAAACGTATTTCCCATGGTGCAAGCAGGCAAGGGCATCACGGAAATGCTGCTCGGCTCGGAAGATCTATAACGCGGCTTTGACTCGCGAGGCCCGGGCGCACCCGTCTTCACAAAGGACGAGCGCCGCGCACGGGTTTTTCGAAGCAGACGCCAACTGGATAAACCTCGGGAAAAGACATGAAACACATCATCTCCGTACTGCTGGAAAACGAACCGGGCGCGTTATCGCGTGTCGTCGGGCTCTTTTCCGCGCGCGGCTACAACATTGAAACGCTGACGGTGGCGCCGACCGAAGACAGTTCGCTGTCGCGGCTGACCATCGTCTCGATTGGCTCGGACGACGTGATCGAACAGATCACGAAGCACCTGAACCGCCTGATCGAGGTGGTGAAAGTGGTCGACCTGACAGAGGGCGCCCACATCGAGCGCGAGCTGATGCTCATCAAGGTAAGAGCGGTCGGCAAGGAACGCGAAGAGATGAAGCGCATGGCGGATATCTTCCGCGGCCGCATCATCGACGTGACCGAAAAGACCTACACGATGGAACTGACGGGCGCATCCGACAAACTCGACGCGTTCATTCAGGGGCTCGACGCCACGGCCATTCTGGAAACGGTTCGCACGGGCAGTTCCGGCATCGGCCGGGGCGAGCGCATTCTGAAGGTTTAAACCTACACTCATTTCGACTAGTTTTCTCTGCCTGCGCGGAGACAGACCTCAAGGAACCACCATGAAAGTTTTCTACGACAAAGACGCCGACCTCTCCCTCATCAAGGGCAAGCAAGTCACCATCATCGGTTATGGCTCGCAAGGCCATGCGCACGCGCTGAACCTGAAGGAAAGCGGCGTGAACGTGACGGTCGGCCTGCGTAAAGGCGGTGCTTCGTGGAGCAAGGCCGAGAACGCGGGCCTGAAGGTCAAGGAAGTGGCCGAAGCCGTGAAGGGCGCGGATGTCGTCATGATGCTGCTGCCCGACGAGCAAATCGCCGAAGTCTACAAGAACGAAGTCCACGCCAATGCCAAGGAAGGCGCGGCGCTGGCGTTCGCGCACGGCTTCAACGTGCATTACGGCCAGGTGATCCCGCGCGCGGATCTGGACGTCATCATGATCGCGCCGAAGGCGCCGGGCCACACCGTGCGCAACACGTATCAGCAAGGCGGCGGTGTGCCGCACCTGATCGCGGTGGCACAAGACAAGTCGGGTTCGGCCCGCGACGTGGCGCTGTCGTATGCGGCGGCCAACGGCGGCGGACGTGCCGGCATCATCGAAACGAACTTCCGCGAAGAAACCGAAACCGACCTGTTCGGCGAGCAAGCCGTGCTGTGCGGCGGCACGGTGGACCTGATCAAGGCTGGTTTCGAAACGCTGGTGGAAGCGGGCTACGCGCCAGAAATGGCGTACTTCGAGTGCCTGCACGAACTGAAGCTGATCGTCGACCTGATCTATGAAGGCGGTATCGCCAACATGAACTACTCGATCTCGAACAACGCCGAGTATGGCGAGTACGTGACGGGTCCGCGCATCGTCACGGAAGAAACGAAGAAGGCGATGAAGGCCGTGCTGAAAGACATCCAGACCGGCGAATACGCGAAGAGCTTCATCATCGAAAACCGCGCTGGCGCGCCGACGCTGCAATCGCGTCGCCGTCTGACGGCCGAGCATCAGATCGAGCAGGTCGGCGAGAAGCTGCGCGCCATGATGCCGTGGATCGCGAAGAACAAGCTGGTCGATCAGTCGAAGAACTAAGTCTCGCTTCGAGGGGTTCGTAACTTGCCCCGTCTCCGTTTGCGTGGAGATAGACCGCGTTTCCAAGGGGCCTGCTGCTTGCGCCATTTTCTCCGCATGCGTGGAGATCGGTGTTTGCAGCACGTTTTTTGCTGAAACTAAAGCCGTCCGGATGCCCTGTGCTCCGGGCGGCTTTTGCTATCCTACGGTTTTAATAAAACATCGAACTCGTTCATGAACTATCCTCATCCGATCATTGCCCGCGAAGGCTGGCCGTTCATCGCCATCGCGGCCGTCGTTGCGATTCTCGTGCAGGCGCTCGGCGGCTTCGGCTTCGCCTGGATTTTCTGGCTGATCGTGATCTTCGTCGTCCAGTTTTTTCGCGACCCGCCGCGTCCCATTCCCGCGCAGGCCAACGCCGTGCTGTGTCCGGCCGACGGGCGCATCGTCGCGGTCGAAACCGCGCATGATCCGTATGCGGGCCGTGAGGCGCTCAAGATCAGCGTGTTCATGAACGTTTTCAACGTGCATTCGCAGCGTTCGCCGGTCGATGGCGCCATCAGCAAGGTTCAGTACTTCCCGGGCGCGTATCTGAATGCGGCGGTCGAGAAGGCATCGACGGAGAACGAGCGCAATGCCATCGTCTTGCAGACGGCGAGCGGTCATACCGTGACGTCGGTGCAGATCGCGGGCCTCATCGCACGACGTATTCTCTGCTATGTGCATGTGGGCGAGCCGCTCACGCGCGGTCAGCGCTATGGCTTCATTCGTTTCGGTTCGCGCGTCGACGTGTATCTGCCGATTGGTAGCCGTCCGCGTGTCTCGATTGGCGAGAAAGTGTCCGCATCGTCGACGATCCTCGCCGAGTTCGCGGAATAACGCCGGGGGTTTCGATGGCGGCATTCAAACCGCGCCGTAACCGTATGAACGGCGCGACTCCGCGCGCCTTCCGGCGCAACAAGGCCGCGCAGGACGTCGGTGCCGTGGAAACGCGGCGCGCCAAACGGCAGCAGTTCTTGCGCAAACGCGGCATTTATCTCCTGCCTAACGCGTTCACCACGGCGGCGCTTTTTTGCGGCTTCTTTGCTGTCGTCCAGGCGATGAACGTTCGCTTCGAGATCGCGGCCATCGCCATTTTCGTCGCGATGGTGCTCGATGGCATGGACGGACGCGTCGCGCGCATGACGCACACGCAGAGCGCGTTCGGCGAGCAATTCGACAGTCTTTCGGACATGGTGTCGTTCGGGGTCGCGCCGGCGCTCGTCATGTATGAATGGGTTTTGAAGGATCTCGGCCGTTGGGGCTGGCTCGCGGCCTTCGTGTATTGCTCCGGCGCGGCGTTGCGGCTTGCGCGCTTCAATACGAACGTGGGCGTGGTCGACAAGCGCTATTTCCAGGGCTTGCCGAGTCCGGCCGCGGCTGCGTTGATCGCGGGCTTCGTGTGGCTCGCGACCGATAACCGCGTGCCGCTCAAGCTCGTGTGGCTGCCGTGGGTGGCCTTTGCACTTACTGTCTATGCGGGCGTGACGATGGTATCGAACGCGCCGTTCTACAGCGGCAAGGCGCTGGATGTGCGGTATCGCGTGCCATTCGCGGGCGTGTTGCTCGTCGTGGTGGCGTTCGTGTTGGTGTCGTCCGATCCGCCGGTCATGCTGTTTTGCCTCTTCGTTCTGTACGGCTTTTCGGGCTACGTCTGGTGGGGCTATATGGCGATACGCGGGCGGCCGAACCCGGCGCGTAGCTCGCAGCGGGATGGTTAAGGGGCATCACTGTCATCGTGAGAAAAAGAAAAGGCGGCGATTTGAAAAGATCGCCGCCTTTTTGCTTACCGACAGTGTCCAAGGACAAACAGCGCGCGCGGATATTGTCGCGAGTCGACGCGACTAGTGCAGGTGTTCGCGGACGGCTCAACCCGCCACTAACGTGCCGTTCTGCACACGTACGCGTTGACCTTCGCCGAACGGCGGTTGCTGCTTATACGTGAAGTAGCGCGTCTTGCCGTTTTCCATCCGCACGCGCACCGAATAGTCCGTCTCGCTGCGAACGTGTTTCTCGACCGAATTGCCTGCCAGACCGCCGCCAAGCGCGCCCAGGAGCGTCATTGCGGTACGTCCGCCACCACGGCCGAACTGGTTGCCGACGACGCCACCCGCCACCGCGCCGCCCACCGCACCGATGCCGGTACCGTGTCCTTCCTGACGAACGGCGGAGATGGCTTCAACCGTCCCGCAGGTCGAGCAATAAGCCGGATGCGCGGGAGGCTGTTGTGCATACGACGGTTGCTGAACAGGCGGCTGTTGCTGAGCTTGCTGCTGGGCCGCCCGTTGCTGCGCGGCTTGTTCCGCGGCTTGCTGTTGAGCGGCTTGTTGCTGCGCTGCCTGCTGTTGTGCTTGTTGCGCCGCTTGCTGCTGTGCGGCTTGTTGCGCAGCGCTGGGTTGCTGCTGCGCGACGGCTGCCGCCTGCGTCTGCGCCGTATCCGCCGAATTGCTCGATGCGCGCGGGAAGATTCCCGTCATCGCAGCCGTGGCCACGAGACTCGCGACGATCACCGCGCCCGCCGCCGTGGCGATGAGCGGATGCAGACGCCGTTGTGGCGGTTGACCATTGCCTGTCGAGGGCGAAGTGGCCGGCGTAAATTTACTGTTCCCGTTATCCATTTTTGGACCTCCGTACCGAGGCTTTGGAAGCGCAGATGCGCTGACTATAAGCGGCATACTGCCGATGCCGTCTGTGCAATACGTTTCTCGGGGAAACCCGGATTTCATGCTTAAGCGGTTGTAACAAATGCTCAACCGCTAGGCACAAGGTGAAAAGCACAAATAATGCCAATCGTGATCTGCCCTGTCTGAAGGCGATTTGACGCTATGAACACCCGCTGGACCTTTACCAGTAGTTACAAAAAGATGATGCCTCGGGCAAAAACGGCTGGAAATAAGCTGATCGTCAGCGGGGCGCTCCTCGCGCGAAGGCGGCGCCACTTCTTGAACGGTCTCTTGTTCCCGCGTTGCGCCTCACACAAAGAGAAAGTCTTCGCGTAACGCGTGGAATGCCATTGCCGTAACCGCCCGGCAAAACGCTAAATCGCTCGCAACACAACGACGCAAGAAGCCCCATCGACATAACCAATCGTCGATGCCGTTTCGCGTTTATTCGCCATGCTGATCGTTTCAGAGATGCGCGTCGGCCGTTCTCTAACCGAGTGTGTTCCGGCGAATTCGCGCAGCGTATGCTGACCCAGCCGCGCGAAGGCAGACGCGAGGATCGATGCCTCCCGTCGATTACGAGACCCGCACAGAGAGACGCTCCGTGGCCACGATTTGGCACGGTGAGAAGCGGCAGCACGATCGAACGTGGCAGCGGCGCGAAGCAGTCACACGACGCGCATCGATGCCGGTGCTCTACTCATCGTGCATCGCCAAGCGCCAGCAGTTCACGCCAATCGAGGGCATGAAATGGAATTCAAACGCGAAAAATACGAGCGGCTGCTCGCTTTCGCCAGCACTTTGCCGCCGCTGCCGACCGCGGTCGCTCATCCATGCGACCACGACTCTCTGTCTTCCATCATCGAAGCGGCGCGGCTCGGGCTCGTCGCGCCGATTCTCGTAGCCTCGCGCAGCAAACTCGAAGCGGTCGCCAGCGAGTGCAATCTCGATCTCGGCGATCTACCCATCATCGACGTTCCGCACAGCCACGCGGCGGCGGAAGTCGCGGTGCAGCTCGTGCATGAAGGGCGCGCGGAAGCGCTGATGAAAGGCTCGCTGCACACCGACGAACTGATGGGCGCGGTGGTCACGCGTAACGGCTTGCGCACCGGGCGGCGCGTGAGCCACTGTTTCGTAATGGATGTTCCCGGCCGCGAAAACGCCCTGATCATCACCGACGCCGCCGTCAACATCTCACCGACGCTCGACCAGAAGCGCGACATCGTGCAGAACGCCATCGATCTCGCTCACGCATTGCGCATTGCCGAGACGCGGGTAGCGATTCTTTCCGCGATGGAAACCGTCAATTCGAAGGTGCCCTCGACGCTAGATGCCGCCGCGCTCTGCAAGATGGCCGATCGCCAGCAGATCACGGGCGGCATTCTCGACGGCCCGCTCGCGCTCGACAACGCAATCAGCGAGGAAGCCGCAAGGATCAAGGGGATCGAATCACCGGTGGCGGGGCGCGCGAACGTGCTCGTCGTGCCGGACCTCGAATCCGGAAACCTGCTGGCAAAAAGCCTGTCGTTTCTCGCTGGCGCGGATGCAGCGGGCATCGTGCTGGGCGCGAAGGTGCCGATCATCCTGACGAGCCGTGCGGATTCGATCATGACGCGGCTCGCATCATGCGCGGTGGCCTCGCTCGTGGCGCTCGCGCGGCGCGAGAATCCTTCGGCCGCGATCGTCTAGAGGGATGTATGGACGTCGTTCTGGTCATCAACGCGGGGTCGTCCAGCATCAAGTTTCATGCATACGTCGAGACGGAAGGCAGCCTCGATCCTGTCGCCGGCGGCAAGCTCGAAGAGATCTACGGCAAGCCGTACTTCGAGGCCAGGCGGCCGAACGGCGAACTCATCGACGAAAAGCATTGGCCCGAAGGCGAACAACTCGGGCACGACAATGCGATCACGTTCTTGCTGAACTGGCTGCGTGAACGCTCTTCCGGCGCGAAACTGCTTGCCGTGGGTCATCGTGTGGTGCATGGCGGTGAACGATTTGCAGCGCCGGTGCGCGTCGATACGGACGTGCTCGCGCAACTGGAAGCGCTCGTTCCGCTCGCACCGCTTCATCAGCCGCATAACCTCGCAGCGATCCGCGCGATACGAGCGCGCAATCCGCAGGTGCCACAAATCGCATGTTTCGATACGGCCTTCCACCATACGCAGCCCGCAGCGGCAACGCGCTTCGCGCTGCCGCCCGAGATCACGCAACGCGGCGTGCGGCGCTACGGGTTTCACGGGCTGTCGTACGAGTACATCGCGAGCGTTCTGCCGCAATACAGCGCAAAGGCCGCCAATGGCAAGAGCGTGGTGCTTCATCTTGGCAACGGCGCGAGCATGACGGCGCTCGATCGAGGCAAGAGCGTCGCCAATACGATGGGCTTCACGGCCGTCGAAGGGCTCGTCATGGGCACGCGCTGCGGGAGCATCGATCCCGGCGTGCTGCTATGGATGATGCAGGAAGCGCGCATGGACGCCCATGCCATCGAGACGCTGCTCTACAAGCGCTCCGGTCTGCTCGGCGTGTCGGGTATTTCCAGCGATATGCGCACGCTGCTCGCGAGCGATGCACCCGCTGCCGCCGAAGCGGTCGATCTGTTTTGCTATCGAATCTCGCGCGAACTCGGCTCGCTTGCGGCCGCGCTCGGCGGGCTCGATGCGCTCGTGTTTACCGGCGGCATCGGCGAACGTGCGGCGCCCGTGCGCGAGCGCGTGGGGCGCGCGGCGGCATGGCTCGGCGTATCGCTCGACGACGAGGCCAATGCACGCCACGAACGGCGCATCGACGATTCGACGAGCGCAGTCGATGTCTGTGTCATCCCGACGAACGAAGAATTGATGATTGCCCGTCACGCGTTAAGGCTGCTGGGAGGCTGAACGTCGGCGGGCGCATTGCCAGCGGAAAGACGATGCGTGGCGCGGCTGACATCGACAAGAGGACGTTATGAACGCAATCAGGACGCTGCTCGAAGCTCAGCCGCTCTTCACGTTGTTCCTCACGATCGCGCTCGGCTATGTGATTGGCGAGATTAGCCTCAAAGGCGTCTCGCTCGGATCGGGGGCCGTGCTTTTCGTCGGCTTGGCAATCGGCGGATTCGCGCCGAAAGCCTTGCCGCCCGCGCTGCTCGGCACGCTCGGCTTGTTGCTGTTTCTGTACGGCATCGGCATTCAATACGGCGCGCATTTCTTCAAGGGACTGACGAGCGCGGAAGGATTGCGGGCCAACGCGGCAGCGGCGCTTGGCGTCGTCGCGGCGGGTTTCGTGTCGCTTTCGCTGGTGCCGGCGTTCGGTCTCAGGCTCGACGAAACGCTCGGCTTGTTCGCGGGCTCGGGAACCAGTACGGCGACGTTGCAAGCCGTGATCTCAACCTTGCATAGCGATGGCGCCGCCGTGGGCTACAGCGTGACTTATCCATTCGGCGTCGCCGGTCCGATACTGATGATCTACGCCCTCGGCGCGTTGCTCAAAGTGAAGATCGAGGCGCCGCCCGAAAGCAACATCGAGACGGCGGAGATCGCCCTGCAAAATCCCGCGCTCGTCGGTCTCAGCGCAGTCGAACTTCATGCGGAGTTGCCGGATGGCGTGACCATTGCCGCCGTTCGCCGCGCGCATCGCAACCGGCTGCCGACCGCGGATTTCGTTCTGCAAACCGGCGATGTCCTGCTGGCAACGGCATTGGAGCCGGCCGCGCTGGAGGAGGCGGCCACACTCATCGGCGAGGTTCAACCGGGCAGGATCACGCGGCATCGGGAAGATCTGGATTACCTGCGCGTGTTCGTATCGAGCCGGGTCATGACCGGGCAGCGCATTGGGGACATTCGATTTCCCGATGGCGTCGTCTGCTCGATTGCTCATGTGCGCAGAGGCGACGCCGACATGTTGCCTCACGTCGATCTGATTCTGGAATCCGGAGACAGGGTCGGGTTGCTGGTGAATCGGACGCATGCCAAAGCGGTTCGCAAACTGTTCGGCGACTCGATCAAAGGGACGGCCGAACTCAGCTTCATCTCAATTGGCGTTGGCGCCGCGATTGGCCTGCTCATTGGCATGATTCCGATTCCCGTGCCCGGCGTGGGAAAACTGACGCTCGGGCTTGCGGCGCTGCTTTTGACCGCGCTTTATCTTGGGAAGATTCGTCGCTCGGGGCCATTTATCTGGAGCGTGCCATTGTCGGCGAATCTGGTTCTGCGGAACTTCGGGTTGACCATGTTTCTGGCACAAGTCGGGATTGCTTCCGGACCGAAATTCTTTGCCGAAGTAGGGGCGACGGGTGTTTCGCTCCTGCTTTACGGCGCGGTGATTCTGATTGCGTTAGTGCTCGTGACGGCGTTTTTCTGCTTGGTGATTTTCAAGCTGCCGTTCGATACCACCATTGGCGTTCTCAGCGGTGCTACGGGAAATCCCGCCATTCTGGCGTTTGCCAATCGCGTGACGCCAACCGATAAACCGGATATCGGCTATGCCATGATTTTCCCGTCGATGACCATTCTGAAAATTCTGTTCGCGCAGATTGCCGCCGTGTTGATGGGGCATTAATCAGAAGCGATGCTGCAAGACAGCGCTGACATCACTGTCAGCGCCACTAACTCAGTCCTCGCGACGCAGATGCGGGAACAAAATGACGTCGCGGATGCTCGGGCTGTCGGTCAGCAACATCACTAGCCGGTCGATGCCGATTCCGCAGCCGCCTGTCGGCGGCATGCCGTATTCGAGCGCGCGAATATAGTCGGCATCGAAAAACATGGCTTCTTCGTCGCCCGCGTCTTTCTGATCGACTTGCGTCTGAAAGCGCGCGGCCGGATCTTCCGGATCGTTCAATTCGGAAAAGCCGTTGGCGATCTCGCGGCCCGTGATGAACAACTCGAAGCGCTCCGTGATGCCCGCCACGCTGTCCGACTCACGCGCGAGCGGCGACACTTCGATTGGATAATCGACGATATATGTCGGCTCCCACAATTGCGATTCAGCCGTCTCTTCGAAAAGCGCCAATTGCAATGCGCCAATGCCCGCATTCAAAAACGCCGGTTGCGTCGTATCCACGCCGAACTTTTTCAATTCCGTGCGCAGGAACGCGGCGTCGCCGAGTTGCGCGTCGGTGTATTGCGGCGCGTATTTTTGAATAGCCTGATTGATCGTCAGCCGATGAAACGGCTTCGAAAAATCGAGTTCGCGGCCCTGATACGTGATGCTCGCGGTGCCGAGCGAGTCGATTGCCGCCTGGCGGATCAGTTGCTCGACGAAGTCCATGAGCCAGTGATAATCCGTGTATGCGGCGTAGAACTCCATCATCGTGAATTCCGGGTTGTGTCGCGGCGACACGCCTTCGTTCCGGAAATTACGATTGATCTCGAACACACGCTCGAAGCCGCCGACGATCAGCCGCTTCAGATACAGCTCCGGCGCGATGCGCAGAAACATCTGCATGTCGAGCGCGTTGTGGTGCGTAACGAAAGGCTTGGCCGCCGCGCCGCCCGGAATGGGGTGCAGCATTGGCGTTTCGACTTCCATGAAGCTCGCCTGCGCCATGAAATTGCGAATGGACGTGACCGCCTTGGTCCGCGCCATGAAGGTCTTGCGCGACTCCGGCGTGACGATCAGATCGACATAACGCTGGCGATAGCGCATTTCCTGATCGGCAAGGCCGTGAAACTTGTCGGGCAGCGGACGCAGCGCCTTCGAAAGCAGGCGCAGTTCCGTGCAGCGCACCGACAGTTCGCCCTTGTTCGTGCGAAACAGGACGCCGCGCGCGGCGACGATATCGCCCAGGTCCCACTTCTTGAAGGCGTCGTAAGTCTCGGCGCCGACGTCGGCGGGCGTGATGAAGAACTGGATCTGGCCGCTGCCGTCCTGGACCGTCGCGAAGCTGGCCTTGCCCATCACGCGCTTGAGCATCATGCGGCCGGCAAGCGCCACGGGCAGGGGATTGGCTTCGAGTGCTTCCTTGTCGGTATTGGCGAATTCGCCTTGCAGCGCGGCGGCCTGATGCGTCGGACGAAAGTCGTTCGGATAAGCGACGCCTTGCTCGCGCAGCGCGCGCAATTTGTCGCGACGCTCGCCGATGATCTGGTTTTCTTCCAGTTCGGGCGCGGCGCCCGCTTGAGTCGGTTCGGTCATGATGTGTAGCTTTCGATACGGTGGGATGCGGCGCGGCGAGGGCCAGACGAAAGCGCGGATACCGAAAGCCGGTATCCGCGCCGCGAAACTCAAACGCCCTGTTTCAGGCTCGCGCTGATGAAGTCGTCGAGGTCGCCGTCGAGCACGGCGCGCGTGTTGCTCATTTCCACGCTGGTGCGCAGGTCCTTCACGCGGCTCTGGTCGAGCACATAGGAGCGGATCTGATGGCCCCAGCCCACATCGGTCTTGCTCGATTCGAGCTTGTCCTGTTCGGCCTGGCGCTTGCGCATCTCGAATTCGTAGAGACGCGCCTTCAGCATCTGCATGGCTTCCGCGCGGTTGCGGTGCTGCGAGCGGTCGTTCTGGCACTGCACGACGATGCCAGTCGGCGCGTGCGTGAGACGCACCGCGGAGTCGGTCTTGTTGATGTGCTGGCCACCCGCGCCCGAAGCGCGATACGTGTCCGTGCGGATATCGGCGGGATTGATTTCGATCTCGATCGAATCGTCGATTTCCGGATACACGAACACCGACGAGAACGACGTATGCCGCCCGCCCGACGAGTCGAACGGCGATTTGCGCACGAGGCGGTGAATGCCCGTCTCGGTACGCAGATAGCCGTAGGCATATTCGCCTTCCACCTTGATGGTCGCGCTCTTGATCCCGGCGACGTCGCCTTCGGATTCCTCGAGCACTTCGGTCTTGAAGCCCTTGCGTTCGCAATAGCGAAGATACTGGCGCAGCAGCATGGACGCCCAGTCGCACGCCTCGGTGCCGCCCGCGCCCGCTTGGATGTCGATGAAGCAATTGTTCGGGTCGGCCGGGTTCGAGAACATCCGGCGAAATTCCGTGTCTTCGACGCGCACTCGCAGTGCTTCCGCGTCGGTTTCGCAGGCGACGAGCGTTTCTTCGTCGCCTTCCTCGTGCGCCATCTCGAAGAGATCGCTGGCGTCGCGCAGGTCGTTGTCGAGCGCGGTGAGTTTCGACACCACGCCGTCCAGCAGCTTCTTCTCACGACCGAGCGCTTGCGCGTTCTTCGAGTCGTTCCAGACGTTCGGGTCTTCGAGTTCTTTGTTGACTTCGGCTAGACGCGCTGACTTGGCGTCGTAGTCAAAGATACCCCCGTAGCTCGCCCGCGCGACGGCGCAGGTCGGCCAGAAGGCTTTCGATCGCGTTGAGACGTTCCGCTTCCATTGTCGATCTTCGGCTTCGTAAAAAGGTGCAATTATAGCCGATCGACCGGGTTTTCCCGCTTCGAGCGGGCCGTTCCGGCGGGTTTTCAGCCCGCGTGTTCGACGATCAGCTGCACGCGCGCCACGCCGTTCCATGAATCGCTGACGAGCCGGTAAGCGACCGTCGCGCGCGCCGGGAGCGGGTCGACATGGTTGAACCAGATCGCGTTGAAGCGCTGGCGCCCGCGCAGAAGTTGCAGCTTCAGATGCTTGTCCTTGACGAGCGCCTGCGACGCGACCTCGAACTCGCCGGAGAACGTGGGCGCCGGAAAGCCTTGTCCCCACACGGCTGCGTCGATCAGTTCGACGAATTGCGGCGTGAAATACGCGTCCTCCAGTTCGCCATCGGTTTCGATGGTGCGTGAAAGCGCGTCGGCCGTCAGCCATTCGCGTCCGATGGCCTCGAACGCGGCCGTGAAGCGCGGAATGTCGGCGGTGGCGAGCGTGAGGCCCGCCGCCATCGCGTGACCGCCGAATTTGTGGATGAGACCGGGTTCGCGCTTCGAAATGAGATCGACGGCGTCGCGCAGATGAAAGCCCGGAATCGAGCGGCCGGAGCCTTTGCAGAGCACGCCGCTGTCGTCGGCGTGCGCGAAGGTGAAAGACGGCCGATGAAACCGCTCCTTCAGCCGCCCCGCGACGATGCCGATCACGCCCTGATGCCAGCTCGCGTCGTAGAGCGTGAGCGTGGCGCGCTCGCCGGGGTCGAGCGTCTGCAATTCGGCGAGCGCCTGCTGCTGCATGCCCGCTTCGATCTCGCGGCGCTCGCGGTTCATGCCGTCGAGTTGTTGCGCGAGTTCCCACGCGCGGCCGATATCGTCGGTCGTCAGGCATTCGATGCCGAGCGACATGTCCGACAGCCGTCCCGCCGCGTTCAGACGCGGTCCGAGCGCGAAGCCCAGATCGAAGCCGGAAGCGGTGCGCGCATCGCGGCTCGCGGCCCGGAAAAGCGCGGCGATGCCCGGCTGCATGCGGCCCGAGCGAATCCGCTTCAAACCCTGCGCGACGAGAATGCGATTGTTGGCGTCGAGCTTCACGACATCCGCGACGGTGCCGAGCGCGACCAGATCGAGCAGGCCGTCGAGACGCGGTTCGGGGCGGCCATCGCCATAGGTGTCGCGACGCCGCAGTTCGGCGCGCAGCGCGAGCAGCACGTAGAACATCACGCCCACGCCCGCGATGCATTTGCTCGGAAACGCGCAGCCCGGCTGATTCGGATTGACGATCGCGCGCGCGGCGGGCAACTCGTCGCCGGGCAAGTGATGGTCGGTGACGACGACTTCCATGCCGAGCGCATTGGCGGCCGCGACGCCATCCACGCTGGCAATGCCGTTATCGACCGTGATCAGAAGATCGGGTACGCCGCGTGGCGAACGCGCCGCCAGTTCGACGATCTCCGGCGTGAGCCCGTAGCCATATTTGAAGCGGTTCGGAACCAGATAGTCGATGTCCGCGCCGAACATGCGCAGCCCGCGCACGGCGACGGCGCAGGCGGTCGCGCCGTCGCAGTCGTAATCGGCGACGACGAGCATGCGCTTGTTCGCTGCGAGCGCATCGGCGAGAACGACGGCGGCGGCATCGCAACCCTTCAGGCCGACGGGCGCGTGCAGGCGCTTGAACTCGGTTTCGATTTCGTCGGGCGACGTGACGCCGCGCGACGCATACAGCCTCGCGATGACGGGATGCAGGCCGTGGCGCGCGAGGGCTTCGGCATCGGCGGGGGAGGCGGCGCGGGTAACGATACGCGTCATGCTGTCAGTGACCTATTCGATGAAAAGCGCCGCGATCGGCCGGCGTCGCCAGAACTTGCGCAAGTCCGAGCGCGTGACGCCGAGCGTCACCGAGCCTGTATCGCCGCAGAGCGTGATACCGAGTTTCTTGAGCGTGCCGTTCGTGAGCGCGTCGAGCGCGGGCGCGAACCACGCGGTTTCGAGCGCCTGCAACGAGTCGTTCCAGCGCGCCCAGTCCTGTTCGATGAACGGCGCCGAGAACGGATCGAGTTCGACGAGCGTCGTGCCTTCTTGCGCTTCTCGCCCGTTGGCGAGCGCGGCGAAAGAGTCGGCTGGCGCTTCGGGCGCGATGTTCGAGGCGAGCGCGAGACCGCGTGTGGCGGCGGCGTCGGACATGATGCGGGCGAACGGGCTCTTGACCGGACGCAGCGTGCCTTGTCCGTGCAGCCAGATGGAGTTGATCGCAGGCAGGCCGCGCGACTCGCGTTCTTCGTTGACCGGATGTTCGAACCACGCCATCTGGATTTCGTTCTGCAACTTCATCCAAGCGCGCGAACGTTCGCCCGTGCGGGCTTCGTGCGGCAACCAGATTTCGATGTTGCGTCCCGTCGCGCGCAACGGCGACGCGCCCGCGAGCGCGCCCAGCGCGCCGCCCGACACATACCAGCGCAACGGCGTGGGCGCTTGCAGCGTGATGCCGAGGTCTTCGATCACGGGCCGCGCCGTATCGAAGAGCGTGCGGGCTTCTTCCGTGCGCACGCCGAGCGTGGCCGGATCGATGAGCACGAGATGGTCGTGCGCGATGCGCACGTGAACCGGCTCGATACAGGCCCAGAGCGCATCGCCGGGCGTGCCGCCATCGGCGAGCAGCATGTAGGGTGCGAGCGGCGCTTCGTCGGAGTTTGGCGCGGCGGCATCGAAACGTTGCGCGATCCAGCGCTCGTGCGGCAGCGTGCGCTGAAAGTCTTCGCCGAGCACCCGCTCTTCCAACGTCGCGCGCGCGAGGAGTTTGTCGAGCGCCGCGCTTTGCAGCCCGTGTAGCGCGGTGGCGGCGTCTGCTGCGGCAGGCAGCGCGAAGGGGAGCAGAAGATGGAGGTCGGAAACGGGCATGATGGTCGGCATTGTAGGGCAAAGGCGCACGCGGCATCGGTGCTCGCCATCGCCCTGGAAGAAGCGATTTCTTCGTCGCCGGACATCGATCGGACCTGCGCCGCGCCTTTGAATTGTCCTAATATGGCAAACTTTCGCCAATTTCGCGCTCGCGTCGCGCTGCATCCGCTAGTCGCGCATGTGCGTAATCAAGAGAGAAGCGCAAAACCGAAGCCGCAAGCAACGACGGCAACGCAGCAACCGTAGAAGAAAGGATTCGCTTGAAACTCCCGTATGAATGGCAGATAGGCTGGCGCTACACGCGCGCCAGCAAACGCACCACAGGCAACGGCTTCATCTCCTTCATCGCGCTCGTGTCGATGGCGGGCATCGCGCTCGGTGTCGCCGCGCTGATCGTCGTGCTCTCGGTCATGAACGGCTTCCAGAAAGAGGTGCGCGACCGCATGCTCTCCGTGCTCGCGCACGTGGAGATCTTCTCGCCGACCGGTTCCATGCCCAACTGGCAAGTGACCGCGCAGGAAGCGCGCCGCAATCCGGAAGTGCTCGGCGCGGCGCCCTATGTCGAAGCCCAGGCGCTGCTCACGCGTCAAGGCGCGGTGAGCGGCGTGGCGTTGCGTGGCGTGGAGCCGTCGCTGGAACCGGAAGTGTCGGACATCGGCAAGGAAATGCGCTCGGGCGCGCTCGCGGAATTGAGGCCGGGCGAATTCGGCATCGTGCTCGGACGCGATCTCGCGACCAATCTCGGCGTGATGACCGGCGACAAGATCACGCTCGTCGCGCCCGAAGGCACGATCACGCCGGCCGGCATGATGCCTCGACTCAAGCAATTCACAGTGGTCGGCATCTTCGAGTCGGGCCACTACGAATACGATTCGACGCTCGCGCTCATCTCCATTCGCGATGCCGAGGCGCTATTCCGCCTGCCTGCGCCAACCGGCGTGCGGCTGCGGCTGAAGGACATGCAGCGCGCGCCCGAAGTCGCGCGGCAACTCGCGCACACGCTCTCGGGCGACTTGTATATTCGCGACTGGACGCAGCAGAACAAGACGTGGTTCTCCGCCGTGCAGATCGAAAAGCGGATGATGTTCATCATTCTCACGCTGATCATCGCGGTGGCGGCGTTCAATCTTGTCTCGTCGCTCGTGATGACCGTCACCGACAAGCAAGCCGATATCGCCATCCTGCGCACGCTCGGCGCGCAGCCAGGATCGATCATGAAGATCTTCGTGGTGCAGGGCGTGACGATCGGCTTCATCGGTACGGCGCTCGGCGTGACGTTCGGATGTCTCGTCGCATGGAGCATTCCGTGGCTCGTGCCGATGATCGAGCATCTCTTCAACGTGCAGTTTCTGCCGCCTTCGGTTTATTTCATCAGCGAACTGCCGTCCGAACTCGTCCCGGGCGATGTCATGAAGATCGGCGTCATTGCGTTCCTGTTGTCGTCGCTGGCTACGCTGTATCCGAGCTGGCGCGGTTCCAAGGTTCGTCCGGCGGAGGCGCTGCGCTATGAGTGACTTGAACCAGAACGAGATCGTGTTGCACGCGTCTTCCATCTCGAAGACTTTCGTGCAGGGCGGCTTCAACGTGCAGGTGCTCGACAACGCGCAACTGGAAGTGCGGCGCGGCGAGAAGCTCGCCATCGTGGGCGCGTCGGGATCGGGCAAGAGCACCTTGCTGCATGTGCTCGGCGGCCTCGACGAACCGAGCGCGGGCAAGGTCTCGCTGCTCGGCAAGCCGTTCACGCAGTTGAAGGAAAAGGAGCGCAACGAGTTGCGCAATCGCGCGCTTGGCTTCGTGTATCAGTTCCATCATCTGCTGCCGGAATTCACCGCGCTCGATAACGTGGCGATGCCGCTGCGCATTCGCCGCATGCCGGAAGACGAGGCGCGCCGCGAAGCGATGGTCATGCTGGAGCGCGTGGGCATCGGGCATCGCGCGAAGCATCGGCCGGGCGAACTGTCGGGCGGTGAGCGCCAGCGCGTGGCCATTGCGCGGGCGCTCGTCACGCATCCGGCGTGCGTGCTCGCCGATGAACCGACCGGCAATCTCGACGGCGGCACCGCCGACACGGTCTTCAATCTGATGCTGGAACTGTCGCAGACGCTTTCGACGAGCTTCGTGATCGTCACGCACGACCCCGATCTGGCCGCGCGATGCGACCGCATCATGCGCCTGCGCGACGGCGTGCTGCACGAAGAGCCGTCCGTGCCGGTGTAATCACGCGCGCCGCGGAGGACGCCATGTGGATCGATACGCACTGCCATCTCGATGCCTCGGAGTTCGACGCGGACCGCGCCGCCGTCGCGGATGCCGCGCTCGGCGCGGGCGTGTCGCGCATCGTGATTCCGGGTGTGGATCGCGGCAACTTCGACACCGTGCGCGATCTGGCGCATGGCATCGCGGGCGGGGCGTACGCGCTCGGCATCCATCCGCTTTTCACGCCGGGCGCGCGGGAGGACGATCTGCGCGTTCTGCGCGAGAAGATCGAGGCGAGTCTCGACGATCCGTTGTTCGTCGGCATCGGCGAAATCGGGCTGGATTACTTCGTGCCCACGCTCGACGACGCGCGCCAGCAGTTCTTCTACAACGAGCAACTCAAGCTCGCGCGCGAGTTCGATCTCGCGGTGATCTGCCATGTACGCAAGTCGCAGGACAAGGTGCTGAAGGGCTTGCGCGTGCATGCCATCCGATGCGGAATCGCGCATGCGTTCAACGGCAGTTTTCAGCAGGCCGAGGCGTTCATCGCGCAAGGCATGCATCTCGGTTTCGGCGGCAATCTGACGTTCGAGCGCGCGCGACAGATCCGCCGTCTGGCCAGCGACTTGCCGCTCGAAGCCATCGTTCTCGAAACCGATTCGCCCGATATCGCGCCTTCCTGGCGCTACAAGGGGCGCAATTCGCCGGACCAGGTTCCGGGTATCGCGAAGGTGCTGGCCGAGTTGCGCGGCATCGATGAAAACGCGCTTGCCATCGGCACAACGGCTAACGCGCATCGTGCATTGCCCCGGCTCGCGCTTGCCTCTGCATAATCGTTCGCAGGTTTCGCATTGCTTCGGATGACTTGGTTTTCCGATGCGGATGCGTTCGCTTTGATCGAACGTGTGGGTGAGGATAGGTGCGCGCGATATTGCTCGGTTTCGCGGCGGGCGTCTGGTGGTTACAACAGCAGGCGCAATTGCCGTCGTGGTTGGCGTGGTTCTGCGCTTCGCTGTGCCTTTGCGGCATCGGTGCGCGTGGGGCCCGGCGGCGTTCGGCATTCATCCTGGCCGCGTTCGCATTCGGTTTTGCCTATGCCGCGTTGCGCGCCGACGTGCGACTGCAGGCGCATCTGCCGGTTGCTTACGAACAACGCGATATCGCGTTGACCGGCTTCGTGCGCGGTCTGCCCGAGGCTCAGACGGACGGCGTGCGGTTCCTGTTCGAAGTCGAATCGAATGGCGCGGGGTTGCGAGACTTTCCGCGCATCGTCAGATTGCTGTGGATGCCCGCCGAGCGAGGCCACGCCAACGCGCCGCCGACGCTCGTGCCGGGTCAGCGCTGGACGCTTTACGCGCGTTTGAAGCGTGCGCACGGCAACGCGAACTTCGGGCTGCGCGACAGCGAAGTCGCTTTGCTCGAACGCAATATTCGCGCAACGGGCGCGGTGTCGAACGTGCGGGCGCCACGGCGTTTGCGTGTCGATGCGCGCGGGCCGCTGCTCGCGATAGAGCGCATGCGTGCACGTTTGCGCGGACGCATCGAGACCGTGCTCGCGGATGCGCCCCATCGGGGAATCATCGTGGCGTTGGCGGTGGGCGCGCAGTCATCGGTAAGCGATAGCGACTGGGCCATCATGCGCGCGACCGGCACGAGCCATCTCGTTGCGATTTCGGGGCTGCATATCGGCTTCGTGGCGGGGCTCGCGGCGTTGTTGTGCGGCTTCGCATGGAAGCGCATGCGGCTGCGTGGCATGGCGGCGCCGCTGTGGGTATCCGCGCCGAAAATCGCGGCCTTGGGCGCGGCAATCTTCGCTTCCTGCTATGCGGCGCTCGCCGGTTTCAACGTGCCCGCGCAACGCGTGCTGTGGATGTTGGTCGTGTTCGGCATCGGATTTATCGGCGGGCGAAGGCCGGCTTCTTCGCTGGTGTTTTGCTGGGCGCTCGCGTTCGTGCTGCTTGCCGATCCGTGGGCCGTGACGTCACCCGGATTTTGGCTTTCGTTCGGCGCGGTCGCGGCGATTCTGCATGGCATCGCGTCGGTGGGGCGGCAAGCGGTGAGGGTGGTGGAAGATGCAGAGACGATCGCGCGGGAGATGGAGGCGCGGGAGCCGCCGGATCCCGACGCTGGCCGGCAGAAAGCGAATGTAAGGACGGGTTCGAAAGCGGCGCGCGGCCAGCCCGCCGCGCTCGTGCGTGACGAGAGTAACGACAGCGCTCGCGTGCCGATCGCGTCCCCGGCACATACCACGCCGCTCGAAGAGGCACGGCGCGTGATCAACCCAAGCCCCGGTGCTTTCCAAAAGCTCACCGGAGCTTGCCGCCGTGCCGCATCGAATGGACATCGTCACGCCTTGTCGAGCTTGCGCGTGCAATACGCCGTGACACTCGCGCTCGCGCCTCTGACCATCTACTGGTTCTCGCAGATACCGCTCATCGGCCCGTTGGCCAACTTGTTCGCGATTCCCTGGGTCAGCGTGCTCGTGACGCCCGCGACGCTCGCGGGACTGATCCTTCCCGCGCCGTTCGACGCCCCCGCGCTCCATTTCGCGCACGCATCGTTGAGCATGATGATCGATGCGCTCGCCCGCCTCGCGGCCACGACGAATTCACCGCTCTGGCACTTGCCGCAACCCGGCGCGTTTGCGCTCGTCGCCGCATGCGTGGGCGTCGCGTGGGCGCTTGCGCCGCGCGGCTGGCCGTTGCGCTTTGCCGCGCCGCTCACGTGGCTGCCGCTTCTCGCATCCGCGAATCACGTGACGCCGCATGGCGAGTTTCGCGTGACCGCGCTCGACATCGGGCAAGGCTCGTCGCTCGTCGTCGAAACCCGTCGTCATACGCTCGTTTTCGATGCCGGTCCCGGCCCCGAATCGACGCACGCGGGCGAACGTATCGTCGCGCCGTATCTGCTCGCGGCGGGCATCCGCTCGCTCGATACGCTCGTCATCAGTCACTCCGATTCGGACCACGCAGGCGGCGCGCCCGCGGTGCTGCAAGGCATCGCGGTCGAGCAACTGCTCGCGTCGCTGCCTGCAAGCGACCTGCTCTGGTCGCTTGCACGCGCGCGCGGCGCCGAGAGGCTGCGCTGCGCGGCAGGTCAGCACTGGACGTGGGACGGCGTGGACTTCAGCATGCTCTGGCCGGATGCCGGGCCGCTTACCGGCAAGCCGAATCATCAAGGTTGCGTAATGAAGGTGACGAACGCGGAAGGCCGCAGCGCGCTTTTCACCGCCGATATCGAGGCAGGCGACGAACGCACGCTCATCGCGCGAGATCGCGCGGCGTTGCACGCGGACGTGCTGATCGCGCCGCATCACGGCAGCCGCACGTCATCGACCGAACCGTTTCTCGACTCCGTGAAGCCGCTCGCCGCGATATTTCAGATGGGTTATCTCAACCGTTTTCATCATCCGAACCCGACCGTTTATGCGCGCTATCAGTTGCGCGAGATCGCGCTGTCGCGAAGCGATGAAGACGGCGCGGCGCGGATCGACTTCGGGCAAGAGATCGCGCTCGAACGCTTCCGGCAGACTCACTTGCGCTACTGGATGAATCGCTGAACGAGGCGCCGTTCTCAGGACATCGTCCGCGCGCATGCACGTATCGCGCGGTGCGGCGCATGATCGTATCTTTGTCCTGAAACGGGCGTTCGCACCGCCCGCGACAGACATCGCGAGCATCGCCGAGGCGCGCACCGATGCAGGGCAATTGCGCCGCCGATCCTCTGGGTGGGCGCGTGCCTTTACGGTATAATCCGTTTTTCCCGCGAGCATCTAGCGATGACCAAATATGTATTCGTCACCGGCGGCGTAGTTTCTTCCCTTGGCAAGGGTATTGCCGCCGCCTCCCTCGCCGCGATCCTCGAATCGCGCGGTCTGAAAGTCACCCTCCTCAAGCTCGATCCCTACATCAACGTCGACCCCGGCACGATGAGCCCGTTCCAGCACGGGGAAGTGTTCGTGACCGAAGACGGCGCCGAGACCGATCTCGACCTCGGCCATTACGAGCGCTTCATCAGCACGAAGATGCGCAAGGCCAACAACTTCACCACGGGCCAGATCTACGAATCGGTGATCCGCAAGGAACGTCGCGGCGAGTATCTCGGCAAGACGGTGCAGGTCATTCCGCACATCACCAACGAGATTCAGGCTTTCGTCGAACGCGGCGCCGCCGCGGCGACGTGCGGGCAGCCTGACGTGGCAATCGTCGAAGTGGGCGGCACGGTGGGCGACATCGAATCGCTGCCGTTCCTCGAAGCCGCGCGTCAGATGAGCCTGCGCATGGGCCGCAACAGCGCGTGCTTCATCCACCTCACGCTGGTTCCGTTCATCGCCACCGCGGGCGAGCTGAAGACCAAGCCCACGCAGCACAGCGTGCAGAAGCTGCGTGAAATCGGTATCTATCCGAACGTGCTTCTTTGCCGCGCCGACCGCCCGATCCCCGACGACGAGCGCCAGAAGATCTCGCTCTTCTCGAACGTGCATGAGGAAGCGGTCATCTCGGTGTGGGACGTCGACAGCATCTACAAGATTCCGCAGATGCTGAACGATCAGGGCCTCGACGAAATCGTCTGCAACGAGTTGAAGCTCTCGCCGCCGCCAGCCAACCTGAAAATGTGGTCGGATCTCGTCGAAAAACTCGAGCATCCGAAGAACGAAGTGACCATCGGCATGGTGGGCAAGTACGTCGAACTGACGGAGTCGTACAAGTCGCTGATCGAAGCGCTGCGTCACGCCGCCATTCATACGTCGACCAAGGTCAACATCGAATATATCGACTCCGAGCAGATCGAAGCCGAAGGCGCGGACGGTCTCAAGCATCTCGACGCCGTGCTGGTGCCGGGCGGTTTCGGGCGTCGCGGCACGGAAGGCAAGATCAAGGCAATCCGCTATGCGCGCGAGTCGAAGACGCCGTATCTCGGCATCTGTCTCGGCATGCAGCTCGCAGTCATCGAGTTCGCGCGCGACGTCGCCGGTCTCGCCGATGCCAACAGCACCGAGTTCAATGCCGACACGACCAATCCTGTCGTCGCGCTCATCACCGAGTGGTACGACCGTGCGGGCCGCGTCGAAAAGCGCAGCGAGGAATCGGATCTCGGCGGCACCATGCGTCTCGGTTCACAAAAGTGCCCGATCAAGCCCGGTACGATGGCCGAGCGTATTTACGGCACGGATGTGAACGAGCGTCATCGTCACCGTTATGAGGTCAATAACCGTTTCGTGCCCCAGCTCGAAGCCGGCGGGCTTATCATCAGCGCCCGTACGCCGAGCGAGGATCTGCCCGAAATGATGGAGTTGCCGCAAGCACAGCATCCGTGGTTCGTCGGCGTCCAGTTCCACCCGGAATTCACGTCCACGCCGCGCGACGGGCATCCGCTCTTCAAGGCATTCGTCGAAGCGGCGCGCGCGCATAGTCTCACGGCTGGCGGCGCGAACACCACGCAGACCGCGGCCACGGCAGGAGCGCAAGCATGAAGCTGTGTCACTTCGAAGCGGGACTCGACAAGCCGTTCTTCCTGATCGCGGGAACCTGCGTGGTGGAGTCGGAGCAGATGACTATCGACGTCGCCGGGCGTCTCAAGGAAATCACCGACAAGCTTGGCGTGCCGTTCATCTACAAGTCGTCCTACGACAAGGCGAACCGCAGCTCGGGCAAGTCGTTTCGCGGCCTCGGCATGGACGAAGGCTTGCTTATTCTCGGCGAAGTGAAGAAGCAACTCGGCTTGCCGGTCCTGACGGACGTGCACGCCGAGCACGAGATCGAAGCGGTGGCATCGGTCGTGGACGTGCTGCAGACGCCTGCGTTCCTGTGCCGTCAGACCGACTTCATTCATGCGTGCGCGCGTTCGGGCAAACCGGTCAACATCAAGAAAGGCCAGTTCCTCGCGCCGCACGACATGAAGAACGTGATCGACAAGGCGCGCGACGCGGCGCGTGAAGCCGGTCTTTCGGAAGACCGCTTCATGGCGTGCGAGCGCGGCGTGTCGTTCGGCTATAACAACCTCGTGTCCGATATGCGCTCGCTCGCCATCATGCGCGAGACCAACGCGCCTATCGTGTTCGACGCAACTCATTCGGTGCAGTTGCCGGGCGGGCAAGGCACGAGTTCGGGCGGCCAGCGTGAGTTCGTGCCGGTGTTGGCGCGCGCGGCGGTGGCCGTGGGCGTGTCCGGGCTTTTCATGGAGACGCATCCCGATCCCGCGTGCGCAAAGTCGGACGGCCCGAACGCGGTGCCGCTGCATCGCATGGAAGCGTTGCTCGAAACGCTCGTCGCGCTGGATCGCGCGGTCAAGAGCGGTCCGTTTCTCGAAAACGACTTCAGCTGATCGTCAAATCGCTTCAGGCAGGAAAGCGGGCGTCGCCTTCACGGCGTCCGTGTCTTAAAAATAGTCACGCGGAGTGACAACATAAGAGGAGATGGGCGTGCAAGGCCTGGCGGCACGAGGGCTTGTCAAACGCGCCGCGGCCGCAGCAAAACGCATGCAGCCGGTTTCATGTGCGGACCATCGATTTCGACAGTGCCAGACGGTTCGATCGTCGCTGGCGCCAGGCTCGCGTGGCAACACGCGGGCAAGCGCCACGGAATGAACCTGATGGCCGTGGAAGGTGTCTCAAGCGAAGCCGTCGCGCGCGAACCTGGACGCGCGAAGCATCGCTGTGACTGACAGAATTCATCGTCAATTTGAGGAAACCATGAGTGCTATCGTAGATATCATCGGCCGCGAGATTCTCGATTCGCGAGGCAATCCGACCGTCGAATGCGACGTATTGCTCGAGTCGGGCACGATGGGCCGCGCAGCGGTGCCGTCGGGTGCATCGACGGGCTCGCGCGAAGCCATCGAACTACGCGACGGCGAAGCCGGCCGCTATGGCGGCAAGGGCGTCCTGAAGGCAGTCGAACACATCAACACCGAGATCTCCGAAGCCATCATGGGTCTCGACGCCTCGGAGCAGGCATTCCTCGACAAGACGCTGCTCGAACTCGACGGCACCGAAAACAAGTCGCGACTCGGCGCGAACGCAATGCTCGCCGTTTCCATGGCGGTTGCGAAGGCCGCAGCCGAGGAAGCGGGACTGCCGCTGTATCGCTACTTCGGCGGCTCGGGCGCCATGCAACTGCCGGTGCCGATGATGAACATCGTCAACGGCGGCGCGCACGCGAACAACAGCCTGGACATCCAGGAATTCATGATAGTGCCGGTAAGCCAGCCGACCTTTCGCGAAGCCCTGCGTTGCGGCGCCGAAGTGTTCCACGCGTTGAAGAAGATTCTGGCCGATCGCGGCATGAGCACGGCAGTGGGCGACGAAGGCGGCTTTGCGCCGAACTTCGGCAGCAACGACGAGTGTCTCTCGACCGTCCTGCAGGCTATCGAGAAAGCGGGGTATCGCGCCGGTGAAGACGTGCTGCTCGCGCTCGATTGCGCGGCAAGTGAGTTCTACCACGACGGCAAGTACCAGTTGGCCGGCGAAGGTCTGCAACTGTCGTCCGGCGAATTTTCGGACTATCTGGCGACGCTCGCCGACAAGTTTCCGATCGTCTCCATTGAAGACGGCATGCACGAAAGCGACTGGGACGGCTGGAAGACGCTGACCGATCGCCTCGGCAAGAAGATTCAGCTCGTCGGCGACGACCTCTTCGTCACCAACACGCGCATCCTGAAGGAAGGCATCGACAAGGGTATCGCCAACTCGATCCTCATCAAGATCAACCAGATCGGCACGCTCACCGAAACCTTCGCGGCGATCGAAATGGCGAAGCGCGCGTCGTACACGGCGGTCATCTCGCACCGTTCGGGCGAGACGGAAGATTCGACCATCGCGGATATCGCCGTCGGTCTGAACGCCGGTCAGATCAAGACCGGTTCGCTGTCGCGCAGCGATCGCATCTCGAAGTACAACCAGTTGCTGCGTATCGAGGAAGACCTCGGCGATATCGCAAGCTACCCCGGCAAGTCGGCGTTCTATAACCTCCGCTAAAGCTTTTGCCGCTTTAGTCGATAAGAACGTTAGTCTTATTTTCAGCCCGCCGCCCACGGCCTCGACGTCAATAGAGGTTGCCGGGCGGCGCTTATTTCGGCTACTCGAATGCGGCTCGTAACTGTCGTTCTGGTCTTGTTACTGGCGCTGATCCAATACCCGTTGTGGTGGGGACACGGCGGCTGGCTTCGCGTGCATGAATTGCAGCAGCAGCTCGCGCAGCAAAGCGACAAGAACACGAATCTGAAGCTGCGCAACGAGCGCGTTCAGGGTGAAGTGCAGGATCTGCAAAGCGGCACCGCGGCTGTCGAAGAGCGCGCGCGCTATGAGATGGGCATGGTGAAGGACAGCGAGGTGTTCGTGCAATTCGTCGCGCCGAACTCCAACGCGCCTGTCAACTCGGCGAACGTGCCCGGCATGAACGGTTCGACGCGCGGGCAAGTCTCGGCGGCGCCGTTGCGCGTGGTGCCGAATCCGGTTTCGCGCTCGAAGCAGGAAATGCGCGACGCGGACAAGAAAATGCAGAAGGAAAAGGCCGCCGAAGCGAAGAAGAAGCAGGGCGCGGCTAACTGAGCGGCTTTTCGTTTTTCTCGGCAAAATAAAAAATGGCGCAGTCGATATTTCGACCGCGCCATTTTTCATGTGCGCCTGGTTTGCGCGGGATTCGCCGTTACCAGGAATAGCCGGTGCCGATGCCTATACCCGAGCCCCAGTAAGGACCGCCACCCCAGCCGCCGCTGGAATAGCCGCCGTAGACCGTGACGGGCGGCGTGTAGTAGTTGGACATCATCTTGGCGTCGTTGCCGATGCTCGCAGCCTTCTGCGATTCGTTCAGCGCCTGTTTGTCGATGGCGTTATAGCGCGCCATCTGCTGCTCGGGCGTGAGCGTCTCTTGCGGGGGCAGCGGCGTGTTGGGCAAGCGGCTGTAGATTGGCGAAGGGCCGGGCGGGTCCATCGTGCAGCCAGCGACGAGCGCCAAGCCCAAGAGGCACGACGAAAGTTTCCAGTTGAGCGTTGCGGTTTTCATTTGCGACCTCCAGCGGGCCGGTACTGAGTTCTGCGGGGTGAAAATCATACCGTGCGGCAAGCTTGATGCATCAACCAATGCAAAAGCCGCGCCGGATTGGCAGATGCCCTCGCCAATCCCGCGCAAACCCAGGCGCCGCAAGGCTCAGTGCCGCTGACCGGGCGCCGGGCTCACCCCTTGTGAGAGCTCTTTTGCGACAAAAAGTTGCGCAACGTCCACCGGGTCGAACTCGTAGCGTTGATTGCAGAACTCGCAGTGAACCTCGACGCTGCCGCGCTCCTTGATGACGCTGTCCACCTCTTCGCGGCCGAGCATCTTCAGCATGCCGCCGACCTTTTCGCGCGAGCAGCTGCACTGGAAGCGCGCGGGCGCAGGCTCGAAGTGCTGCACGTTCTCTTGCCAGAAAAGTCGCCGGAACACCGTCTCGGGCTCTTCCTTCAGCAATTCCTCGGCGGAAAGCGTGCTGCCGAGATGACACACGCGCTGCCAAGTATCGGCGTCGTGTTCGCCCGGATGCGGCACGATTCCGCCATCGCCCGGCAGCTTCTGCAGCAGCACGCCGACGGCGCGGTCGGTGTTCGCCGCGAGCCAGATGCGCGTGTCCAGCTGCTCGGAGTGATGCATGTAGTGTTCGAGCACTTCCGACATCGACGTGAGCGGCCCGTGCTCGCCCGACAACGGCACGATGCCCTGATACGGCTGCTGTCCCGGCCTCTTGTCGTTCGGGTCGAGCGTGATGACGCAGCGCCCCTGGCCATTGCGGTTGAGCAAATCGGCAAGCGACATGTCGCCGTCGAGCTGCTGTTCGTTCGCGTCATCGGAAAGCTTGGCCGTGGCGCGCAGCGACAGATTCGAATTGCACTGCACGACCAGCATTTTCACGGGGCCGTCGCCATATATCTGCATGATTAGCGTGCCGTCGAACTTGAGGTTCGCCGACAGAAGCGCGCACGCGGCCATCATCTCGCCGAGCACATTGCGCACCGCTTGCGGATACGAACGGCGCGCGAGCACTTCTTGCCACGTATTGCGCAGCGAGACGATCTCGCCGCGCACGGGCGCCGCATTGAACATGAATTTTTGCAACTGGTCGTTCACAACTCTTCCTTGGGTGATGAGGCGAGACGCGCCGTCTTCGATAAGCGGATGAGCCGCTCAACCGATGCGCACGAGCTGCGCCTTGTAGAATTCGCGCCGGTCCGCGTAGCTTGCCGTGGCTCCGCGCATGCGGGCGATATCCGCTTCGCCGATCTCCCGCACCGCTTTGGCGGGTGCGCCGAGAATCAGAGTGTTATCCGGAAAAACCTTGCCTTCGGTGACGATGGCGCCCGCGCCAACCAGACAGTTGCGGCCGATTACCGCACCATTCAAGACCACCGCCTGAATTCCGATCAGCGAGCCTTCCTTTACGGTGCAACCGTGCAGCATGGCCTGATGTCCGACGGTCACGTCGTTTTCGATCGTCAGAGGAAAACCCGGGTCCGCGTGCAGCACCGCGCCTTCCTGCACGTTGCTGCCGTGACCGACGACGATCGGTTCGTTGTCGCCGCGCAGCGTCGCGCCGAACCACACGCTGGCATTTTCCTCGAGCGTCACCTGACCGATGATCGTCGCGGTATCCGCGAGAAAGACGCTTTCGTGGATGGTGGGGGCGTCGTCGCCGAGTTTGTAGATGGCCACTGTGTCTCCTGGGCGTTGTCTTCGAAGGGTGGGATGCGCTCGTTGCCGCGTCGGGTTGCGCGAGGGCTACAATGCGCGCCTTTGTCGTATGTCGTTCCGCGCCTTGTCCAATTGGTTGGCCGCGCGGATTATTGCTTTCGGCGTGTCGTGCGTGCGCCGGGATTACCATTTTAGCCGGTTGCGCCGAAACGTCCTTCGCGCCGGCCGCATTCGCTTCCTGGCGTCTTTCGCTTAACCGAGCATCATGCAAAACGTTCCGACTTCCTTCACCGACGATGCCTGCATGCGCCGCGCGGCGCTCGCCATTCTCCGCGAGCGCGATCCGGTGACGAAAGCGCGCGACGCCCGCACGCTGTACGAGCGCGTGCTGAGCGGCGCGGCGCGCATCGACCCGGAGGTCGCGCTCGACGAACCGGACGACTTGCCCGGCCGTCCCGAGGCGCCGGAACTCGTCGAGCCGTCATCGCTCAAGCGCCGCAGCATGCAATCCGACGCGGGGCGCGCGGTGCTGCTGCACGCGCTTGCGCACATCGAATTCAACGCGATCAATCTGGCGCTCGATGCCGTGTGGCGCTTTCCTTCGATGCCCACGGCGTTCTACATCGACTGGCTGAAGGTCGCGGCGGAGGAGGCGCTTCACTTCTCGCTGCTAACCGCGCGTCTGGCGCAATTCGGCCACGTCTACGGCGATTTTCCCGCTCACGACGGCTTGTGGGAAATGGCCGAGCGCACCCGCGCCGACGTGCTGGCGCGCATGGCGCTCGTGCCGCGCACGCTCGAAGCGCGCGGTCTCGATGCCTCGCCGCCCATTCGCAAGCGTCTCGCGCAGGCGGGCGACGAAGCGTCGGCAGCGATTCTCGATGTAATCCTGCGCGATGAAATCGGTCATGTGCTGATTGGCAACCACTGGTTCCGTTTTCTCTGCGACGCGGCGAGTCTCGAACCGCATCCTACTTACGAGCGTCTTGCGAAGCAGTATCACGCGCCGAAATTGCGTGGCCCGTTCAACTTCGAGGCGCGTCGCGACGCGGGCTTCGACGAGGCCGAACTGCGCGCGCTCGCCGGGCTGGACGAGAACCCGTCGCTATAATCGAACGATCATCTTTTTCGAATGCGACACCGACCATGAAAGAATCGCGCTCCGAATTCGTCGATGCGCGCGGCGTGCGTCTGCACGTGCGCCGCTGGGGCTCGCCCGACGCGCCCATGCTTTTCATGCTGCACGGCTGGATGGACGTCGCGGCATCGTTCCAGTTCGTCGTCGATGCGCTAAAGGGCGACTGGCAAGTGCTCGCGCCCGACGCACGCGGTTTCGGGCTGTCGGACTGGCCGGTGGCCGAGAAGGGCGGCGGCCATTACTATTTTCCGGACTATCTCGCGGACCTCGAAGCGCTCATCGACCATTTCGATCCCGTCGGCAAAGTGAACCTGATCGGCCACAGCATGGGCGCGAACTTCGCGCTGCTCTATGCGGGCGTGCGGCCGGAGCGGGTACGCCGCGTCGTCGATCTCGAAGGCTTTGGGCTGCCCGCGGCGCATCCGGCGCAGGCGCCCGGACGTATCGCTACATGGCTCGACGACCTGCGCGCGCCGCCACAACTGCGCAGCTATGCGACGCTCGATGAAGTCGCCGATCGGCTGATCCGCACCAATCCGCGCTTGGCGCCTGCACGCGCGCGCTTTCTCGCGCAGCACTGGTCACGGCAGGAAGCCGACGGGCAATTTCATTTGCTCGCCGACCCGGCACACAAGCTGCGTGGTCCTACGTTGTATCGGCTCGATGAGGTGTCGGCGGTCTGGAAGCGTGTTCAGGCGCCCGTGCTGCACGTCGAGGCGAAGGATTCGCCCACGCTCGCGGGTTTCGCCGGAAAAATGCCGATTGCCGAGTTCAAGACGCGCTTCGAGGCGTTTGCCGACTGGCGCGAGGAAATCATCGATGAAGCGGGGCATATGGTTCATCACGATCAACCCGAGCGAGTCGCGGCGCTCATCGAAGCGTTCTGCGCGTGAATGTGCACGCTAACGCGCGGCCAGGCGCAACGGCATCACCAGCACGTCATGCCGTTACAGTAAAATGTTAAAAATCATGAAGCCGACGATCAACGCCGATTTGCACTGCCATTCCACCGTCTCCGACGGCCAGTACGCGCCTGCGCAGGTCGCGGCGCGCGCGCACGCCGGCGGCGTCGGATTATGGTCGCTCACCGATCACGATCAGCTCGGCGGCCAGCGCGAAGCGCGCGAGACGGCCGAGGCGCTCGGCATGGGCTATTTGCCGGGCGTCGAGATTTCGGTGACGTGGGCGGGGCGCACGGTTCACATCGTCGGCATGAATGTCGATCCGGACAACGCGGAACTGCAGCGCGGGCTCGAAGCCACGCGTAACGGCCGTGCGGCACGCGGCGTGGCTATCGGCGAAGCGTTGGCGGCAGTCGGTATTCCGAACGCGCACGAAGGCGCGCTGCGCCATGCCGAGGACCCCGACATGATTTCGCGCGTACATTTCGCGCGCTTCCTGGTGGAAGAAGGCTACGCCAAGACCACGTCCGACGTGTTCGCGCGCTATCTCGGCGAGGGCAAGCCGGGTTACGTCGGCCACTGCTGGGCGAAACTCGCCGACACGGTGAAATGGATTCGCAACGCGGGCGGCGAGCCGATCATCGCGCATCCGGGGCGTTACGATTACAGCCCGCTCGAATTCGCCGCGCTCTTCGACGAATTCATCCAGCTCGGCGGCCGCGCCATCGAGGTCGTCACCGGCAGCCATACGCCGGATCAGTATCGCGAATATGCGGATGTCGCGCGTCGTTACGGCTTCGAAGCCTCGCGCGGTTCCGACTTCCACGGCGCGGGGGAAGGGCGCGTCGATCTCGGTCAGTTGCCGCCGTTGCCGGACGATCTCACGCCGGTCTGGGAGCGTTGGCTGTAAGGCGTCCGCACGGCCCGTGCTCCCTGCGTCATCCGAATTTTCCGTACGCGCGGCACGCCTGGGCGCTCGCGTGGCGTTGCGGGCACGAGCGAACAAGAAGGCATCGTCATGTCTCAATTCTTTCGGATTCACCCCGACAATCCGCAGCCGCGGCTCATCAATCAGGCTGTGCAGATCATTCGCGATGGCGGGATCGTCGCGCTGCCGACCGATTCGAGCTACGCGCTCGCCTGCCATCTCGACGACAAGACGGCGGTCGAGCGTCTGCGCCGGATTCGTGGGATTGACGACAAGCAGTTGCTGTCGCTGCTCGTGCGCGATCTCTCGGAGCTGTCGAATTTCGCGATGGTCGACAACACGCAGTACCGGCTCATCAAGTCCGTGACGCCGGGCCCTTATGTGTTCGTGCTGCAGGCGACCAAGGAAGTGCCGCGCAGGCTGTCGCATCCGTCGCGCAAGACAATCGGGCTGCGCGTGCCGGATCACGCCATCACGCTGGCGCTGCTCGAAGCGTTGGGGCAGCCGCTGCTTGGCTCCACGCTGATCCTGCCGCCCGACACGGAACCGCTCAACGACGCGGAGGAGATCCGCGAACGGCTCGAAAAGCAGATCGAACTCGTGATCGATGCAGGCGCTTGCCCGGCCGAACCCTCGACGGTCATCGATCTTTCCGGCGGCGAACCCGTGCTCGTGCGCGCGGGACGCGGTAGTCTGGAACCGTTCGGTCTCGCCGCGTAAGTTTTCGTCCACGCGCTTAAATCCTGCACGAACCGCCGGCGCGGCGCTTGGCATCGCGCCGCCTTCGTCTGCTCTCGCCTGCCTGCTTGATACAATACCGCCCTATGGATGCTTCCCTGATACAAACCATCGCGGTCTACGCGCTCCCGGTGATCTTCGCGATCACCCTGCACGAGGCCGCGCATGGCTACGCCGCGCGTCTGCTCGGCGACAACACGGCCTACGTGCTCGGCCGTGTCTCGATGAACCCGATGCGGCATATCGATCCCATCGGCACTATCGTGATTCCCATCGTGCTGTATTTCGTGACGAGCGGCGCGTTCATGTTCGGCTACGCGAAACCGGTGCCGGTGGCCTTCGGCAATCTGCGCAATCCGCGCTGGGGCAGCCTCTGGGTCGCAGCGGCGGGTCCCGGTAGCAACTTCGTGCAGGCGCTCCTGTGGGGCGTGATCGCGGTGCTGCTCGCGGCTTTCAATGTCGACGAACCGTTCTTCACGCGCATGGCGGCCGCTGGCGTCGGCGTGAATCTCGTGCTCGGCGTGCTCAATCTCTTTCCGCTGCCGCCGCTCGATGGCGGCCGCGTGCTCATGGCGCTATTGCCGGTACGCGCGTCGATCGCGTTTTCGAAGCTCGAACCTTACGGTTTCTTCATCGTGATGGCGCTGGTCGTGACGGGCGTGCTCACACGCTACTGGCTGAGTCCGCTCGTCGGCGTCGGTTACGCGGCGGTATCGGCCATACTGAATCCCTTCGCTTCACTATTCCCATAAAACCATGTTCCCTGACCGTATCTTCTCCGGCATGCGGCCGACCGGCTCGCTGCATCTCGGCCACTATCACGGCGTGCTGAAAAACTGGGTGCGGCTGCAGTCCGAATACCCGTGTTTCTTCGCCGTGGTCGACTGGCACGCGCTCACGACGCACTACGAGACGCCCGAGGTCATCGAGAAAAACGTCTGGGAAGTGCTGATCGACTGGCTCGCGTCGGGTATCGACCCGGCGCAGGCCACGCTCTTCATTCAGAGCCGCGTGCCGGAGCATGCGGAACTGTCGCTCCTGCTCGGCATGGGCACGCCGCTCGGCTGGCTGGAACGCGTGCCGACCTACAAGGAACAGATCGAAAAGCTGCGCGAGAAAGATCTCTCCACTTACGGCTTTCTCGGCTATCCGGTGCTGATGGCGGCGGACATTCTGCTGTATCGCGCCTCGCTCGTGCCGGTCGGCGAAGATCAGGTGCCGCACGTGGAGATGACGCGCGAGATCGCGCGCCGCTTCAACTACCTGTACGGCAAGGAACCGGATTTCGAGGAGAAGGCGCTCGAAGCCGCGAAGAAGCTGGGCGGCAAGCGCGCGAAGCTGTATCACGAATTGCGCGTGGCGTATCAACAGGAAGGCGATGACGAAGCGCTCGAACAAGCTCGCGCGATGCTGCAGGAATCGCAGAGCCTGTCGATGAGCGATCGCGAGCGCCTGTTCGGCTATCTGGAAGGCGCGCGCAAGCTGATTCTCGTCGAGCCGCAAGTGATGTTGACGGAAGCGTCGCGCATGCCGGGTCTCGACGGCCAGAAGATGTCGAAGTCGTATGGCAACACCATCGGCTTGCGTGAGGACGCCGAGACTATCGCGAAGAAAGTGCGCACCATGCCGACCGATCCGGCTCGCGTGCGACGCACCGATCCGGGCGATCCGGACAAGTGCCCGGTCTGGCAACTGCATCAGGTCTATACCGACGAAGCCACGCACGAGTGGGTGCAAAAGGGCTGCCGCAGCGCGGGAATCGGTTGCCTCGACTGCAAGCAACCGGTGATCGAAGGCATCTTGCGCGAGCAGCAGCCCATGCTCGAACGCGCGCAGAAGTACATGGACGATCCTTCGCTGTTGCGCGCCATCGTCGCGGACGGTTGCGACAAGGCACGCAAGTTCGCCGTCGAAACCATGCGCGACGTACGCGAGGCAATGGGCCTGTCCTACAACTGATGGACGCTGGCACGCCGAGCGGTTGGGTCACGCGCTGGGCGCATCTCATTGCGCCCGGCGCTTCGGTACTCGATGTCGCATCCGGAAGCGGCCGCCACGCGCGCTGGCTCGCGGCGCGCGGGCACGCGGTACTGGCCGTCGACCGTGACGCCGATGCGCTCGCCTCCATGTCCGCGCTGCCCGACATCGCGACGTTGTGCGCCGATCTCGAAGGCGCGCCGTGGCCGCTGGCTGGCGGCCGGACGTTCGGGGCGGTCGTCGTTACGCGCTATCTGCATCGTCCGCTTTTCACGCATCTGATTCATGCGCTCGCGCCGGGCGGCGCGCTTATCTACGAAACCTTCGCGGCCGGCAACCAAACCGTCGGTAAACCGTCCAATCCTGCGTTTCTGCTCGAACCTGGCGAGTTGCTCGAAGCCGTGCGCGGCCGTCTGCGCGTGATCGCGTATGAAGACGGTTTCGTCGATGCTCCGCATCCTGCCTTCGTGCAACGAATCTGCGCTGTACTCGTTCCAGAGCCCGCAAAAGCCGGCGCGATTGAGGACACAACCGGTAACACACCCTCGGGTTGGCCACGTTACGAATTGACCGGGTAATCCGCTACAATCGCGGTATCGCGCTTTTTGCGACTAAATTTTCGATTAAATTCATAGAGTTTCATGACAAACGGAACACTTGGCGGCATCCAGATCCGCGGCAGCATTCCTGCCATCGTCACACCGATGCACGAGGACGGTAGTCTCGATTTGCCGGCGTTTCGAAAGCTGATCGACTGGCACGTCGCGGAAGGCTCGAATGGACTGGTCGTAGTCGGAACGAGCGGCGAGTCCGCCACCTTGTCGGTGGAAGAACACGTGCTGATGGTGCAGACGGCCGTCGAGCATACGGCCAAGCGCTTCCCGATCATCGCGGGCGCGGGCGGCAATTCGACGGCAGAGGCCATCGAGCTGTCGAAGCAGGCCAGAAAGGTCGGCGCCGATGCCACGCTACAAGTCGTTCCGTATTACAACAAGCCGACGCAAGAGGGCATGTACCGCCACTTCCGAGCGATTGCGGAAGCCGTCGACCTGCCGGTGATTCTCTACAACGTGCCGGGCCGCACCGTGGCCGACATGAGCAACGAGACCATCCTGCGTCTTGCCGAAGTGCCCGGCATCATCGGCGTGAAGGAAGCCACCGGCAATATCGATCGTGCGGCGCATCTCATCAAGCACGCGCCGGCGCATTTCTCGATCTATAGCGGCGACGATCCCACCGCCATCGCGCTCATGCTGCTCGGCGGCCACGGTAACATCTCGGTGACGGCCAACGTCGCGCCGAAGGCCATGAGCCAGTTGTGCCGCGCCGCGCTCGAAGGCGACGCCATCACCGCACGCCGTATCCATCTCGGCTTGCTGTCGCTGCACAAGCAACTCTTCTGCGAAGCGAATCCGATTCCGGCCAAGTGGGCGCTGCAAGCGCTCGGCCGCATGGAAGGCGGCATTCGTCTGCCGCTCACGCCGCTCGACGAGCGCTACCACGACGTGGTGCGCGACGCGTTGCGCGAAACCGGGCTGCTCGCCTGATCGGGCGCGGCGGGCGACCTTATCGAAATCATCGAGACGCCAGCACCGCCGCAAGTGATCGAAATGAGCCACTTCATCAGTCATCAACCGCCGTTCATTGGCCCCGTCGGCCCGCACGAATAACGCGGGAACGACGCGAGGCAATGCGTCATCAGCAGCAAAGAAGGACCTCATGAACCGTTCCGCTCTTCTTACTCAAGCCAAACGCCTGAGCGTGTTGTCACTCGGCGTCAGCGCCGTCTTCGCGCTTGCCGGCTGCGATACGCTCAACGACTGGCTCGCGCCGGACCGCGTCAACTACAAGGCTGCTGAGACCGCGCCCGCGTTGGCCGTGCCGTCCGATCTTTCCACCGCCGACATCAGCCAGCGTTACGCCGCGCCGCCGAAGGAAAACACGCTCGGCGGCACCGCCGCGCGTTCGGTCACGCCGGCCGGCAACACCACGCTCGGCGTGCCGACAGCGCAAGATCCGTACGGCATGCACGTGGAAAGCGATGGCGACCGTCGCTGGCTCGTCGTCGACGGCCGTGTGCCCGACCAAGTCTGGCCGCAACTGCAGGAGTTCTGGACGGAGAACGGCTTTACGCTCAAGACCGACTCGCCGCAGACCGGCATCATGGCGACCGACTGGGCCGAGAATCGCGCGAACATTCCGGACGACTGGTTCAGAAAGAGCGTCGGCAAGCTGATCGACTTCGCGTATTCGTCGGGTACGCGCGACATGTTCCGCACGCAAGTGGATCGCGCGGCGGACGGCTCGACCGACATCAACGTCACGCATAGCGCGATGGAAGAAGTGCTGACGGGTCAGGACAAGACTTCGTCGCGCTGGGAAACGCGTCCGCGCAATCCGGCGCTCGAAGCCGCGATTCTCGTGAAGATCATGCAGAAGTTCGGCCTGACCGAAGACCAGGGCAAGAAGCTCGTGACGCAGGCGCGTCCGGCGGGCGCGAAAGTCGCGGTCGATTCAGCCGCGGGCGGCTCGACGCTCGATCTGGCGGAACCGTTCGATCGCGCGTGGCTGCGCGTGGGCCTCGCGCTCGATCGCACCAACTTCACGGTGGACAATCGCGACCGCGCGAAGGGTCTCTACTACGTGCATTATTCGGACTCCATGGCGGAGCTGAAGAAGGAAGGTTTCTTCGGCAAGCTGTTTTCGAGCAACACGCCCATGCCTACACGCCAGTTCTTCGTCAACGTGAAGCCGAAGGCGGATGCGCTTACGCAGATCGCCGTGGTAGACGCCAACGGCCAGCCGGACAATTCATCTGATGCGCAGCGTATCGTGTCCTTGCTGCACGCGCAGTTGAACTGAATATTCGCGTATCGACATGGACACATTGTGAGATTTGCGAGCCTCGGCAGCGGTAGCGAAGGCAATGCATTGCTCGTCGAGGCGACGAGCGGCACGACCACCACGCGCGTGCTGCTCGACTGCGGGTTCTCCGCGAAGGAAGCCGAGCGCCGGCTCGCGCGGCTCGGCTGCCGCGCGGACGAGCTCGATGCCATCGTCATCACGCATGAACACACGGATCATATCGGCAGCGCGCTGACGCTTGCGCGCAAGTGGTCCATTCCATTGCATATGAGTTGGGGCACGGCGCGCGCATGCGGCGCCGACGAAGCGAACGTACAGCTCAACGTGTTGTGGGGCGATGAGAGCGTCGCCATCGGCGATATCAGCCTCTTGCCTTACACGGTGCCGCACGACGCACGAGAGCCCTTGCAGTACGTGTTTTCGGACGGCTCAAGCCGTCTCGGCGTGCTAACCGACGTGGGTGTGTCGACGCCGCACATCCTGAACGTGTTGAGCGGGTGCGATGCGCTTGTGCTCGAGTCCAATCACGATATCGACATGCTCGCGGGAAGCCGCTATCCGGCTTCGTTGAAGGCGCGCATCGGCGGAAAGCACGGACACCTGAATAATGACGCCGCCGCTGCGATTCTCGCGGCGCTCGACCGTTCGAAGTTGCGTCATCTGGTTGCCGCGCATCTCAGTCAGCAAAACAATCTGCCGCATCTGGCGCAGGCTGCGCTCGCTAGCGTAGTGGGTGCGTCGGCGGTGGATGTCGTCGTTGCAACGCAGACCGAAGGGTTCGATTGGCTCGCGCTTTGATCATCTAAGCAACTCGCATAGAAAACGCAGGCACAAAAAAACCGGCCCAAAAGCCGGTTTTTTTGCATGCAAGCTGCAATGAAGCAGCCCGCACTAAGTAAGGACTCAACCTTACTGGCTTGCGCCCGAAGCCGGGGCAGCCGACGAAGCGGCAGCGTCCGATGCTGCGCCAGCAGCCGAAGCTGCGTCGCTTGCAGCGGCCGAAGCGCTCGATGCTGCAGCGTTTGCGTCCGAAGCAGCAGCCGCCGGTGCCGAAGCAGCCGACGTATCGCTTGCAGCGCTCGGAGCAGCCGAATCGCTAGACTTGTTGCATGCAGCAAGAGCAACAGCAGCCAACAGGGATGCTACGAGGAGGGATTTCTTCATGATCACGTCCTTTTATGGTTAAAGGTAAGCAACAGCGCAAAGTACCGGTAATGTGTGCTCCAACACCGACCTGGGCCGCTGTGGAGCCCCACAATATTTTTTTGTTGTGAGACATCCTACGGCTTGGCCGGAAATTATAGGCACTTTCGACGCGACCGTCGATAAATCGGGGGCCGATACGTTGTCTTTCTCATACAAATTTTCATATTGCGGGACAGCAAAACAATTAGTTCCGCAAATACTTGGCGGCACATTGGCTGTCAAGCAATTCAGATCAAAGAGTCCAGCTTAATCCAGCCCGCACAATACCATTCGTGCAGCATCGATGTCATTGAAGAATCATCTGTAAGTGTTACAAAGCGTTTCCCTTCAAGGCAACGTGCATCGGCCAGTTCGGGAAGCCACTTTTTAGCCCTTGCAGTTAACGCTTCGGCCTCGCCATTAACAAAATAAGACGTCTTGTCATAGAGCAGAATAGTCTTACGGTCGAGCGTTATACCTGCCTTCTTCGCGCGCTCGACAAACTTTTGCTGATTAAGCGCACGCTCTGGTGGATCAAAAACGACATTCGCTTTCGGCTCACTCAAATAACTGCCTAAAAACGCCGCGATATCCTTTTCGGTCCATTTGATATCCGCAAGGATCGAGCCAACCCGGTCGAGCAGAAGCTGCGGCAAAAGCGCGGGTTTCGTAACCGGCTCCTGTTGCGGATCGCGATAGCGCGCCTGCGCTTTTGCGTTCGCCGGTGTATCGCCCATGCGTTCGGCTAGGTGATAGAGGAACTGCGCCGTGAGTTCTCGCGTGGAAGGCGCGCGAAAGCCGATAGAGCAAGTCATGCACTCGCCCTCGGCGATCCCGTCATGCGCGATATGAGGCGGCAGATACAGCATGTCTCCCGGCTCCAGCACCCATTCTTCCTCAGGCTCGAAGTGCTGTAAAACTTTCAACGGCATGTCGGGTTTTAGCGAAAGATCGCGCTGTGCGCCGAAGCGCCAGCGGCGCTTGCCATGCACTTGAAGCAGGAACACATCGTAAGAGTCAAAGTGCGGGCCGACGCCGCCGCCATCCGTCGCATAGGAGATCATGAGATCGTCCAAACGCGCATCGGGGATGAAGCGAAAGCAGTTCATCAACGCGGCGGCGCGATCGTCATGCAGGTTCACGCCTTGCACGAGCAGCGTCCATTCGCGCTTCTTGACGGCCGGCAGTTCGTCGGATGCGAACGGTCCGTGCTCCATGTTCCACGTATTGCGAAAATGCGTGATGAGGCGCGATTCGACGTCGTCGAGATCGGCGAGTTCGAAGAGTTCGTCGCGCGACAGCGGCGCCTTCATGCCGGGGAACGCCTGGCGAATCAGGAGCGGCTTCTTCTGCCAGTAACGCCGCATGAACTGTCGCGGCGTGCGGTTGCCCAACAGAGGCGTAGGCTCGTCGGGTAACGGTGCGCCAGGCTTGTGCATGTTGGGACGCAGGCTGGAATCGGGGATGGGTGTTGCTTCAGGTGGCCGCTTGGGCATCGTATAATCGAGGCTTGTATCTTGGAGGATCCAATGAAAATTGCGAAAGACACTGTCGTTCTGGTCGCTTACAAGCTATCGGATGCACAAGGCAATCTGATCGAGGAAAGCGACGAGCCGATGGTCTATCTGCACGGCGGCTATGATGGCACGTTCCCCAAGATCGAGGAAGCGCTCGATGGTCGCGAACCCGGCTATGAAACGTCCATTCAACTGGAGCCGCAAGATGCATTCGGCGAGTACGACCCTGAACTCGTGAAGATCGAGGAACGCAGCCGTTTCCCCGAGCCGCTCGAAGTGGGCATGCAGTTCGAAGGCACGCCCGAAGACGCCGACGACGAACTCGACTCGCTCATTTATACGGTGACCGACGTTGCCGAAGACAAGGTCGTGCTCGACGGCAATCATCCGCTCGCAGGCATGGCGCTGCGCTTCGCATTGTCGGTGCAGGAAGTGCGCACGGCCACGGAAGACGAAATCGTGCATCAGCACGCGCATGGCGCGGACGGCCTTCAAGTGGCCGACGACGAAGACGATGACGAAGAGCCGCCGAAAGACGCGGGCCCCACGCTGCACTGATCATCTTGTTTGATGCAGTCCGAAAAGCGCAGCGCTTGCTGCGCTTTTTTTTTAATATCGATTGCTTTCGTTCGAGCCTTGAGGCGCTGCACCGTTCTGTACGCCCGATGCCGGCAATGGAAACAATGGCGGCATGGATTGCGGCGTGAAGACCGGTGGCAGGTCCGATGCAGGCGGCTGCGGTAAGGAAGGTGGCGCGGGCAACGGAGCGGGGAGGTCATCGCGCGGCAAGGCGGGCGGCGTGGTTGGCGGCACGATGGGCGCCGCATAAGAAGACGCACCCAGTGGTGCAGACGAACCGCTCGATTGCGCAGGTGCTTCGTTTTGCTGATCGTTGCTGTCGCGCTTGCGGACATCGCTCACGTTGCGCACGCGCAGCCGGAATGGCGGATGCCAAGAAGCATCGCTCTGAACTTCGAGCCACTGCGTCTGCGGTTGCTTCAACGCAATGGCAACCCGCGTGAGATTCGTCACCACCAATCCCTTGTCGTTGTGCAAGGGCTGATCGATATGAAAGCCGCTCGGCTCGCTGGCGTCGCCGCCATGAATGACGATCACCGGTCCGCGAAACGTCTCCGCCGCTTTCACGAGGCTGCGCTTCAGTTCGAGAAAGCCGTCGCGTACCGGGTTCGTGCGCGAAAAGCGCAGCCATGCAAAACGATCGCGCTTTTCATAGCGCGCGAAATCCGGATCGCCCTGCATGAGCACGACGAGCGCGCGCATGCCCGAACGTCGCGCCGATTCCGCCGCATGTTCGAGCCAGAACGTGGTCGCCACCGCGCGATCCTCGAACTCGCCGTTGCGCCCGCCGGCCGTCAGGTAGTGATTGTTCGGGCTCGGCGCATTGAGTCCGATGAACGCGACGCCGTTCGCTTGCCAACGCACGATCTCGCGGAATGAGCGAAAGCGCGCGACATCGCTTTCGCGTGCGAGCGTGAGCGGGTTCTGTCCAAGTGAGCCTGCATCGCCGAAAAATTGCTGACGCACGAAATCGAGCCGTTCGACCGGATCGTATGAGCCTGAGCGCGCCGAGCCGCAATCGGCCCAGTCGTGTTCGCCGAGCAGCATGATGAGCGGCGTGCGCGATGCATCGAGAAGATCGTGACGCGACTGATACACGCTGTCGCGGCATGCTTCGGCCGGTCCCTTCAGATTTCCGTCATAGACGATGAACGCCAGATTCCGATCGCGGCCGATGGCATCGAGCATTTGCCGCACGGGCGCTTCGTCGGCGGGACGCGAAAGAGAATCGGCAATGACGGCGAAGGTCAGCGGCCCGTTGTCTTCGCCTTGAGCGTGGGCGTGCGTGAGCGCGGCACCAAGCAGTGCCGCCGCGCAGAACGCGCGCATCAGACCGCCCGCCGAGAGGCGCTCAACGCGCGTCATCCGCCGCGGACTTCGCCATGTCGTGCAATTCGAACAGCAGTTCGAGCGCATCGCGCGGACGCAACTCGTTCGGATCGAGTGAACGCAGCTTGTCGAGTGCGGGATGCTCGGGCGGCGCGTGAACCGGCGATGCTTCCGGCTCGTCTTCATAATGGTAAGCCGGGCTCGCGAAGAGATCGTATTGCGGCGTCGGCTGGCCGATGGACTGCTGCTCCAGATGCGCGAGATGCTTGCGCGCCGCGCGGATCACCGCGGACGGCACGCCAGCCAGTTGCGCGACTTGCAGACCATAACTCTGATTGGCCGGACCTTCATTGACCGAATGCAGGAACACGATGCCATGATCGTGCTCGACGGCCGAAAGATGCACGTTGGCCGCCTGCGTGAACTCCGTGGGCAGTTGCGTGAGCTCGAAGTAGTGCGTGGCGAAGAGCGTGTAGCAGCCGTTATGCGTGAGCAGATGGCGCGCGATGGCCCATGCCAGCGCGAGGCCATCGAACGTGGACGTGCCGCGCCCGATTTCATCCATCAGCACGAGGCTGGATGCGCTCGCGTCGTTGAGAATGGCGGCCGCTTCGGTCATCTCGACCATGAACGTCGAGCGCCCGCCCGCGAGATCGTCCGCCGCACCGATTCGCGTGAAGATGCGGTCCAGCGCGCCGAAGCGTGCGCGCTTCGCCGGCACGTAGCTGCCGACGTGAGCCATGAGCGCGATCAACGCCGTTTGCCGCATGAAGGTGGACTTGCCGCCCATGTTCGGACCGGTGATGAGCAAGAGCTTGCGCTCTTGCGACAGGCAACAGTCGTTGGCGATGAATTGCTCGACCTGCGCCTCGACCACGGGATGCCGTCCTTGTTCGATATCGATGCCCGCACCCGCGGCGAACTCGGGCGCGACCCAGTCGAGCGCATGCGCGCGTTCGGCGAAAGCGCCGAGCAGATCCAGTTCGGCGAGCGCTGCCGCGACGCGCTGACAATCTGCAATGAATGGCAGCAGATTTTGCAAGAGCGCGTCGTAAAGCAAGCGTTCACGCGCGAGCGCCCGCTCTTGCGCCGAAAGCGCTTTGTCCTCGAAAGTCTTGAGTTCGGGCGTGATGTAGCGCTCGGCGTTCTTGAGCGTCTGCCGGCGCCGGTAGTCGTCGGGCACTTTGTCAGTCTGTCCGCGCGTGACTTCAATATAGAAGCCATGCACCTTGTTGAACTCGACACGCAAATTGGTGATGCCCGTACGCGCGCGTTCGCGTGATTCGAGATCGATCAGGAACTGATCGCAGTTCTCCGAAATGTCGCGCAACTCGTCGAGGTCCGTGTCGTGGCCGCGCGCGATTACGCCGCCGTCCCGGATCAGCGCGGCAGGCTCGGGCGCGATGGCGGCCGTGAGCAAATCGAGACACTCGCGCGGCGGTTCGAGCGCTTCGCCAATGCGCACGAGCGCCGCCGTCTGCGCGGGCACGGCTGCCACCAAGGCGCGCAGATCGGGCAGGGCGGCGAAGGTATCGCGCAGGCTCGACAGATCGCGCGGACGCGCCGACAACAGCGCAAGACGCCCCGTGATGCGTTCGATGTCCGAGATCTTGCGCAACGCGCTTCGCAACGCGTCGAGACCGCTCGCGGCGGGCGCATCGAGCAATGCGCCGATGGCATGCTGACGCGCCTGCGCAATCGACGTATCGCGCGGCGGATGATGCAGCCAATGACGCAACAGACGGCTGCCCATGGTCGTGCAGCAGGTATCGAGAAGCGAGAACAGTGTGGGCGATTCCGTGCCGCGCAACGTCTCGGTGAGTTCGAGATTGCGGCGCGTGGAAGGATCGAGCCCGATGTACTCCGACTCGTATTCCACCTTCAGGCTGCGCACGTGGCGCAACTGCTGGCCTTGCGTGGCGGCCGCGTAGATGAGCAGCGCACCCGCCGCGCCGCACGCGCAGGTGAGGGTCTGCGCGCCGAAGCCGTCGAGGCTCGCTACATCCAGTTGTTCGCCGAGACGCTTGGTGCCGGAGCTAACGTCGAAATGCCATGCGGGCACGCGCGTGGTCGCCGTGAGATTCGTCACGCCGAAGGAAGCGCGCGTGTCGGTGACGGTATCCGCGATAAGCGTTTCCGCCGGACGGATGCGTTCGAGCGCCGTGCTCACTTGCTCGGGCGCGACTTCCGCGAGCCGCAGCGCGCCGCTCGCGAGATTGAGCCACGCGAGGCCGACGCTCGTCACCACGCCGCGCCGGTTGTGCATGGGGCAGAGCGCAAGCAGATAGACGTCGCTTTTATCGGCGAGGAGCGCCGCGTCGGTCAGCGTGCCGGGCGTGACCACGCGCATGACCTTGCGTTCGACCGGTCCTTTCGATGTCGCCGGGTCGCCGATTTGCTCGCAGATCGCCACCGATTCGCCGAGCTTCACCAGCTTGGCGAGATATTGCTCGCATGCGTGATGCGGCACGCCCGCCATGCGGATTGGATTGCCGTTCGACGTGCCGCGTTGCGTGAGCGTGAGATCGAGCAGGCGCGCGGCTTTTTCGGCATCGTCGAAAAAGAGCTCGTAGAAGTCGCCCATACGATAAAAGACGAGCGTGCCGGGATGCTCCGACTTGATGCGCAAGTACTGCTGCATCATGGGAGTGTGCTGCGCGATATCCGCCGGAAGCGCGGCCGCTGCATTGGAAGAAGGTTCGGGAGTTGCCGTTTGATTGCCCATCTTGCGTGCGGTAAGTGCAAAGACGCCGGGCGCAGCGTGCGTTCAGCCGCGCGCCAACTGATAGGGCATGAGTTTAACCTGTCGGGCACGTGCGAGAGGAGTCGGCCGAACGGGCTAGGGTCGAGAACGTGCTCCAGTAACGATGAAAGAACGAAGGCGCCGGACTCGCCGGCGCCTTCGTCAGAACCACGCAACGCTAAAAGCGCTGATCCTTATGCGCGTCCGGCCAGAAATCCGACCAGCAGCGCGAGACCTGCCACCGCGCCCAGCGTATGCCACGGCTTGTCGTGCACGAATTCGTCGGCGTAGCCTGCGGCATCGCCGAGCTTGCCTGTCAGTGCCGTACTCGCGCCGTCGATTTGCGAACGAGCGGTCTTGAGCTTCGATTGCAAGTCACGGCGCAACTTGTCGCCGTCGATATCCTTGCCGCTCTGGATCGAGCTTTCGAGGTCATCGAGCAAACTGCGCAACTGGCTGCTGGCCGAATCGACCGCATCGCTCGCACCGCGCACGGCGCGCTGGCCCACGTTGGCTGCGCCATTGATTTTGCTGTCGAGCGTCGAACGTGTGAACAATCCCATTTCCTTGCTCCTTATTGACGTGCCGAAAAGAGTCGCACGACGCGAACCCGCATGTATTGCAGCGTGCCGCGTCTGATGCTCTGTCTACCAGGTTTTTCGCGGTTGCCCGCGACCGATTGCACAGGCCACTGGGCTTCGCGGCCCGGTACGAACCCAGGATACACTCGGTAGCAAGCTTCATTCCTCGACGAGCGCGCCGAGATCCACATCGCGTTCGTTTTGCGAATGGCGGCGCATGGCGAGCGCCATCATCACGCCGACGAACACGCCGAATATCACGATGATCCATTGCACCGGAACCTTGATCGTGAGGAGCAGCGCGTAGGAGCCGAGCATGGCTAGCACGGCGATGTTCTGATTGAAGTTCTGCACGGCGATGGACGCGCCCGCGGACAAAAGCGTGGCGCCCCGGTGCTGAAGAATCGCGTTCATCGGCACGATGAAAAAGCCCGCGAGGCCGCCGAGCGCGATCATCAGCGGATACGCCATCAGAATATAAGCGGGCGCGAAGAGCGGCCCGATATGCACGCCTGCATTGGCGGGGAACATGTCCTTGTTGTAGAAGGCCATGGCCACCGATACCGCGCCGATCAGCACGCCCACCGGCAGAACCTTGAGCGACTGCCGCAAGACGATCCATGCCGATGCCGCCGCCGCGCCGAGCGCAATGCCCACACCCGTCACGCCCTGCAACACGGCCGCTTTGGAAAGCGAGAGGCCGAGATTGACGTCGGCCCACTTGAGCACGAGCAGTTGCAGCGTAACGGCCGCGCCCCACAGGAGCGTCGTGACCCAGAGCGCGATCTGCGCGAGCTTGTCGGTCCAGAGCACCTTGAAACTGTGCGAGAAATCGCCGACGAGACGCGTCGGCTGGTTCAGCAGATTCGGGTAGCGCGCGCCGGTATCGGGAATGAACGCGTTGATCGCGGCCGCCGACGCGTAGATCAGCATGACCGTGAACATCGCGGCGTGCGCGGCGGTGTGCATCAACGGCACGTGCGCGTTCTCGACCCAGCGCGCCACGACTTGGCTCACGAGCGCGCCGCCGATCACCGTGCCGAGGATGGTCGATCCGACCGTCGCCGATTCGAGCCACGCGTTCGCCGCGATGAGCTTTTGCGGCGGCAGCAGTTCGGTCAGGATGCCGTACTTCGCGGGCGAATAAGCGGCCGCGCCGAGGCCGACCACGCCGTATGCAATCATCGGATGCACGCCCGCGATCATCAGCGCGCAGCCCGCGGCTTTGAGCGCATTGGAGATGAACATCACGTGGCGCTTTTGCAGGGCATCGGCGAATGCACCGACGAAAGGCGCGAGCACCACATACGACACCGTGAAAAAGATCTGAAGCAGCGGCGTGACCCACGGCGCCGATTGCACGACGGCAAGCATGGCGATCGCGGCGATCAAAAGCGCGTTGTCCGCCAGCGACGAGACGAACTGCGCGGCAATGATCGTGTAGAAGCCTTTTTTCATGGCAAAACGAGAGTTGGCGCGCGTCGTGCGGCGCGCGCCGGGGTGTGTTCGGGGGAAACGGACAGCCAAGGAGCGTGCTGTGGCGCTTGAACCTTGCCGCGTGTGCGAAAGATTGCACTGTATCGGAGCGGCGGATTCGATGCAGGAAGTGATGCAGCGTGGCGATCGAAGAACGAGGAAAACGCTAGGCGGGCACGCTCGCGCGTGCCCGCCGACCCAAACGCCCCTTACTCTCCCGTCAACCGCGTGCGCGAATGCGGATCGAGCACCTTGATCATCTGCGCGTACACCTTCGGATTGGCCGCGACGATCTCGTTCTGGAACAGGAAATCCGATTCGCCCGTGTAGTTGCCGACGAGACCGCCCGCCTCCGTGACGAGCAGACTGCCAGCAGCCACGTCCCACGGATGAATGCCTTGCTCGAAGAAGCCGTCGAGACGGCCCGCCGCGACATTGGCGAGATCGAGCGCCGCCGCGCCCGGACGACGCAGGCCCGCGCACGACAAGGTCATTTCGCTGAAAAGGCGCATATAGCCGTTCAGGCCCTGGCCGTCACGGAACGGAAAGCCCGTGCCGATGAGCGCATCCGAAAGACGATCCAGCTTGCCCACGCGAATGCGACGCTCGTTCAGATACGCGCCACGGCCGCGCGATGCCGTGAAGAGGTCGTTACGCGTCGGGTCGTAGATCACGGACTGCGTCACGATGCCCTTGTGCACGAGCGCGATCGACACGCAGTAATACTGGAAACCGTGGATGAAGTTCGTGGTGCCGTCGAGCGGGTCGATGATCCACTGGAACTCGGAGTCGCGATCGTCCTTGCCGGATTCTTCGGCAAGAATGGAGTGATCGGGATAAGCGGTGTGCAGCGTCTCGATGATGGCGGCTTCGGACGCCTTGTCGACTTCCGTCACGAAGTCGTTGTGCTGCTTCTTGCTGATCTGGATACGGTCCAGGTCCAGCGATGCGCGGTTGATGATCTGTCCGGCGCGGCGCGCGGCCTTGACAGCGATATTGAGCATCGGATGCATGAGCGAAATCCTTTGACCGCCGTGCACGGGCAAGAACCGCGAGCAGGCGAATTAAATGAGCGACAACGACTTTGTCGACGAAAGACGAATTGGATAAGAGCGGGGCGCGGCGCCAGGCAAAGTTGAAAAGGCGAAACGCAAGCGCGCTATTTTACCCGAAACGCGCCTTTTGGCCGCGCGCGCGAACCAAAAAGCCGCCAACATCGCCGACAATCGCTAACATAGCGGGCTGTGTGTACCCGTTCGCCATTGATGCGCGACGAGACGCAATACCGACGCGCACGAACCATTTAGCAACACGCAAAGCACCTTCATCCTTGGACACCAACCAATTCATCGCGCCCGCGGGCGGCTTCACGTCGACCCGTTTCATCCTCGTCGAGCCGAGTCATCCTGGCAATGTCGGCGCGGCGGCGCGCGCGCTCAAGACCATGGGCTTCGCGCGCCTCGTGCTGGTCGCGCCGCGCGTGGCCGACGTCAAGAACGAACCCGAAGCCATCGCGATGGCAAGCGGCGCCGACGACGTGCTCGCGAGCGCCCATGTCGTCGATACGCTCGCCGATGCGCTCGTCGGCGTGCGCTGGTCCGTCGCGCTCACGGCGCGCATGCGCGAGTACGGTCCGCCGCAGATGCCGCCACGCGCACTCGCCGAACGCGCGCACGAACTCGTGCGGCATGGCGACATCGCGCTCGTGTTCGGCAACGAGCGCACGGGCTTGTCCAACGCGGATGTCGAGCGTTGCAGCGCGCTTGCCCATATCCCGGCGAATCCGGCGTATAGCTCGCTCAATCTGGCGCAGGCGGTGCAGGTCCTCGCCTACGAATTGCGCGTCGCGTTTCAGGAGCCCGCGTCCGAACTTACGCTCGTCGAGCCGGCCGCGCACGTCGCGGGTGCATCGAGCGATGAGATCGAAGGCATGTACGCGCATTTCGAAGAAGCGCTCGTCGCGCTCGACTTTCTGGATCCCGCCAATCCGAAGAAGCTGATGTCGCGCGTGCGGCGGCTCTTCGCGCGCTCGGGACTCGAGCACGAGGAAGTGAATATCCTGCGCGGCATCGCCAAACATATTCTCGCGCGCGTCAAAAAACCCTGAACGCGATGTGGCTGCAAGCAACCGTGCTTGCAGCGGGGACAATCGTGCAGAGTCCGTCCGAGTGACTCTACAATCGCCAAAAATATAAGCTTTGCGCGCGCGGTCATTTGGGCTTCGCGCCTGACCCCATCGAGATCACGACATGTTCCAACGACTTCGCGAAGATATCGCCGCCATCCGCGAGCGCGACCCCGCCGCTCGCAGCGCCGTTGAAGTCGTGACGTGCTATCCCGGCCTGCATGCCATCGTGCTGCATCGTTTCGCGCATGCTTGCTGGCGCGCGCAGTGGCGCTGGCTCGCGCGTTTCATCTCGCAGATGGCGCGCTTTCTCACTGGCATCGAGATTCATCCGGGCGCGACGCTCGGCAGGCGCGTGTTCATCGATCACGGCATGGGCGTGGTGATCGGCGAGACGGCCGAGATCGGCGACGACTGCACGATCTATCAGGGCGTGACGCTTGGCGGCACGTCGCTCACGCGCGGCGCGAAACGGCATCCCACGCTGGGGCGCGGCGTGATCGTCGGCGCGGGCGCGAAGGTGCTCGGCGGCTTTACGGTCGGCGCGGAGGCGAAGATCGGTTCGAACGCGGTCGTCGTGAAGCCGGTTCCGGCGGGCGGCACGGCGGTGGGCAATCCGGCGCGCATCGTGATGCCGGCGGTGCAGCGGCCAAAGGAAACCGCGCGTGAAGGCTTTTGCGCTTACGGCATCACGCCGAACGCGGACGATCCGGTGTCGCTGGCCATTCACGGTTTGATCGATCACGCATCGACGCAAACGCAGCGTGTCGATGAAATCGTCGCCGCGCTCGAACGTCTGGGCGCGCGCGTGGAAGCGCTCAATGGTGCCGGCGGAGCGGGGCTCGTGGACTTGAAGCGCTTGTGCGCGTCGATGGAAGGGAAGGTGGAAAGCGAACTCGCGCAGCGGTAATTTTTTGTGCCGTTGCGGCGCGTGAAAGCGTGAGTGCAGTTCGAATTTCGCGCTCGCACGGCAACGGCTGCGTGGCGAACCCAAGAGTCATGCACCAGAACTACAACGGCAGCGCGCGAATCCCTTCCTCGTCGATCCGCAGATACCCGCCGCGCGGTTCATCCATATCCAGTTCCCAATCCGGCAACACCCAGCGCGCGCCTTCCACTTCCCGATGCATCGCCGGACGATGCGTATGTCCGTGGATCATCGTATGCGTGCGGCTGCGGATGAAAAGCTCCGACACCGCCTTGCGCGTCACGTCGTATTTCGGCGATTCGCCCTGCATGCGCGCGCCCTCGCTGTTCGTGCGCATGCGCTGCCCGATGCCGAGCCGCGTCTTCAGCGGCAACGCGAGAAACGCGCGCTGTGCGAACGGATTGCGCGCAAAGCGCCGAAAGCGCTGATAACCGGGATCGGCGGTGCAGAGCGCGTCGCCATGCGCGAGGACGATACGCGTGCCGAACGCGGTCATGGTGAACGGATCGGGCAACGGAAGTGCGCCGGCTTCCTTCATGAAGCGCTTGCCGAGCAGAAAATCGCGATTGCCATGCATGACATATAACGCGATGCCGCGCTCGGTGAGCGTATGCAAAAGCTTCGTCATGCGGCGCGCGAAGCGGGCGCGCTCGTCGGCGACGGCGTCATCCAGAATATCGTCGCCGACCCAGAACTCGAACAAGTCGCCGAGGATGAAAACCGAGTCCGCGCCGCTCGCCGTGACTTCGATGAAATGCTCGAACGCGGCGACCGTCTTCGGAATCGCCTCGCTCAAGTGCAGGTCGGAAATGAAAAACAGCGGGCGCGCGTTGTGCGCTGCGCCCGCTGCTTTTTGCGCGACCTCTTGCCTGAAAGACTTCGTGTCGATCATGCGTGCCGTGTTCAGACCACCACGGCCTTTTCGATCACGACGTCGTCCACCGGCACGTCCTGATGAAAGCCCTTCGAGCCGGTCTTGACCTTCTTGATCTTCTCCACCACGTCGAGACCTTCGACCACGCGGCCGAACACGGTGTAGCCCCAGCCCTGCGGCGTCGGCGACGAATGGTTCAGGAAGTCGTTGTCCTTCACGTTGATGAAGAACTGCGCGGTTGCCGAATGCGGGTCGTTCGTGCGCGCCATGGCAACCGTGCCGTTGTCGTTCGTGAGGCCGTTGTTGGCTTCGTTGTCGATGGGGGCATCGGTCGGCTTTTGCTTCATGCCCGGCTCGAAGCCGCCGCCCTGAATCATGAAGCCGTCGATTACACGGTGGAACACGGTGTTGTCGTAATGACCCTTCTTCACGTAGTTGAGGAAGTTCTCAACCGACTTCGGCGCCTTTTCAGCGTCCAGTTCGATCTTGATGACGCCGTGGTTCGTATGCAGTTCGACCATGATGATTTCTCCGGTATGTTGATGATTGACGATGGGCGGCGTTCACCGAACGAACGCTGCCGGGTTGTGCGTTTATTGCGAGACCACGGTAGCCGACTCGATCACGGTCGGCTTTTGCGGCACGTCCTGCATTGGGCCGCGCGTGGTGGTCGGGCTCGCTTCGATCTTCTTCACGACATCCATGCCCGAGACGATCTTGCCGAACACGGCATAACCATTGCCGTCGGGATTCGGGAAGTCGAGTCCTGCATTATCGACCGTATTGATGAAGAACTGCGCCGTGGCGGAATTCGGGTCGCTGGTGCGCGCCATGGCGAGCGTGCCCGTCGTGTTCTTCAGGCCGCTCTTGCTTTCGAGCGCGATGGGCGCGCGCGTGGGCTTCTCGGCGAAACTCGTGCTATAGCCGCCGCCCTGGATCATGAAACCCGGAATCACGCGATGAAAGATCGTGCCCGAGTATTGACCGGACTTCACATAGTCCAGGAAGTTCGCGACCGTCTTCGGCGCCTTCTCCGGATACAGCTCGACCTTGAAGTCACCTTGCGAGGTATGGAACAGCACGGTCGGATGCGCGCCCGTTGCGGATTGCGCCGCCTGTGCGTAGGCGGGCGCGGTAGCGATCAGGGCAGCGCTGGTAAGCCCCAGCATCAGCAATTTCATGAAGGATCGGTCCTCGGGTGATGAATGCAAACGAATGCAGATAAGCAGCCGCAATCGCGGCCGACCGACAGCTTACCGCCTGCACGCGCGAGTGCGCCAATAGCCTTGTCCGACGCCGCGCCGTGGTCGCGTGTCTCAAGGCTGCGTCTGCGGCGCGACGTAAGGCGCGGTCGGGAACGGCCCGGTTGCGCCGCCGTACGGCGAGTACGAATCGGGTGAGGGCATGGTCGACAGGCCGGTGCCGCTGTCGGTGCTGCCCGAGCCTTGCGCGGGCGCCCATTCACCCGATGGCGATTGCGGCGCCGTCGTGGCGCGCGTGCCCGAGGCGCCATTCGCCGCAACGCCGCGACGAACCGGTGGCGGCGTGATGATGTTCTGAATGGCCGTCACGCGCTGACGCGTGAGCGGACTCGTCGAGCCGAGCGATTGCGCGCGTTTGTACGATTCGCTCGCGAGCCGCAGATAAAGATCGCCGAGATTGTCGTATGCGAGCGCGTAGCCCGGGTTCGCCTTGACCGCCGTTTCGAGCGCGGCGCGCGCTTCTTCGTAGCGGCCTTTCTTGGCGTAGAGCGCGGCGAGGTTGTTATACGGCTCGGGCAGTTCGGGATACGCCTGCGTGAGTTCGGTGAAGGCCACGATGGCGTCGTCGTCGCGATTCAGGCGCGCAAGCACGGTGCCGCGCTTGAACTTCGCCTGCACGTCGGTCGGATTGGTGGCGATGCGCGCATCGAGTTGCTTGAGCGCGGCGTTCCAGTCTTGTCCGGCGATGGTCGAGTCGATTTGCGGCGTGCCGTCGGTGGTGGATTTCGCGAGCTGCGCGAACGCCGTGGTCGAGATGCCGACCGAAGCCGCCATGCCGATGACCGCGATCGCGCCGGCACGCATGAGCGTGTTCCTCGCGATGTTGCGGGAAAGAGAGAAGAGGTGCGAAGGCATGCGCGCGCGAGCGTGAGTCACTTGGAATCGATTCAAGGAATGAAGCAGCGAAGGGATCATAACCGGGCTTGATGGATGAGCGGCCGGCAAGCGGCCGGCAAGCGGCCGGCAAGCGGACAACCAGGTGTCGAAGCAAGTCAGCGAAGCATGCGGCAACTTGGCCGACAAGCCCGCCGCAAAAGGCCTCGGGCATGGCTCGAGCGTCACGCGCGAAGTCCGTCGCGCGGCACGCCGGGCACTTCATGGGCACAGGCCCCGGTGTTATACTCCGACCCATTCTAACAAAAGGTCCGTACGTTTCGCGCACGCGCCGGCTGCTTGCAGCTATCCTTTGCAAGTGCATGTGTTGCCCGGTGTATCGAAGCAGCGTTGCGAGGCATCGGACTCGTTGGACTTTCTTGTTGGACTTTCCTTTTCAGCCACTCGTGGCCGTCTTCGTTCTGGTCGCATGACCGTCGTGTCGCTTTCGCGAGTGCGCCTTGGCCGTAAAGCCCGCATCGACACGCCGCATGCAATGCCATGCACGAATGTTCCGGGTTCACGCACTGTCTCTTTATGAATTCGCTGCGCATCTACAACACGCTCGCGCGTGACAAGCAATCCTTCACGCCGCTTCGCGCTGGCGAGGTACGCATGTACGTCTGCGGAATGACGGTGTATGACTATTGTCACATCGGCCATGCGCGCGTGATGGTGGTGTTCGACATCGTGCAGCGCTGGCTGCGCACGCTCGGCTATAAAGTCACGTACGTGCGCAACATCACGGACATCGACGACAAGATCATTCGTCGCGCGGTGGACAACGGCGAGCCCATCAAGGCGCTCACCACGCGCTTCATCGCGGCCATGCACGAAGATGCCGATGCGCTCGGCGTCGCGCGTCCGGACCTCGAGCCGCGCGCAACCGACTTCATTCCGCAGATGCTCGGCATGATCGATGCATTGCAGGCGAACGGCTATGCCTATCACGCGAAAGACGGCGACGTGAACTACGCCGTGCGCAAGTTCGCTGACTACGGCAAGCTGTCGGGTAAGTCCATCGAAGACTTGCGCGCGGGAGAGCGCGTCGCCGCCAATGACGCGAAGGAAGATCCGCTCGACTTCGTGTTGTGGAAGCAGGCGAAGGCCGGCGAGCCGCGGGACTCGGGCTGGGACTCGAAGTGGGGACGCGGGCGTCCGGGCTGGCACATCGAATGTTCGGCCATGGGCTGCAGCTTGCTTGGCGACCGGTTCGACATTCATGGCGGCGGCCAGGACTTGCAGTTCCCGCACCACGAGAACGAGATCGCGCAGAGCGAAGGCGCGACCGGGCAGACGTTCGTGAACTACTGGATGCACAACGGCTATGTGCAGATCGACAACGAGAAGATGTCGAAGTCGCTTGGCAACTTCTTCACCATTCGCGAAGTCCTTGAAAAATTTGATGCCGAAGTTGTGCGTTTCTTTATTGCACGGGCACACTATCGGTCGCCGCTGAACTACAGCGACGTGCATATCGACGATGCCAAGAACGCATTGACTCGCCTCTATACGGCGTTGAAAGATGTCGAGCCGGACAATCGGCAACTTGACTGGAACGAGGCGAACGCGCAGCGTTTCCAGTCTGCGATGAACGACGACTTCAACACGCCCGTGGCGGTCTCGGTGCTGTTCGATCTCGCGAGCGAAGTGAACCGCACACGCGACACTTCTCTCGCGCGCCAGCTCAAGGGTCTCGCCGGCGTGCTGGGTCTGCTCGGCCGTGAGCCGCGCGCTTTCCTGCAGCAAGCAGGCGGCGCGGCTTCGACCGAAGGCCTCGCGCCGCAAGAGATCGAAGCGAAGATCGCCGAACGCGTTGCCGCGAAGCAGGCAAGGAACTATGCCGAAGCAGACCGTATTCGGGCCGAATTGCTCGAAGCCGGTATTGCGCTTGAAGACAAACCGGGTGGGTCGACCGAATGGCGCCGCGTGTGAACGCAGCCCTTCATACCCTCTGATCGACTCACCAGGCAGGAGGCACGATGGCAACGGCCAGGAAGACGCCGGTCAAGCGACCCGCGTCTGTCAGGAATGCATCGCCCGCGACGAAGCGAACGCGCGGCGAGCAAGCGACGACAAGCACGCTCAAGAGTGATGGTGCAAGAGCTTCGGCTCAGAAGGCAGTCAAGCGCGCGGCACTCAAACGTAGTGACGGCACGCGTCTGAACGGCGTAAGCCGTGAGGACGTAAAAGCGGATGCAAAGACGGACACGAAAGCGATCCGCGCAGCCGCTCGCGTGACAAAAGCGCGCAGCGAGGAAGCGGAAGCGTCGCCCGTCAAGGCGAACGGACGCGCGCATGCCGGCGATGCCACGAACGCGCAAGCGCTCGTCGCCGACAAGGAGCGCGGTGAAGTCGTGCGCAAGTCGCGCGTCGTCACGGCGGATGCCGAGGTGCCCGTGCAGATCGGCGGACTCACGCGCGAAGTCGTGCGTCCCGATTACTGGGACAAAGCGTGCGCCGACCTGATGAAGCGCGACCGCATCCTCAAGAAACTCATTCCGAAGTTCGGCCAGATGCATCTCGTGAATCTGGGCGATCCCTTCTCGACGCTCGCGCGTTCGGTTGCTGGCCAGCAGATTTCGGTGAAGGCCGCGCAAGCCATTTGGGAGCGCGTGAAGGGCGCTTGTCCGGATGTCGTGCCGGCGCGTTTCATCAAGCTCGGCCCGGAGAAGCTTCAGGCGTGCGGCTTGTCCAAACGCAAGACGGAGTACATTCTCGATCTCGCGCAGCACTTCGTATCGGGCGCGTTGCACGTGGATACCTGGGCGTCGATGGACGACGAAGCCGTGATCGCCGAACTCACGCAGATTCGCGGTATCGGCCGGTGGACGGCGGAGATGTTCCTCATCTTCAACCTGGCGCGCCCGGACGTTTTGCCGCTCGACGACCTCGGTCTGATTCAGGCGATCAGCGTCAACTACTTCAGCGGCGAACCTGTCACGCGCAGTGAAGCGCGCGAAGTAGCTGCTAACTGGGAGCCGTGGCGCACGGTTGCAACGTGGTACATGTGGCGCAGTCTCAATCCGATTCCCGCGGACCATTAAGAACCGACTAAAAGATTGGCGAACTATCGTTGATTTATAATCGATAGTTCCCGCGCGCATTTATCAGGGACGGACGCGGTTAAAATACGCCCTGCCCGATGTTCTAGGACTCGAACACATGAAGACCACGTTTCTGGATTTCGAGCAGCCGATCGCTGAACTCGAAGCGAAGATCGAAGAACTCCGCTTCGTTCAGGACGATTCCGCTGTCGATATTTCGGAAGAAATCGAGCGGCTGTCGAAAAAGAGCCAGCAGCTCACCAAAGATCTGTACGCGAATCTGTCGCCGTGGCAGGTATCGCAAATCGCGCGGCACCCGCAGCGTCCGTACACGCTCGACTACGTGAACGAGCTGTTCACGGACTTCCATGAATTGCATGGCGATCGTTCCTATGCGGACGATCTCGCCATCGTCGGCGGTTTTGCGCGTTTCAATGGCCAGCCGTGCATGGTGATCGGCCATCAAAAGGGCCGCGACACCAAGGAGCGCGCGCTGCGCAACTTCGGCATGCCGCGCCCGGAAGGGTATCGCAAGGCCGAGCGCCTCATGCGTCTCGCCGAGAAGTTCAATCTGCCCATCTTCACTTTCGTCGATACACCCGGCGCGTATCCCGGCATCGGCGCGGAGGAACGCGGGCAGTCGGAAGCCATCGGGCGCAATCTCTACGTCATGGCGGAGTTGAAGACGCCGATCATCACGACGATCATCGGCGAGGGCGGTTCGGGCGGCGCGCTTGCCATCGCCGTGGCCGACACCGTCATGATGCTGCAATTCTCCACGTACTCGGTCATCTCGCCGGAAGGCTGCGCGTCGATCTTGTGGAAGAGCGCGGCCAAGGCGCCGGAAGCCGCGGAAGCGCTCGGGCTCACGGCGCATCGGTTGAAGGCGCTGGGTCTCATCGACAAGATCGTGAACGAACCGCTCGGCGGCGCGCATCGCGACCCCAAGGGCATGGCGGCGCTTTTGCGTCGCGCACTTGCCGATTCCCTGCGCCAGTTCCAGGGCATGAGCGTGCAGGATCTGCGCGAGCGCCGCTTCGACAAGCTGATGGCGTACGGCAAGTTCAAGGAAACGCTGCCGGGCGCGTGATCCGCGTTCCTCATGGCGAACTTCGACACTGAAACCCCGGCCGGCCGCCTCGTTATCGAGGCGTTGCGCGGCGCTTTGTCGGAGGCGGCGCTGCCCGCCGACTCGCTACTGGCCGTCGCGCTCAGCGGCGGTCTCGACTCCACGGTTCTCCTCGATGCCGCCGTGCGCTGCTTCGGCGCATCGCGCGTGATCGCGCTGCATATCCATCACGGCCTGAGCCCTAACGCGGATGCGTGGGTATCGCATTGCGAGGCGCTGGCTGCCTCGCTCGATGTACGTTATGCGTCGCGTCATGTCGATGTCGTCCGCATGGGCGGCGAGAGTCTCGAAGCGGCCGCGCGCGATGCGCGTTATCGCGCGCTCGACGATCTCTGCGACGAGCAAGGCGCGGCGGCGCTTCTGATCGCGCATCACGCCGACGATCAGGCCGAAACCGTGCTGCTGCAATTGCTGCGCGGCGCGGGCGTCGCGGGCCTCGCGGCGATGGCGCCGCAGCGTCTTCACGCAAGCGAGGTGCTGCGTCTGCGTCCGTTGTTGCGGCTGCTGCGCGCGCAACTCGAGCAATACGCGCATGAGCGCGACCTGAGCTGGATCGAGGACGAATCCAACGCCGATACGCGTTATGCGCGCAACGCGCTGCGGCATGACGTGCTGCCGGTGCTCGCCGTGCATTTCCCCGGCTTTCGCGATGCGCTCGCGCGCACGGCGTCGCATGCCGCTTCGGCGCAACGCTTGCTCGACGAGCTGGCGGGCATCGACATGGAAAAGGCGCGGCACGCGGAAGAAGGCGCGCTCGCGCTCAATGCGCTGCTCGCACTCGACGACGAACGCGCGACCAATCTGCTGCGCTATTGGATGCGAGATCGCGGCTTGCAGGCGGCATCCACTGCGCGTGTCGCGGACATTCTGCGTCAACTGCACGCAGCCGCCGACGCGCGCGACGGGCACGCGCTTCGTATCGATCATGTGGGACACGCGCTGCGGGTTTATCGCAATGCGTTGTTCTGGGAGAAGGCCGACAGCGCCGATGCACCCGATCTCGACGACGGTCCGAGTCAAGCGAGAGCGTTGGTTGAACTGCGCTGGCAGGGCGAGGAAGTCTGGCGCTTGCCGCAGTGGCGCGGGTCGCTGGTGTTCGAGCCTGCCGCCGAACCGGGCGATGACGTCATCGCCGAAAGCGTGTTGCGCGCCGCGCCGTTGAGCGCGCGTTCACGCGCGGGCGGCGAGCGTTTGCGCGTTGCATCCGATGCACCTAGCCGCACGCTCAAGAATCTCTTTCAGGAGCGCGGCGTGCCAGCGTGGAAGCGCGATGTGCCGCTCATCTTCATCGGCGCGTTGCTGATGTTCGTGCCGCTCGTCGGCGTGAATCGCGAAGTCGAAAACGCGAAGGGGCCGTGGCGGCGGTTGATCTGGCGGCCGGATTTGTTGATCGCCTGAGGGCTGCGGTGTCCGGCTGGCAAAGAGTTTCCAGTACAGGAGGGCAGCAACTTGCGCATGCCTCTTTTCGGGATGCTCCGCTGCAAACCCGTTAAAATAGATGCCCAGCCGCTTCATCTTGTAATTTCGGCTTCGATCCGGTACCGTAGCTCGTTTGTCCGCTTGGCGTTTTGCTCGTCATCTCCGTCCAAAAGACGTGATATTCAACGTTAAATCGCCAGCCATCGCGCGAATTCGCTGCGTACCAACTGCGCGACTTTCATGCGCGATTGGCTAACGCAACTGCTGCCTGGTATTGCAATCCGGTACCCCAAGCACGCGGCGGCATATGCGCCAACGCGTCGCGTCGCCAGCTTCAAATCATCCCCGAAGTGATCGGCCACAACGCTTAAAGCGCATTGCAACGAGCGCATGAAGCGCGGTTTTCCTTCCAGTTCAAAACGACAATGGCACTCATCGTACACAAATACGGCGGCACTTCGATGGGCTCGGTCGAGCGCATCAAGAACGTCGCCAAGCGCGTCGCCAAATGGCACAAGGCAGGCCACAAGCTGGTCGTCGTGCCCTCGGCGATGTCCGGCGAAACCAACCGCCTGCTCGGCCTCGCGAAAGACATCACGCCCAATCCGGACCCGCGCGAACTCGACATGATCGCCTCCACCGGCGAACAGGTCAGCGTGGGCTTGCTCGCCATCGCGCTGCACGCCGAAGGCCTCGAAGCCGTGAGCTACGCCGGCTGGCAAGTGCCGATCAAGACGGACAGCGCGTTCACCAAGGCGCGCATCAGCGAAATCGACGGCGAGCGCGTGCTCAAGGATCTCGATGCGGGCAAGGTCGTGGTCATCACGGGCTTTCAGGGCGTCGATCCGGAAGGTCACATTGCCACGCTCGGGCGCGGCGGCTCGGACACCTCGGCGGTCGCGATCGCCGCGGCGCTCAAGGCCGACGAGTGCCTGATCTATACCGATGTCGACGGCGTCTATACGACCGATCCGCGCGTCGTCGAAGAAGCGCGCCGGCTCGACCGCGTGACCTTCGAAGAGATGCTGGAGATGGCGAGCCTGGGCTCGAAGGTGCTGCAGATCCGTTCGGTGGAATTTGCTGGCAAGTATCAGGTGAAGACGCGTGTGCTTTCGAGCCTGACCGACCCGCTTATGCCGCTCGAAAAGGAAATGCACTCGGGCACCCTGATTACTTTTGAAGAAGACGAGAACATGGAAAAAGCAGTGATTTCTGGCATCGCGTTTCAGCGCGACGAAGCGCGCATCGCCGTGATGGGCGTGCCGGACAAGCCGGGCGTCGCGTATCAAATTCTCGGACCTGTCGCCGATGCAAACATCGACATCGACATGATCATTCAGAACCAGAGCGTGAACGGCAAGACCGACTTCACGTTCACGGTGGGCCGCGGCGACTATCAGCGCGCGCTCGAGATTCTGAATGGCCAGGTGAAGGGCCACGTGCAGGCCGAGACCGTGCTGGGCGACCCGAAGGTGTCGAAGGTCTCGGTGGTGGGTGTCGGCATGCGTTCGCACGTGGGTATCGCGAGCACCATGTTCCGCACGTTGTCGGAAGAGGGCATCAACATCCAGATGATCTCGACCTCCGAAATCAAGATCTCCGTGCTGATCGACGAGAAGTACACCGAACTCGCGGTGCGCGCGCTGCATAAGGCGTTCGAGCTCGATCGCGCTTGAGTGTTGCTTGAGTCTTGTTTGAGTGTGGCGTTGAGCGTTGCGACGGGTTCGAGGGCTCATGCACTGTTGCGGTTCGCGTAAGCCATGAGCCGATGCGTAATCGATTGGAAAAAATCGTTATGCGAATTTGACCGGCGCGGGCGAACACGCTATTATCTCGATCTCGTTGCACTGCACTCCCGGTGCGACGAACAGTTTGGGAGACGTGGCCGAGTGGTCGAAGGCACTCCCCTGCTAAGGGAGCATCTGGCTAAAAACTGGATCGAGGGTTCGAATCCCTCCGTCTCCGCCAGTAGTAGTAGAAAAGCCCCGCAAGGTTAAAAACTTGCGGGGCTTTTTGTTTTTGGGCGGTGATCGGGCCCGGTCGCGTGAGATTCAATCTTGGCTTGCGTGGATAAGTTCTAGCAGCCATGCATGGCGATTCGCTGTGTCGCTTGCCAGAGCAGTGCTCGCGCGGAACTGTCTCCCTCTTTTTCAGGCGCGGCGTTGCCTGCGTCTTGAATTCGAGCAATCGCGCGTCTGGCATGAGGGGATCGCGATGCCAAACATCGAAAACGCGCACACGCACCAGTCGATCCGCACGTTGATCGCAGTATGTTCCGGCGGCGCTATCGGAATCCTTAGCCGCCGCGCACGAACAGTAAGCGCGCGAAACGTTCGCCGCGCAGAACTCCAACCTCTAAAACGCGTGAAGCCGGAACTCTCATCCGGATCGAGCCGTCTCGCTTTCTTTCGCACGTCTCTCCGAAACTCGATGTTTATCCCTCGATACAAACGGAATTATCCTAACGTTTTGCACATTTTGTCTCGGAATTTCTTGGAAGACTAAGACATGTCTGTAAAAGAGCTTACGCGTACGTCGATTAAGCCTAGGAATGCGATGAAATTGCACAGTTTATCTCCTGATCGCCGCCAGATTTTTTACAACTGCTAGTACACTTGCTCGTTGTTAGCATTTACATCAAAGCCCTTGAATTTTAGTAACGGCGATTGGGCAGCCGCCACCCTATGGTTCATCCTCTTAAGACATTTCCCAATAACGCTTGCGGTTCGTCCGTTGATATAGATTCAAAGGCCGTTACTGGAAATGACGGAGCGCCTTGAAAAGGTCAGCGTGAAACAAAGTGCTTTAGAAGTTGATAGGTCATTAGGGCCTGAAAGCGGTGATAATGAAAAGCATAAACAAGCGGACTATCTCGCATGTTTGGCAGGAAAGAAGAAGCCAATATTCACGCTTATTTTGATCTTGCGCAGAAAGGCTTTCGATTTTTAGGTTGAGGACTTGGTGGTGATTTCGATGTTGGTTGTGTTGATCGCGCTTCTGGTTTCCTTTGTTTCGGTACTGTTCATTGTTCGCTTCGAGCGCTGGCATGGTTCCTTCTCAATGGACCGCGATCTGGATGGGATTCAAAAAGTCCATGCGGTTGCGGTGCCACGAATCGGTGGCGCGGGCGTCATCGTCGCAGTTGCTGCTTCGTTACTCTTGAATGCCTTTCTGAATCCTTCGCGTAACAGTAGCGAAGCTCTAATTTTGCTTGGCTGTTCCTTGCCTGCGTTCCTGTCAGGTTTCGCGGAGGATCTGACCAAGAAAATCAGCCCGAGAACGCGTTTGATCGCATCCATGATTGCGGCACTGCTTGCTTGCTTCGCACTGCGGGCGGTGGTTACACGGGTGAACTTTTCTTACGTCGATGCAGTGCTTGTTTTCTCGCCGATCGCGATTGCTCTGACAGTATTTTCAGTATCTGGCGTGGTGCATGCAATTAACATCATCGACGGTTTGAATGGGCTTGCATCCGTTGTTGCGATCATCATTTTAGCGTCGATCGGCCTGGTGGCGTTTCATGTGGGCGACTCGACAATTGTTATTGTCTCGTTGACGCTGATTGGTGCGATTACCGGTTTTCTTGCCTGGAATTTTCCGATCTCCCGAGTCTTTCTCGGAGACGGCGGCGCGTATTTCATCGGTTTTCTAATCGCCGAGTTGCTGATCTTGCTCACCATGCGCAATCCCAGCATTTCGCCGCTTTACGCAATTCTGGTAACGATCTACCCAGTCTTCGAAACCGTCTTCTCGATCTACCGAAGAAAACTCGTGCGCGGTTTGCCTGCCGGTGCGCCTGATGCGGTTCATTTGCATACACTGGTTTATCGTCGCGTGCTTGGCGGAGAATTGAATCGATGCGATTCACGCGCCTTGAGTCTTAGAAATTCCCGGGCATCTCCTTATCTGTGGACGCTGACGCTTTGCGCGGTCGTTCCGGCAACCTTGTTTTCAGAATCTCCAGTTCTTCTCGGCGCGTCGGCACTCCTCTTTATTGCCACCTATGTCTGGTTGTATGCCGCAATCGTGAGATTTCACGTGCCGGCTTGGCTTCGGCCAGCGCCTGTCAAGGAGCAACCTATTGTCGTGCACGCTGAACAATAAAAAGGTCTCTGTTTTTAACCCTGAAATTTTGATTGAGAACACGGACTAAGGCCGACGCCGATTCAGCGTCAAGCCAGTGTTTGAACCGAATTGAATTGAACACCCGCAAGCAATGGTTGATTTGAAATTTTCCGGCCGTCTCAAGTTGGCTCTCGCTATCGCAATGCTGCCCGCCCTGCTTGGCGCATGCGCGCTTGCCCCCGGCATGCGACTCGATCCCAAAGCACCAGTCGACTCTTCCGACCCAGCCTCAACACCCGACATCGCGACCATCACGCCGCAACTGGTCAGGCAGCAAAAGGCTGAGCGCGATGCCACGTCCCAAGGCGATTATCGCCAGCTCATCGGCTATCCCAATCATTACGTCATCGGGCCGGCCGATGTGCTTTCCATCATCGTTTGGGATCACCCCGAACTGGTCGTTCCAAATCTGACCTACAGCATCGGCGATACAGCCGGCACGCTGCCCAATGGGCCGGGTCTCAGCACACAGACGGTCCCCGGCTTCGTCGTCGGGGATAACGGCGACATTCAGTTTCCATATGTTGGAAAAGTGAAGGCTTCTGGCGGAACCGTCGCTCAATTACAAGCGACGTTGAAGCGCCTTCTCACGCCTTATCTGAGAAATCCGCAACTGACGGTAAGCGTAGTCGCCTATCGCAGTCAGCGCGTGTTCGTGGAGGGCCAAGTCAATCAGCCTGGCATCAAGCCGATCACGAATGTCCCGATGTCCCTGTCGGAAGCGCTCAGCGAGGCCAATGGCGTCACCGCCGGCGTGGGCGACACGAGGCGGATCCAGATCTTGCGTAACGGCCGGACCTTCCAGATTAGCTTGCCGCAACTCGCGGAACAGAAACTCGATGCATCGATGATCTTCCTGAAAGACCGCGATGTCGTTCGTGTCTTGCCGCAGACCTATAACCAGGTGTTCGTCACCGGCGAAGTAATGCGCCCGATGACGCTGTCAATGCACGACGGTCGGCTTACCTTGAATGACGCACTGGCCTCGGCTGCCGGCGTGAATCCTTCGACGGCCGAAGCGGCAGGAGTTTATGTCGTACGTCCGACCGAAGACCCGGCCGCGCCGCAGGTCTTTCATCTCGACAGCACGTCGCCGGTGGCACTGGCACTCGCGGAGCATTTCGAGCTGCAGCCAAAGGATGTCGTCTATGTGGACGCCACCGGTCTTGCTCGCTGGAACCGCATTGTCAATCTGCTTTTGCCGAGCGCGCAAGGCGCGAACATCGGGCGCCAGGTCGCGGGCTATTGATCATGTCCTCACGCACGACTCGCATGAACGATCGCACAGGAGTCTCGGGATGATCGACTCGGTTCTCCTCGTGTGCGAGGGAAATATCTGCCGCAGTCCGATGGCAGCGGGTTGGTTGCAGTCGAAAGTGCCGTCGCTGGAAGTCTGGTCCGCCGGAATCAGCGCGCTTGCCGGACAGCCGGCCGATCCATACGCACAAGGCGTGATGAAGGATCACGGCATCGACATCTCATCTCATCGTGGCGCGCAGTTGAGCGGCTTCGACTGCAAGCGCGCCGAGTTGATCCTCGTAATGCAGGAACAGCAAAAGCGCTATCTGGAGAAGCGATATCCGTTTGTAAAAGGTCGCGTCTTCAGGCTAGGTCAATTCAGTAACTTTGAAGTACCGGACCCGTACCGAAAAGAACGGAATGTTTTCGAAGACTGTTTTGACTTGATCGAAAGAGGACTTTCGGACTGGGTCGGGCGAATTGAATCAACGCGTTGGAAGTTATGAAACAAGAGAATCTACCGGTTATGTTGCATGGCGAGAGCAGCGATCAACTAAGTATCGTCGAGCTGCTGGACGCCCTGTTGGATCACAGAAAGCTGATTGCCATCGTCGCTGCGCTGTTCGTGATCGTCGGCGCAATGTATGCGTTTCTCGCGACACCGGTTTATAGCTCGCGCATTCTGGTAGCCGTCGAAGATTCTTCCGATGCGGCCAGCGCTAAGAACTTACTTAGCGATGTTTCCGCCATGTTCGATGTCAAATGAACCTGTCCGCATTTTTGTGTGCGAGGCGGTTAGCGGAGTCACCCGCGTGCGTTGGTAAAACGCTCTCCAAACAGGATGGCAAACTGGTTCATTGCGG
>NZ_JARUXJ010000001.1:1949812-2025714 GCF_031451465.1 Caballeronia sp. LZ003 | reverse complement strand
CCGCTGCCTGAGAAGCGACGGTGCGTTTCTTCTTCATCGGCATATCCATGACTTTTACCTCTCATAATATGCCTCGCCCACAGAATTACGGATAGGTCCTGTCAAATCGTCAGCGGATGGCGAAATCCAGATTCTTGGTTCGCGGCTCGTCGCGTCCGGAACGGTCGACGCGCTGAAACTCAATGTCGAAGCGAAGCCACGCTATTTTCCCGTGTTCGGTAAATGGATGGCATCTCACAACGACGGACTGTCGAATCCTGGGGTATTCGGTTGGGGCGGTTTCGATTGGGGCAGCGAATCGATCGAGCTTGCCGCCTTCGAGGTTCCCCGCAAGCTTCAGGGACGCAGCTACGACCTGACAGTGCTGAAGGACAACCGGTACAGCCTGAGCGGTTACGGACTGGAATCTCCAGTGACGGGTTCTATCGGCACCGAAGAGAAGTTCAACTCGAGCTTCGGCGCGCTCACCCTGAAGGTCACCAAGCTGTCCGGAAGACCGGGCGCCAGCTTCGTCCTGAAATCTCGTTCGAGCCAACTCACGACCGATGACCTCATCAAGTCGTTGCAGATCATCGAGCAGGGCAAGCACTCGGGCGTGATTTCCGCGACGCTCGAAAGCACGGACCCCGTGCTTCTGAGCGACACGCTGAATGAACTCGGCCGCCAATACGTTAAGCAGAATGCCGACCGCAAAGCGGCTCAAGCGGAACATTCCATCTCGTTCCTCGACGCTCAGCTTCCCGTCATGAAGCAGCAACTCGAAGACGCTGAAGCGAAGTTGAGCGAATATCAAAACAGTCACACGATCGTGGACTTGTCCGAGGCCGGCAAGGTCAGCTTGCAGCAATCGGCCGACGCGGAAACACGCCTCATCGCGATGAAGCAAAAGCGCCAGGACTTGGCGACGCGTTTCGGTCCGATGCATCCGTCGTTGCTCGCTATCGACGAACAAATCGCGACGAACCAGAAGCAGATCGATAGCATCGCCGCGCAGATTCGCCAGATGCCGCTGACCGAGCAGGACATGCTCAAGCTTCAGCGGGATGTGCGTGTTTCGACGGACCTGTATGTCGCCATGCGCAGCAACGTCGAGCAGTTGCGTCTGGTGAAGGCGGGCAAGATCGGCAATGTGCGGATCGTCGATACCGCCGATATCCCCGAGCGCCCGGTCAAGCCGCGCAAGCTGATCGTCATGGCCGCTGCGACGATCGTCGGTCTGTTCCTCGGAACCTTGCTCGCTCTCGTGAAAGACCGCTTATTCACGGGCGTCACCGATCCGATCTCGCTGGAAGAGCACACCGGTCTCAGCGTCTACGCCACGATTCCCGTTAGCGACAAGCAAGCCGAACTCATGCGTAACCTGCGAAGCGACGGTTCGCGCCCGCTGGTGCTCGCGAATCTGTATCCGAACGATCCAGCCGTGGAGAGCCTGCGCAGTCTTCGGACCGCGTTCAAGTTCGTCGCGTCGGGCGGAAAAAATAACGTCGTGTTGATCGCGGGTCCGACACCGGAAATCGGCAAGTCGTTCGTGTCCGTCAACTTCGCGACGGTGCTGGCGTCGAGCGGCGCCCGCGTGTTGCTCATCGATGCGGACATGCGCAAGGGTTATCTCAACCGGTACTTCGGTCTGGGGCGCGATGCCGGGCTTTCCGACGCGATATCCGAAGCCAGGTCGGTCGATTCTGTCGTGCATCGGGACGTTCTTCCCAATCTCGATTTCGTCTCGTCGGGCAATTATCCGCAGAACCCTGCGGAAGTGCTCTCGCATAAAAACTGGGGCGATTTCATATCGGCGGCATCCCGTGCCTATGACGTCGTCATCGTCGACGCGCCGCCAGTACTTGTCGTTTCCGACGCGGAAACCATCGTTGGCTCGGCGGGCAGCGTCTTCCTCGTCACGCGCTCTGGCGTGACGCGCGGCGGAGAGGTCAGCGAATCCATCAAGCGTCTGACGCAGACCGGCACGCAAGTCACCGGCTTGCTGTTCAACGCAATCAAGCCGCGCGGAAGGATCTATGGCTACGGCGGCCGGTATCAAAGCTATCGCTATACCGGAGACGGTTACTACCAGGACCGCTCCTGATCGCAGCACTCGCTAAAGGCACGCCGTGACGAATTCGGCGTCGATGTTTCAAGCGAAGCATCGAGAAACACTGAAGGTTGGTTAAACGAAATGTTAGAAAATCTCCGTATTGCAATCATCGGTCTGGGCTATGTAGGTTCGCCTCTTGCCGTCGAGTTTGGTCGCGGGCGTCCCGTAGTCGGCTTCGATATCAACACGACGCGTATCGATGCGCTGAAGCAGGGTATCGATTCGACGCTCGAAGTAAGTACCGAGGAACTCGCCCGCGCAAGTCAGCTTAGTTTCAGCGCCGATGCGGCGGATCTTGCCAAGTGCAACTTCTTCATCGTCACGGTGCCGACGCCAATCGACGCGTACAACCGGCCCGACCTCGGCGCGCTCATCTCGGCGAGCCAGACCGTCGGCAAGGTGCTGAAGAATAACGACATCGTCGTGTTCGAATCGACGGTCTATCCAGGCGCCACCGAAGAAGTCTGCGTGCCCGTGCTCGAGCGCGTCTCTGGTCTCAAGATGAACGTCGACTTCTTCGTCGGCTACAGTCCCGAGCGCATCAATCCCGGCGACAAGACGCATCGCGTAGTGGACATTCGCAAGGTGACGTCCGGTTCGACGCCGCAAACCGCGCGCAAGGTCGATGCCGTTTATCGCGAGATCATCACGGCGGGAACGCACATGGCGGAGAGCATCCGCGTGGCCGAAGCCGCGAAGGTCATCGAGAACACGCAGCGTGACGTGAATATCGCGTTGATCAACGAACTCGCGATCATCTTCAATCGCATGAATATCGATACCGAGTCCGTGCTGCGCGCGGCGGGTACAAAGTGGAACTTCCTGCCGTTCAAGCCGGGTCTGGTTGGTGGTCACTGCATCGGAGTCGATCCTTACTATCTGACGCATAAGGCCGAAGAGATCGGATATCACCCGGAGATCATTCTCGCGGGTCGTCGCCTCAACGACAACATGGGGCAGTATGTCGTCGCGCAACTCGTCAAGGCGCTGGCGCAGAAGCGCATTGCTATCGCCGATGCGCGCGTGCTCATTCTCGGTCTCACGTTCAAGGAAAACTGCCCGGATATTCGCAACACGCGTGTCATCGACATCGTCAGCGAGCTTGCAGAGTATCAGGCGCATGTCGATGTCTGCGATCCGTGGGCGCTTGTGCACGAGGTCAAGGACGAATACGGCATCGATCTCGTCGAGTCGCCTGAGGCGGGTGCTTATGACGCGATCGTTATCGCGGTCGCTCACGAGCAGTTCGTCACGCTCGGAAAGGGCATGCGCGATTTCGGCAAGAAGGAGCACCTTCTCTACGACCTCAAATATGTCTTGCCGGCCGATGGCTCGGATCTGCGCCTGTAAGGATACTCACGATGAATCGCTATCAGGTTATCTGCGAAGCGTTGCGAGCGAATCCAGTGCGATGGCTGGTCACGGGCGCGGCGGGATTCATCGGTTCGAATCTCGTCGAGACGCTGCTCAGGCTGAATCAGGAAGTCGTCGGGCTCGATAACTTCGCGACCGGTCATCGGCGCAATCTCGACGAAGTGGCGACCTCGGTGTTGCCGGAGCAATGGTCACGCTTCACGCTGATAGAAGGCGATATCCGCAATGCGCGAGATTGCGAGACCGCTGTCGCTGGCGTAAAGCATGTGCTGCATCAGGCCGCCTTGGGATCGGTGCCGCGTTCGCTGAACGATCCGGTCGCGACCGATCAGGTGAACATCGGTGGCTTCCTCAACATGCTGGTCGCCGCGCGCGATGCAGGCGTATCCAGCTTCACCTACGCGGCGTCCAGTTCAACATACGGCGATCGTCCGGCGCTTCCCAAAGAGGAAGCGAATATCGGACGTCCGCTTTCGCCTTACGCCGTCACGAAGTACGTGAATGAGCTCTATGCAGAAGTCTTCGCGCGTTGCTACGGCTTCAAGGCGACAGGCTTGCGCTACTTCAACGTCTTTGGCAAACGCCAGGACCCGAACGGCGCGTATGCGGCGGTCATTCCGCGCTGGATCGCCACCATGATGAGCGGCGAAGACGTGCAGATCAATGGCGACGGCGAGACGAGCCGCGACTTCTGCTTCGTCGATAACGCGGTACAGGTCAATCTGCTCGCAGCAACGGCGAGCGATGATGTGCGCGGACAGGTCTTCAACGTCGCACTCGGAGATCGCACGACGTTGAACGAGTTGTTCGGCTTGCTGCGTGACACGCTTGGAGAATACGGCATTCGATACGATCGGCCGCCGACATACCGCGCGTTTCGCGCAGGGGACGTACGTCATTCGCAGGCCAGTATCGAGAAGGCGAAGTCGATGCTTGGATATGCCGACGGCGTGCGGCTCGACGAAGGCATTCGGACCGCCGTGCCGTGGTATATCGCGTCGACGAAGACGCAGCGAGACCACGTCCAATCTTCCGATGCGAGCAACGGTAATACATCGCGATGAAGGTTCTGCATATCATCAGCAGCCTCGATCGCGGTGGTGCCGAGGCGGTGTTGTTCCAGGTTGTGTCGCACGGGCGCACGAGCGGCATCGAGCATCGCGTGGTCTGTATGCGCGGAGAAGGGTACTACACGGCGAAGTTGCTCGAACAAGGCATCGAAGTCGAAGCGCTGAATTGTTCGAGAGGCCGAATCACGCCGCGCGCGTTGCTTCGTCTCTGGTCGGTCATGCGCGCGTTCGGCCCGGACGTCGTGCAGACCTGGATGTATCACGCCGATCTCATTGGCGGCGTGCTTGCCTATCTGACGCGCTTCAAGCCGATTTGCTGGGCAGTTCATCACGCGAATCTCGACTCCGACAAAAACACACGCATGACGGTCCGGATCGCGAAGATGTGCGGATTGCTCTCGCGCTTCGTGCCGGACCGCATCGTGTGCTGCTCGAAACGAGGCCAGGCCGCGCATCAACAGATCGGCTATGACGGCAGCAAGTTCTCGTGGATCCCGAACGGCTACGACATCGAACGCTTCTCGCCGGATCCTCATGCAAGGGCCGCGCAACGACAGTTCTGGCAAGTCTCGGACGATATACCGCTTATCGGATGCGTCGCGCGTTGGAATCCTCAGAAAGACCATCCGAACCTGTTTCGCGCCGCGGCGATGCTCGCCGATAATGGCGTCGCTTTCAAACTGGTGCTCGTCGGCGCCGACATGACATCCGCGAACGCCGATCTTCTCGCATCGCTCGATGCTGTCGGTTTGCGCGAACGCGTGCTTCTGGCGGGACCGTCGGACGATATCCCAGGCGTCATGAACGCGCTCGATATCCACGTGCTGCCGAGCGCTGGCGAAGCGTTCCCGAACGTGGTCGCCGAGGCGATGGCTTGCGGCACGTTGAGCGTGAATACCGATGTAGGCGACGTTGCCACGATAGTCGGTAGCGAAGGATGGGTCGTCCCGCCTGGTCATTCAGTCGCGCTTTCAAAGGCGCTTGGTGCAGCAATTGCAATGATCCGCACGACTGAAGGTAAAGCGCGCAGGGAACGTGCGCGCACTCGCATTGTGAGTAACTTCGGTCTCGAGCGGATGCAGAAAGCGTATGAGTCGACCTGGCGCGAAGTCGCCGCGCGCGCGGGCAAGGTCGTTCCGCGGCATCGCAGAGAGAAACGGACATGAGCTTCGGACTGGCCTCCAAGCTTCGGGCCAAGCTTGCAAACGCGCATCCGGATCATCGCAGGATAGCGAAGGGCGCCGCATGGGTATCGCTCTTCGTGCTGATGGGCAAGAGTGCCGGCGCCTTCAAGGAAATGGCGATCGCGTATCGCTATGGCGTGAGCGGTATCGTCGATGCCTACCAGTTGTCCTTCACGCTCGCCACATGGATACCTTCCATGCTCGTCACGGTGCTCAGTACCGTGCTGATTCCCGTGCTCGTGCGCATGCGCAATGACGACACCGACACGCTCGCCAACTTCATCGGCGAATTGCGTGGCTTGGCGTGGCTCGTCGGTCTTGCCATCGCCAACGTGCTCGTTTTTGCATCGCCCGTGGTGATCGCCTATGTGGGCGGACCGCTGCCCGAGCATACGAGATCGCTTGCGATGCAATTTATCGTCGGCATGTCGCCGCTCGTGCCGCTTACCTTGCTCATGTGTATCGATGCCGCGCGCTTGCAGGCACGCGAGCGGCATATCAACACGTTGCTCGAAGCCGTGCCGGCTGCAGTGCTCTTTTTCGTGGTGATCCTCAGTACCAGTTCGTCGATCAAGCCGCTTTACATGGCCGTTACGCTCGGACTCGCGCTGCAAGTCTATTTGTTGTCGATGTTCGCAAGGCGTGCGGATAAGGTCCGCGCTCCCATTCGCTTCGGATTCAGTTCGCCGCAGTGGCGGGCCATGGCGCATTCGATCGGCGTCATGCTCATCAGTCAGGCCATCCTTGCTTGTATCGTGCCTATCGATCAATACATGGCGACCCGTGAAGGCGCTGGAGCGGTCGCCACGCTTGGTTATGCCAATCGGCTGATTGCGTTGCTGATGGGTCTCGGTGCATCGGCAATCGGAAGGGCGACGTTGCCCGTGTTGACGCAGACAATCCGCAATGGCGAACGCGAGCGCGCTCGATCCATGGCGATCAAATGGGCCTACGTCATGTTCGGAATCGGCGCCGTGGCGGCATGTGTCGCTTCGTTCGCCGCGCCTTTGATCGTGCGTGTGCTGTTTCAACGAGGCGCCTTCACGGCGGTCGATACTGAACATGTCGCGGTCTTGCTTCGCTGGTTCACGCTGCAATTAGCGCCAGCATTTGCCACATTAGTGTTGATGCAGATGGCAGCCAGCGAAGGGCGCTATCGGTCGATCGCGTTCATCACATGCGCAGGCTTCGTCGCCAAGGTCGCGGCCAACTTCGCCTTCACACCAATGCTCGGTTTGGCCGCGCTTCCTGTAGGCACTGCTGTCATGGCCGGCGTCGTGTTCGTTCTCTATCTTTTCTCCATCCACGAGAACGAGGAAGAGGACATGGAGCAAGAGCATGCAGCCTGATTTCTCGCCGATGCCTTGTCTGACGCGATCGCCGACTTGGAATCGCCTCACCCGCATGCCACGCATTGTCAAGTTTTCTCGATGACGTTCATCTCTGTTATTACCGCCAGCTATAACCGTGCGGCTCAGTTGCCAAGCTTGTTCGCCAGCCTCGAAAAACAAAGCGACAGAGATTTCGAATGGATAGTCGTCGATGATGGCAGCGTCGACAACACGCGCGCGCTTTGCGAGCGCTGGGCTGACCAGGTCGATTGGCCGCTGCGCTACATTCAGAAACCGAACGGCGGGAAGCATACCGCGCTGAATCGGGGCTTCGCACTTGCGAAAGGCGAGTTGATCATCACGGTCGATAGCGATGACACGCTCGCGCTCGACGCCATTGCGACGATTCGCGAAAACTGGTCTTCGTGTCGAACCATTCCCGACGTATGCGGCATGAGCTTTCTGAGACTGCGCGCGGATGGACGCGTGATCGGTGACCGTTTCGAGCCGGACCGCGAGTTGGCGACATACATCGATATGCGCATCAATCGCGGCGTGCGTGGCGACAAGGCCGAAGTCTGGCGCGCAGACATCTTGAAGCAGTTTCCCTTTCCGGAAGTCGAAGGCGAGCGCTTCATGATGGAGTCCGCCGTGTGGGGAATGATCGGGCGGCGGTATCGGATGCTGCACGTCAACATCGGCTTCTATGTTTGCGAGTATCTGTCCGATGGTCTGACGCGAGGCGGCGCGGCGCTGACGGTCCTGTGCCCGGTCGGGTCCGCACACGGCATTCGCTGGGCAATCGCGCCGCCGGTCAACATGCGCACGCGGATCGTGATGACGTGGCGGCTCATTGCTTACGAGTTTTTGGCGCGACGTTCCGTGTACCAGATCGCGATGGCGTCCGGGCATCGCTTGCAGGTGCTGTTGAATCTGCCATTCGGATCAGCGCTTTATTTGTACTGGCGGTTCAAGTTTCGACGTGAGTTAGGTCGGTAGGTCATGAAAAAAGTCGTTCTCTTTGCCAATACGGATTGGTACCTTTTCAATTTTCGTTTGTCGCTCGCGAAGAATCTTCGGGACAATGGCTGGTCGGTGTTGCTCATGTCGCCGCCGGGGCCTTATGTCGCGGGGTTAGAGGACGCCGGATTCCGCTGGCTTCCCGTGCCGATGCAACGACGCAGTCTGAACCCCTTGCGGGAACTCTTGCTGGTCTTGCACCTATGCCGCCTGTTTCGCAAAGAGCGGCCAGATGTCGTGCATGGCTTCACCATTAAATGCGCGGTGTACGGTTCGCTTGCGGCGCGTCTCGCGCGCGTCAGGCAGCGCGTCAACGCTGTGGCAGGTCTCGGCTTCGTGTTTACGAACGATTCGTTAAAGGCGCGCGTCTTACGACCGCTGGTCAAAATATTGATGCGCGCGACGTTGAATGGCCGCGGCGCATCGCTGATTCTCCAGAACCCGGACGATGTCGCGATGTTCATCAACGCCGGGATCGTCGACAAGTCTTGCATCCACCTCATTCCCGGATCGGGCGTGAACGTACAGAAGTTCGCCCAACGCGCGAAGGACACGAGCGGCACGCCGCGACCGATTCGCGTTTTGCTGGCTGCGCGCCTGCTGTGGGACAAAGGCATCGCGGAATACGTGGAAGCGGCGCGCGTGCTGCGAAACAGCCAGCGCTCGTTCGAATTCCTGCTCGCCGGCGATCCCGACGAGGGCAATCCTGCTTCGGTGCCGACAAAAACGGTTGAGGCCTGGGTCGAGGAGGGCACGCTGACTTGGCTCGGTCATGTCGGTGACATGCCGGCGTTGCTACGCGACATCGACATCATGGTGTTGCCCAGTTATAGAGAAGGATTGCCAAAGGCGATGATCGAAGCCGCAGCATGCGGCATCGCGCTGGTGACGACGGACGCGCCGGGTTGTCGCGAGGTCGTGAGTCAAGATGGCGTCGATGGCTTGCGCGTTCCGGTGAAGGACGGCGTCGCGCTGACAGATGCAATCGCGCGTCTTCATGACGACCCGGTGTTGCGCGAAACGATCGGTGCCAATGCGCGCGTTCGCGCGCTCGCAGAGTTCGACGAAAGGATCGTGATCGAGCGGACCGTTGCGGTGTATGGAACAACGCAGAACGCTTGAGAACGATCATGATAAGCAGAAGAGTTGCGCTCAAAGTCATAGCGTCGATGCCTCTGGCGCATGGGCTTGCGTGTCGGTCGGCGGCGGCTAAGATATTGAATGAAGACGACGTCGTGCATGCGAGTGTCTTCGGCGTCGTGAGCGATGGCGTGAGCAATGACACGTCGCGTCTTCAGGATGCGATCGATCGCTCAGTTGGCAAGACGTTACTCATTGGCGGACAATGCCGCATCGACACGCAAGGACTGAGTCTGCGAAGCGGCTCGCGCGTTCGCTTCGAACCGGGCGCCTCGATCAAGTTGCTTGCGCATGACACGCCTTCGTATCAAATGTTGCGCATGTGGGACGTGAGCGACGTTGTGCTGGAGAACGCGACGCTAGACGGCAGTCGTGAGTTGAACTCGGCGCAGCCCAAAACGCATTCGGAAGGCTACGGCATGGGCATTTCGATAGCAGGTAGTTCAAAAATCACGATCAAATCGGCAACCACGGTGGGTTGCTGGGGCGACGGTATCTACCTGGCGAACAGTTATCAGCCGACCAGCATGCCGCCTCAGTATATTCACGTGATTGACCATCACGCGAATAACTGTCGTCGACAGGGAATCTCCATCATTAGCGGAAGGAACGTTTTCATTGAAGGCGGTCTGTGGGAGAACATCGGTGGAACGGCGCCGTCGGCGGGTCTGGATATCGAGCCCAATTCGAATCGGGACGTGCTAGAAAACATCAGGATCGTCAACCCTGTCACGCGAAACTGCAAGATCGGCATCCTCGTCTATCTCTTGAAGATTGCCGGTGTCGAGTCCAAGGACGTGCAGATCGATATCAGCGGTCAGCGCGATGAATCCGCGAAGATCGCCGCCTTTAGCGTTTCAGGTCTCGATACCAAAGGTTCAATTGTGAAAGGACGAATCGTCAATCGATCGGCGACCTGGATCAAGCCAAAGCTTCTTTCCGTCGAAAGCCACGATTACGACAAGCGCGGACCGCAGATCGTAGTAACGGACTTGAAGACTATTCGATAATCGGCGCACTTCGCCGACGACAACCTCGCAAGGCAGCAAGCCGGCGCCGAGCGCATAATCCGACCTAAAAGAATTTCGATGAAAGCCAGAATGACTCAAGCGCCGAGTCCAGCAGTTCCCCGTCGCAAAACTCAGGCGCGCGCCTACCTGACTACTCCTGGCGGCTGGCTATTCATCCTCATAGCGATTCTGTTGCTGGTGGTGGTTGCGGTAGGTGATCGTACGATGCTGCTCGATCAGGACAATTACCTGGAGTACTTCAGCCAGACAACGTGGGACTGGTTCGTCAATCTTTATCAGACACGCACTTCAACGCTCAGTTTTGTCATCAGCACGGTGACGGAGGAATTCGGCTGGCGTACCTGGTTGATCGTATTGAATGCGTTCGGCGTAACACCCGATATTGGTGTAAGACTGACCGTCGTATTGGCGAACGCACTTGTCATTGCGGCGCTTTTAGAAGTCCGGCGACCGCTACTAGGGCTGCTTCTTTGGGCGGTCGTTCCGGTAGCCTTGGCTACGGTCGGACTGTTTCAAATCCGTCAAGGTTTGGCATTCGGCATAGCGATGCTTATCACGCTGCGCTATCAGCGGCCCGTCCTCGGATGGGTGCTCGCGAGCTTCGTTCATACGACCTTCGCGATACCCGCGTTGCTATTGCTCTCCATTCGAGCGTGCGGAGATCGAAAATGGCCAGCGTTGATCGTTTCGAGTTTGACGGCGTTCGTACTCGCCGCCGCGGCGGGCTATCTTTTCAATAATTTCGGCGGCAGGCGAGTCGAGGAATATGCGGACTACCAGGACGATTTCACTATCCGGCTGCTCATCCTGTTGATCGTCTATGCAACGGCTTCTGTCATTGTGCTTTATACGCAATGGAAAGAGAAGGGCACAGCGAAGGACAAGGTATGGACGGAGCTATGCACGATGCACGTTGCGCTCATGGCTTATTTGGTCTTTGCGTATGTGCTGTTTCCGTTTGGGAAGGGACGCGTGTGGTATTGCATAGCGTTACTGCTGCCGTACGTGATCTCGCAAATACGATTCAAGAACGCGTTCTTGATATGGTGGACTGCGCTGATTCTTCTTGCCCTGACGGCAGATGCCCTCAAGAATTATCAGGCTGATGTCTACAGCTATTTTCTTCATTAGGCGATATCAACGGCGCGTCGAGTCGTAGGCGCCTTGCGATTCGTGTGAGTCGTAATCTGTCATGTCGTTTTCATGGATGGGTCGGCGCGCCGCGGCATCGTCGGTGTCCACGCCAACGCGCGTGAACAACTCGTCCCACACGCGAAGAATCGTATTCGTTGAATATCGCTCGCGAACGGACTTTGCGCCTTTGCGACTCAGTTCGGCACGCAGCGTGTCATCGGTGAGCATCCTTTGAATTGCAGCGGCTAACGCTTGCGGATTGGCGACTGGCACAAGCAGCGCGTCCTGCCCGTCGCGCGTGATGTAGCGCGGACCACTGAGACAATCGACAGCTACGGCGGGAACGCCTAAAGCCATACTCTCGGCGAGCGCGAGGCCGAATCCTTCGAAGCGGGATGACATGACGAATGCCTGCGAGCGCAGAATCTCCGTCCATGGATTTTCGGTGACACCCGGAAGAAAGATGCGCTGGGTCATACCTTGCCTTTCGATCTCCGCTTCGAGCGATGCGCGTTCGGCGCCTTCACCCCATATCCACAGATCCCATTCTGGGCACGCATTCGCAATGGACGAGAATGCGTCGATCAAAAGGCGATAGTTCTTTTGCGGATGCAATCGTCCGAGCGAAACGAGGCGCATGCGCGCGCCGGTTTCGATAGACGGCGCCGACTGCTGGAATAATTCGTCAGGCAGCGGATTTGGGACGACAGCAATATGTCGCATGCCGGGCACCATTGTCTTGAACGGCGCGACGATATTTTCGGTGAGCACCGTTATCGCGCTGGCGCGCGGGTAAGCCAGACGAGTAAGCAGTTTCCATAACGCGGATCGTCCGTCGCGAGATGGATCGTTATGCTCACAAGCGATAACCGGAATGCCCAAGCCTAATGTTGCAAGAATTGCGGCTACGTTGACATTGGTTAAAAAGGAAATTGCGACGTCGGGACGGTTCTCCCGGATGAGCGAGCGCAAAGCCCGCTGCCGCTGAACGAAGCTCGATAACTTGCCGCCTTGACTCCCTGCACGGTCAGTCAGATAGATGAAGCGAACGTTCTCGGAGATCTTGTAAAAGCAATCACCCTTACCGCTATATGTAGCGATCAGCGTGACATCGTCACCGCGCTCACTCCAGGCATTCACGAGCGTGGCCGCGACCCTTTCCGCGCCGCCGCTTCCCATGGAACTCACCAATAGCGTGATTTTCATTTAAGTGATGCTCCAATTGGATGAGCTAACGAGGGGATGTCGCACTGTTGACGATCAGAGAAGTTACGAGTCTTTAAGGACGCTGCGAGTTTGACCACGGGACATCAAGACGATCGCATAGGTATGCAGTCTGAAGTCACGGTTGTGGGCTATGTAATCGCGTTCGCGTAATGGCGGATGGTTTCGCACGATGAACGACACGAGCGAGCCAAGTTGAAAAAAATCGGCTCTGACGAAAACGGCGCGCTCGAAAGCTAAAGAAGACTAACGATCTTATCATCGGAGCGAGTCTATCGATGTCTTTTGGAATGCAACTTTGTGGAGATGGCGTGCTCAGGGTCCGAGCTTAGAAAAATTTTGCGGAGCACGCCAGCAATGTCTCGGACGTGCCACGCGTCACACACCGACCGAATGGCAGATTGCAATATCAGGATGGTTCAGGAGAAACTCTCCGCCCGGACGAGGTCTTCCACACGCAATAAAGAACGAGCGACGCACGATCATGTACGAGAGTCGGCTCCCATCTTCGATGGTTCAAACGGCTGGCGTGCAAAAATAGCGAATACTTACTCGAACCATTCAAAAAAACAGGCAGTGTCTGGAGGCGACGAAGTTGATCGTGAATGTGATTTTTAACGTGCTTGGAACGGCGGCGCTGATCGTCGTTTTGCTTTTGGGAAGTATCGCAATTTGGGACATTCTGCGCGGGAAGTAGGCGGCAAGTTCACTCATCCGCCGGTACTACCATCAATCGCCGCCACTTTCCCATGAGGCGTGCCGGTCTCATCGGCGTCATCGGCCAGGCAACACATGACGCATGTCACACCCTACGCCGCCGAGCCCAACCTTTAAGACAAGTCCGCTATCCGAGTTAACAATCGGAAACTAACCTTGCGCGTTGATTGTTTGGAAGCAGTCAATTGCAAGACAGCCTGCGCTGTCTCGATTATTTTCTTGCCTGAATTCGATTTGCGTGTTCTGGCGACGCCTTTCTCACGGTTGGCTCACTCATGGTAAGTATCAAAAAGGTAGCGGCGCCGCTTTTCGTCTCGCTGCTCGGTATCGCTAGCGCGCACGCTAGCGAATTCTCCGGCCCCTTCGTCGGCGCGAAGCTCGGCTTGAATTTCTCCGATGCAACCGGACACGATTTCGAGGAATCGACGCACACGACGTTCTTTCCGGGGCTGACGGCAGGCTATAACGTCGATGTCAACCAGTTCGTAGTCGGCGTCGAAGGATTCGCTGATCTTCATGCCGGTTCCACGACCAAGAAGGACGGCGGCATCGACGTAAAAGTCGGCATGCCTATCGACGGCAACATCATGCCCTACGCGCGCGTGGGCTTCACTGGCACCTGGCCGGACACGCGCTTGCACTATGGCGCGGGCGTCGAGTATAAGTTCGCGAAGCAATGGAGTGTCGCTGGCGAATACACGGCCGACACGGCGCACTGCGACGGCGGCCATCGTCGTAACGACAGTCTGACCGTCGGCGTGCATTACTACTTCTGATCGTCACGAATCGGAATGGAAAGCGCGAGCAACCGCTGCTCGCGCTTTTTTTTGCCCCGTCCTTACTTGCCCGACGCAATCCGATCCTGAATGTGCTTCGCGCGCGAAGGCGACGACGGGTGCGAATCCATCATGCTCGACTTGCCGCCGTCGATCGTCGCGAGCTTCTGGAACGCCGTCACGAGGCCGGCCGGGCTGTATCCCTTCTTTTTCTGCATGTCGAACGAGTAATCGTCGGCGGCGCTTTCTTGCGATTGCGAGAATTGCGCCTGGACGAACTTCTCGGACAAGTCGCCCAGTTGCGATGCCGACAGATTCGCCACCGCGCCGCCCGTCGATGCCGCCGCCGAGCGCACGGCCGAGGTCGCATAAGCGAGCTGCATCGCCTTCTTGGTGTGGCCGAGCGCCACGTGACCCATTTCGTGGCCCACCACGCCGCGCACTTCGTCGTCGTTCATTGCGTCCATGAGGCCGCTGTACACGCGCACGCAACCGTTGGCCATCGCCCAGGCGTTGACATCCTTCGTGACGTAGACCTTGTAGTTGACCGGCACGCCATTGATGTTGTCGCCCAGTTGCTTCGAGATGCGGTTCAGACGCTGCGTGTATTGACTCGACGCCGGCGCAATCTTGTTTTCCTTGTCCAGGTCCGCGCACGATTTGTCGGAGAGCGTGCGCACATCGGCGTCACTCAGCGTGAAGGCTTGCGATGCGAGCTGGCCAGACTGCAACAACGTGTCGGGATTAAGCGCGTTCATGCTGCTGCAGGAGATGAGCGCGCACAGAGCGGGCGCCGCGAGCGCCAAGCGGATGAATTTCATGTTTCGGTCTTCCTAGAATTGTTTTTGGGGCGTCCGTGACGCGATGCTTCGCGCACGGAGCGGCATCGTCGATGTCCGTCGAACAAAAAGCTAGCGGAACATTCCGATTTTGCTTACGGACGTTGACAATTCGCTGTCGGAAAAGTGCGGAAAAAGCGGATTAATCTGCGGCGCGCTGGTTTGCCGCGCGTACGCGAGCGGCGGTCGGATGAGTGGACGCGGCGTCCATGGATAGCGCCTGCGCATCGGGCAGGGCGTCGCTTGCGAGTTGCGTCAGCGTGTGGCCGGGCGGCATTTCGACGAAGACATTTACGCCGAGTTCGAACAGCGCGATGGTCGATTCGTGCCAGCGCACCGGATAGCGCAAGTTGGTCGCGAGGTCGTCGCGCACGGCATCGGCGCGACGCAGCACGCGTGCGCCGCGATTGCCGACATATGGAACGCGTGGTGCATCGAAGCGGACTTTCGCGGCAGCTTCGATCAATTGCGTGGCCGCGTCTTCGAGCAGCACGCAATGCGAAGGCACGCTCACCGCTAACCGTTCGGCCTTGCGCGCGCCGCGTTCGAGCGCGAGGCGGCTCACGGCTTCGAGCGCATCATCGCTGCCGGATACGACGATTTGACGCGGCGCGTTCAGATTACCGACATAGGCATCGGCGTGACCGTCGGCGATCACGCGTGCAATCTCTCGTTCGTTCAGGCCGAGCACCGCCAGCATGCCGTAGCCGTGCGGATACGCGTTCTGCATGAGCGTCGCGCGCAGGCGAACGAGGCGCAGGGCATCGTCGAACGCAACGGCGCCGCTCGCCACCGCCGCGCCATACGCGCCGACCGACAAACCCGCGACGGCTTCCGGCTCGATACCTTCGGCCGCAAGCCCACGCGCCGCCGCCACGCCTGCCGCCAGCAACGTGACTTGCACCGCGACGGTCGACTCAAGCGCGGTGGCGTCATCGAGTTGCAGGATGTTTTCGCCGAGGATGTCGGATGCTTCGGCGAGCGTCTGCCCGATGACCGGATGCGGTTGCTCGCCGCCCAGCCGATGCAAAAAGCCCGGCGTCTGCGCACCCTGTCCCGGAAAGAGATACGCGATCATACGGCTGCCCACGGATCGGCGACGAGTCGCGGCCCGTCGGCGTGACGCAGCATCACGCGTAGATTCGCGCGCGCGAATTCCGCGAGCGAGAAGGCGGCTTCCGGCGTTTCGATCTGCACGTCGATGCGCGTGCCGATCTCCCGCGCGGTTCGCGACAGTGTGTCGAGAAGCGCGGCGGCTGCATCGCGCGAAAGCGGCGAGGGCGCGCGAATCACGATGTCGAGATCGCTTTCGGGTGTGACCGTGGGTGTACCGCTCGCGAGTTCGAAGCCTGTGCTGCCGGCGGGGCCCCAGGCGAGTCCCGTTGCCTGGATCGAAGACGAGATTGCCCGCAGAAGCGCGAACGCGGGCAAGTGTGCGCGGTGCGAATCGGGCGTGCGTTCGAGCAAGGCTTCGGGAGACAACGCAGACGCGATCGATCGTGGATCGATCCACGCGCCGAAGCGCTCGCCGCGCGTCGAACCGCGTACGCCGATGGGAATTGCGTCGCCCAGGCGCGGCGCACGGCGGACGACGACGAAAGGTGAGCGCGCGAGCGAGGTGGCGACCCAGGACGGCACGTTGGGCGCGAGGAGAAGCGAGGCCGCGACATCCGCGCCGCCTCCGGCCGACGACGACAGCGTGTCGATCTTCAGCAGGTCATGTGGCCGCATCTCATACTGCCCTGCGTTCATCATTGTTCTCGTCGGTGACGCTCGCTGGGCACGCGCAGTCACGAATCGCGCGACCGTGTCGAACGATGCGCGGCAAACGGGCCGCACAAAGGCCTCTTGCATGTTGCGTCGAAGCGGAGCTCATCGTCGGTGACAGCTGCTTCATTGGTGCGTGACAAGCCATTCTCGATGCGCCAAGCCGCATGGAGCACCGCCCCGACTCAAGCTTCATCCCATTGCTCACGCATTCGCTTGCGCACCTCCACCGACGCAGCCCGCGTGCGCTTCGCATCGGCAGAACCAAGCCGGCTCGACAGATCACGCAAAGCACCGCGCGCATCGTTCACGGCCGCCGCAAGCGATGCCTTCACGCGCTCGATCTCGGCCGCCGAGGGCGCATCCGCATCGACGCCTTCGATCAGTTCATGCAGCAACCCGAGCTTTGCATAAGCGCTCATCTTGTACGACATCGGCAAGACGGTATCGCCGAGCGCATCCAGACTTTCCACGCTGCGCCGCGTGACGCGCGCGGCTGCTTCGCGACCCATTGCGTGCACGGCGGTGCCGGGTGAATCGAGCGCGACGATCCGGTTCGCCTGATAACCGTGCGCCAAATACGCGCCCGACATGGCCGGCCCGACGATCAACGCAATCACCGGATGACCCGCAAGACGCGCGCTCGCATAAGCATCGACGGCAGCGGCGCAGGCAAGATGCACGCCGAGCAGTTCCTCGCGCCTGCCATAAGCCTGACTTTTGACATCGACGACGGCGACGATCGGACGCTTCACGTCACGCTCGCGATCCGCGTCGATAACCTCGCGCACCGCGCGCGCCAACAGCCATCCCTGTTCGAGGCCGACGACGTTGTCGCGAGCGCGTGGAAAGCGGTTGTCCGGATCGGGCACGACGGCGAGAAAATGCGCGTGCTCGCCGTTCAAAAGCCCGCCACGCGCGCGAATCGGACCGGCTTGCGCGCCGGACGCAGGCGAAGTCAGCGCGTCGATCCAGCGTTCGCCGCGCGAGAGAGTTGTCGTGTTCATCGTGATGCTCCCCAGAGCGTGCGCAGCGTTTCGGGATCGATGGCGTCCGGGTTCACGCGCGCCAGACGCTCGATGAAACCGTCCACGTCCTCGGTGCGATGACGCGTTGGCACGCCGCGCGCGAACGCCGCCAGCACCGCGTCGCGTACTTGCGCGGTATCGTCTTCGACGAGCGCATCGACGAGGCCGACCGCCGCGCGTTCTTCTCCGCCAATCATCGACCAGATGAGGCGCCGGTCGCCCGAATCGAGCTCCTCGATGCCCGCTTCCTGTTCGATCACCTCCGGCCCGTTCATGCCAAGGCGCGCCTGCCGCGTCATCACGAGTTCGGTGCAGAGCGCCGCCGCGAGCGACATGCCGCCGAAGCAGCCGACCATGCCGCCGATCACGCCGACGACCGGCACGTGCCGCCGCAACGCGACGATCGCCGCCTGAATCTCGGCGATGGCCGCAAGCCCGAGGTTCGCCTCCTGCAGACGCACGCCGCCCGTTTCGAACAGTATGACGGGACGGATCGCGCGGCCCGCTTCGAACTCGCCGAGCGCCATTTCGAGCGCGGCCGCGATCTTCGCGCCCGAGACTTCGCCGATGCTGCCGCCCTGAAACGCGGGTTCGATCGCCGCGATCACGGCGGGTTCGCCATCGAGCATGCCGCGCGCGATCACCGCGCCGTCGTCGGACTGGCAGACGACGTTCTGCATGGCAAGCCACGGCGATTCGAGCCGGTCGAAGGGGCCGAGCAGTTCGCGAAAGGTGCCGGCATCGAGCAGGGCGCGGGCGCGTTCGCGCGCGGTCATCTCGATGAAGCTGTGACGCGCGAGAAAGGTGTCGTGAGCGTTCATGGCGTGCCCTCGCTGGCTTCGACGGCTTCATTCAGGCGCAGCATGACCACGCCGGGCGTCGCGCCGAAGTCGTTGAGTTCGAGTTTCGCGGCGCCGTCGTATCGCTGAAAAAAACGGTCGAGCACACTCTTCCAGACATGCTCGTAGCCGTCGACGCTCGTGCGGATCACCACTTCCGCATTCGCTGTCGCCGATGGCGAGAGCAGCACTTCGAGATCGCCCGAGCCGACCACGCCGACGTGCGCGCGACGCGGCACGGGACGGGTGGCGGGGTATTCGTATCGGATGTTTTCCATCATCGTTCCTCTTCGATGCGCGCGTTGCGAATCAATGCAAGCGCCTGAGACTGTCGAGAAAGAGCGTCGCCGCAAGCAAGTCGGCGGCGCCGCCAGGCGATGCATCGAGCGCGAGCAGTTCGCGGTCGAGTTCGTGAAGCGCTGTCTTGCCGCTCGCCGATGCAACGCCGCCTGCGTCGAGCACACGACGCGCGCCGTGTTGCGCGACTCGCAGCGCCGTCATGCCGCCGCGATGCAGGAGACAGGTATCGTCGAGCGACGCCATGATCGCGACGAGCGCTTCGAGGCGCGCGTCGTTTTCATCGAGATTGCGGCAACGGGCTGCACCGAGCGCGGGCATCCCAATTTCGAGCGCATGCGGAAAGCCATCGCACGCTTCGCCGCGCGCGCCTGCCACACGGTATCGCGCCGACACGCGCGCGCCGTGACTCGTTTGTGCCGACGCGGGCGCGTAACGATCCTTGAAGCGCGCGATGCGTGCCGCGCTTGCGCAGATCGCCGCGCTGTCGTCGGGCGCATGCATCGCCGCGCCGGCGCACAGCAAGCCGACGATCCAGATCGCACCGCGATGCGCGTTGCTGCCGGCGGTCGCGCGCATCATCGCAATCTCGCCTTCGCGGCCGATGCGTGCAAGCTGTTCGCGTAACGTCTGCGACGGTTCGAGATCGGCCGACGCGCGAGCGATGGCGACAAACGTGGGGTGCAACGCTTTTGCCGAGCGCAACATGATGTCGAGCGACAAATCGCGATGCGCGCCGCTGCCGCGCCGGTCCACCAATGCGGGTTTCGGTGTGAGACACGCTTCGTCGATGAGCGCGGCCACGGCGCGGGTCGCGATGGCATCGGGCGCGATCGGCTGCAAGTGGGCGAACCGAGTGGCTTCGCGCGACGCTAGCGCCGTTTGCATCGCATGGCCCATGCTCGGGCGGGCAGCGGCTCCGGTATTGGCGTGCGTTGCGACGGCACGCGAATTCGACGGGTTCGCATGCGTGGCGTCATCGAGCCGCGCCTCTGCGTTCCACGAACACACGCCAGCGGGAATGTCGGCAACCACGCAAAGGCTCGACGCTTTGTCTTCACGGTCAGACATACACGAACCCATCGCGCTCACCAGCTTCTGAAGCGCGCAGGCGGCGCATACAGACCGCCCGACCACGCCACCAGGTCGTCGATACTGCGTGCCGCGAGCAGCGAACGCTTCGCTTCGCCGCGCCGCACGCCGAGGTCTTCCGGCAACGCGACGATGCCGCGCCTTCTCAACTCCGCCGTCTTCTTCGCATCCGCGCGCATGCCGATGGGCGTGACGCCCGCCACGGCGGCAAGCGCGGCGCGGCGCTCATCGACGCCTTCGGCCGCATGCAGATACGCGATGCCTTCTTCCGTCACGACATGCGTGACATCGTCGCCGTAGATCATGACGGGTGCGATCGGCATGTTGCTTTTTTCACCGACGGCGATGGCATCCAATGCATCGACGATGGTCGGCTCGCCGCCTTTCTTGTACGTCTCGGCGGTCTGCACGACGAGCTTGTGACCACGCGCGATGGCCGGGTTCGGGCCGTCGTTTTTCAGCAGCTTGAGCCACGCCTCGCTCGAATGACGGCGGCCGCGTGGATCGTGGCCCATGTTGGGCGCGCCGCCGAAGCCCGCCAGCCGCCCGAGCGTGACGGTGGACGAGTTGGCGTCGGCGTCCATCTGCAGGGTCGAACCGATGAAGAGATCGACGCCGTATTGCCCTGCCAACTGGCAGAACACGCGGTTAGAACGCAGGCTGCCATCGCGGCCGGTGAAGAACACGTCCGGCCGCGCCGTGATGTAGTCCTCCATGCCGACCTCGCTGCCGAAGCAGTGCACGCTCTGCACCCAGCCGCTTTCGATCGCGGGGATCAAGGTCGGATGCGGATTGAGCGCCCAGTGCGTGCAGATCTTTCCCTTCAGCCCGAGCGATTCGCCATATGTCGGCAGCAGAAGTTCGATGGCCGCCGTATCGAAACCGATGCCGTGATTCAGCGACGTCACGCCGTAGCGGTCGTAGATGCCGCGAATGGTCATCATCGCCATGAGAATCTGCAACTCGCCGATATGCCGCGGATCGCGCGTGAAGAGCGGCTCGACGGCGAACGGGCGGTCTGCCTTCACGACGACATCGATCCACGAACCGGGGATATCGACGCGCGGCAGTTCATCGACGATCTCGTTGACCTGCGCGATCACGATGCCATGTCTGAACGCGGTGGCCTCGACGATGGTAGGCGTGTCTTCGGTGTTCGCGCCCGTGTAGAGATTGCCGTGCCGGTCTGCCTGCACCGCGCACACGAGCGCCACCTGCGGCGTGAGGTCGATGAACATGCGCGCATACAGTTCGATATACGTATAGATCGCGCCGATCTCGAGTTGTCCGTCTTCGAGCAGTTGCGCGACGCGCAGACTTTGCGGACCGGCGAACGCGAAATCGACCTTGCGCGCGATGCCCTGTTCGAACAGCGCGAGATGGTCCGGGCGGCTGATGCTCGAAATCAGCAGATGAACGTCGTGCACGCGTTCGGGATCGAGTCTGGCGAAGGCGCGCGAGAGGAAGTCGGCCTGTTTCTGGTTGTTGCCTTCGAGCGCCACGCGGTCGCCCGTGACGATCAGCGCGTGCAAGGCATCGACGATACGGTCGGTCGCGAGCACCGAGCCGTCGAGCCACGGTTCGATCAGCTTGAGGCGGCGCGCTTTTTCCTGCGCGCGCGTGTTCCACTGCCGGGTTTGCGGGCTCGTGTCGCGCGCGGGCGACGTGGCAGGCGTCGGGGACGAGTTCATCGATCCTCCTTCAAAGAGGTTGCAGAAGCCGTTGCGGGCGCGGCGCGCGGGCGGCGCTTCTTCTTGACATGGCTCGCCGCGGCAAGCGCTTGCGCATCGGCGAGAAAGCGGTGGATCAAATCGCCTGTCGCAAGCAGATGACGCGCGACGAGCGTTTGCGCCTGTTCGATATCGCGGGCGACGAGCGCGGCAAGAATCGCGCGATGCTCCGCATCCGACGAATCCTTGTGAATCGGCAAGCCGAGCTTCAGCCGCAAATAACGTTCGCCGCGCCGATGCATCTGGCCGATCAGCTCCATCAGACGCGGCCGGTCCGCGGGCGCGTAAAGGCTCATATGGAACTGCTCGTTGCGCACGACGTAGAGCGCCGGGTCCGGCTCGCTTTCCGCCGCTTCGAGCAGACGTTGCGATTCGGCGAGCGTTTGCGCCGTGTGATGTTCGAGCGCGATGCCGATCGCCAAGCTTTCGAGCGACGCGCGTATCTCGTAGATCTCGCGCGCCTCGTCGGCCGATTGCAGGCTGACGGCCGCGCCACGATTCGGCTCGATGGTCACCCAGCCTTCGCTTTCGAGCTGCCGGAACGCTTCGCGCACCGGAATCGCGCTCACCGAAAACTGCCGTGCGATGGCGTCCTGGCGCAGCGGTTCGCCCGGCAACAACGCACCTTCGACGATAGCCGTGCGCAACGCATCCGCGATGAAGCGCGACGTGCTCTGGCGCGGTTCGAACTGTGCGTGACGAAACGATGCAAGTGGCTGCGCTGCATCGGAAGTGGAGAGATCTGTCGGCATGGCTAGGTGTAAGTGCGGACTTGCCGCGTGTCGATGTTCAAATATTATATATAAAACGATGCGCGACTTCACAGAAGGTGCTTTCCCTAAGCTGGGAGCGGCTGACAAGAATCGAGAGCGCGCGTGTATCTATATTCCCCTTTCCGGAGACATGGCCATGCCAACCACGGTGGACCGAGAGTTACGCGCCTCGCGCCCGATCAAAACGCCGCTCAACCGCTCGCAGATCACCGGCTTCTGGGGTGCGTGGGCCGGCTGGACGCTCGACGGAATGGATTCTTTCATCTACGCGCTCGTGCTTGCGCCCGCGCTCACCGAACTGCTGCCGCGTTCAGGCTACGCGGCCACGCCCGCGAACGTCGGTCTTGCAGGCTCCATACTCTTCGCGCTCTTTCTGGTCGGATGGGGACTGTCGTTCATCTGGGGACCGCTCGCTGATCGCTTCGGGCGCACCAAGGTGCTCGCCGCGACCATTTTCACGTTCGCGATTTTCACGGGGCTGGCCGCGACATCGCATTCGGTTTGGGAGTTGGGCATTTATCGCTTCTTTGCGGGCGTCGGCATAGGCGGGGAGTGGGCGCTTGCCGGAACCTACGTCGCCGAGGCATGGCCGGAAGATCGTCGCAAGATGGGCGCGGGTTATCTGCAAACCGGGTATTACGCGGGCTTCTTTCTGGCGGCCGCGCTCAACTACACGATCGGCGCGGCATTCGGCTGGCGCGCGATGTTTCTAGTTGGACTGTTCCCGGTCGTCGTATCGATTCTCGTGCTTTTGCGCGTGAAGGAAACCGACAAGTGGCAGCGTGCCGAAGCGACGAGCGCGCCTGCCGTCAAGCAGCACGGTTCGTTGCGCACGATCTTCTCGCCGCAGTATCGCAAGCGCACGATCGTCGCGGCGGTGCTGCTGACCGTGGCGATCATCGGTCTGTGGGCGGGCGCGGTGTATGAACCGTCGGCAGTCATTCAGCTTGCGACGAAGGCCGGCATGAGCAAGCCCGAAGCCGCGCGCATGGCGTCGATCGCGACGGGCTTGCTGTCCATCGGCACGATCTTCGGCTGTCTCGCCTTGCCGCCGATGGCTGAGCGCATCGGCCGGCGCAAGACGCTCGCGGTGTATTTCGTCGGCATGGCGGCTTCCATTGCGCTGTCGTTCGGCTGGGCGTTCTATCTGCCGAACGGGCTCGTGCCGTTTATTGCGCTGCTCGTCGTGCTCGGCTTCTTCGGCGGCAACTTCGCGCTCTTCAGCCTGTGGCTGCCGGAACAGTTCGAAACGCGCGTCCGGGCGACGGCGTTCGCATTCTGCACGTCGGTGGGACGCTTCTTCGGCGCGATCGTGAACTTCGGCATTGGCGCGATGGTGCTGCATATGAAGACGCTCGGCGTGCCGATCGCGCTCACGGGTATCGCGTTTCTCATCGGCCTCGCGGTGATTCCGCTCGCGCCTGAAACGCGCGGACAGGAACTGCCCAATTAGTGCCCGTTGCACGGTCCCTGACGGCGGCTTTCACGAGCCGCCGTTTCTCATTGGCGCGCGGCGTGCATGATCCTTACTCTCCGTAATCATTTGCCTGGTAGGCATTGGTAATGGGACGTTACCAAGTGGCACACAAGCAAAGGCGTTCGTTCGATATAGTCCACTCAACACAACAAACATCCCATCGAGGTGGGCTTCACATGAACAAGGTATTGAGGACATCCGCGCTCGCAGGAGCGTTCGTCATCGGTGGTATGACGCTGTCCGGCGCGGCCATGGCGGGCGTTTCCGTCGGCATCAATCTCGGGGTGCCCGCACCCGTATATGTTGCGCCGGCGCCGGTCTATGCGCCTCCGCCTCCGCCCGTGGTCTATGCGCCGCCGCCTCCGCCGGTTTATGCGCAACCGGCTATCGTGATCGGATGGCATGGCGACCAGTACTGGGATGGCCATCGCTACTGGAACCGCGACGAGTGGAACCACGGTCACGGCGGTCACGGATACGGCGGCCGCGACTACGATCATCACGATCACGGTCATCACGACCATTGAGCGAACGTCGCGCTTAGAGAAAGCCACCCCGTCGAAGGGTGGCTTTTTATTTGTCGCCGCGCGGCAGCGTGTAACAAAAGGTAAGGTTTCTCCTGACGAGAGCCACGTCACGGGAAGAACTTACAAAGCTGAAATATTGCGCTGAAAGGCGTCCGTTATATTTTGTCGCAAGCCAATCAAAACAAAACGAGGACCACGCGATGAAAGTGAATGTCATGGGGCGAGTGCTGGGCGGCATGTTGATCGTGACCGCGTCAGCGATAAGTGGCACCGCGCACGCCGATGTACACGTAGGCGTGAACGTCGGCACCCCCGCGCCGGTGTACGTTGCACCCGCGCCTGTGTACGCGCCGCCTCCGCCGCCTGTGATTTATCAGCCGGCTCCGGTTTATGCGCGTCCGCCCGTGGTCATCGGCTGGTAAGGAAATCGATATTGGGATGGGCGCCGTTACTGGAACCGGAACGACTGGAACCGTTATCACGGCCACGGTTACGGGCATGGCTACAATCGCGGGCCGCAACACGGACACGGTAACGGGTACGGACACGGCAATGGTCATGGCAACGGACATGGTGGCAGGCATTGAACGCGCTGGTCCAGTGTGGCTGCCGAGTCGGCAGATATAGCGGGCCTTTAGACGACGCTACCAAAGGCGTTCTTCACAAAGCCAACGTTCCCGAAGGCGAGGTTCACGAAGATCACGCCCGCATGCATGGCGCTGTGTAAGCGGCTGTCACGACGCCAGCACTTGCAAAAACCCGAACACAAAAGCAAAAGGGCCGCTCTCGCAAGAGAGCAGCCCTCTGCACATGATCGAGCGCCGCAGGCGTTATTCGGTCACGCCCGCCATGCCGCCGACCACCGCATTGAATCCCGCATCGACGTGCACGATTTCCGCGCTCACGCCGGCCGCGAGATCCGACAGCAAGAACGCCGCCACGTTACCCACCTGTTCGATCGTCACGTTGCGCTTGAGCGGCGCGTTGTTTTCGACGAAATCGAGAATCTTGCCGAAGCCCTTGATGCCGCTGGCCGCGAGCGTCTTGATGGGACCGGCCGAGATGCCGTTCACGCGCACGCCGTTGTTGCCCATCGAAGCCGCGAGATAGCGCACGCTTGCTTCGAGCGATGCCTTGGCAAGACCCATCGTGTTGTAGTTGGGAATCGCGCGCTCGGCGCCGAGGTAGCTCAACGTGAGCAGCGACGAACTGTCCGACAGCATCGACTTGGCGGCCTTGGCGAGCGCCGGAAAGCTGTACGCCGAAATGTCGTGCGCGATACGGAAGTTTTCGCGCGTCATGCCGTCGAGGAAGTCGCCCGCGATCGCTTCACGCGGCGCGAAGCCGATGGAATGCACGAGACCGTCGAGCGAATCCCAGCGTTCCTTGAGCGACGCGAAGAGTGCGTCGATGTCGGCGTCGTTCGCGACATCGCACGGAAAGATCAGATCGCTTTCGAATTCGGTTGCGAATTCGGTGATGCGATCCTTGAAACGCTCGCCGACATAGGTGAACGCCAGCTCCGCGCCTTCGCGCTTGCAGGCCTGTGCGATGCCGTAGGCAATCGAACGGTTCGACAGCAAGCCCGTCAGCAGAATTCGTTTTCCAGCGAGAAAGCCCATGAATGCTCCTTTGAAGTCAATGTCGCGCACGTTGGCGAACGAGCCGCATCTGCCAGCGCCGCGTGAGCCTCAAGCGCGTGCGGCGCAATTGACCCACGGTCGCACGGCTTTTGATTTGGGTAGAATTCTCTCACATCGCAATGGCCTGCCCGACCCGAACGTCGATTGCGCGATACCCGGCGCCCAAGGAGCTTATGACGACTCGCACGACGATCCGCCCAACCCGCGCATGGCGCATGGCCATTGCGCTCGCGCTGGCCGGATCGATCGTCTCGGGCGCGAACCAGGCCGAGGCGGCGCACGCTTACGCACAGTACGGCGAGCCGAAATATCCGGCCGGCTTCAGTCACTTCGATTACGTCAATCCCGACGCGCCGCGCGACGGCACGCTCGTACTCGCCAATCCGAACCGCCTGACGAGCTTCGACAAATTCAATCCGTTCACCTTGCGCGGTAATCCCGCGCCGGGGCTCTCGCTGATGTTCGAAAGCCTGACCACCGGCAGTCTCGATGAAGTATCGACCGGTTATGGCTTGCTTGCCGACGACATCGCCGTCGCACCCGATGGCCTGTCCACCACGTTCCACATCAACCCGAAAGCGCATTTCTCGAATGGCGATCCCGTTACCGCCGAGGACGTCAAGTTCTCGTTCGAGACGCTGAAAAGCCCGCTCGCCGCGCCGCAGTTCTCCGTGTACTTCGGGCAGATCGCGCGCGCGGTCGTGGTGGACGCATCGACCATTCGCTTCGAATTCAAGACAGCGACGCGCGAGATGCCGTTGCTCGCGGGCGGCATTCCCGTGTTTTCGCGCAAATGGGGAGTGAAGCCCGACGGCACGCGTATTCCGTTCGATCAACTCGCGTTTCAGAAGCCGATCGGCAGCGGCGCGTATTTGATCGACCAATACGACAACGGCCGCACCATCTCGTACAAGCGCAACCCGAACTACTGGGGCGCGGCGTTGCCGGTGCGCGTGGGCTTGTTCAATTTCGCGCAGATTCACTACAAGCTGTATTCGGACCCGGTCGCGCGGCTCGAAGCCTTCAAGGCGGGCGAGTACGACGTGCTCGTCGAATACGTTGCGCGAAGCTGGGTGCGGCGCGATATCGGCAAGCGCTTCGACAGCGGCGAACTCATCAAGCGCGAATTCCCGCAGCATAACGGCACCGGCATGCAGGGCTTTTTCATGAACACGCGCCGGCCGCTCTTCAAGGACGTGCGCGTGCGTCAGGCGCTCGATCTCGCGCTCGACTTCGAGTGGCTCAACCGGCAACTGTTTTTCAATCAGTACAGGCGCATCGACAGCTTCTTCGTCAATACGGACTTGCAGGCGAAGGGCAAGCCGAGCGACGGCGAACTCGCCATTCTCGATCCGCTCAAAAAGGACCTCGAGGCGTCCGTGTTCGGCGAGATGCCGCGTCAGCCCGACACCGATCCGCCCGGATCGCTGCGCGCCAACCTCATCAAGGCGCGCGGATTGCTCGCCGAGGCGGGCTGGACGTATCGCGATGGCGCGCTGCGCAATGCGAAGGGCGAGCCCTTCGTGTTCGAGATTCTCGACGATACGGGCGGCGGCGCCTCCATGGAACCGGTCGCCGCCGCGTTCGGGCGCAATTTGCAAAAGCTCGGCATCACGATGAACTTTCGCACCGTCGACTACGCGCTGATCCAAAAACGGCTCGACGCGTTCGATTTCGACGTCACGAGCGTGCGCATGCCCGACGTGCAGATTCCCGGCACGGAGCAAGTCTCGCGCTTCGGCAGCAAGTCCGCCGACGAGCAAGGCTCCGACAATCTCGCCGGCGTGAAGTCGAAGGCGGTCGACGCGATTCTGCAAAAAGTGGTGGGCGCGCAGACGCGCGAACAACTCGTCGATGCCACTCACGCGCTCGATCGCGTGCTGATGAATGGCTATTACGTGGTGCCGCATTGGTATTCGGCGACGCATCGGGTGGCGTATCGCAATACGCTTCAGTACCCCGCGACCTTGCCGCTCTACTACACGGCGGAAGAGTGGGTAGTGTCGGCGTGGTGGGCGAAAGCCGCCGCGTCGAAATAACAGGACCGCGCGCCATGTGGAGCTACATACTCAAACGCATTCTGTTGATGATCCCGACGCTCATCGGCGTGCTCACGCTGACCTTCGTCGTGATTCAGTTCGTGCCGGGCGGGCCTGTCGAGCAGGCGGTGCACGATCTGCGGCGCGGCAACGCGGAAGGCGGCGGCGGCTTCGGGCTGCGCACGCATACTGGCGTGGATGCCCAGCAGGTCGCGCAACTCAAGGCGCTCTACGGCTTCGACAAGCCGCCTTTGCAGCGTTACTGGCTGATGCTCGGCAAGTTCGCGCGCTTCGATCTCGGCGACAGTTACTTCCGGCATCAAAGCGTCTGGTCGCTGATCGTGTCGAAACTGCCGGTGTCGATCAGCATCGGCGTATGGACGTTTTTCATCACTTATCTGATATCGGTGCCGCTCGGGATAGCGAAGGCGGTGAGAAACGGCTCGCGCTTCGACGTGGCGACGAGTCTCATCGTGCTGATCGGTTTCGCGATTCCCGGCTTCGTGCTCGGCGTGCTGCTGCTCGTGCTGTTCGGCGGCGGCTCGTTCTGGCAGCTTTTCCCGTTGCGCAATCTCACTTCGGATAACTGGGCCACGCTCTCGCTCGGCGGCAAGATCGTCGATTATCTTTGGCACATCACCTTGCCGGTGGTGGCGTCGGTGGTCGGCAGCTTCGCCATCGTCACCATGCTGACCAAGAACGCGTTTCTCGACGAAATCCGCAAGCAATACGTGCTCACCGCGCGCGCGAAGGGCCTTTCCGAAAGACGCGTGCTCTGGAAGCACGTGTTCCGCAATGCGCTCCTGCCGCTGATCGTCGGCTTTCCCGCAGCGTTTATCGGCGCATTCTTCACGGGCAGTCTGCTGATCGAAACGCTGTTCTCGCTCGACGGACTCGGACTGCTCTCGTACGAATCCGTGGTGCGGCGCGACTATCCCGTCGTGCTAGGCACGCTCTATCTCTTCACGCTGATCGGGCTTGCGACCAAGCTCATCTCCGATCTCTGCTACGTCTGGGTCGATCCGCGCATTCAATTCGAGCAACTGGAGCGCTGATGAACCGAGCCGCTTCTTCACGATCCTCACGCGGCGCCGCCGATGCGCAGCCCTTGCGCGAGCCGGTTTCGCCATCGCCTTCGCGGCGGGTGTGGATGCGTTTCAGGCAGCACAAGCTCGGCTACTGGAGTCTGATCGTGTTTGTCGTGGCGTTCGCGATCAGCCTGGCCGGCCCGCTTTGGTCGAACGTCAAGCCGCTCGTCGTGCGCTACCAGGGACACTTGTATTTTCCGATCGTGCAGACCTACGCGGAAACGACGTTCGGCGGCGACTATCCGACGCCCGCCGATTATCTCGACCCGTTCGTGCGCGACCGCTTCAGCGCGCCGGGCAATTTCGCGGTTTATCCGCCGAATCACTATTACTACGACACGCTCAATTACTTCTCGAAGGGCTCGAATCCCGCGCCGCCGTCGCGCGAGAACTGGCTCGGCACCGACGACCGCGGGCGCGATGTGTTCGCACGGCTCGTCTACGGCTTTCGCGTATCGGTGCTGTTCGCGCTCGTGCTGACGGCCATCGGCACGGTGCTCGGCGTGGTGGCGGGCGCGGTGCAGGGCTACTTCGGCGGCCGGACAGACATCGCCGGGCAACGGCTGATCGAAATCTGGAGTGCGTTGCCGGAGCTTTATCTGCTGATCATCTTCGCGTCGATCTTCGAGCCGAGCCTCGTCTTGCTGGTCATCCTGCTGTCGCTGTTCGGCTGGATCGGGCTCTCGGACTACGTGCGCGCGGAGTTTCTGCGCAACCGCACGCAAGACTACGTACGCGCCGCGCGCGCGATGGGTTTGTCCAACTGGCAGATCATCTGGCGGCATGTGCTGCCCAATAGCCTGACGCCCGTCATCACATTTCTGCCATTTCGCATGAGCGGAGCGATTCTCGCGCTCACGAGTCTCGATTTTCTCGGCTTGGGCGTGCCGTCGCCGACGCCGTCGCTTGGTGAATTGCTCGCGCAAGGCAAGGCCAATCTCGACGCGTGGTGGATTTCGCTGTCCACCTTCGGCGTGCTGGTAGCGACCCTGTTGCTTCTGACTTTCATGGGCGACGCCTTGCGCAACGCGCTCGACACGCGGATTGCGGATGCGGTGAAGGCCGGAGGCGCGAAGTGAGCGCGAGCATGAGCGAACCGTTATTGGCGATCGACGACCTGCGCGTGCGTTTCGGCGATACCGTCGCGGTCGACGGCGTGAGCCTTGACATTCGCGCGGGCGAACGCGTGGCGCTCGTCGGCGAATCGGGATCGGGCAAGAGCGTGACGGCACTGGCAATCCTGCGCCTCGTGCGCGATGCCGAACTCAGCGGCACCATTCGCTTCAACGGCGAGGAGTTGCTGTCGAAGAGCGAGCACGCGATGCGCGGCCTGCGCGGCTCCGACATCGCGATGATCTTCCAGGAGCCGATGACCGCGCTCAATCCGCTCTACACGGTCGGCGACCAGATCGGCGAGACCATTCAGTTGCACGACGGCGCGACGCCGCGCGAGGCGCGTCAGCGTGCCATCGCGTTGCTGGCGCGTACCGGCATCACCGAGCCCGAGCGGCGTGTGGACAGCTACCCGCATCAGTTGTCGGGCGGGCAGCGTCAGCGCGTGATGATCGCGATGGCGCTCGCGTGCCGGCCGCGCCTTCTGCTCGCGGATGAGCCGACCACCGCGCTCGACGTGACCATCCGCGCGCAGATCGTCGATCTCCTGCTGGAACTGCAGCGTGACGAAGCCGAGAAGCGCGGCATGGCCGTGCTGCTGATCACCCACGATCTGAATCTCGTGCGGCGCTTCGCCGAGCGCGTCGCGGTGATGGAGAAGGGTCTTCTGGTGGAAAGCGGGCCGGTGGAGCACATTTTCACCTCGCCGCAGCACCCGTACACGCAGCGATTGCTCGAAAGCAAACCGAAGCGCCACGTTCTGCCCGTGCTGCCCATCGCGCCGGTCTTGCTCGATGCCAAAAACCTCTCGGTCGACTATGCGACGAAACTGCCAGGCATCAACGGCTGGTTCAGGCGCGGCCGCTTCAAAGCCGTCGACGACGTGAGCGTTTCCGTGCGGCAAGGCGAGACGCTTGGCATCGTCGGGGAATCGGGATCGGGCAAATCCACGCTGGCCATGGCGTTGCTCGGCTTGCAGCGCGTATCGAACGGCGCGGTGCAGTTCCAGGGGCGCGCGCTCGGCGATTTTCGCGGACGCGAAAAAACTGTGCTGCGGTCGAATCTGCAAGTGGTGTTTCAGGACCCGTTCAGCTCGCTTTCGCCTCGTCAGACGGTGGAACGAATCGTCGGGGAGGGGCTTGCGTTGCATCGGCCGGAACTGAAGGCGCCGGCGCGGCGCGACAAGGTCATTGCCGTGCTGCGTGAGGTGGGGATGGATCGGACGGCGCTTACGCGTTATCCGCACGAGTTTTCCGGCGGACAACGGCAACGCATCGCAATTGCGCGGGCATTGGTGCTCGAACCCAGCATTCTGATTCTCGACGAACCGACGAGTGCACTAGACGTTTCTATCCAGCAGCAAGTTCTGACGCTGCTCGCCGATATTCAGAAGAAGCACAATCTCGGTTATGTTTTCATTAGCCACGACCTCGAAGTGATCGGCGCAATGGCGCATCGCGTGGCCGTGATGAGAAACGGAATTGTCGTGGAAGCGGGAGAAGTAGAGAAGATTTTTTCGAACCCTTCAGAGGAATACACACGAAAGCTACTGAGGGCAGCGCTGGAATCCTAAAAATCTTTCTTTTTCATCAATTGGGTGCTCGTCTCAATTGTATTTTCCTATTTCTTTTGACAGTTAAATAATTTGTGGCTAGTATCCTTCCAAACTTTCTCGTATCTCCCTGATTTTTCAGTCTTTAATTGTAAAACCTACCGACCGATGCAGCCATTGACATTGACTCAGACATGCGCGCGGGCAGCCGCAGGCATGTTGATCGGCCTTCTGATGACAACAACTTCCGGCGCGTTCGCCGACGAAGTCAGCAGTAATAGCCAAAGTAGCCAAGTTGCCAGCAACGGCAACGCTTCGAACTCCTCCAAGATCAGCCCAGTCGCCGCCACGGCAGACACCGCCAGCGCTCCTGGCGGCGCACGCTCGTTTCTTTCTGGCGTTGCCAGCAAGGCGGGCGATGTGGTCGTCGGCGCACTCAATATGATTGGCGTGCGTTATCGCTGGGGTGGCAATACACCGGATTCCGGCCTCGATTGCAGCGGCTTCGTGCGATACGTCTTTCAGGACACGCTCGGCATGACCTTGCCGCGCCGCGCCGAGGAAATGAGCCGTGTCGGCGAGAAGGTCCGCGTGTCGGATCTCAAGCCAGGCGATCTCGTGTTCTTCAACACCATGCGCCGTTCGTTTTCGCATGTCGGCATCTATATTGGCGACAACAAGTTCGTGCATTCGCCGTCCACCGGCAGCACGATCCGCGTTGACGACATGGAAAGCGGTTACTGGGAGCAGCGCTTCCAGGGCGCGCGCCGCATCGACAACGTGCAGTTCACCGACGGTAGCGAATTGCGTCAGCGCGTGAGCGCGAGTATCGGCGGTTACTAAGCCGTAAGTTGTAAGCCGTCTGAATCTACGAAAGCCTGCTTCCCAACGGAATGCAGGCTTTTTGTTTTCCTACGCGCTGTTTTGCATGACAAGCGGCAGGTAAAAGTCAATCGGTTCGATCGGAAAGCCCGATTGCACGCGTTCCTAAAAGCCGTTATAGTTTTCGAATGAACTTTGTCTCGTTCTCCCTCTCGCTTTATTCGGCTGGTGCGTCGCTACGCGCACTATCGCTACGAGCGCGTCTACCGCGCTGATTCTTCTCGCCTCCCGTCTGCTCGTTCAAGGTTTTCGACGCCAGCGGTGGCGCGAACACCCGAATTCCCTTTTGTCTTTCGCTTCAACGCGATAATTCCAACAGTCGATAATTCTCCCCACTGGAGTCCAACATGGCAGCAGACAAGTTGATCATCTTCGATACGACCTTGCGCGATGGCGAGCAGTCCCCCGGCGCGTCCATGACGAAGGAAGAAAAAATCCGTATCGCGCGGCAACTGGAGCGCATGAAGGTCGATGTGATCGAAGCGGGCTTCGCGGCCAGCTCGAACGGAGACTTCGACGCCATCCACACGATCGCCTCGATGATCAAGGACAGCACGGTCTGCTCGCTTGCCCGCGCGAACGACAAGGACATCCAGCGCGCCGCCGACGCCTTGAAACCCGCGAGCCAGTTTCGCATCCATACGTTCATCGCGACGTCCGCGCTGCATATGGAAAAGAAGCTGCGCATGACGCCGGAACAGGTGTACGAGCAGTCGCGTCTTGCGGTGCGTTTTGCGCGCAAGTTCACGGACGACGTCGAGTTCTCGCCGGAAGACGGCAGCCGTTCTGACATCGACTTTCTTTGCCGCGTGCTCGAAGCGGTGATCGACGAAGGCGCGCGTACCATCAATATCGCGGATACGGTCGGTTACGGCGTGCCCGAGCTGTACGGCAATCTCGTGAAGACGCTGCGCGAGCGCATCCCGAATTCGGACAAGGCGGTCTTCTCCGTGCATTGTCACGATGACCTCGGCATGGCCGTCGCCAATTCGCTGGCGGGCGTGCAGATCGGCGGCGCGCGTCAGGTCGAGTGCACGATGAACGGACTCGGCGAACGCGCGGGCAATACGTCGCTCGAAGAAATCGTGATGGCGATCAAGACGCGCAAGGACTACTTCGGGCTCGACGTCGGCATCGATACGACGCAGATCGTGCCCACGTCGAAGCTCGTTTCGCAGATCACCGGCTTCGTCGTGCAGCCGAACAAGGCAGTGGTCGGCGCAAACGCGTTTGCACACGCGTCGGGCATCCACCAGGACGGCGTCCTGAAGGCGCGCGACACGTACGAAATCATGCGCGCGGAAGACGTGGGCTGGGCGGCGAACAAGATCGTGCTCGGCAAGTTGTCAGGCCGTAACGCGTTCAAGCAGCGTCTGGAAGAACTCGGCGTGCAACTCGAATCCGAGGCCGACGTGAACGCCGCGTTCGCGCGCTTCAAGGAACTGGCCGACCGCAAGGCCGAAATTTTCGACGAAGACATCATGCAGATCGTTTCGGAGGAATCGGCGGAAGCGCAGGCGAAGGAACACTTCCGCTTCGTGTCGATGAAGCAGCATTCGGAGACCGGCGAGCAACCGCAAGCACAAGTGGTGTTCGCGGTCGAAGGCGCGGAAGTGACGGGCGAAGCGCGCGGCAACGGTCCGGTCGATGCGACGTTGCACGCGATCGAATCGAAGGTGGATAGCGGCGCGGAACTGGTGCTGTATTCGGTCAATGCAATCACGACCGGCACGCAGGCACAGGGCGAAGTCACGGTGCGTCTTTCGAAGAGCGGGCGGATCGTGAATGGCGTGGGCACGGACCCGGACATCATCGCGGCGTCGGCGAAGGCTTATATCGCCGCGTTGAACAAGCTGCATTCGAAGGTCGAAAAGCTCAACCCGCAGCTTTGATCGCGGCTTGATGTAGCTCGAAACCAAAGGCCTCGCGATTAGCGAGGCCTCCGTCATTTTGAATACTTCAAAAGGCGTTGCGGCGGTCGGGATCGTGCAGCGGGTCTGGCGTTTTTTGCGTGAGACGCACGATGCCTTGTTCATCGAAATAGAAGTTGTACATCATGTACCAGACGTTCGCCTCCATATAGCGATACGTCCAGACTTCGCGCTTCATCAGCGGGAAGTACGACGTCTCCACCGGACGGCCGAAATTCACGAGCACGTCCGTCTTGGTCCACGTGCCGATCTGCGCCTTGTAGAACTCGTTCTCGTCGAGCACTTGCCGCACGCTGACGATCTTGCCGGAGGCATCGACATCGGCGGCGGTCGTGACTTCACCGAGCGGTTGAGTCGGCCACATCAGGCGCTTGCCGCCGTTGGGCAAATCGTAGACTTCGCGTGGCGGGCCCAAGCGCGCGGTGAGCGTGGATGAATCCGCGCCCGTCTGAAAGTTTTGCCAGGGCTGCGCGCAAGCCGTGAGCATGAGCGCGGCACCCACGCAAGCGAGCGTGCCGCGCAGCCGGTTGAAAGAGTTCAGCATGAAGGCCTCCACATATTCTTGTGTCGCGACAGTGTTAACGTTCTTGGCGCCTCGAGGATTCCAGCGCGCCGCGCGTTGTCGCATTCATCGTTTTGACGATCGTCGCCAAAGCCTGGATCGTTCGCGTTCGATTTTGACACGCCATCGGGACAAAAGCGCGATGCCTCTCATCGACGCGAAGAGGGCGCTCGCGGAATCGCCGCACTTGCACCGCGAGCCATAGCCGTCCTATGATCCGCCCTTTCTTCGACTGGAAGGGCTGACGGTGAGCGAATCCGCAAGCAAACGAGCCGCGCGATGGCTGCAACGGGCCGCGCTGGCCTGCGCGATGTCGTCTTTCATGGCGCACGTAAGCGCCGCTGACTTGCCGCCCATCGAGCTCGCGATGATCGAGGGCATGTCCGGACCTTTCGCCAACGCAGGCGCGGCGGTCGAGCGCAACTTGCGCTTCGGCGTGGAGCGCGTGAATGCGAAGGGCGGCGTGAAGCTCGCCGACGGCATGCACCCGCTGCGACTCGTCGTGCTCGATGGCAAAGGCAGCAGCGAGGCGAGCCTCGTACAGTTGCGCGCGGCGATCGACGACAGGATAGGCTTCGTCATGCAGGGCAACAGTTCGGCGGTGGCGGCCGCGCTGGTGACGGCCATCGACAAGCAGAACCGGCGCGAGCCCGAGCATCGCGTGGTGTTCCTCAACTACTCCGCCGACGATCCCGCCCTGACCAACGCCGCGTGTAGTTTCTGGCATTTTCGCTTCGATGCCCACGCCGGCATGCGCATGGACGCGCTCGCGGACGCGCTGAAGAACGATCGCGCGGTCAAAAAGGTCTATCTGCTGAATCAGGATTACAGCTTCGGCCACGACGTCAGCCGCGAAGCGCAGCGTGCGCTCAAAGAACGCAGGCCGGATATCGCGATTGCGGGCGACGAGTTTCATCCGATCGGCCGCGTGAAGGATTTCGCGCCGTATATCGCGAAGATTCGCGCGAGCGGGGCCGACGCGGTCATCACCGGAAATTGGGGCAACGATCTCACGCTGCTCGTCAAGGCGGCGCGCGAGCAGGGGCTCGACACGAAGTTCTACACGTTCTACGGCAACAGTCTCGGCGCCCCGGCCGCGCTGGGTGACGCCGGCGTAAAGCGCGTGATCGCGGTCGCCGACTGGCATCCGAATGCGGGCGGCGCGTTATCGGACGCGTATTACCGCGATTTCCGCGCGCGCTATCCGGCGGCATCGGACGATTACCTCGTGCTGCGCATGCCGCTGATGATCGAGATGCTCGCCGCCGCGATGACGCGCGTCGGCAGCGCGGACCCTTACGCCGTGGCCCGCGCGCTCGAAGGCATGAAGTTCGATGGCGAAGGATTCCACGCATCGACCATGCGCGCGGAAGATCATCAATTGATCCAGCCCCTGTATGTCATGGAGATGGACAAGGCGGGCACGGCGGGCATCCGGTTCGATAACGAAGGCTCGGACTATGGCTTTCGGACGCTGCTTGCGGTGCCGGCGGAAAAGACCGTCCAGCCGTCGACATGCCAGATGGCGCGTCCGGCGCGCTAGTTGCCCGTCTTTCGGACTTCGCCCTATGCTATACTCTGCGCTTCGCTTTTTTGACTCGGTCCGGCTGTCGAAAACAGTCTGAAACCAAGAGTCTGGAAGAAGCGAATTTATCGTGAACAAACCACGGCACGGCCTTTCTTCCGTGACCGCCTGTCTGTTTTAAAGGAAAAGCAAATGTCCGCAGCAGAAATCAAGAAGTCCGACGTCGTCGCCGAATACGCGCGCGGCGCCAACGACACTGGCTCCCCCGAAGTGCAAGTCGCACTGCTCACGAGCCGCATCAACGAACTGACCGTCCACTTCAAGGCCCACACGAAGGACCACCACAGCCGCCGCGGTCTGCTGCGCATGGTGAGCCGTCGCCGCAAGCTGCTCGACTACCTGAAGGGCAAGGACGCGGACCGTTACCGCTCGCTGATCGAAAAACTGGGTCTGCGTAAGTAATTGCGCCCAAACGTGGCTTTGCGGCCAGCGTTCTAACGAAGTGCCTGTGTCAGTTCGCTGATACGGGCATTTTGTTTTTGCGCGATCCGCTCGCCTGATCATTTGCCCGGTCAGCGCTCGGTCGATCTCTCATCATTGGGTTCGTCGAATGCTGATAATCGGCAAGTAGTTCACATGCTTTACCCCGGATGCTTCATCCGGACAGACACTCGGTGCAGCCTCGCGGCGGAGCTTTGTGTCATTCCAGCGCGGTACGAACACTCAATGCGCGCGGCGCGCTGGAATGGCATAACACACCTCTCAAGCGCGGCTCGGTACCGCCTAGCCAGCGCCGTCCGGTGGGCAAACGTCCACCGATCCGGCGTGGCGCAACGTAGAAGGAGTCGCAATGTTCAATAAGATCGTCAAGGAATTCAAGTGGGGACAGCATAACGTCCGCCTGGAAACGGGTGAAATCGCTCGTCAGGCAAGCGGCGCGGTGATCGTCGATGTCGAAGATACCGTCGTGCTCGCCACTGTCGTCGGCGCAAAGACCGCCAAGCCGGGTCAGGATTTCTTCCCGCTGACCGTCGATTACCTCGAAAAGACCTACGCCGCCGGCAAGATCCCGGGTGGCTTCTTCCGCCGCGAAGGCCGTCCGTCCGAAGGCGAAACGCTCATCTCGCGCCTGATCGACCGTCCGCTGCGCCCGCTCTTCCCGGAAGGCTTCTATAACGAAGTGCAGGTCGTGATCCACGTCCTGTCGCTGAACCCGGACGTTCCCGCCGACATTCCCGCGCTGATCGGCGCGTCGGCAGCGCTCGCCGTGTCCGGTCTGCCGTTCAACGGCCCGGTCGGCGCCGCGCGCGTCGCCTACATAAACAACGAATATGTGCTGAACCCGACGCGTCCGCAAATGAAGGAATCGGCGCTCGACCTCGTGGTCGCCGGTACGGAACGCGCGGTGCTGATGGTGGAATCGGAAGCGCAGCAGTTGTCCGAGGAAGTCATGCTCGGCGCGGTCGTGTTCGGCCACGAGCAGATGCAAATCGCCATCGACGCAATCCATGAACTGGTGCGCGACGGCGGCAAGCCGGAATGGGACTGGCAGCCGGCCCCGAAGAACGAAGCGCTCATCTCGCGCGTCACGGAAATCGCCAAGCCGGAACTGGAAGCGGCTTATCAACTGCGCAACAAGCAAGCGCGTTCGGCCAAGCTGAAGGAAGTTTTCGCGGCGACCTCGGCGAGGCTCGCAGCGGACGCGGCTGCTTCGGGCACGGCAGCGGCGGATGCGGCGACCATCGGCAACGTGTTGTTCGACATCGAAGCGAAGATCGTCCGTTCGCAGATTTTGAACGGCGAACCGCGTATCGACGGTCGCGACACGCGCACCGTGCGTCCGATCGAAATCCGCACCGGCGTTCTGCCGCGCACCCACGGCTCGGCGCTCTTCACGCGCGGCGAGACGCAGGCGCTGGTCGTCGCCACGCTCGGCACGAAGGGCGACGAGCAGAACATCGACGCGCTCGAAGGCGAATACCGCGAGCGCTTCATGCTTCACTACAACATGCCGCCGTTCGCGACGGGCGAAACGGGCCGCGTCGGTTCGCCGAAGCGCCGTGAAATCGGTCACGGCCGTCTCGCCAAGCGCGCGCTGGTCGCGTGCCTGCCGAACGCCGACGAATTCGGCTATTCCATCCGCGTCGTGTCGGAAATCACGGAATCGAACGGCTCTTCGTCGATGGCTTCGGTCTGCGGCGGTTGCCTCGCGCTGATGGACGCCGGCGTGCCGATGAAGGCGCACGTGGCCGGCATTGCCATGGGTCTCATCCTCGAAGACAACAAGTTCGCGGTTCTGACCGACATTCTCGGCGACGAAGATCACCTCGGCGACATGGACTTCAAGGTGGCCGGCACCGCGCAAGGCGTGACGGCGCTGCAAATGGACATCAAGATTCAGGGCATCACCAAGGAAATCATGCAGGTCGCGCTCGCGCAGGCGAAGGAAGGCCGCATGCATATCCTCGGCAAGATGACCGCCGCGGTGCCGACCACGAACACGGAGCTGTCGGACTACGCGCCGCGCATGATCACCATCAAGATCAATCCGGAGAAGATTCGCGACGTGATCGGCAAGGGCGGTTCGGTGATCCGCGCGCTGACGGAAGAGACCGGCACGACCATCGACATTTCCGACGACGGCGTCGTGACGATTGCGAGCACGAGCTCGGAAGGCATGGCCGAGGCGAAGAAGCGTATCGAGAACATCACGGCCGAAGTGGAAGTGGGCCAAGTGTACGAAGGTCCGGTGCTCAAGCTGCTGGACTTCGGCGCGATCGTGAATATCCTGCCGGGCAAGGATGGTCTCCTGCACATCTCGGAAATCGTCAACGAGCGTGTGAAGGACATCAACGACTACCTGAAGGAAGGCCAGATCGTGAAGGTCAAGGTCATCCAGACGGACGAGAAGGGTCGCGTGCGTCTGTCGGCCAAGGCGCTTCTGAACGAAGCCGCGCAACAAGCCGAACCGACGCAGCCGCAGCAGTAATGCGGTAATGTGTCGACGGCCGGCCGCATCTGCGAGCCGGCCGTTTTCTTGTATGAGGTGCAGCGGGCGACGCTTTGTCCGATGCATCGCCGGACCCGATGGCACTGTGGAGCGCGTGTTGCCCGCGCGGCACAGTGCCATCTGGTTCGCCAAGTCAACGCGCTTGCCACACGACTGACTGTCTGGGAGAAGCAATGAAGGCCATCGAAATCACTGAGTTTGGTGCACCCGAAGTGCTGAAGCTGGGCGAGCGCCCGAAGCCCGAGCCGGGCAAGTGCGAAGTGCTCATCAAGGTGAGCGCTTCCGGCGTCAACCGGCCCGATGTTTTTCAGCGCAAGGGCGCGTATGCGCCGCCGCCGGGCGCGTCGGATTTGCCGGGGCTCGAAGTGGCGGGCGAGATCGTCGATGGCGACTTCGATCCTAAACATAATCCGTTCGGCCTCAAGAAGGGCGATCGCGTCTGCGCACTGCTCGCGGGCGGCGGTTACGCGGAATACGCGGTTGCGCCGCTCGAACAATGTTTGCCGGTTCCGGCTGGATTGACGGACATCGAAGCGGCTTCGCTGCCGGAAACGTTCTTCACCGTGTGGAGCAATGTCTTCGAGCGCGCGCATCTCGGTTCGGGCGAAAACGGCGACGAGGAGACGCTGCTCGTGCAGGGCGGATCGAGCGGTATCGGCGTGACGGCCATACAGATTGCGAAGGCGCTCGGCTTTCGCGTGTTCGCCACGGCCGGCAGCGACGAAAAGTGCCGCGCCTGCGAAGCACTCGGCGCGGAGCGCGCGATCAACTACAAGACGGAAGATTTCGTCGAAGTGGTGCGTTCGCTCACGAACGATCGTGGAGTCGACGTCATTCTCGACATGGTCGCGGGCGATTATCTCCCGCGCGAACTGAAGTCGCTTGCGGATGGCGGGCGTATCTGCGTGATCGCGCTGCTTGGCGGCGCAAAAGCGGAGATCAATCTCAATGACGTGCTGCGGCGTCGGCTGGTCATCACCGGATCGACCCTGCGGCCGCGTCCGGTGGCGTTCAAGGCGAAGATTGCCGCTAAGCTGAAAGAGCAAGTCTGGCCGGAGATCGAGGCGGGGCGTATCAAGCCGGTGATTCATCAGGTGTTCCCGGCAAGCGAAGCCGCAGCCGCACACACGTTGATGGAAAGCAGCACGCACGTCGGCAAAATCATGCTCGACTGGCGCGAGGACGCCTGATTGCCCTTGATTGTTGCGCGTTGCGGTTCTGGCGGTTTGACCGGTTTCGCCGTATCACAGTAAAATCGCCTGTTTTGCAAGCAGTTGGCAGTTCGCTTTTTCGAAATACGCGCAGAGGGTTCAAACATTCCTATAACAGAGTGGTCTTTGAACCTCCGGGTGAACGATTGATGAACGATCGGGTTCGCCCCGGTGATCTTCAAAGGCCGCCACGCATGGCGGTGTCATTCCACCGCCGTCGAGTGACGAGACAATGTCCAGACAACGAGCGAAACTGGTGGTGGGCAACTGGAAGATGCATGGCCGCATCAAAGAGAACGCGGCTTTGCTGAGCGAGGTCGCCGTTGGGGCGTCGGCCTTGCAGAAGAGCGTGGGTGTGGGCGTATGCGTTCCATGTCCGTACCTCGCGCAATCGCAGGCGCTTTTGAGCGGCTCGGTCGTGCGCTGGGGCGTTCAGGATGTGTCCGCGCATGAGAAGGGCGCGTTCACCGGAGAAGTCGCGGCGGAAATGGCCGCCGATTTCGGTGTGACATATGCAATCGTCGGGCATTCCGAGCGGCGCGCGTATCATCGCGAAAGCCCGGAACTCGTGGCGGCCAAGGCGCTGCGTGCAATCGACGCAGGCCTGACGCCCATTGTGTGCGTCGGCGAGACGCTCGAACAGCGCGAAGCAGGCTCGACGGAAGAAGTCGTCGGCACGCAGCTCGAAGCCGTGTTGCTCGCGTTGACCGAGGAACAGGCAGCGAGCATCGTGGTGGCGTACGAGCCGGTGTGGGCCATCGGCACGGGCAAGAGCGCCACGGCGCAGCAAGCGCAGGATGTTCACGCGTTCGTGCGTGCGAAGCTGGCGGAGAAGGGTGCGTCGGTGGCGAACGTGCCGCTGTTGTATGGCGGCAGCGTGAAGCCCGAGAACGCGCAGGAATTGTTCGGGCAACAGGACATCGACGGCGGGCTGATTGGCGGCGCGTCCTTGAAGTCGGAAGATTTTCTTGCGATTTGCCAGGCGGCGTTGGCCGAGATTCAGTAAACGGCCGAAGCGTCAGGCAGACGAAGAAGCAAATCGCGGCACATGAGTGTCACGGAAACATCAAGATCCAGGTGAGTTGAAATGCTGTATTTGAAGACTTTGATTATCGTCGTCCAGTTGTTGTCGGCGCTTGGCGTAATCGGGCTTGTGCTGTTGCAGCATGGCAAGGGTGCGGACATGGGTGCGGCGTTCGGAAGTGGGGCATCGGGCAGTCTGTTTGGCGCGACCGGTTCCGCTAACTTCCTATCACGCACGACCGCCGTGCTTGCCGCGGTCTTCTTCGTGACGACGCTGGCGCTGACATACATCGGCAGCTACAAGCCGCAGGTTTCCGCGGGCGTTCTTGGCGGTGCAATGCCTGCGCCCACGGCTTCCGCGCCTGCTGCGGCAAAGTCGGGTTCGGCGCCTGCCGCTGCGACTGCGCCGGCATCCGCCGCGCCTGCGTCGAGCGCGCCGGGTTCCGACGTGCCGAAGTAAATCGCCGAACTCCTTGGCCGGGTTGTCCAAGAAACGCCCAGAACAAATTTTCGCGTTATTCGTGTTTTGTGCGTTGAACAATTCGTGAGACCTAGTTATAATTCAAGTCTTGTAGCGATTCGCGGCAATTAAGAAGTTGTTTTCCCGGATTGCAGTACAGTGCCGACGTGGTGAAATTGGTAGACACGCTATCTTGAGGGGGTAGTGGCGAAAGCTGTGCGAGTTCGAGTCTCGCCGTCGGCACCAAAAAGTTATCCAAATGCCAGCCGCATGCATCGCTTCGGCTGGCATTGTCACTTCTGGAGTACCCTTACGGTTTCACATTGACTTATCGTTGTGATAAGCATGGTGCCGAAGAGTTACCAAGCGGTCCGAAGTGAATTCTCCGCCGTGCATTTGCGCCGGCAGCAGCACCCAGACAGTCACAGACCACATCTACCGATCTGAGGATAGCCTTGAACCTCGCACCCTATTACCCCGTCTTCTTGTTTATCGTAGTCGGCCTCGGTCTGGGTATAGCGTTGGTCAGCATCGGCAAAGTTCTCGGTCCCAACAGACCCGACACCGAAAAGAACGCACCGTACGAATGCGGCTTCGAAGCCTTCGAAGACGCGCGTATGAAGTTCGATGTGCGTTACTATCTCGTCGCGATTCTTTTCATCATCTTCGACCTTGAGACGGCGTTCCTGTTTCCGTGGGGTGTTGCCCTGCGCGATATCGGGTGGCCGGGCTTCATGGCCATGATGATTTTTCTGCTCGAATTTTTGCTCGGCTTCGCCTACATCTGGAGAAAGGGCGGACTCGACTGGGAATGAAAGTTAGATCACCGGATTCATGGGCGGCTATGGCTGGCAGCTCATCTGGAGTGGAAAACAAATGAGTATCGAAGGGGTCTTGAAGGAAGGCTTTGTCACCACCACGGCTGACAAGCTGATCAATTGGACGCGCACCGGCTCTCTTTGGCCGATGACGTTCGGTCTCGCCTGCTGTGCGGTCGAGATGATGCATGCGGGCGCGGCGCGCTACGACCTGGATCGCTTCGGGGTGGTGTTTCGCCCGAGCCCGCGTCAGTCCGACGTCATGATCGTGGCAGGCACGCTGTGCAACAAGATGGCGCCCGCGCTTCGTAAGGTGTACGACCAGATGGCCGAGCCGCGCTGGGTCATCTCCATGGGTTCGTGCGCGAACGGCGGCGGGTACTATCACTATTCGTATTCCGTCGTGCGCGGCTGCGACCGTATCGTTCCGGTCGACGTCTACGTGCCCGGCTGTCCTCCGACCGCCGAAGCGCTGGTCTACGGCGTGATCCAGTTGCAGGCGAAGATTCGCCGGACCAACACCATCGCGCGTCAATAAAGGCCTGAACCTCCCCAATTATGGCAAGCAAACTCGAGACCCTCAAAGCGAACCTCGAGGCGGCGTTTGGCGACCGTCTCCAAGTCACCGAGTCGCTGGGTCAGGTAACGGTGGTCGTGAAAGCGGCCGACTACATCGAAGTCGCGACCCGGCTGCGTGACGATCGCTCGCTCGGCTTCGAGCAGTGCATGGACCTGTGCGGCGTCGACTATTCGACCTTCGGCGACGGCGTCTACGACGGCCCGCGTTTTGCCGCTGTGCTGCATCTTCTGTCCATCGCGAACAACTGGCGCGTGCGCGTGCGCGTGTTCGCACCGGACGACGAAGTGCCCATCGTGCCGTCGGTGGTCGACATCTGGTCGTCGACAAATTGGTACGAGCGCGAAGCGTTCGACCTGTACGGCATCGTGTTCGAAGGCCATCCCGACCTGCGCCGCATTCTCACGGATTATGGCTTCATCGGCCATCCGTTCCGCAAGGACTTCCCGATCTCCGGCTACGTGGAAATGCGCTACGACCCGGAAGAGAAGCGCGTCGTGTATCAGCCTGTGACGATCGAACCGCGCGAGATCACGCCGCGCGTGATTCGCGAAGATCGCTACGGCGGTCTGAAACATTAAGAGAACGCCATGGCAGAGATCAAGAACTACACGCTGAACTTCGGCCCGCAACACCCTGCAGCGCACGGTGTGCTGCGTCTTGTGCTGGAACTCGACGGCGAAGTCATCCAGCGCGCAGATCCGCACATCGGCCTCTTGCATCGCGCGACCGAAAAGTTGGCGGAAACCAAGACCTTCATTCAGTCGGTTCCGTACATGGACCGCCTGGACTACGTGTCGATGATGGTCAACGAGCACGGCTATGTGCTCGCCATCGAAAAGCTGCTCGGTATCGACGTGCCGATCCGCGCGAAGTACATCCGCGTGCTGTTCGACGAAATCACGCGCGTGCTGAACCACCTGATGTGGATCGGATCGCACGCGCTCGACGTCGGCGCCATGGCGGTGTTCCTCTATGCGTTTCGCGAGCGCGAAGATCTGATGGACGTCTACGAGGCGGTGTCGGGCGCGCGCATGCACGCGGCTTACTATCGTCCGGGCGGCGTTTATCGCGATCTGCCTGACGCAATGCCGCAATACAAGGCGTCCAAAATTCGCAATGCGAAGGCGCTTGACCGGATGAACGAGAACCGTCAAGGTTCGCTGCTCGACTTCATCGAAGACTTCTTCAATCGCTTCCCGCACTGTGTCGACGAGTACGAAACGCTGCTCACCGACAACCGTATCTGGAAGCAGCGGCTTGTCGGCATCGGCGTGGTGAGTCCTGAGCGCGCGTTGCAGATGGGTCTTTCCGGTGCAATGCTGCGTGGCTCGGGCATCGAATGGGATCTGCGCAAGAAGCAGCCGTACGAGGTGTATGACCAACTCGACTTCGACATCCCGGTTGGCGTGAACGGCGACTGCTACGACCGCTATCTGGTGCGCGTCGAGGAAATGCGTCAGTCCGTGCGTATCGCCAAACAGTGCATTGCCTGGCTGCGCAAGAATCCGGGCCCGGTGATGGTCGATAATCACAAGGTTGCGCCGCCTTCGCGCGTCGGCATGAAGAGCAACATGGAAGAGCTGATTCACCACTTCAAGCTCTTCACCGAAGGCTTCCACGTGCCCGAAGGCGAGACTTATGCCGCCGTCGAGCATCCGAAGGGCGAGTTCGGCATCTATCTGATTTCGGACGGCGCGAACAAGCCTTATCGCCTCAAGATTCGCGCTCCGGGCTACGCGCATCTCGCGTCGCTCGACGAAATGGCGCGCGGCCACATGATCGCGGATGCCGTGACGATCATCGGCACGCAAGACATCGTGTTCGGCGAAATCGATCGCTGATAGCCGTTCGTATTGGTTCTCGCTCGACGCCCAAGCGAACAGCGCAGCAGCAATAACAGCAAACCGCAGGACGCCAGGTCTGCCGCAACAAGAAGGGCGCGGCAGGTTTTCGTTCGGTAGGAATTGAAAGAGTCGTGTCTGAAAATGATCTCAGCTGAAGGCCTGAAAGAAATCGATCGCGCGGTCGCGAAATATCCCGCGGAGCAAAAGCAATCCGCGGTGATGGCAGCGCTGGCTGTCGCTCAGGAAGAGCACGGGTGGCTCTCGCCGGAACTCATGCAGTTCGTGGCGAGCTATCTCAGCATGCCGCCGGTCGCCGTGCAGGAAGTCGCGACGTTCTACACCATGTACAACCTCGCGCCGGTCGGCAAGCACAAGATCACGCTTTGCACGAACCTGCCTTGCCAACTCGGCCCGGACGGTGGCTCGGATAGTGCTGCTCAGTACCTCAAGCAGAAGCTTGGCATCGACTTCGGCGAAACCACGCCGGACGGCAAGTTCACGCTGAAAGAAGGCGAATGCTTCGGCGCGTGCGGCGACGCACCCGTCGTGCTGGTGAACAATCACCGCATGTGCAGCTTCCTGAGCCACGAGAAGATCGACCAGTTGATCGAGGAACTTTCGAAATGACGTCACTCCACGATCGTCACATCAAGCCGCTGATCCTCGCTGGCCTCAACGGCGAGAACTGGCATCTCGAAGATTACGTTGCGCGCGGCGGCTACAAGCAGTTGCGGCGCATTCTCGAAGAGAAGATTCCGCCCGAGCAAGTGATCGCCGACGTCAAGGCGTCGGGTCTGCGCGGCCGCGGCGGCGCGGGTTTTCCGACCGGCCTCAAGTGGAGCTTCATGCCGCGTCAGTTCCCGGGGCAGAAGTATCTCGTCTGCAATTCGGACGAAGGCGAACCGGGCACGTTCAAGGATCGCGACATCCTGCGCTGGAACCCGCATTCGCTGATCGAAGGCATGGCCATCGGCGCGTACGCAATGGGCATCACCGTGGGCTACAACTACATTCACGGCGAGATCTTCGAGGTCTATCGCGTGTTCGAAGCGGCGCTCGAAGAGGCGCGCGCGGCCGGTTATCTCGGCGCGAACATCCTGGGCACGGGCTTTTCGTTCGAGTTGTACGCGCATCATGGCTATGGCGCGTATATCTGCGGTGAAGAAACCGCGCTGCTGGAATCGCTGGAAGGCAAGAAGGGCCAGCCGCGCTTCAAGCCGCCGTTCCCGGCGAGCTTCGGCGTGTACGGCAAGCCGACCACCATCAACAACACCGAGACGTTCGCGGCCGTGCCGTTCCTGCTGGAAATCGGCCCGCAGAATTACCTCGAGATCGGCAAGCCGAATAACGGCGGCACGAAGATCTTCTCGGTGTCGGGTGACGTGAATCGTCCTGGCAATTATGAAGTGCCGCTCGGCACGCCGTTCGCCACGCTGATGGAACTGGCCGGCGGTGTACGCGGCGAGTCGATCAAGGCGGTCATTCCAGGCGGTTCGTCGGCGCCGGTCGTGCCGGGCGAGATGATGCTCGCAACGGACATGGACTACGATTCCATCGCCAAGGCGGGCTCCATGCTCGGCTCGGGCGCGGTCATCGTCATGAACGAAACGCGTTGCATGGTGCGTTCGCTGCTGCGTCTGTCGTACTTCTACTACGAAGAGTCGTGCGGTCAGTGCACGCCTTGCCGCGAAGGCACGGGCTGGCTGTACCGCGTGGTGCATCGTATCGAGCACGGACTTGGCCGCAAGGAAGATCTGGATCTCTTGAACTCGGTTGCCGAAAACATCATGGGCCGCACGATTTGCGCGCTCGGCGATGCGGCGGCCATGCCCGTGCGCGGCATGCTCAAGCACTTCTGGAACGAATTCGAATATCACGTCGAGCACAAGCATTGTCTCGTCGGCGGGCACGCGCATCATGCGGCGTCCGAAGCGCTTACCGCGTAATCAGACGCGCAATCAGATGCGCGACAGAGGTTGAGGATCTTTATCCATCATGGTTGAACTAGAAATTGACGGCAAGACGGTCGAGGTTCCTGAAGGCAGCATGGTGATCCAGGCTGCGCATAAGGTCGATACGTACATTCCTCACTTCTGCTATCACAAGAAGCTGTCGATCGCGGCGAACTGCCGGATGTGCCTCGTCGAAGTCGAAAAGATGCCGAAGGCCGTTCCCGCGTGCGCCACGCCCGTATCCAACGGCATGATCGTGCGTACCACCTCCGACAAGGCCGTGAAGGCGCAGCAGTCGGTGATGGAGTTCCTGCTGATCAACCACCCGCTGGATTGCCCTATTTGCGATCAGGGCGGCGAGTGCCAGTTGCAGGATCTGGCCGTCGGTTACGGCAAGTCGCAATCGCGCTATAGCGAAGAAAAGCGCGTGGTGTTCCACAAGAACGTCGGCCCGCTCATCTCCATGGAAGAGATGACGCGCTGCATCCACTGCACACGCTGTGTGCGCTTTGGCCAGGAAGTGGCCGGTGTGATGGAGCTCGGCATGCTGGGCCGTGGCGAGCATTCGGAAATCACCTCGTTCGTCGGCAAGACGGTCGACTCCGAACTGTCCGGCAACATGATCGATCTGTGCCCGGTCGGCGCGCTCACGAGCAAGCCATTCCGCTATAGCGCGCGTACGTGGGAACTGTCGCGCCGCAAGTCGGTGAGCCCGCACGATTCCGTTGGCGCGAACCTCGTCGTCCAGGTAAAGAACAATCGCGTCATGCGCGTTCTGCCGATGGAAAACGAAGCCATCAACGAATGCTGGATCTCGGACAAGGATCGCTTCTCCTACGAAGGCCTGAACGGCGACGAGCGCCTGAGCACGCCCATGCTCAAGCAAGGCGGCAACTGGATCGAAACCGACTGGCAGACCGCGCTCGAATACGTGGCGAAGGGCATCAAGGGTATCAAGGCGGACCACGGCGCGAACGCCATCGCTGCGCTGGCCACGCCGCATGCAACGGTCGAAGAACTTTTCCTGCTGAAGCAATTCGCGGAAGGCGTGGGTACGCCCAACGTCGATTTCCGTCTGCGTCAGAACGACTTCTCGGCGCCCCTGGGCGTCGGCGCACCCTGGCTCGGCGTGCCTATCGCGGATCTGTCGAATGTCGATACCGCGTTCGTCATCGGTTCGTTCCTGCGTCGCGATCATCCGTTACTGGCCGCGCGTCTGCGTCAGGCGGCGAAGAATGGCGCCATGCTCACGCTTCTCAACGCAAGCAACGACGACTCGCTGATTCCGACCGCGCATCGCCTGGTGGCGGCGCCGTCGGCTTGGCTCGACCAGCTCGCGGGCATCGCAGCCGCGGTGGCCGAAGCGCGTGGCTCGGAACTGCCTGAAGCGTTTGCCGGACGCGAAGTATCGGCGGCGGCGAAAGATGTCGCGGCATCGCTCTCGGCGGGCGACAAGCGCGTCGTGCTGCTCGGCAACCTCGCGGTTCAGCATCCCGATTTCGCGCAGATTCACGCGGCGGCGCAATGGATCGCGAACAGCACGGGCGCCACGCTTGGCTTCCTGACCGAAGGCGCAAATTCAGTGGGCGCGCATCTGGTCGACGTCCTGCCGGGCGAAGGCGGTCTCAACGCGCGCGAAGTGTTCGAACAGCCGCGCAAGGGCTACGTGCTGCTCAATGCAGAACCGGAATTCGATACGGCCAACCCCGCACAAGCCATCGCCGCATTGAAGCAGGCGGAAATGGTCGTGGTGATGTCGTCGTTCAAGCACGGCCTCGACTACGCGGACGTGTTGCTGCCCATCGCGCCGTTCACGGAAACGTCGGGCACCTTCGTCAACGCCGAAGGCACGGCTCAGTCGTTCAACGGCGTCGTGCGCGCGCTGGGCGACACGCGTCCGGGCTGGAAGGTTCTGCGGGTGCTCGGCACGTTGCTCGGTCTGTCGGGCTTCGATTACGACACGGCCGAAGAAGTGCGTATCGCCGCACTCGGCACGGGTGAGTTGAGCGCGCGTTTGTCGAACGAGACGACGGTCGCGGCCAAGCGCGCGGCGTCGAATGTCACGGCGAACGGCGGCTTCCAGCGTCTTGCCGACGTGCCGATCTATCACGCCGACGCACTGGTGCGCCGCGCCCCGTCGCTGCATCTGACGGCCGCGGCCCGCGACGCGAACATGGCGGGTCTGCCGACCGCGCTTTTCGACCAGCTCGGCCTGAAAGACGGCGAAGCAGTGCGCGTCAAGCAAGGCAATCTGTCGGTGGTGCTGCCCGCGGTTCGCGATGCGAATCTGGCGGAATCGGTGGTCCGCGTATCGGCGGGCACGTCAGCCGGCGCCGCGCTTGGCGGCCTGTTCGGCGAACTGGTAGTGGAGAAGGCGTAAATGGGCTTGTTCGATACGATCAACGCGGGCGGCACGCAGATTCTGGGCGTCGCATGGCCAACGGTGTGGGCGCTGGTGCGCATTGTCGTGGTCGCAGTAGTGATCCTGCTGTGCGTCGCGTACCTGATTCTCTGGGAACGCAAGCTCATCGGCTGGATGCACGTGCGTCTCGGCCCGAACCGCGTCGGCCCGGCAGGTCTCTTGCAACCAATTGCGGACGTGCTGAAGCTGTTGCTCAAGGAAGTCATTCAGCCGACGCAAGCAAGCAAGTGGATCTACGTGATCGCGCCGATCATGACGGTGGTCCCGGCGTTCGCCGTGTGGGCGGTCATTCCGTTCCAGGCCAAGGCTGTGCTCGGCGACATCAACGCCGGTCTGCTGTATGTCATGGCGATCTCGTCCATCGGCGTGTACGGCGTGATTCTCGCGGGCTGGGCGTCGAACTCGAAGTACGCGTTCCTAGGCGCCATGCGCGCGGCGGCGCAGATGGTGTCCTACGAAATCTCGATGGGCTTCGCGCTGGTCGTCGTCCTGATGGTCGCGGGCACGTTGAACATGTCGGATATCGTCACGTCGCAGCAGCGCGGCATTTTCGCGGGCTTCGGCGTCAACTTCCTGTCGTGGAACTGGCTGCCGCTTCTGCCAATGTTCGTCGTGTACTTCATCTCGGGCATCGCCGAAACGAACCGCCATCCGTTCGACGTGGTGGAAGGCGAATCGGAAATCGTCGCCGGTCACATGATCGATTACTCCGGCATGGCGTTCGCGCTGTTCTTCCTCGCCGAGTACATCAACATGATCGTGATCTCGGCGATCGCCACGACGCTGTTCCTCGGCGGCTGGGACGCACCGTTCGGCTTCCTGTCGTTCATCCCGGGCGTGTTCTGGTTCGTTTTCAAGGTCTTCCTCCTGCTGTCGGTCTTCATCTGGGCGCGCGCGACTTTCCCGCGTTACCGCTACGACCAGATCATGCGTCTTGGCTGGAAAGTGTTCCTGCCGGTGTCGGTGGTGTGGGTCGTCGTGGTCGGCTTCTGGATCATGTCGCCGCTCAACATCTGGAAGTAACGGCGCGCAAAGAGACAAGAGCGGACAAATATCATGAACGCAATACAGAGCTTTTTTAAGACCTTCTTCCTGACCGAACTGCTCAAGGGTCTGGCGCTGACGGGACGCTACACGTTCCAGCGCAAGATCACGGTGCAGTTCCCGGAAGAGAAGACGCCTATTTCTCCGCGTTTTCGTGGCCTGCATGCACTGCGCCGCTATGAAAACGGTGAAGAGCGCTGCATTGCCTGCAAGCTGTGCGAGGCAGTATGCCCGGCGCTCGCCATTACGATCGAATCGGAAACGCGTGCTGACAATACGCGCCGCACGACGCGTTATGACATCGACCTGACCAAGTGCATCTTCTGCGGCTTCTGCGAAGAAAGCTGCCCGGTCGACTCGATCGTCGAGACGCACATCCTCGAATATCACGGCGAGAAGCGCGGCGACCTGTACTTCACGAAGGACATGCTGCTTGCGGTGGGCGACCGTTACGAGACAGAAATCGCCGCATCGAAGGCGGCAGACGCGCCTTATCGTTGATGCGAAGCCGAGCCTGGAGCGCCGCGCGAGAGAAACAGAAACCACGTTCGCGCGCTCCCGTCCTCGACATGTCGTTGCGTTTTTGTTGTTGCTGTCTGGCACAATGCGGCGCGCTTAGTGACCGTGCTTCGTGGCTGATCTTCCCCGGCCGCGCTTTGTCCGTCGCACGGAGAGAGCGAGCCGAAGCGCCGATACACCATGCCTCTTGATGGCCTAACGATGAACCGGTAATCATGGAATTCACAACCGTACTGTTCTATATCTTCGCGCTGCTCCTGACCGTGTCGGCGCTGAAGGTGATCACTTCGCGCAACCCGGTGTCATCCGCGCTCTTCCTCGTGCTCGCGTTCTTCAACGCGGCCGCGATCTGGATGCTGCTGCAGGCCGAATTCCTCGCGATCCTGCTGGTTCTCGTCTACGTGGGCGCCGTGATGGTGCTGTTCCTCTTCGTCGTGATGATGCTCGACATCAACATCGACGTACTGCGACGCGACTTCAGACGCTTCGTGCCGCTCGCGAGCATCGTGGGCGCGATCATCGTGGTGGAAACGGCGCTGATCCTGTGGCACGGTTTCGGCGCGACGACCACGCCGGTGGTCGGCGCGGCTGTCAGCGGCGCGGCGGTGATGCCGAACACGCAGCTCATCGGCAAGATCATCTACACGGACTACATCTTCGCGTTCGAAATCGCCGGTCTCGTGCTGCTGGTCGCCATCATCGCGGCGATCTCGCTCACCATTCGCGACAAGAAGGACAAGAAGACGCAGACCGTTAGCCAGCAGGTCAAGGTGCGTGCTCAGGACCGCGTGCGTATCGTCAAGATGAAGTCCGAGACAGAGGCGCCCGACGCCGCGACGGAACCGCCCGTGACCGGCAACATCGGTGCGGGAACGGTCGACAACAAGGGCTGAGCGCGAAGGAGAATATCGAAATGTTGAGTCTTGCCCATTACCTCGTGCTCGGTGCGATCCTCTTTGCGATCAGCATCGTCGGCATCTTCCTGAATCGCCGTAACGTCATCATCATTTTGATGGCCATCGAGCTGATGCTGCTCGCGGTGAACACCAATTTCGTCGCGTTCTCGCATTATCTGGGCGACATACACGGCCAGATCTTCGTGTTCTTCGTGCTGACCGTGGCTGCTGCTGAAGCGGCAATCGGTCTCGCGATTCTCGTGACCCTGTTCCGCAGCCTCGACACGATCAACGTCGAGGACCTCGATCAGCTCAAAGGTTAATTTCAGGCTAGGCTGTTATGTCCATGACACTCAATGAAAACGTCCTGCTTGCGGTTCCGCTGGCGCCGCTTGCCGGTTCGCTGATCGCGGGGCTGCTGGGAAAGACGATAGGGCGCAAGGGCGCGCACAGCGTGACGATTCTCGGCGTCGCGATCTCCTTCGTGCTGTCCGCGATGGTCTTCTTCGACGTGCTGAACGGCGCGAGCTACAACGCCACCGTCTACGAATGGATGACGGTCGGTTCGCTCAAGATGGAAGTCGGCTTCCTGGTCGACTCGCTCACCGCGATGATGATGGTCATCGTGACCTTCGTCTCGCTGATGGTGCATATCTACACCATCGGCTACATGGCGGATGAAGAAGTCGGTTACGAGCGGTTCTTCTCGTACATCTCGCTCTTCACGTTTTCCATGCTGATGCTCGTCATGGCGAACAACTTCTTGCAGCTGTTCTTCGGCTGGGAAGCCGTGGGTCTCGTGTCGTACTTGCTGATCGGCTTCTACTTCACGCGTGAAACCGCGATCTACGCCAACATGAAGGCGTTTATCGTGAACCGCGTGGGCGACTTCGGTTTTCTGCTGGGCATCGGCCTTTTGCTGGCGTTCGGTGGCTCGTTGAACTACGGCGACGTGTTCGCGCAAAGCGACAAGCTCGCGACCATGACCTTTCCCGGCACGCAATGGGGCTTGCTGACGGTATCGTGCATTTGCCTCTTCATCGGCGCGATGGGTAAGTCCGCGCAGTTTCCGCTGCATGTCTGGCTGCCCGACTCGATGGAAGGCCCGACGCCGATCTCCGCGCTGATCCACGCGGCAACCATGGTAACGGCCGGTATCTTCATGGTGACGCGCATGTCGCCGCTCTTCGAGCATTCGGATGCGGCGCTGTCGTTCGTCACGGTCATCGGTGCGATCACCGCGTTGTTCATGGGCTTTCTCGGCGTCGTGCAGAACGACATCAAGCGCGTGGTGGCTTACTCCACGCTATCGCAGCTCGGCTACATGACGGTCGCGCTCGGCGTGTCGGCTTATCCGGTCGCCGTGTTCCACCTTGCCACGCATGCGTTCTTCAAGGCGTTGCTGTTCCTCGGCGCGGGTTCGGTCATCATCGGCATGCACCACGACCAGGACATGCGCAACATGGGCGGTCTGCGCAAGTACATGCCGATCACCTGGATCACGTCGCTGATCGGTTCGCTCGCGCTGATCGGCACGCCGTTCTTCTCCGGCTTCTACTCGAAAGATTCGATCATCGAAGCGGCCAAGGCCTCGCACCTGGCGGGCTCCGGCTTTGCGTACTTCGCGGTGGTCGCAAGCGTGTTCGTCACGTCGCTGTACTCGTTCCGCATGTACTTCATGGTGTTCCACGGTCCGGAGCGTTTCCGCGGTCCGAAGCATCCCGATTCGCCGATGGGTCAAGCTGAAGCACATGGCCACGGTCACGATTCGCACGGCCATGGTCACGACGACCACGGGCACGGCCATGATGACCACGGCCACGCGCACGTGCCGCACGAAACCCCGTGGGTGGTGTGGCTGCCGCTCGTGCTGCTGGCTATTCCGTCGATCATCATCGGCGCGATCGGTATCGGTCCGATGGTCTACGGCGACTTCTTCTCGCACGGCGTGATCTTCGACAAGGTGATCTACATCGCCGAAAACCACGAAGGCCTGAAGGAAATGGCCACGGAGTTCCACGGCTGGATGGCCATGGCGCTGCACGGCATCATCACGCCGGGACCGGTGTGGATCGCGGCTTTCGGCGTGATCGTCGCGTGGTTCCTGTATATCAAGCGTCCGGATCTGCCCGCTGTCATCAAGAAGGCGTCCGGCCCGATCTATACGCTCCTCGACAACAAGTACTACTTCGACAAGATCAACGAAGTGGTCTTCGCCAAGGGCGCGGTCGCCATTGGCCGGGGGCTGTGGAAAGAGGGCGATGTGGTCGTCATCGACGGCATCGTCAACGGCAGTGCGCGGTTCGTCGGCTGGTTCGCCGGTGTGATCCGCTTCCTTCAATCCGGTTACATCTATCACTACGCGTTCGCCATGATTATCGGCATGTTGGGGCTCTTGACCCTGTTTGTAACGCTCGGCGGCAAATAAGGCGAGGGACCCTATGCACTCTTTTCCGATTCTCAGTGTCGCGATCTGGCTGCCGATCGTATTCGGCGTCCTGGTCCTGGCTATAGGTAACGACCACAACCCGGCGCCCGCGCGCTGGGTCGCATTGATCGGCTCGGTGCTCGGGCTGATCGTGACGATCCCTCTCATCACCGGCTTCGATACGTCGACGGCCGCGTTGCAGTTCGTCGAGCAGGCGAACTGGATCGAACGCTTCAACATCACGTATCACCTGGGCGTGGACGGCATCTCGATGTGGTTTGTCGTGCTGACCGCGCTCATCACGGTGATCGTGGTGATCGCCGCATGGGAAGTGATCACCGAGCGCGTCTCGCAGTACCTGGCCGCGTTCCTGATTCTCTCGGGCATCATGATCGGCGTGTTCTCGACCGCCGACGGCCTGTTGTTCTACGTGTTCTTCGAGGCCACGCTCATCCCGATGTACATCATCATCGGCGTGTGGGGCGGTCCGAACCGTGTGTATGCGGCGTTCAAGTTCTTCCTGTACACGCTGGCCGGCTCGCTTCTGATGCTGATCGCGCTGCTGTACCTGTACACGCAGACGCACACGTTCGACCTCGCCACGTGGCAAGCCGCGAAGATCGGCATGACGCCGCAGGTGCTGCTGTTCATAGCGTTCTTCCTCGCGTTCGCCGTCAAGGTGCCGATGTGGCCCGTCCACACCTGGCTGCCGGACGCTCACGTGGAAGCACCGACGGGCGGCTCGGTCGTGCTTGCCGCGATCATGCTGAAGCTCGGCGCGTATGGTTTTCTGCGCTTTTCGCTGCCCATCGCGCCGGACGCGAGCCACTTTCTCGCGCCCGTGGTCATCACTCTGTCGCTGATCGCGGTGATCTACATCGGTCTCGTCGCGCTCGTTCAGGCGGACATGAAGAAGCTGGTGGCGTATTCGTCAATTGCGCACATGGGCTTCGTCACGCTTGGCTTCTTCATCTTCAGCCAGCTTGGCGTGGAAGGCGCGATCATCCAGATGATCTCGCATGGCTTCGTCTCGGGCGCGATGTTCCTTTCCATCGGCGTGCTGTACGACCGCGTCCACTCGCGCCAGATCGCGGATTACGGCGGTGTCGTCAATACCATGCCGAAGTTCGCGGCGTTCTCCATGTTGTTCGCCATGGCCAACTGCGGCCTGCCGGGCACCTCGGGTTTCGTCGGCGAGTTCATGGTGATTCTGGCCGCCGTGAAGTTCAACTTCTGGATCGGTTTCCTGGCCACGTTCACGCTGATTCTCGGCGCGGCCTATACGCTGTGGATGTACAAGCGCGTGTACTTTGGCGCCGTGGCGAACGACCATGTCGCGAAGCTGAAGGACATCAACAAGCGCGAAATGTTCATGCTGGTGGTGCTCGCAGCGTTCACGCTGTACATGGGCCTGCATCCGAAGCCCTTCACCGACGTCATGCACGAATCGGTGGCAAACCTGCTCTCCCACGTCGCGCAGTCCAAGCTGCCGCTGGATCAGTAACGCCGTGCGGAGGATTTAAAAGATCATGCAAAACGCCCCTATGAGTGTGCTGTTGCCCGACGCGGTCCTGATGGCCGCAGTCGTCATCGCCTGGTTGAACGACACGATCTTCGGCGTGCCAAGCCGTCGTGTCACGTATCTGATCGCGCTCGTGTCGACCCTCGTGGTCGGCGTGTGGTTCGCGGTCACGGCACTCGACCCGACGCCGCATTACTTCTTCACGCGCATGTATGTCGTCGATCCGTTCGCGAGCGCCATGAAAGCGGTGGTGTGTCTGGGCTACGCGGTGTCGGTCATCTATTCGCGGCGCTATCTGGAAGACCGCGGTCTGTTTCGCGGCGACTTCTTCCTGCTTGGCCTCTTTTCGCTGCTCGGCCAGTGCGTGATGATTTCGGGCAACAACTTCCTCACGCTGTACCTCGGCCTCGAACTGATGTCGCTGTCGCTGTATGCGGTCATCGCGCTGCGCAAGGATTCGCCGCAGGCGAACGAATCGGCGATGAAGTATTACGTCCTCGGCGCGCTCGCTTCCGGCTTCCTGCTCTACGGCGTTTCCATGCTTTATGGGGCGACCGGCTCGCTGGAACTGGGTGAAGTCTTCAAGGCGGTGGCTTCGGGCCGCATCAACGACGCGGTGCTGCTGTTCGGCATCATCTTCGTCGTGGCGGGCGTGGCGTTCAAGATGGGCGCGGTGCCGTTCCATATGTGGGTGCCGGACGTCTATCAAGGCGCACCGACTGCAATGACCTTGCTCACAGGCGGCGGCCCGAAGGTCGCGGCCTTTGCGTGGGGCTTGCGCTTCTTGGTGATGGGTCTGCTGCCTTTCGCGGTCGACTGGCAAGAGATGCTCGTGATTCTCGCCGCGCTGTCGCTGATCGTCGGCAACGTCACGGGTATCGTGCAGAAGAACATCAAGCGGATGCTCGCGTACTCGGCCATCTCCAACATGGGCTTCGTGCTTCTCGGCCTGCTGGCTGGCGTGGTGGACGGCAAGGTAACGGGCGCGGCGGGCGCCTACAGTTCGGCAATGTTCTACAGCATCATCTACCTCGTCACGACGCTTGGCACCTTCGGCGTGGTCATGCTGCTTGCGCGCCGCGACTTCGAAGCCGAGATGATCGACGACTTCAAGGGTTTGAATCAGCGCAGCCCGGTGTTCGCGTTCGTCATGATGATCATGATGTTCTCGCTTGCGGGCATTCCGCCGACCGTCGGTTTCTACGCGAAGCTCGCCGTGCTCGAAGCGACGATGAACGCCGGTCTGACGTGGCTCGCCGTGCTGGCCGTCCTGACATCGCTGGTCGGTGCGTTCTACTACCTGCGCATCGTGAAGCTGATGTACTTCGACGCGCCGCAAGATGCGTCGCCGATCGTTGCCGGCAGCCTCAATCGCTCCTTGCTGGCGTTCAACGGTCTGGCCGTGCTCGTGCTCGGTCTCGTGCCCGGCCCGCTGATGACGGCTTGCCTGCAAGCGATCACGCATACGCTGCCGCTGTAATGTCGGCAGCGGGATGGTTTATCGTGCTGTTGGCGCTCGTCGGCGCCAACTTGCCGTTCCTGAATCAGCGCCTTTTTGCCGTCATGCCGCTCAAGCTTCATGCGGATGGGAGTAAGACGGCGAAGAAGGGCGTCTGGATTCGGATCGGCGAGTTGCTCGTTCTTTACTTCGCGGTCGGCGCGCTCGGCTTCATGCTCGAAGCGCGCGCCGGCAACCGCTTCGATCAGGAATGGCAGTTTTATGCCATTACCTTCAGTCTCTTCGTGGTGTTCGCGTTTCCGGGCTTCACGTATCAGTATCTTGTCAAACGCCGCTGACGGCTGGTTGCTGTCGGCGGCTTTTGGCCATTTGGCATAGGGCTCAAGATGGCAGATCACAACGCTTCTTCCACCGCGAACTTCGGTAACGACGACGGCCTAATCGAGAAGAAGGTCGAAAGCGTCACGCTTCACGAAGGCAAGTTTCTGACGCTCAAGCGCGATACCGTGGAATTGCCCGACGGCAAGAACGCCACGCGCGAATTCGTCGAGCATCCGGGCGCGGTGATGATCCTGCCGGAATTCGACGATGGTCGGGTCTTGCTGGAACGGCAGTATCGGTATCCGGTGGGAAAGGTGCTGCTCGAATTTCCGGCCGGCAAGCTCGATCCCAACGAAGACGAGCTGACATGCGCGAAGCGTGAACTGCTGGAAGAGACGGGCTATACCGCGAGCGAATGGATTTTTCTGACGCGTATCCACCCGGTGATCTCCTATTCGACCGAGTTCATCGATCTCTATCTCGCGCGCGGTCTCACCGCTGGCGATGCCCGGCTCGATGAAGGCGAATTTCTCGAGACGTTTATCGCGGAACCTGCGCAACTCATGCAGTGGGTGAAGGACGGCACGATCAGCGATGTTAAGACGATCATCGGCGCGTTCTGGCTGGAGAAGGTGCGCTCGGGAGAGTGGGCGTTGGGAGAATCGACGGCGTAGTCGTCATCCGTCGAACCGCTGAAGACGTATCGCTTGCCCCAAGATCATTCGATCTTGGGGCTTGTTCATTTTCGGCGCAGTGCCACACTGCCACATTTCGCGTTATGTGTGAGCCAAGCGCCCGTACCCTCGAACCGCTAGAATCGATCACCGGTCGAGCAATCAAAAGATCAGTCTTTACGAACGACCGTTCACAATCGATAGTTTTGAGATAAACTTCCCGGAAGTCCCCATCAGCATGAAGGTCCTCGATTTAAAGTGCTCGCATGAACATCGGTTTGAAGGCTGGTTCGCTTCTACCGAAGAGTTCGAATCGCAGCTGTTGCGCAAGCTGGTTGCGTGTCCGGTCTGTTCGGAGACGGATGTGAGCCGCATGCCATCGGCGCCGCGTCTGAATCTTTCGACGGCGCGCAACAACCGCGCGGTACCGGCGGAAGCATCGCCGGATGCGGCGGGCGTTCAGGCGCGCGCGCTTCAGTTCATGCGCGAGTTGATCGAGAAGACCGAGAACGTGGGCGATCGTTTTGCCGAGGAAGCACGGCGCATTCATTACGATGAAGCGCCCGCGCGCAATATCCGCGGCGTGACGACGCCCGAAGAAACGCATGCCTTGCTGGAAGAAGGGATCGACGTATTGCCGTTGCCCGTTCCGGCCGCACTGAAAGAGCCGCTGCAGTAAATCAGCGGTGTCTCGTGTGGTCGGCTACACAGGAGACACAGCGTATGAATCTCGATCATTCCCCTGCGGACGAAGCCTTTCGCGCCGACATCCGTAACTGGCTAGAAGCCAGCCTGCCGCGCGCATTGCGCGACAAGGTTCTCAATCACAAGCGTCTGACTCGCGAAGACTTCGTGAACTGGCACAAGCTGCTCGGCGAGCGCGGCTGGTCGGCGGTCGCGTGGCCGAAGCAGTATGGCGGTCCCGGCTGGAACGCCACGCAGCGTCATATCTGGGACGAAGAATCCGCGCGCGCGGGCGCACCGATGGTCCTGCCATTCGGCGTATCGATGGTCGCTCCCGTACTCATGAAATATGGCAGCGACGCGCAAAAGGCTCGCTATCTGCCGCGCATTCTCGATGGCTCCGACTGGTGGTGTCAGGGCTATTCCGAGCCCGGCTCCGGTTCCGATCTCGCTTCGTTGCGCACGCGCGCCGAGCGACAGGGCGATCACTACATCGTCAATGGTCAGAAAACGTGGACCACGCTCGCGCAACATGCCGACATGATGTTCTGCCTCGTGCGTACCGATCCCGAGGCCAAGAAACAGGAGGGCATTTCGTTCCTTCTGATCGATATGAAAACGCCGGGCATCACCGTGCGGCCGATCATCACGCTCGACGAAGATCACGAAGTCAACGAAGTCTTTTTCGACGACGTGAAGGTGCCGGCCGCCAATCTCGTCGGCGAGGAAAATCGCGGCTGGACGTATGCGAAGTATTTGCTGGGGCACGAGCGAACGGGCATTGCGCGCGTGGGGCAATCGAAGCGTGAACTGCGCTTTCTCAAGCGGCTTGCACTCGAACGCACGAGCCGCGGCCAGCCGCTTTTGCACGATCCCTTGTTCGCCGCGAAAGTCGCCGCGCTCGAGATAGAACTGATGGCCCTCGAAGCGACGGTGCAGCGCGTGATCGCAAGCGAGTCGGATGCAAAAGGTCCGGGGCCCGAAGCATCGATGCTGAAGATCAAAGGCACGGAAGTGCAGCAGGCGCTGACCGAACTCATGTTCGAAGCGGCCGGACCGCAAGCGGCCGGCTTCGATTCCGCGTACCTCGAAGGCGAGCGCGACGCGAGCCAGACCGGCGACGACGATGCCGCGCCGCTTGCCGCGTACTACTTCAACTTTCGCAAGACGTCGATCTATGGCGGCTCGAACGAGATTCAAAAGAACATCATCGCGCAGATGATTCTGGGCCTTTGAGGAGCGCGCATGGACTTCGATTTCACCGATGAACAGCAGCAGTTTCGCGATGCACTGCGCCGCTATCTCGACCGCGAATATTCGTTCGACGCGCGGCAGAAGATCGTCATGTCGCAAGCGGGCGTCGATGCACGGCACTGGAACGCGTTCGCCGAACTCGGCTTGCTGGCGCTGCCCGTTCCCGAAGCGCAAGGCGGTTTCGATGGTGGGCCCGTCGATATGCTCGTCGTGATGCAAGAGCTCGGGCGCGCGCTCGTCGTCGAGCCTTATTGGGCGACGGCGGTCGGTATCGAAGCGTTGCGGCTCGCGGCATCGGCGGAACAGGGCGAATTGCTCGAGCGCGCCGGACGTGGCGAACTCAGGATGGCGGTGGCGTTCAACGAGCCGCACGCGCGCTACGATCTCTTCGATCTTCGCACTACGGCGAGCAAGCAAGGCGAACGCCATACGCTCGACGGCAGGAAATCGGTCGTGCAGCACGGCGCGCAGGCCGATTACTGGATCGTGCCCGCGCGTCTCGGCGATGAAGTTGCGCTCTTTCTGGTGCCGCGCGATGCCGCCAACGTCGATGTCACCGACTACCGCACGATCGACGGTCAGCGCGCCGCGACGCTCGTCTTCAGGAACACGCAAGCCACGCGTTTGAACGGCGGTGCGGCCACGTTCGCGAAGATCGCCGATTACGCCACGCTTTTGCTTTGCGCCGAAGCCCTCGGCGCGCTCGATGCGCTCGATCGCGCGACCGTCGACTACACGAAGGAGCGCAAGCAGTTCGGCGCGCCCATCGCACGGTTTCAAGTGCTGCAGCATCGCATGGTGGACATGCTGATCCACACCGAGCAGGCACGCTCCATCACGTATCTCGCCGCTGCGCGTTACGCCAGCGACGACGCGGCCACGCGCACGCAGGCCATTTCCGCTGCGAAGGCGCGTGTCGGTCAGGCGGCGCGCTTCGTCGGGCAACAGGCGGTGCAGTTGCACGGCGGCATGGGCGTGACCAACGAGATGCCCGCCGCGCACTGGTTCAAACGGCTGTCGATCATCGAGACGACGCTCGGCGACGTGGACTACCACCTCGCGCGTTTTGCGTCGCAACCTGCGTTTCATGACCTGGAAGGAGCTTGAATGACCTACGCCTATGAAGATTTCGAAGTCGGTGATGCGGTGACGCTCTCCGCCCACACGTTCACGCGCGATGAGATCATCGAGTTCGCGAAGCGTTACGATCCGCAGCCGTTCCATCTGTCGGAGGAAGCGGGCAAGGCGTCGCATTTCGGCGGTCTCGTTGCGAGCGGCTGGAACACCTGTTCCGCGATGATGGGCATTCTCGTGCGCGACATGCTCGCCGATTCGACCTCGATGGGTTCGCCCGGTCTCGACAATATCCGCTGGATCAAGCCGGTGCGCGTCGACGATTCGGTGCGGCTTACGGTGCGCGTGCTGGACAAGCGCGTGTCGAAGAGCAAGCCGGATCGCGGTATCGTCGCCACGCGCTGGGAAGCGCATAACCAGGATGGCGAACTGGTGCTGACGGTGGATTCGGCGGCGCTGTTCGGGTTGCGCGACGCGGGTTCGCAAGCGAGCTAAAGGGCGCGGCGAGGCCGTCTTCCTCGCTCAATCGCGCGCTTCCGAATACCGCCCGAACTCGAGCTTCGCGATGGCATTGCGATGCACTTCGTCCGGCCCATCCGCGAGCCGCAGCGTGCGCGCCGAAGCATACGCATAAGCGAGCGGAAAGTCGTCGCAGATGCCGGCCGCGCCGTGCGCCTGTATCGCCCAGTCGATGACCTGACACGCGATGTTCGGCGCCACGACCTTGATCATCGCGATCTCGCCGCGCGCGCACTTGTTGCCGACGGTGTCCATCATGTAGGCAGCTTTGAGCGTGAGCAGACGCGCCTGTTCGATCATGATGCGCGCCTCGGCGATGCGCTCTTGCGTCACGCCTTGCCGCGCAATCGGCTTGCCGAACGCCACGCGCGACAGCGTGCGCTTCGTCATCAGTTCGAGCGCGCGTTCGGCGAGACCGATGAGCCGCATGCAATGATGAATGCGCCCCGGCCCGAGCCGCCCTTGCGCGATCTCGAAGCCGCGTCCGGCGCCGAGCAATAAGTTGGCGGCCGGCACGCGCACTTGCTCGAGCGTAATTTCCATGTGGCCGTGCGGCGCGTCGTCGTAGCCGAAAACATTGAGCGGCCGACGCACCGTGATGCCCGCTGCATCGGCAGGCACGAGGATCATCGATTGTTGCGCGTGGCGTGGCGCATCGGGATCGGTCTTGCCCATCACGATATACACCTTGCAGCGCGGATCGCCCGCACCGGATGACCACCACTTGTGGCCATCGACGACGTAATCGTCGCCATTGCGCATGATGCTGCAACGGATGTTGGTCGCATCCGACGACGCCACTTCCGGCTCGGTCATCAGAAACGCCGAACGAATCTCGCCGCGCAGAAGCGGTTCGAGCCACTGCGCCTTTTGCGCGTCGGTGCCATAGCGTTCGATGGTCTCCATGTTGCCGGTATCGGGCGCATTGCAGTTGAAGACTTCGGGCGCCCACGGTACGCGGCCCATGATTTCGCAGAGCGGCGCGTATTCGAGATTCGTGAGACCCGCGCCACGCGCCGATGCCGGCAGAAACAGATTCCACAGTCCTTCGCGACGTGCGTGGTCCTTGAGGTTTTCGATCAGCCGCGTCGGCACCCATGCGTTGCCCGCCGCGCGATTGGCCGCGATCTCCTCGGCGAAGGCGTGTTCGTTCGGATAGACATGCGCGCCGAAGAAGGCGAGCAGCTTCTCACGCAGCGCGTGCACCTTCTCTGTGTAGTCGAAATTCATCGCTCGTCTCCTCTTTTCCGTCTTCAGTGGCCGACTTTCTGGGCGTAGTGCCAGGCAAGTTCGGCCATCGGCCGCGCGCGCCGGCCCGCATCGGCGGCTTGTGCGCTCGCGGCGGTGCCATCGACCACACGCTTCATGATGCCTTGCAGAATCGCGGCAATGCGGAACATGTTGTAGGCAAGGTAAAAGTTCCAGTCGCCTTCGATCGCAAAGACCGTGCGTTCGCAATAGCGTGCGACGTAGGCGGCTTCGTCGGGAATGCCGAGCGCGGTCCAGTCGAGTCCCGCGATACCGCGAAACTGCGATGGATCGACATGCCAAGCCATGCAGTGATACGCGAAGTCGGCGAGCGGATCGCCGAGCGTGGAGAGTTCCCAGTCGAGCATGGCAAGCACGCGCGGCTCGTTCGGATGAAAGATCAGGTTGTCGAGCCGGAAGTCGCCATGCACGATGCTGACGCGCGCTTCGACTTGCGGGATATGCCGCGGCAACCATTCGATCAGGCGGTCCATTGCGTCGATGGATTCGGTTTGCGACGCGACGTACTGCTTGCTCCAGCGTCCGATTTGCCGCTCGAAGTAGTTGCCAGGCTTGCCGTAGGTGGCGAGTCCGACCGCTGCTACATCGACGGTATGAAGCGCGGCGATCACGCGATTGGTTTCGCCATAAATCGCGGCGCGTTCGTCGGCCGACATGCCGGGCAGCGACGGGTCCCACAAGACGCGGCCTTCCACAAAATCCATGACATAGAACGCCCGGCCGATCACGCTCTCGTCCTCGCACAGCGCGAGCATGCGCGCGACGGGGACATCCGTGGCGGCGAGTGCATGCATCACGCGATATTCACGCTCGATTGCATGCGCCGATGGCAAGAGCTTCGCGGCCGGCCCGGGCTTCGAGCGCATGACATAAGCGCGCGTGGGCGTGACGAGTTTGAAGGTCGGATTCGACTGGCCGCCCGCGAACTGCTCCAGCTTGAGTGGGCCGCTGAATCCTTCAACGTGCGCGGCAAGCCACGCGGCGAGCGCGTCGCTATCGAAGCGCTGGCTCTCGTGCACCGGACGCGTTCCTTCGAACGCTGCGAAATCGGTTTCGTTGTCTGGCATCGTCTCCTCCCATATTTTTGTGGTGCGCCAGGACATCGCGCTTCAGTCCATCTCGTCGGCCTTGAAGCGCAGAAACTGCGCGTACAGCAGTTCCATCGTCGTGTGACGCACGTCGGCATGAAGCGGCGAGGGCGGCGAATGATTGATTGCATGCACGACCCAGTCGCCGGGTTTGTCGCCGACATCGAGCGCGTTGATGCAGCCCGTCGCCTGCGACAGATGCCCGAAGAACGCGCGCCCGCCGGCCGTGATCGCATGCGACAGCAACGCGCGATTCACGCCGCCGTGCAGCACGAGCAGCACCGTGTCCCATGAGGCATCGCCGCGCAGCTTCGTCATGGCGGGCAGCGCGCGATCGAGCAGCTCGCCAATGCTTTCGCCGCCCAGAAAGCGCGTCTCTTCGGGCACCACGCCATCGAACACGGAAAGAAAAGCGCGCTCGATATCCTGCGTCGTGAGACTCGCGAGCCGCCCGCCGCGTATCTCCTGCCACTCCGGCCAAACTTCCGGCTCGATTGGCTGATGCGTTTCGGCGAGCACGCGCTGCGCCGTTTCGCGCGTGCGCGGCAAGCCGCTCACGATCACGCGGTCGAAGCGAATGTTCTGCGCGGCAAACACGCGTCCAGCCGCGCTTGCTTCCTCGCGGCCGCGTTCGTTGAGCGGCACGCTTTCCGGGTCGATTGCGCGGCCGCTGTCGTCGAAATACGTGACGTCGCCATGGCGCATCAGATAGATGCGGCGGCGTTTGGGCAACTGGTATTGAGCCATCTCAGCGGTAAGTCGGCTGACGCTTTTCGAGGAACGCGGTAATGCCTTCGAGCGCGTCACCGTGATGCAGGGCGTCGACGAAACTGTCGCGTTCCATGTCGAGATGCGCGGCGAGCGGCTGAACGTCCGCCGCGTTGATGAGCGACTTGATGCGTGCGAGTGCTTTCGGCGACACGCTGCCGAGATCGTCGGCCCAGGCGATGGCGGCATCGAGCGCAATGCCTTTCTTCGTCAGCCGGTTGACCACGCCCACTTCATACAGACGCGCCGCGCCGATCGGCTTCGCTTCGAGCAGGACTTCGCTGGCGAGCGTGCGCGGCAAGGCGCGCGCGAGGAACCACGAAGCGCCGCCATCGGGCGTGAGGCCGACGCGCGCATACGACATGACGAAGCGCGCGTCGTCGGCGGAGACGATCAGATCGCACGCGAGCGCAAGCGAAAATCCCGCGCCGGCCGCGGCACCCTCCACGGCCGCGATGATCGGCTTGGTCGATGCCCGCAACGCGCTGATCCATTCGCCCAGCAAGTCGATGCTCTCGGCCTGCACCGATTCATCCTTCGCGCGATTTTCGAGCAGCCTGTTCAGGTTGCCGCCCGAGCAGAAGAAGTTGTCCGCGCCCGTCAGCACGATGGTGCGCACCGACGTGTCGCGCTCGGCCGTGCTGAGCGCCTCGATGCCGGCCGCATACATATCCGGATGCAGGGCGTTGCGCGCGCCCGGATTCGACAGCTTGAGCACGAGCGTGGTGTCGCTCCCGGCAGGGCGGTAGGTCAGCAGTTCGGCGCTCATCTGAGCTCCTCGATATGGGTAAGAGAAAGTCCGAGCCTCGCGCGGCGTGCGAGCCAGGGCGAAGGCCGGTAGCGTGGGTCGCCGAGCACGCCGTGGATGTTCTGCAAGATCGTGAGGATGGTCGCGGCGCCGAGCGCGTCGCCGAGTGCGAGCGGTCCGCGCGGATAGCCGAGGCCGAGCATGACGGCGAGATCGATGTCGGACGGCGTCGCAATGCCTTGCTGCGCGATATCGCAGCCAATGTTCACGATGGTTGCCACCACGCGTTGCGCGACAAAGCCGGTCGAGTCGCGGATCACGCTGACGGGCACGCCATCGGCGGCGAAGAGCGCGTGCGCCGCGTCGCGCATGGCGGGCGTGGTCGCGGGCGTCGTCATGATGGTGCGGCGCGCGGCGGTATCGAAGGGAAAGAGTGTGTCGATGGCGACGACGCGCGTGGCGTCGAGCGTTTCAGCGACGGCGGCGGTGGTCGCATCGAAGCCGAGCGGCGTGACCATGATCAAGGAATCCGAAGCGGGCGTTGCGTCGGTATCGAGTTCGACCGATGCGGGAAGCAACGCGCGCACCGCTTCATAAGCGCTTTGCGACGCCCGACTCACCCACACGCGCTTGGGCAAGCGGGTAGGCGCTTCGGCTTCGGGCGGCGCGATTTGTTTGCCATCGGCATATCGATAGAAACCTTCGCCCGTCTTGCGCCCGATCAGCCCGCCCGCGAGCCGCGTGCCCGTGATCGGCGAAGGCCTGAAGCGCGGCTCTTCATAGAACTGGTGATAGATCGACTCCATCACCGGATGCGAGACATCCAGCGCGGTGAGATCGAGCAATTCGAACGGCCCGAGGCGAAAGCCCGCCTGCTCGCGCATGATGCGGTCGATGTCCGCGAAACTCGCCACGCCTTCGCTCGCCACGCGCAGGCCTTCGGTGTTCATGCCGCGTCCCGCGTGATTCACGATGAAGCCCGGCATGTCCTTCGCGCGCACCGGCGTGTGACCCATGCGGCGCGCGAGTTCCATGAGTGAATCGCCCGCGCGCGGATCGCCACGCAGTCCGTCGATGACTTCGACCACGCGCATCAACGGCACGGGATTGAAAAAGTGGAAGCCCGCGACGCGTTCCGGTTTCGAGCAGCCCGCCGCGATTGCGGTGATCGACAGTGACGAAGTGTTCGACGCGAGAATGCAGCGCTCGCTCACCACGGCTTCGAGTTCACGGAACAGTTCGCGCTTGATGTCGAGATTTTCGACGATCGCTTCCACGATGACGTCGCAATCCGCGAGTTCGCTCGCGTCCTGTGCGTCGTGCACGTTGGCGAGCGCGGCGTGCGCATCGGCTTCTCTGATCTTGCCCTTGGCGGCGAGCTTCGATAGCGTTTCGGACAGATACTCGCGCGCGGCGGCAAGCGCGACGGGATTGGCATCGAAGAGACGCACGGTGAGTCCGGCGAGCGCCGCGATCTGCGCGATACCGCGACCCATCGCGCCGCTGCCGACGATTCCAAGCGTTCCGATTGCGTATTCCTGCGAACTCATGATGCGGATGTCTCCTCTACGTGATTGAATTCGCCGCGCCCCGCTCAGAGTTTCGAGAGCCTTTGCAAGGCGAGCGCCAGCGTTTCTTCCTTCTTGGCGAAGCAGAACCGCACGACGCCGGATTCGTGACTCTCGTGATAAAACGCCGACACCGGAATGGCCGCGACGCCGATCTCGCTCGTGAGCCATTGCGAGAAGTCGGCTTCGGGCATGTCGCTGATCGCCGAATAATCGACGCACTGAAAATAGGTGCCGTCGCAAGGCAGGAGCTTGAAGCGGGTATCGGCGAGACCCGCGCGGAAAAAGTCGCGCTTCTTCTGATAGAACGCGGGCAGTTCGAGATACGGCTTCGGGTCTTCGAGATAATGCGCGAGGCCGACCTGCATGGGTGTGTTCACCGTGAACACGTTGAACTGATGCACCTTGCGGAATTCGGCGGTCAGCGCGGCGGGCGCGGCGACGTAGCCCACTTTCCAGCCTGTCACATGGAAGGTCTTGCCGAAGCTCGACACGACGAAGCTGCGCTTGGCCAGTTCCGGATAGCGCGAGACGCTTTCGTGCGGCGCGCCGTCGTAGACCATGTGTTCGTAGACTTCGTCGGAGAGGATCAGCACGTTGGTATCGCGCACGATCTCTTCGAGCTTCTTCATGTCCGCCGCCCGCCAGACGCGCCCGGTCGGATTGTGCGGCGTGTTGATCATCAGAAGGCGCGTCTTCGGCGTGATCGCGGCGGCGATCTTGTCGAAGGGCAGCGCGTAGTCGGGCGCTTCGAGCGCGACGAACACGGGCTTGCCGCCCGCGAGCTCGATGGACGGCACGTAGCTGTCGTACGTCGGCTCGATGACGATGACTTCATCGCCCGGATGCACGCAGCACAGCACCGCCGTGAGCAGGGCCTGCGTCGCGCCGGCGGTCACGGTGATCTCGCGGTCGGCGTCGTAGGCGCGGCCGTAGAGCGCGTCGATCTTGCGCGCGATGGCCTGACGCAAGGGCGCGGCGCCCGCCATCGGCGGATATTGGTTGTGGCCGTCGCGCATGGCGTTGGCGACGGCATCCACGACGCGCGGGTCGCAGTTGAAATCGGGGAAACCCTGACCGAGATTCACCGCGCCCTTCTGTGCGGCGAGCGCGCTCATCACCGTGAAGATGGTCGTGCCGACATTGGGCAGACGCGACGGAAAGGACAGCTCGGGCGGGGTCTGTGGCAGTTCGTGCGTGGCGTTCATGGCGTGGACGTGTGCTGACGGGTAGGGTTGCTATTCTAAACAGCGCTTGCAATGTGCGCGGACGTGGCCTGCGGTGCCTCGAATCGTGCCTCGAATGCGGTGACGAAAGGTTTGGGTTCGCCGATACGAAACGCAAAATCCCGCGCGATGCGCTTCGCGAGCTTCAGCACCGCGCGATCCTTCGAGACGAGCCAGTCCGCGCGAGAAGCCTGCGCGAGTTCGAGGAACTTCTGGTCGTCGCGGTCGCGGCACTTGGGCAGCGGCCGTTCGGCCTCCCGCGTGCGCGGCGCGATCAAGGTCGAAAGCCGCGCGACGATGGCAAGCGCCGCTTCCTTGTCGACGTTCAAGCGCACGAACTGCGGATAGTCGAGCACACGCGTGAGTTCGGTGAGACACCGCGGATCGATCAGCGCTTCGAGCGTGCCTGCTTCGAGCGCGGTGCGAATCGGGCGCGTGGCGGGATCGTCGAATACGAGGATGTCGATCCACACGTTGGAATCGAGCACCACGCGTAAGGCGGAGGCGGGCGTGGGCGCTTGCACGGGCAGCGCGGCGGAATTTTCCATTCGATACAATTGGGGGTTTATGCCTATGATCGCCGCTCGTTTGACGGCGAGCCTCCATGATAATCGTTCTATCGCCTGCCAAATCGCTCGACTACGAGACGCCGCCGCATATCCGCAAGCACACGCTGCCCGAGTTCGTCGATGACGCCGCCGAGCTCATCAAGGGTCTGCGTCATCTTTCGCCGCAACAGATCGGCGGAATGATGGGCATCTCGGACCAGCTCGCGAGGCTCAACTTCCAGCGTTATGCCGAATGGTCGAGGCGTTTCGACGAGACGAATTCGAAGCAGGCCGTGCTCGCCTTCGATGGCGACGTCTACGAAGGCTTCGCCGCGAAGACGCTGTCTTCGGCCGATCTCGACTACGCGCAGAATCATGTGCGTGTTTTGTCCGGGCTTTATGGGCTCTTGCGACCACTCGACCTATTGCAGCCTTATCGCCTTGAAATGGGCACCAAGTTTCCGAACGCACGCGGCAAAGATCTTTACGCGTTCTGGGGCGAGCGCATCACGGCCGCGCTCAACGAGCAATTCAGGAAGCAGCGCGGCGCGCGCGTGCTCGTGAATTGTGCGTCGGGGGAATACTTCAAGTCGGTGAAGCCGCGGCTTCTCGACGTGCCGGTGGTCGCGCCCGTGTTCGAGGACTGGAAGGGCGGACGCTACAAGATCATCAGTTTTCATGCGAAACGCGCGCGCGGTTTGATGGCGCGCTATGCGGTGAAGAACCGCATCGACGAGCCGGAAGGGCTCAAGGACTTCGACAGTGACGGGTATGCGTTCGACGCGAAGGCATCGAACGATACGACTTATATTTTTCGCCGCCGCGTCGCGGATTAAAGTGTCTGCATCAAGGAATTCATCATGAGCATTTCAATTTCAAGTCATTTCGATGCGGGCGCAATCGAAGTCGTCGACGCGACCAACCCGTCCGATATTCGTTTGCGCGTGCGTCCGGATTCTCACGCCGATTTCGCGCAGTGGTTCTATTTCCGCGTCTCGGGTGCGCGTGGCGAGCGTCTCGTGATGAGCTTCGAGAATGCGGCGCAATGCGCGTTTCCGGAAGGCTGGCGCGACTATCAGGCGGTGGCGAGCTACGATCGCGTGAACTGGTTTCGCGTGGCGACGGAGTACGTGGGCGGCGTGTTGAAGATCGACCATACGCCCGATTTCGATCGCATCCATTACGCGTATTTCGAGCCGTATAGCGACGAGCGTCACGCGGAATTCCTCGGCGCCGTGCAGCAGATGCCGCACGCCACGTTGACCGAACTTGGCAGCACGGTGCAAGGCCGACCAATGTCCTTGCTTTCGCTCGGTCTCGCCGATGGCATGAGTGCCAAGCCCAAGAAGAACGTGTGGGTCATCGCGCGCCAGCATCCGGGCGAAACGATGGCGGAATGGTTCGTCGAGGGCCTCGTCAAGCGGCTCGCGGGCTGGGGCGACTGGGCGGGTGACCCGACCGCGCGCGCGGTACTGGATCGCGCGGTGTTTCATATCGTCCCGAACATGAATCCGGATGGCAGCGTGCTCGGCAATCTGCGCACCAACGCAGCCGGCGCGAACCTGAACCGCGAATGGATGGAGCCGGATGCCGCGCGCAGTCCCGAGGTGCTCGTGGTGCGTGATGCCATCCGCGATATCGGCTGCGACATGTTCTTCGACATCCATGGCGACGAAGCCATTCCTTACGTGTTCGTCGCGGGCTCGGAGATGCTGCCGGGCTTCACCGGCAAGCAGGCCGAAGAGCAGAAGGCGTTCATCGAATTCTTCAAGCAGGCAAGCCCGGACTTTCAGGACGTGCACGGCTACGAGTCGAGCAAGTATCAGACGGATGCGCTCAAGCTCGCGTCGAAGTACATCGGCAACGAGTACAAGTGTCTCTCGCTGACGCTGGAGATGCCGTTCAAGGACAACGCGAATTTGCCGGATGAGCGTGTGGGCTGGAGTGGCGAGCGGAGTTCGGCGCTTGGTGCGGCGATGTTGCAGGCGATTCTTTGGCAGTTGCAGACGTATCCGGCCTGATCTATCCGACAGCCTTTCCGATGACGCAAAAAGGCGCGACACCTTCAGGTGCCGCGCCTTTTTTGTTTGCCGTGCTTCCTGGCTGGCTAGCTAGTGCTTCTTGGCCGACTTCTTCGTCGACTTGCCCGAGCTCTTGCTTTTGCCCGCAGACGCACCTTTTGTTTTCGCGCCATGCTTGCCCTTCGTGCCGCGTGCGGACGACGGTTCGGCGCGGGGGCGTAGTGGCGGAACCGGATCGTTCCAGCCGAAGGCGAGCATTTGACTGCCTACGTAGCCACAACGAAACTTGAGCGGCGTGACATCGCTCTCACCGCTCTTCGAGACGCCTTCGCCCTCGACTGTCACGACGTTGTCCACCTTGATACGCTGCTTCTTCTCGTCGAACGAATCGTTCCACGGTTCGATGGTCGAGCGCGATGGGTCGAAGACAGCAGGCGGAAACTCTACGTGATCGAACGCCGCCGAAGTGCTGGCGATGAAGTTGCCGTGTGCCGCGCAATCCGCGACGAGCGGATTGGCGTGGAAGTCGGTGACGAAGTGGTGAATCAATTCGTTGCGCTCGTCGAGCGAGTCGGCTAAGGCGGATACTGCCGCGCATGCAATCGATGCGCATACCGCCAACCGGCCGACGAGCCGCAAAAGCCGGCGCGGTGCGTGGTTACTTTCCATCAAGTCTGGTGCTAAGAAGACACGGGCAAGTAAGATGCCGCGTGCGGGGAAGGAGTTCCATCTTATCGCACTTTGATTGCGTTTTTGCTCGCGTGCAATTCGGCTTGCGGTGTGCCTCAGACGCGAGGTCCGCGATCAAGGCGATAGCGGCGCACGTCGTAAGTGGTGATCCAGGCTGGCTTATACACCGAGATTAAAATGGTGAGCAGGCCGGTAAAGAGCGCTTCGCCGACAACCAGTAATAGCGAGCCGCGCATGAATGCAGCGGGCACGGTGACCGGTCCGCCGGTGAGCGCCATCTCGAAGAGCACCGTCGCACCGCATGCCGCGGCAACCGCTGCCGCGGAACTCACGAAGCCGTGCCCGATGATGAACGTAAACAGATTGCGCGGCAGCCACGCATTGGATAGCCGTTGCAGGAACGTTGATACTGCAACAGGCAGCGCGCCGAACAACATATAGGTGACCGCGACCGAGAGCCAGGATGCGTCGAGCACGACGGCCGCGAGCCCGGTGGTGGCAGCCGTGCCGATGAGCGCCAGCCGCCAGTCGAACAAGGTGACCATCAAGGTCGCGCCCAGCAAGTGGATGACGGGTCCGTCGTCGAACCATGCATTGCACGCCCACAACACCGTCACCGCGACGATGATGCCAAGCCACACGTGCTGTAGCGTGGCGTCCTGCAATCTGCTGAAAGGACGCTGCAACAGTACGAGCGCGAGCAATCCCGCGGCGACTATCCAGCCGCCGACGGTAAGCCAAAGCGGGAGCGGTGTGTAAAAGAACCCCATGCCTTGCATATTACTCGTTGCGCGTGATTCGTGCGTGCAAACGACGAACCCAAACGCGTCCTTTGTTGCTAGAACGTCGCCTCGGGCTGGGCGGCCATTGGCAGCGACGACGCGTCGCTTTCCGTGAGTGACGGATACAGCGCGCGTCTTCGGCGCAATGGCACCACGTTCGCTTGTCCCGGAACTGCGCGCTCCGGCGCTTCGCATTCGCTGCTGCGAAGAATTTCGAGATGCGCGGTTTGCACGCCGTTATAGATGGCAACGGCAGCGGCGCGGTTCGTGGCGCCCAGTTGCTGAAAGATGCTCGCAAGGTGGATCTTGACAGTGCCTTCGCTGATACCCAGCGTCTTCGCGATCATCTTGTTGGTGCTGCCCATGTGTACGCAACGCATGATCTGCTGCTGCCGTGGCGAGAGCGCGGGCAGATGACGCAGCCGCCGCCGAATGGCCGCGCTAAGCGGCGTACGAATGATGAGCGACTCCTGACTCAGCGCCGGATCGATCACATCGGGCGGCACGTAATGACCGCCGATGAGCACCATGTCGAGCGCCCTGACGATGAGAACGGGATCGAGCGTGCGTGGAATGACGCCCATCGCGCCGATGCCCATCAGCATATAAACCTGAGCGACCGTGGGTCGGTCGACCACTACGGCGGTGGGAATGCCTCGTGCCTCTTCGAGCAGCGTCTGCAGATCGCCCGCTCGCAGATGAGGCTCCCAGTCGACGACGATCAGGCTGGATCTGGCTTGTCTCAAGGCCACCCCGGCCTGTCGCCAGTCGATTACTTCGTTGAACTGCGCGTGACGCGCGATACGGCGCAGCAATGTTTTAAGGCCTGCACGACGTTCGCCGTCAGCACCCATGATCGTAATTTTCATGCTTATACCTCGAATCAATACGCCGACGCCTGCGCGTCGGGACTTGCTGCCGACAAGCGCGTCGGCACGGGTCCATATTGACAAACTTCGGCCGATTTTTCCCCCTAGCCAAACGGCATAGGCAGAATTGCACAAAAAACCCCGCAAAAGCGGGGTTTTTTAATTGCCTTAGGCACTTAGTCTTATGACGCCAGTCAATGAAAGTGAGGTTGCGCAGGCTCGGCGTCTTCAGGCATCTCGGCATGTACGATTTCACCGAGCGGATCTGCGTAAAGCGGCACGCCGCAGTCGTCGCAAAATTCGGGTTCGAAGCGGCCTGCGTGGCGGCGCACGTCGGACACTCCAGCTTTCTTCAATAGCTCGACGATTTCTTCGACCGGACCATTTGCGCCTTCCAGTTCGACGATGTCCTCTTCCATGTCCAGCTCGCCGTTCTCGCGGCCGTATAACGGCCATACGACACCGTAGATCACATCGTTACTGCCGCGACGCGTGAAGCCGACTCGATACTCGTCGATTCGGCGCTCGCCAAAGCCCGCGATGACTGCGCGCAATTCCTGCGGCGCGGTGCCGAGCGTATCGAACAGATAACGCACCGCCGTGCGCACCGTGTGAGGGCGGACTTGCTCGTCTGCATCGCGGCAGGCTGAGTAATAGGCGTCTGGAAGCAGGCATTCGATCTCACAACCCGGCAGGATGGCAGCGAAGTTTGGCCCACCTTGCGCCATCCATTGCTCCAGGCACTGACCGCGTTCGGTACGACCGCCCGTTTCGTCTTCTTGCCAGCGGAAGAAAGCCGCGCCTGCAGGAACGATCGCGATGGCCAACAGGAAGCGCGGGTCGGCGAGAATTGGCGAGGTCTCCGGCAGATCAGCTAGATTCAGCCGGACTGCCGCCGCGCCCAAGGCGGTCTGCGTCAATTGCTGGGCTAGCCGAGCCGTATCCACGTGATGACGCGGCAATTGATCGATGCTGTACAGATACGGCGCGAATGCAACCCGCGCACCCGCCGCGAGCACGTGCGCCTGCAGCTGCGTACGCATGGCGTCGATCGTCTCGGACTTGAGCGCACCCGACGGGATGGAATAGCGCGTCCAGGCGAGCACCGGCGCGGCAATCAGGAGCGCTTCGTGCGCGACGCCGTCGATGTCGATGGCAAAAGACTCGCTATGCGTCTCGGCCATATCGGCAAGCGCACCGTAGGCATCGGGATGATTCTGCTGGAGATGATCTAAGGCAGCGTCGAGCGTTGTTTGATTGCCGTTACGCACGAGTTTGGCGATAAGGGCATCGAGACGCACTTCCCAGAAGCGGTCTTCGACGCGGCTGCCCGACGCGAACAGCGCGAGCGAGAGACTGACGAGCTTGTCAGCGTCCGGAGGAATACGTTTTGCAATTCGCGAGCGCATAGGGATACGAGTTTAGTTGGGGCAGAAAACCTTTAATTGTAGTCGCTTAGGTGGCGCCGTTACTGCTCATCTGAATGGTAGCTAGAGTGACGTTCGAAACGTTGAACACGGGCTTTGAAGTGGATCGTTTGGGCGGTGGATCTTCGCCCGTCAATTTTTTCGTTTCGGCTACTTGCGGATTGCACGCCGCGCAACTAAAATTCCGTTCCTTCGCGATTCGATGAACGCGAAGGAAGCGGGAGGTGGTTTCAGTAGGCGAGGCGGACAAAGGTGGTATTCGCTCCGAAGCGCGGTGGGCAAGAAAAGAAAGCTTCAAATTCTTGTTGACAGTAACTGAAACGACGTACATAATCTCGTTTCTCTGCTGCAGATGCAGCGACGCAAGACGAAGCGGTGCTGAGCAAA
>NZ_JARUXJ010000001.1:1747754-1944513 GCF_031451465.1 Caballeronia sp. LZ003 | reverse complement strand
GACAACAAGTCATGCCTGATGACCACAGCGAGTTGGTACCACCCCTTCCCATCCCGAACAGGACCGTGAAACGACTCCACGCCGATGATAGTGCGGATCTCCCGTGTGAAAGTAGGTAATCGTCAGGCTCCTCATGCAGCAACAAAAACCCCACCCCCAAACCAGGTGGGGTTTTTGCGTTTCTGCGGCATCTGGCGCGCAAAAAAGTCTTGCTTACATCACGACGCAAGCACCAAATCCCCATCCAAGAAACATTCAAATCCCCCCTCCAGTCGTCCGTCTCAAGCCCGTCTAAAACTCACATCGACCGCTTACCTCGTCGCCTCGAAATACTGTATAAATATACAGTACAAAAGGGTTGCCGAATGCTCTGGGCATGAGCAGGCTCTTGCATTCGGGTGGACGGGGGAAGACTCATGGGTGCAGCACTTTCACTGCTCGATATTGGGCTGACATCGCGCCTGCAACAGCAGCTTTGGCAAGGCGAGCAGGTCGGCGTGTCGGACGCGGGTGTCGTTTCGAGTGGCTATCGGGCGCTCGATCTGGTCTTGCCAAATACCGGCTGGATGGCCGGCGCCGTCACTGAATTGCTTATCGAAGAATGCGGGGTCGGCGAGGTCAGGCTGCTCGCGCGTTCGCTTCGTGAGTTGGTGACGAAAAGAGGCCGCACCGTCATCTTCGTAGCGCCTCCCTGGATGCCCAATCCAGCAGCGTTCCGGTCGATGAACATCGCGCCGGGCAAGCTGGTCTGGGTCAAAGCGCCCGAGGATCAGGTGCTATGGGCGGCCGAGCAATCGCTCAAACAGGATGGCAGCGGCGCGGTCTTGATCTGGCTGCCCAAGGCGCGGCCCGATGCGCTGCGTCGTTTGCAAGTGGCCGCTCAGGAATCGCAGTCGCTGGTGTTTCTGTTCCGCCCGCTCGATGCCGCGAAGCAATCCTCCGCGGCACCATTGCGCATCGTCTGCAAACCGGTGCTGCCTGCGCACGCGCAGACAATGAATCGTCGCGAATGGATGCAGGTGGTCATGCTCGAAATCGACATCATCAAGCGGCGTGGTCCGTTGCTGGAGAAACCGCTGCAGTTGCGTTTGCCGCTGCAAATGCCGGCCTTGCCCGAGCACATTCGTCGCGCGGATCAAGCCAGGAGAGCACGAGAGGTCAATCATGTTGTGGATAGCGGTGACATTGCCGCTTTTATCGCTCGAAGCAGTCAGGCCGCCATCGATGCCGTCGATCTCGACGAATTCGACCTCGCCTGGAATGGACTCGACGCCCGGTGAAGCGCCCGTCGGCAATTCGGTTGCGAACGCGGACGATTCCGGTCAGCCATGTTTTGCGCTCGCGGATCACGCGCGCATTCTGCTGCCCGATCTCGTCGCGTTCCGCCTCGGCGTGCGCCCGGGCAGCACGCGCTCGCATGCGTTCGCGCTCGCGCCGCGGCTCACTTTGCTTGCCGTCGATATCAGCGAAGAGCAGCGCGCGCTCGAAGCAGTGGCGTTGTCCTTGCTCGCGTTCACGCCGAAGGTCGTGCTTGCACATGCGAATACCGTGTTGCTGGAAGTCGGCGCGAGCATGCGGCTTTTTGGCGGCTTGCGCAGCCTCTTTGCAAAGGTGCGCTCCACGGTGAAAGATTGTGGCTTCACGTCCCGGATGGGCTGTGCGCCGACCGCGTGGGGCGCGTGGCTCCTTGCGCACGCGCGCACGCGACGAGTGGCGAAACGCGTTCGTATTGTGAAAGAGGCAACACTCGTGCGCGCGCTCGATGCCTTGCCGGTGTCTCTCGTGCCGTCGGCGGCATCGCATGGCAATGCGTTCGAGCAGATTGGTTGCGTGACGCTCGCCGACTTGCGTCGCTTGCCGCGCAAAGGCGTGGCGCGGCGTTTCGGGCAGGGCATTCTGCAATGGCTCGCGCAAGCTTACGGGCAGGCGCCCGATCCACGCGAAGCGTTTTGCGCGCCGGCATCGTTCGAGGCAAAACTCGAGTTGCAGGCGCGCGTCGAAAACGCCGATGCGCTGTTGTTTGCGGCACGCCGGCTCGTGTTGCAACTCGCCGGTTGGTTGAGCGCGCATCACTCGGCGGTCAGCGAGTTTTCGCTTTTGCTCGAACATGAATTGGCGGCGCGCAACGCACCCAAGACATCGACGCTCAAGATTGCATGGGCTGTGCCGACGCGCGATGCCGAGCACATTCTCTGGCTGCTGCGCGAAAAGCTGAATCAGGCAACCTTGATCGCGCCGGTGATCGAGATGAAGCTTTTGGCCGACAAGGTCAGCAAGCACGAGCCGCCCGCCGATACGCTTTTCCCCATGCCGGGTTCCGATGCCGACTCGATGGCGCAGTTGCTGGAGCGTCTGAGCGCGCGACTCGGCGCGGAAAATGTCGTGCAATTGAGCGAGCGGGAGGATCATCGGCCGGAAGCGGCGGTGACGGTCGAAACGTATCAGCCTGAACGTAAGGCCAAGCCCAAGCGCGGAAAAAAGTCGCGCGCGAAAGAGGGCGTCGAAGCGCCGACGCCAGACGACACGGAAGAAGAAAGCGCGGAATCGTTCGAGCTTCCCGACCAAGCCGTGCCTTCGCAGCCGCGGCCATCGTGGATTCTCGAAACGCCGCAAAAGCTGATGTTGCGCAACGAGCGGCCGTTCTATCGTCGCGCGTTGAAGCTCATCAGCCGGACCGAGCGTATCGAAGCGGGCTGGTGGGACGGCAACGGCGTTCAACGCGATTACTACGTCGCCTCCGACGATCGCGGCCGCATGTTCTGGGTGTATCGCGAGCGTCTGACGGGCGACTGGTTTCTCCACGGTTTTTTCGGATGACGCCGCCATGGAAGATTTGAGCGACCTCATCGGCCTGGGCGGTGGCGACGGCAAAGGCAAGTTCTCCGGCGCGATGTCCGCGTCGGCGTTCTTGCCCGGCTACGCGGAACTGCATTGCCTGAGCAACTTCTCGTTCCTGCGCGGCGCTTCGCATCCGCAGGAACTGGCGGCCGCCGCGCTCGAACACGGCTATACCGCGCTAGCAATCACGGACGAATGTTCGCTTGCAGGCGTCGTGCGCGCGTACGGCGCGATCAAGGAGATCGAGACGCGGGCGCAAGCCGCAGCCGACGCGGCGCGAAAGGCCGGCGAGCCATCGCCCAAGCAGGCAACGTTGAAGCTGATAATCGGCAGTGAATTGCATCTCACCGATGCCAACGGCGAGCCGTTTTGCACGCTCATTGCGCTGGCGACCAATCGCGAGGGATACGGCAATTTGTCGGAGCTGATTTCGCTTGCGCGCTCGCGTTCGCCGAAGGGAACGTATCGGATCGGTCCGGAAGATTTCACGAATCCCGCCGCCACTCCGTCCGACTCGTTCGATGCCACCGATTTACGCGGCGATATCGCGCATCTGAAGCATCTGCCGCACTGTCTCTTGATTCTGGTTCCGCAACGCTTGGCCACGCTTGCCGATACGCTCGATCGCGCTCATTGGCTCGGAAGTTTCGCCGCTGGCCGCGCCTGGCTTGCGCTGGAGTTGTGGCAGGACGGCAGCGACGATGAACGTCTTGCTTCGTGCCGCGTGATTTCGAAGGCGAGCGGTTTGCCTCTCGTTGCGGCAAGCGGCGCGCTGATGCACGCGCGTTCGCGCAAGCCCTTGCAGGACACGTTGACGGCAATCCGCCTCAATCGTCCGCTGGCCGAATGCGGTTACGCGCTCGAAGCGAACGCGGAGCGGCATCTGCGTACACGCTTGCGCATCGGCGCGTTGTATCCGAAAGAAGCGATTGCCGAGACCTTGAAGGTCGCGAAGCGCTGCACCTTCGAGCTCGATGAATTGCGCTACGAATATCCCGAGGAACTCGTGCCGCCCGGCGAAACGCCAGGCAGTTATCTGCGCAAAAATGTGATCGCGGGCGCGCTCAAACGCTGGCCGAACGGATTGAGCGTGGAGACCATCGGGCAGATCGAAAAGGAGCTGGAACTCGTCGCGGACCTGAACTACGAGAAGTATTTTCTGACGGTCTACGACATCGTCGCGTTCGCGCGCAGCCGGAGGATCCTGTGTCAGGGGCGCGGCTCGGCGGCCAATTCGATCATCTGTTATTGCCTCTACATCACGGAGATCAATCCGGTCGAGATGAGCATGCTGGTCGAGCGCTTCATTTCGCGCGCGCGTAACGAACCGCCGGATATCGATGTCGATTTCGAACATCAGCGGCGCGAGGAAGTCATCCAGTACATCTATCAGAAGTACGGGCGGCATCGCGCGTCGCTCGCGGCGTCGCTCACCACGTATCACACGAGGAGTGCGCTCAAGGATGTCGGCAAGGCGCTGGGATTGGATGCGTCGCTCATCGAACGGATCGGCAAGTCGCAGCAGTGGTGGGATGGTCCGTCCGCGGTGGCCGGTTATCTGAAAGAAGCGGGTTTCAACGAAGACTCGCACGTGACGAAGCATCTGATCCGGCTTACGCGCGAGTTGCGCGGCTTTCCGCGTCACTTGTCCCAGCACGTCGGCGGTTTCGTGATCGCGCGCGAACGCTTGTCGCGCCTCGTGCCGATTGAAAACGCCGCAATGAAGGATCGCTGCGTGATTCAGTGGGACAAGGACGACATCGATCAGCTCAAGCTGTTGAAGGTCGATGTGCTCGCGCTCGGCATGCTCTCCGCGATCCGGCGCGCGCTCGAATTCATCGCGCTGCGGCGTGGCGTGCCGGATTTCGGCATGACGCATGTGCGTCGCGAGGACAAGGCCGTCTACGAGATGTGCTGCCGCGCGGACACGGTCGGCGTGTTCCAGATCGAATCGCGCGCGCAGCAGAGCATGCTGCCGCGTCTTCGGCCCAACAAGTACTACGACCTCGTGATCGAAGTGGCGATCGTGCGGCCCGGTCCAATTCAGGGCGGCATGGTGCATCCATATCTGCGCCGCAAGCAAGGGCTCGAGGAAGCGGAGTATCCGAAGGAAGAACTGCGGCCCGTGCTCGAGCGTACACTCGGCGTGCCGATTTTCCAGGAACAGGTGATGAAGCTCGCGATGGTCGCCGCGGGCTATAGCGCGGAACAGGCCGATCAGCTACGCCGCGCGATGGCCGCATGGCGACGCGGCGGTCATCTGGAAAAGTATCAGGCCGATCTGATGACGAAGATGCTCGCGCGCGGCTACGAGGAAGAGTTCGCGGCGCGCGTGTGCAAGCAGATCGAGGGTTTCGGCGAATACGGTTTTCCCGAGAGTCATTCGGCGAGTTTCGCGCTGCTCGTCTATGTCAGCGCGTGGATCAAGCGCTACGAACCGGCGGCGTTTCTGGCCGGCTTGCTGAATAGCCAGCCGCTCGGCTTTTATTCGCCATCGCAACTCGTGCAGGACGCGCGGCGTCATGGCGTGCAGGTGTTCGCGCCGGATGTGTCGCTGAGCGACTGGGAATCGGTGCTGGAAATGCCGCCTGGCGATGGCGTGCGCGTCCTGCAGGATGCCGAAAAGCAGCGGCGGCGTCAGCAGTTCTACGGCACACCTTGCCCGGATCAGGTATTTCGCAAGACCATGCGACGCGGCGCGCGCAAGCTCAAAAAGCGCGTCAGGCTCGATGCCCAGGCGTACGGCGCGGGCGGTCCGGGCGTGCGCATCGGGCTGCAACTGATCAAGGGTTTTTCACAAGCGGCGGCCGAGCGGATCATGGCGGAGCGCGCTCAAGCACCATTCGTCGATGTCGACGATCTCACGCGTCGCGCGGCCCTGTCGCGTCGCGAACTCGAAGCGCTCGCGGCGGGCAATGCGCTGCAAAGCATCGCGGGACATCGGCGTCAGGCTTGGTGGGCGGTGACCGCGCAGCAGCGCGCGCCGGAATTGCTGCGCGATGCGCCGATGACCGAAGCGCCGCTCGCGTTGCCGGAAGCATCGGAAGGCCGCGAGATCGTCGACGACTACGCGAGTCTCGGGCTCACGCTCAATCGTCATCCGCTCGCCTTGCTGCGCGAGCGGCTCGCGCGCCAGCGTTTCAAAAGCGCCGCTGAACTCGGCGAGACTCGCAACGGCCGCTTCGTGCGCGCGTGCGGCATCGTCACGGTGCGGCAGCGGCCGGGCACGGCGAACGGCACGATCTTCCTGTCGCTCGAAGACGAAACCGGCTCGATCAACGTGATCGTCTGGCCGGGGCTCGTCGAGAAACAGCGCAAGGTGTTGCTGGGCGCGTCGCTGCTCGGCGTGCAAGGCGTCTGGCAAAAAGAAGGCGATGTGCGGCATCTGGTGGCGCAGCGGCTCGAAGACCATAGCGCGCTGCTTGGCCGGCTCGCCGCGCCGAGCCGCGACTTTCACTGAGCGTGCTCGGGATATCGAGCGAGCAGATGCGCGATCGCGGTATCGAAAGGCGTGCGCCGTCCAATGCCGAGCGCTTCGAGCCGCCCCGAATCGAGATGACAGTCGCGCGGGCGCGGTGTCGCGTCCATGGGCGTGGTTTGAGCGACGAGCTTCGCGTCGAGTTGCAGTACTCGCGCGATGCGCTCGGCGATATCGAACTTGGTCATCGGCTCGTCGCCGGACCATTGCGCGATGCCCGAGATCGTCTCGCCTTGCGCGTGCTGTTCGAGCATGCCGCGGATTACCACGGCGACATCGGGCGTGTAGGTCGGATAGCGGGTCGCCCAGGCGTCCATTGGTGCGGGCGCGTTCGCGGCATCGGCCGATCGGACGATGGCGGGCGTGAGGCTCGTCACCGCCGATTCACTCCAGTCGACAACCGGACCGTAGAGCAACGGCAGCCGCAGCACGCATGAAGCCGGATCGCACGCGAGTAGCGCGCGCTCGCCATCCAGCTTGCTATGGCCGTAGGCGTTGAGCGGCGCGGGCGCGTCGTCGGGAAAGTAGGGCGGCGAGGTGCCGTCGAACACGTAGTCGGTCGAGATCGACAATACCCAGGCGCCGAGCGCGCGGGCTTCGGTCGCGATTGTCTGCAAGGCATCGACGTTGAGCGCGCGGGCGAGAGCGGGATCGTTCTCGCACACATCCGGACGGCGCTCGGCCGCGGCGACCACGACGGCATTCGGCTTCTCGCGCCGCAGAAAGGCGCGCACGGCGTCGTGATCGCGAATATCGAGCGACGCGCTGCCCGCATCGCCATGCCGATGCGTCGTGCGCACGACGCACCAGTCATGCGCCTCGACCGCGTTTTTCAGCTCGGCGCCGACCGCGCGCCCCAGCAAACCCGACGCGCCGATGAGCGCAACGGTAAAGCGTTCGCTGGCGCTCATGCGGACGCGGCGCCTTTGACGGTGTAGCCGGCGTCGTCGATTGCGTCGATCAACGCCTCATTCGTCTGCGATGACTCGACTGTCACGCGGCCACGTTCGAGATCGACGCGCACTTGCGCTTGCGGATCGATTTCATGAATCGAGCGCGTTACGGCGGCGACGCAATGCTGGCAACTCATGCCCTGAACTTCGAACTCGGTCATCCCGGTTTCCTCGCTTGAAAATTGGATCGATGACAACATCGTATACCTTGCCATGATGGGAAGGTGTAGAGTCGATTTCAAGATTTTATGCGGAGCGAGAAATGAACATAGGTGAAGCGGCTAAGGCCTCGGGCGTGACGGCGAAGATGATCCGCTACTACGAGAGCGTCGGCTTGCTCAATCCGGTGGGACGAACGTCGTCGGGTTATCGCGTGTATGGAGCGCAGGAAGTTCATGCATTGCGGTTCGTCCGGCAGGCGCGCCGGCTTGGTTTCCTGGTGGAAGACATACGCAAATTACTGGCGCTATGGCAAGACCGCTCTCGTGCAAGCGCCGAAGTGAAGGCGATTGCAACTGAGCACGTCGCCGAACTGGACCGTCGGATCGATGAACTGACGAGCATGCGCGATACGCTCGTTCATCTTGCGAACCACTGTCATGGCGACGAGCGTCCTGATTGCCCCATTTTGGATCAGCTTGCGGAGTCATGCACCAACAGTGTGCTTTCGCTCACGGACGCTGTAGAAAAAGCTGCTTGAAATCAGTCGGTTGAGTAAGACAAAAAAGACGCACCACTGCGTGACGAAATGCACAGTGTTCATGCATATAGCTACACTTTTTGAGATTCAAGCGCTATAATCCGGGTTATCCCTTATACGGGTAATCCCTGACCCGAAATGCCAGGGATCGTTGAAATCCTTGGAGAAACATCATGTTTGCAGTCCTGTTCGAAAAACTCAGCATCTGGTTTGAAACCGCCGAACAACGTCGCCGTGAAGAGTATCTGGCGCAATCCGCGGATATCGTTCAGCTCGAAATGCGCATCCGCTCGCTCGAATCGAACGGCTACAACGCTTAAGGCGCAGTAGCGCCGCACAAGGCGCCACGGCCATGCAAAAAGCCCCGCAACGCGGGGCTTTGTCGTTTTTGGCGCGCTGCTTGTTCCGCTTACTTCGTTTGCGGATGCGCCGCGAGCCACTGCTTCATGAAGCGGATTTCCTTTTCCTGTGCCGCAACGATGTCCTTTGCCAGCTTGCGCAGCTTCGCGTCCTTGCCGTACTTCAGCTCGACTTTCGCCATTTCCACCGCGCCTTCGTGATGCGGGATCATGTGCGCGACGAAATCGCGGTCGGCGTCGCCGCTGTACTGTATGCCGGACATGCCCGACATCATCGACTTGTCGGCGGCCTGAAAGTCCGCTGTCGATGACGATCCCGCCGCGTTCGGCGTGGCTTCGGACATGTGCATGCCGTGCATGGAGTCGTGAGCAGGCGCGGCCGTCTGCGCCATGGCGGTGGCGCTGCATAGCGAGATGAGAAGGGCAAGCAGCGTTCTGGTCGATTGCATCGTATCTCCTGAGAAGGGCCGGTTGTGAGGCAAAACACCTAGCCTAAAGCTTGCCACCGGGGTAAGGTAAAGCGGTTTCGTCTACATAAAAGAGCGAGCGATGCGCAGCCATATCCACGACGCGACGAAGGCTTTCCGAAGCACGCGAAGCAATACGGCACGACGCGTTCGCGCGGCACTCGGCGCATGCCTTTGCGTCATTGCGCCACTGGCGTTCGGCACGCCGGGCGGCGAGCCGCTGGTGCTGGACACGCAAACGGGCATCCACAGCAGCGTGCCGGGGACCGTGCTTCAGACGGGGCCGCTCGGCGGGCCCGGCATGGTGCCCATGGCCACGCTGCCCGGACCGCCGCAGCAGGAACAGCCGCCTATCGTCGTTTCTCCGTACATCGACTATTCGTCGGGGCAAGCAACTGCGCCTGCGCAATCCAACGGCAGGCGGCACGGCAACTCCCGCACGCCTTATCCCTGAGTCGAGCAGGTTCAGGCCGCGCGGTGCTCCAGCTTGAACGATGCGTTCTTGTCTTCGCCGAGCGTATCGACGAGATATGGCAGCGCCTGCTTGAGTTCGGCGGCGAGCGTATAGGGCGGATTCAAAATGAACATGCCGCTGCCGTAGAGCCCGAAGCCGTCTTCGGGCGGCTGCCTCACGGTCAATGCCGCATGCAGCCAGCCATTGGGTTGAATGGCCTTCAATTGCTCCGCGAAGCGTTGCGACTCCGGTCGCGCGACGATCGGATACCACACCGCGTAAGTGCCCGTCGCGAACCGCTTGAGCGATTCCTCAAGACAAGCAAGCGTGCGCGCGTAGTCGCGCTTGTCTTCGTATGACGGGTCGATCAGCACGAGCGCGCGGCGCGGCGGCGGCGGCAGAATGGCCTTGATGCCGTCGAAGCCATCGCCTTCGTAGATCATCGCGCGGCGGCCTGCATCGCGGAAGTTATGACGCAGCACGTCGATTTCCGTGCTGTGCAACTCGTACAAACGCATGCGGTCCTGTTCGCGCATGAGCCGCCACGCGAGATACGGCGAGCCAGGATAGAAGCGCAATTCACCATCGGCGTTCAGGGCCGTGACTTCATCGACATAATCGGCGATGAGCGGCGGCAAATCCGTGCGTTCCCACAGCCGCGCGATGCCGTTTTCATACTCGGCATTCTTCGCGGCGAAGCCCTCCGTCAGCGAGTAGACGCCGGCGCCCGCATGCGTGTCGATATACCAATACGATTTGTCTTTCTGGGCGAGATGGCGAAGCATCCGGACGACGAGTGCGTGCTTCAGTACGTCGGCGTGATTTCCCGCATGGAAGGCGTGGCGGTAACTGAGCATGGCGAAAGGCCCGCGGAGGGCAACAGAAAACGAGTTCAGGGCAAACGGCGCGGCACGTCCGGCATGCGCGAAGGGCACTCATTGTAGCCGAGCGTCGCTTCGTATTCGCTGCAGTGCGACACGCCGTTCATGCACAATAGCCGCTTCCGGTCGTCCATGACTAGTCGGCCGAACGGTCTAGGTGTTCTCATGCGCGGCGTGACTCGTCCTATGCCGAACGGCCAGATTGCGGCCAATGGCGTCGCATGTTGTCATTCAACTGTCAGAGAGGAGGTTCGCATGTCACAGAACGGCAAGCTCGATGGTAAAACCGCGGTCGTCACGGGCGCGGCGAGCGGCATTGGCCGCGCAATCGCAATCACGCTTGCACAGGCGGGCGCGGCAGTCGCTATCGCGGACCTAAATCAGTCAGGCGCGGATACCGTCGCCGCCGAGATTCGCGAAAAGGGCGGCAAGGCTATCGGCATCGCGATGGACGTGACGGACGAGAACGCGGTCAATCAGGGTATCGACCGGGTCGCGGCGGATTTGGGATCGGTGGATATCCTCGTGTCGAACGCGGGCATTCAGATCGTCAATCCCATCGAAAATTACGCCTACTCGGACTGGAAGAAGATGATGGCCATTCACGTCGATGGCGCCTTCCTCACGACCAAAGCCGCGTTGAAGCACATGTACAAGGACGATCGCGGCGGCGTCGTCATCTACATGGGCTCGGTGCATTCGCATGAAGCGTCGCCGCTCAAGTCCGCTTATGTGACCGCCAAGCATGGTTTGCTCGGGCTTGCGCGCGTCCTGGCAAAGGAAGGCGCAAAGCATAACGTGCGCTCGCACGTGGTGTGTCCGGGCTTCGTGCGCACGCCGCTCGTCGACAAGCAGATTCCCGAACAAGCGAAGGAACTCGGCATCAGCGAGGAAGAAGTCGTGAAACGCGTGATGCTGGGCGGCACGGTCGACGGTGTGTTCACCACGGTGGAAGACGTCGCGCAGATGGTGCGGTTCCTGTCCGAGTTCGAGACAGCGGCGCTCACGGGGCAATCGTTCGTGGTGAGCCACGGCTGGTTCATGCAATAAGCGAAAGACACGCACGCGAGAAAGCGGAGGCATCGGCATGGCGGAAATCGACGACAGCGAAGCGCTGCAACCGGAGACTCAAAGCGAAGGCGACAAGCGCATCGACTTGCCGCCTTACGAGACCATCGCGCTCATGCTGCAGGGCGGCGGTGCGCTCGGCGCGTATCAGGCGGGCGTCTATCAGGGGCTCTACGAAGCGGGCATCGAGCCGAACTGGATCGCCGGCATCTCCATCGGCGCGCTGAATACGGCGATCATCGCGGGCAATGCGCCTAAGGATCGCGTGCCGCGTCTGCTCCAGTTCTGGGAAACCATTTGTCAGCCGGCATTTGGGTTTCCATTGCCGGCGTTCATTGAGCATGCGCTGTTCGAATCGCCCGACGAGATTCGCAAGGCGTTCACCGCGTGGCAGGCGTTCGGCGCGATCGTGGAAGGGCAAAAGGGCTTTTTCGTGCCGCGCTTTCCGCCCCCTTCGCCGCTCGCGGCCGGCTCGCCGCAGACCGCAAGTTATTACGACACGACGCCGCTTCGGGCCACGCTGGAAGGCCTGTGCGACTTCGATCGCATCAACTCGGGCGAAAAGCGCGTGTCGGTCGGTGCGGTCAACGTGGCAACCGGTAACTTCGCTTACTTCGACAATACGAAGATCAAGCTGCGCGCCGAGCATTTCATCGCGTCGGGCGCGCTGCCGCCGGGCTTTGCGGCAGTCGAGGTCGACGGCCAGTTCTACTGGGACGGCGGCCTCATGTCCAACACGCCGCTCTACGAGATTGCGCAGGCCACGCCGCGTCGCGACACACTCGCATTTCAGGTCGATCTCTGGAGCGCGCGCGGGCCGGTGCCGGACAGCATCGTCGACGTCATGGGTCGCGTGAAGGACGTTCAATATTCCAGCCGCACGCGTCTCGTGACGGATCAGATGCAGCGCTCACAGCGGTATCGCAACGTATTGCAGCACGTGCTGGATCTCGTGCCCGAGGAACTGCGCAACAACGACGAATGGTGCCGGCGCGCGGCCGAACTCGCGTGCTCGAAGCGCTACAACGTGATCCACCTGATTTACCGCCACAAGGAATACGAAGGGCATTACAAGGACTATCAATTCGGCCTTTCGACCATGCGCGAGCATTGGAGTAGCGGGCTCGACGACATTCGCCGCACGCTCGCGCATCGCGACTGGCTGAAAATGCCGAACGGCGACTCCGGCTTCATCACGCATGACATTCATCGCGACGGGAGCTGATCGTGCTCGGCGGATTTGCTTGCGTGACTCGTGCGCGCGCGTTTTTGTGACCCTTTGTATAATTCGGGCCTATCGAACACGCGTTGCCGATGGTGGCAGCCGATAACCGTCCCTCCAAGCTTGAGATGAATTCCATCGCCGTCTGCTTCGTCTGTCTCGGCAACATCTGCCGGTCGCCTAGCGCCGAAGCGGTGATGCGCGATCTCGTCGAGGAGGCGAAGCTTTCGGAACGGATCATTATCGACTCGGCGGGAACGGGCGACTGGCATATCGGACATCCGCCCGACGAGCGCGCTCAACGTGCCGCAAAGAAGCGCGGCTACGACCTCTCACCGTTGCGCGGGAGGCAGATCACGGCCGAAGACTTCGCTCGCTTCGACCTGTTGATCGTGATGGACGACAAGAACGTCGCGGCGCTTACGGCGGTCTGTCCGCCGGAGCATCGCGACAAGATTCGCCTGTTGATGGAGTTCGCGACGCGTGACGACAGCCGCGTGGTCATCGACCCCTATTTCGGCGGTGACGACGGTTTCGAGCGCGTGCTCGATCAATGCGAAGACGCCTGTGAGGGGCTATTGGCGGCCTTGCGGACACAACTCGTCAGTTGAATTGGGCACGACGCGGCGGCCTTGCGCGCGGCAAGAAATAGAATTAAACAGCTACTTATCTGGTCCTGGATACTTGACTAAAACTGTGGGATATTTATACTTGACAGAAATCATCGAGTATTAGCGGTAGCCCCCAATTATGAGACTCACCACGAAAGGCCGTTTCGCCGTCACGGCGATGATCGACCTGGCATTGCGCCAGGAACAGGGCCCGGTGACGTTGGCAGGCATCAGCCAGCGCCAGCGCATCTCGCTTTCCTATCTCGAACAGTTGTTCGGCAAGCTGCGTCGCCACGAGATCGTCGAGTCCGTACGCGGGCCGGGCGGCGGGTACAACCTCGCGCGCCGCGCCGAGAACGTCACGGTGGCCGACATCATCATCGCGGTCGATGAACCGATCGACGCCACGCAATGCGGCGGCAAGGGCACGTGCGAAGGCACCAAGCAGCACGACGGCCACTGCATGACGCACGAACTGTGGGCGACGCTCAATCAGAAGATGGTCGAGTATCTCGATTCCGTCTCGCTGAAAGATCTGGTCGATCAGCAGCGCGCTCGCGAAGGTTCGTCGTCGGTGTTGCGCGACCGCCGCGCCGAACCGGCGGGCGTCGAAGCCGCGCGTGTGGTGCCCAAGGGGCCGAATTCCATTTTCAACCTGGCTGGTTGAAGCCGCGCGGCGCGTCTCATGAAGCGCGAGTGCGAGCATCCTGGCCACGTGTATTGAACGATTTTCCCGGAGCGACAGATGAATAACGACATTCCCCACCTGCCCATTTATATGGATTACAGCGCGACGACCCCCGTCGATCCGCGCGTGGTGGACAAGATGATTCCGTATCTTCGCGAGCAGTTCGGCAATCCGGCTTCGCGCAGCCATCAGTACGGCTGGGACGCGGAGCGGGCGGTCGAGGAAGCGCGCGAAAACGTCGCGGCGCTCGTCAATGCCGATCCGCGCGAAATCATCTGGACGTCGGGCGCGACGGAGTCGGACAACCTCGCGATCAAGGGCGCCGCGCACTTCTACAAGAGCAAGGGCAAGCACATCATTACGGTGAAAACCGAGCACAAGGCCGTGCTCGACACCACGCGCGATCTCGAACGCGAAGGCTTCGAAGTCACGTATTTGGATGTCAAGGACGACGGCCTCATCGACCTGGACAAGTTCAAGGCCGCCATTCGTCCCGACACGATCCTCGTATCGGTGATGAGCGTGAATAACGAGATCGGCGTGATTCAGGACATCGAGGCGATCGGCGAGATCACGCGTGAAAAGGGCATCATTTTTCACGTCGATGCAGCGCAAGCCACCGGCAAGATCGCGATCGATCTGCAGAAGCTGAAGGTCGATCTGATGTCGTTCTCGGCGCACAAGACGTATGGGCCGAAGGGCATCGGCGCGCTGTACGTGCGTCGCAAGCCGCGCGTGCGTATCGAGGCGCAGATGCACGGCGGCGGTCACGAGCGCGGCATGCGTTCGGGCACGCTCGCAACGCATCAGATCGTCGGCATGGGCGAGGCTTTCCGTATCGCGCGCGAGGAAATGGCCACCGAGAACGAACGTATCCGCATGTTGCGCGACCGTCTGCTCAAGGGCCTGCAAGACATGGAAGAGGTGTACGTGAACGGCGACATGGAACGCCGCGTGCCGCACAACCTCAACATCAGCTTCAATTTCGTCGAAGGCGAATCGCTCATCATGGCGGTCAAGGATGTCGCGGTGTCGTCGGGTTCGGCGTGCACGTCGGCGTCGCTGGAACCGTCGTATGTGCTGCGTGCGCTCGGCCGCAACGACGAGCTGGCGCATAGCTCGATCCGCTTCACGGTCGGCCGCTTCACGACCGAGCAGGATGTCGATTACGTCATCAACCTGCTGAAGAACAAGATTGCAAAGCTGCGCGATCTGTCGCCGCTGTGGGAAATGCACAAGGATGGCATCGATATCTCGAGCATCCAGTGGGCGGCGCACTGAGCGCATCACGAATGGTTTGGCGACTGGCCGCGTGCCGGTCGAAAGAATGTTGCTCCGCCTCTCGCGGAGATAGATCACCGGAGAATTCGAATCATGGCTTATAGCGACAAGGTTCTGGACCACTACGAAAACCCGCGCAACGTCGGCTCCTTCTCGAAGGACGACGACACGGTCGGCACCGGCATGGTCGGCGCACCGGCTTGCGGCGACGTGATGAAACTGCAGATCCGCGTGGGCGCGGACGGCGTGATCGAAGACGCGAAGTTCAAGACGTACGGCTGCGGCTCGGCCATCGCATCGAGCTCGCTCGTGACCGAATGGGTGAAGGGCAAGACGCTGGATCAGGCGCTGACGATCAAGAACACGCAGATCGCCGAGGAACTCGCACTGCCGCCCGTGAAGATTCACTGCTCGATTCTCGCCGAAGACGCAATCAAGGCAGCGGTCGCCGACTACAAGGAACGTCACGGCGTGGCGGCTCCCCAGGCCGAGCAGACGGAAGCCAAGCAACACGCGGCCTGAATGCGGCATGAAGGTGGCGTAGGCAACGACCCTGGAATGGCGCCGGCAAGATCGGCGCCTCGGATTTCGAAGTAACGCAGCAAGTAAAGAGCGCGACGCAAAGACTATGGCAATCACGTTGACGGAGAAGGCAGCACAGCACGTGCATAAGTATCTGGCGCGACGCGGCAAGGGCGTCGGCCTGCGCCTGGGCGTGCGTACGACGGGCTGTTCGGGTCTCGCGTACAAGCTCGAATATGTCGATGAACTCGCACCGGAAGACATGGTGTTCGAGTCGGCGGGCGTGAAGGTCGTGATCGATCCGAAAAGCCTCGCTTATCTCGACGGCACCGAACTGGATTTCGCGCGTGAAGGGCTGAACGAAGGCTTTCGCTTCAACAACCCGAACGCGAAGGACGAGTGCGGCTGCGGCGAGTCGTTCCGCGTATAACCGGGCATGACGCCGGCGGTATCGGCAAAAGAGGCGGCGCGTGCCGCCTTTTTCATTCGCGCTTCGACTTTGCTGCATCCTTCGAGATATCTTCCGAGTAACCGGTAATCCTCAATGGCATCGCTCAACGACAGTCACTTCGATCTCTTCGACTTGCCGCCGGTCTTCGCGGTCGATCAGCAAGCGCTCGACGACGCATATCTCACCGTGCAGGCGCAAGTGCATCCGGACCGCTTCGCCTCGGCGGGCGACGCGCAACGCCGTATCGCGATGCAATGGGCGACGCGCGCCAACGAGGCTTACCAAACGCTGCGCGATCCGTTGAAGCGCGCGCGCTACATGCTGTCGCTGCGCGGTATCGACGTCGGCGCGGAAAACAATACGGCGATGGAACCCGCGTTCCTCATGCAGCAAATGGAATGGCGCGAGAATATCGAGGATGCGGCCGGCGCGAAGAATATCGGCGCGCTCGAATCCTTGCTCGACGAATTGCGCGATGAAGAACGCGTGCGCTTCACCAAGCTCGAAGCGCTGATCGACAGCAAGTCGGATCAGGCGGCAAGCGAGGCGGTGCGGCAGCTGATGTTCATCGAACGCGTGGCGCATGAAATCGGCACGCAGATCGAGCGGCTCGAAACCGCCTGACGTACAAGAGCCTCAGGCGCCGCACACAACCCCATAAGATCAACGATGGCTTTACTGCAAATCTCAGAACCCGGCATGGCGCCCGCACCGCATCAGCGGCGCGTGGCGGTCGGCATCGATCTCGGCACGACGAACTCGCTCGTGGCGGCCGTGCGCAACAGCGTGCCCGAAGCGCTTCCCGACGAGGACGGCCATGTGCTGCTGCCGTCGGTGGTGCGCTATCTGGAGAAGGGCGGACGGCGCATCGGCCGCGTCGCGAAGGAAGAAGCGGCCATCGATCCGCGCAATACGATCGTGTCCGTCAAGCGCTTCATGGGTCGAGGCAAGAGTGAGGTGGAGGGCGCGGAGAACGCGCCGTACGATTTCATCGACGCGCCCGGCATGGTGCAGATTCGTACGATCGACGGCGTGAAGAGCCCGGTCGAGGTGTCGGCGGAGATTCTCGCCACGCTGCGTTATCGCGCGGAAGATTCGCTCGGCGAAGATCTGGTCGGCGCGGTCATTACCGTGCCCGCCTATTTCGATGAAGCCCAGCGCCAGGCCACCAAGGACGCCGCCAAGCTCGCCGGCCTCAACGTGCTGCGACTGCTGAACGAACCGACCGCGGCGGCCATCGCTTACGGTCTCGACAACGCATCGGAAGGTCTGTACGCGGTCTACGATCTCGGCGGCGGTACCTTCGATCTGTCCATTCTCAAGCTCACCAAGGGTGTCTTCGAAGTACTCGCGGCCGGCGGCGATTCCGCGCTCGGCGGCGACGATTTCGACCACGTGCTGTATCGGCATGTGATTGCGCAGGCGGGCGTCGAAGACACTTCGCCCGAAGACGTGCGGCTCTTGCTGGACCATGTGCGAGTCGCGAAGGAAGCGCTTTCGTCGGCCGATGAAACGCGCGTCCAGGCGACGCTTTCGGACGGCCGCGTGATCGATGTCGCCGTGACCGAAGCGCAGTTCGACACGCTCACCGAAGCGCTCGTCGCGCGCACGCTCGGACCCACGAGAAAGGCGCTGCGCGATGCCAAGGTCGCGCCCGCCGAGATCAAGGGCGTGGTGCTGGTCGGCGGCGCGACGCGCATGCCGGTGATCCGCCGCGCGGTGCAGACGTATTTCGGCCAGCCGCCGCTCGTCAATCTCGACCCGGATCAGGTCGTGGCGCTCGGCGCCGCGATTCAGGCCGATCTGCTCGCCGGCAACCGTCGCGGCGAAGGCGACGACTGGCTCTTGCTCGACGTGATTCCGCTGTCGCTCGGCGTCGAAACCATGGGCGGTCTCACCGAAAAAATCATTCCGCGCAACTCGACGATCCCGACCGCGCGCGCGCAAGACTTCACCACGTTCAAGGACGGCCAGACGGCAATGGCGATCCACGTGGTCCAGGGCGAACGCGAACTCGTGTCCGACTGCCGCTCGCTCGCGCGTTTCGAATTGCGTGGCATTCCGCCGATGGCGGCGGGCGCCGCGCGCATTCGCGTGACGTATCAGGTCGATGCCGACGGCTTGCTGTCCGTTTTCGCGCGCGAGCAGATTTCGGGCGTGGAAGCGTCGGTGGTGGTAAAGCCGTCCTACGGTCTCGCCGATGACGACGTCGCGCGCATGCTCGAGGAAAGTTTCAAGACCGCCGAGACCGACATGCAGGCCCGCGCGCTGCGCGAGGCACAGGTCGATGCAGAACGGCTGGTCGAAGCCACGCACGCGGCGCTCGCGGCAGACGCCGAGTTGCTCGCCGAGAGCGAACGCGCGCAGATCGAAACGCTGGCGGAAGAACTCGCGACCATCGCGAAGGGCGATTCGGCGCAACGTATCGAAGACGCGACCAAGGCGCTTTCCGTTGCAACCGACGAATTCGCCGCGCGCCGCATGAACAAGAGCATTCGCCGCGCACTCGCCGGCCGCAAGCTCGACGATGTCTGATCCATTCGGAAATTCACGGAAAACTTAAGTCCATGCCTCAAATCGTTGTGCTTCCTCACGTGGAGCTTTGCCCGGACGGCGCGGTCATCGACGCCGATATCGGCAAGAGCATCTGCGACAATCTGCTGGAACACGGTATCGAGATCGAGCACGCCTGCGAGAAGTCGTGCGCGTGCACGACCTGCCACGTCATCATCCGCGAGGGCTTCAACGCGCTCGAACCGTCGGAGGAAGACGAGGACGATCTCCTCGACAAGGCGTGGGGCCTCGAACCGACATCGCGGTTATCATGTCAGGCAATGGTGCCGGCCGACGAGGATCTGGTGGTCGAGATCCCGCGCTACACCATTAACCACGCCAAAGAAAATCACTGACGGAGGCTCGCTCATGAAGTGGACAGATACTCAAGAGATCGCAATGGCCTTGACCGATGCGCATCAGGATATCGATCCCCAGTATGTGCGTTTCACGGACTTGCATCGCTGGGTGACGGAGCTGGTTGGTTTCGACGACGATCCGCAGAGCTCCAATGAAAAGATTCTCGAAGCCATTCAGGCTGCGTGGATCGAAGACGCGGATTATTGATCGCGTTGGTATCGTCTAAAAGACGGCGACTCTCGAAAGAGGTCGCCGTTTTATTTTGAGCGCGCGGCATTTCACCATATTGATTTTCCTCATTCCCTTGCCGCTTTAATCTTGACAGAACTTGACGTTGTGCGCGTTGTTGACGGTCTTTCCCGCACTTAAAATCGCGCCCACTGCCTTCTGTCAGTCAATGCCGGATTCGATTCATCGCCCAGCGACGTTTCGTATTGCAAACAAATTTTACATGCCCGCGTGAAGGCGGCGTGTGGCCGTCTCCATGCTGGACGGCCTGTGGCGATCACTTGAGGAGAAGTACATGGGGAAACTCGACCTGTCGCGTCGTGGTTTTCTGAAAGCGGCTGCACTCGCGGGCGTTTCGGTATTCGTCGCGCCCTTAGGCAGCCGTGCGTTCGCCGCGTTGTTCGAAGAGAAGATACTCACGCCCGTTCAATGGGATGCCACGAACGGAAGCGCAAAGTTTCGTATCGACGGCATGGCCAAGGTAACGGGCGCGAAGGTCTTCGCGCGCGACATCCGCGCGGTCGACATGCCGCATTGGCCGCAGCAACAATCGCACGCGCTGATCCTGCGCGTGACGCGGGCCGACTGTCTGTACGAAGGCTTCGATCTGTCGGTGCTCGGCGATGCGCTGAAGCCCGATCGCGTAGTCACCGCGGAAGATCTCGCGCGCGACAAGCTCGCCTTCCCCGCGTTCTATGGCGACGACATGTTCCTGCCGGCCGGGAAGACGCCCGCGTATCTCGGCCAGGCCGTTGCGATGCTGATTTATCACGACTTCGCGCGCTTCCGTTTCGCGAAGGAAAAGCTCCAGTTCCGCGATGGCGTGATCCGTTACGGCGCAACGACGGGTCCGCTCGAGCGCGATCCGTGGGCGTCGTTTCGCTTCGTGCGCGTCGGCGGCAAGACGCCTTTCGACGAAGACACGTTTTCGAGCCTGAAGAACACGCCGCTCTTTCCGCACATGATGAAGAAGCGCGCGCCCGTCTGGGCCGACGCTCATGAACACGGCAAGCTCGACGAGCAGGGCATGTTCCACGCGCAAAGTATTGCCGACCAGCTCGATCATCCGCCGGCGGACTGGCTCGTCGTGGATCGCGAATACAAGACGCAATCGGTCGATACGGCCGCGCTCGAGCCCGACAACGCGAATTGCTGGTACGACGCGGCGACTCAGTCGCTGCACATGGTCGTCCCGACGCAAGGTCCGCACGAAGTCGCGGAAAGCGCCGTGGAGATGGCGGCCAAGTCGCATTTTCCAGTGAAGAACCTGTTCCTGCATCCGTGCTACACGGTGGGCTACGGTTCGAAGGATCACTCCAACGTGCCGTTCTACGGTCTCGTCGCGGCCATGTATGGCGAGGGCCGTCCCGTGCGCCTGGCTTTCGACCGCTTCGAACAGTTCCAGAGCTCGCTCAAGCGTCACGCGTTCGACATGCGCTATCGCATGGCGATCGACAAGAACACCGGCCTCATTCAAGCCTTCAAGGGTGACTTCGAAGCGAACGGCGGCGGACGCTGCAACTTCTCGCCATCGGTCGCGATGGTCGGCGCGACGGCGGCGCAGTCGATCTACTACATTCCGCAGAGCGATCTGACCGCGATCGCGATTGCCTCGCGCGCGGTCGATGCCGGTTCGGCGCGCGGTTACGGCACGCTGCAAAGCATGGCCGCGACCGAGATGATGATCGACGAGATCGCGCAGAAGCTCGATATCGACCCGATCGATTTCCGCCTGAAGAACGTGTTCCGCACCGGCATGAAGAACACGCAAGGCGCCATTCCCGCCGGCGCGTTGCGCGCCGAGGAAGTGCTGCGTCGCGCGAAGGAACTGCCGCTGTGGGCCGAACGCATGCGGCGCAAGAGCGATTTCGAGGCGGCGCATCCGGGAATGCGCTATGGCATCGGCTTCGCGTGTACGCAGAAGGACTTCGGTACGGGCGCGGAAAGCGCCTTCGCGAAAGTGGAGTTCACGGCCGACGGGCGCATCGCGTTGAGTCACTCGGGCGCGGAGATCGGCACCGGCACGTCGACCTCGCAGGCCCTCGCGGTCGCGAAGTGGCTCGGCAAGCCCGCCGTCGATGTGCATATGGCGATCATCGACTGGACGGATCTGCCGGTCGTGACGAGCGGCGATCCGTACATCATGTCGCAAGCCGAGCAGGATCGCTTGAGCGCGAATCCGCGCTGGTCGCCCGCGTACATGTCGCCGGCCAGCGCGACGAATTCCGCCTTCTACTTCACGCACGCCACGCATGAAGCGGCGCGCGTCGTGTTTCGTCACGGCATCTGGCCCGCCGCGCTCGCGCTCTGGGGGCAGGGTATCGGCGGCGGTCAGGCGACCTCGTACGTCGTGCGTGTGGAAGATGCGCGCTGGGTCGACGGCAAGCTGGCGGCCGACGGCATGGAGCCGCTTGCCTTCGACGTGCTCGCGAAGAAGGCGCATGAACTCGGGCTCGTCACGGGCGCTGCGGTGCATACCTTCAATCGCTGGCAGTGGAGCGAGGCGCAGTTCGATATCGCGGGCACCGTCGATCAGGTACCGCTCGACGGACTCTCGGTGCGCTTCGGCAGCGCCGATGCCGCCAACGGCAAGCAACGCGGCAAGGCCACGGCCAACGGCTATACCGTGCTCGATCGCAAACGCGTGTTCATCCCGCCCGTGCAACGCAACAACGCCGCGGTCACGTATTACAGCGCGGTCGGCACGCTCGTCGAACTTGCTATCGACTCGGCCAGCGGCAAGGTCGATCTGCTCTCGCATCATTCGATCATGGAATGCGGCAATCAGATCGCGCCGCAACTCGTCTCCGGGCAGTTGCAAGGCGGCCTCGCGATGGGCATCGGTCACGCGCTGCACGAGTATCTGCCGCTTTACGAAGACGGTCCCGGCAACGGAACGTGGAACTTCAACCGCTATCACTTGCCGCTCGCAAGCGATGTCGCAGTCTGGAAGCAAACCAGCGAAGTGTTGCCGCCGCTTTCCGAAACCGATCCGCCTAAAGGCATTGCCGAAGTGGTGATGATTCCGGTGGTCGGAGCCATCGTCAACGCGATCGCGCATGCGATCGGACATCGATTCACCGATCTGCCGGTGAGCCCGCAAAACATTCAGGAGGTGCTCGCATGACGGCCATCCCATCCGCCGCGAGCGTCGAATCGCGCTCGCTCTCCATGACGATCAACGGCAATAAGGTCGGCCCGATGCAGGTGCCATCCGGCTTGCCGATGATCGATTTCCTGCACGAGTATCTCGGCCTGACCGGCTCGCGTCTCGGCTGCGGGCAGGGCATCTGCCACGCGTGCGTCGTGATCGTCGACCGGGCCGATGGCACGAGCGAGGAAGTGCGTTCGTGCATCAACGGCGCGCATTTCTTCGACGGCAAGAACGTGCGGACCGTCGAGGGACACGCGAAGCGCAACGAGCAGGGCGAAGTCGTCGAACTCGCGCCCGTGCAGCAGAAGTTCCTGGAACATTTCAGCTTCCAGTGCGGCTATTGCACGCCGGGTTTCGTCAACGCGACGATGGTCCTGCTCGACAATCTGAAGCGCAATCCCATCGCGAAGGATCAGATCGAAGCGACCATCATGTCGGCGCTCGACAGCCACATCTGCCGTTGCACAGGTTACGTGCGCTACTACGAAGCCGTGAAGGAACTGGTGCTCACGACGCCCGGCCTGGTGAAGGACGCAGCATGACGAGACTGAATGTGACTCGCTTCGTGTCGCGCTGCGTCGTGCGGCTGATTCCACTCGCGCTTGCCGCTTTCGCGTTGAGCGCGTGCGGCGACCGTCGGGACGCGCCCGTTCACATCGCGAGCTCGCCCGAGCAGATCGCGCGTGGACGCTATCTCGCGCATGCGGCGGATTGCGCCGCATGCCACACGGCGAACGGCGGCGCGCCGTTCGCGGGCGGCGTGAAGCTGCAATCGCAGTTCGGCACGTTCTACGGCACCAACATCACGCCCGATACGAAGTACGGCATCGGCTCTTATAGCGCCGACGACTTCTACGCCGTGCTGCATGAAGGCAAGTCGCCGAATGGCAAGCTGTATCCGGCGATGCCTTATACGTCGTATCGACAGATCACGCGCGAGGACAGTGACGCCCTTTACGCGTATCTGATGGCGCAAAAGCCGGCAGCCGTGCCGAGTGTCAAGCCGGTCCTCTCGTTTCCCTACAACGTGCGCTTCGCCGTGCGTTTCTGGGACATGCTGTTCTTGAACGACACCTTGCCGGATGCGTCGCAGGGACAATCGGCGGACTGGACGCGCGGGCGCTATCTGGCCAACGCGCTCGGCCATTGCGCCGAGTGCCACACGCCGCGTGGTGCCTTCGGCCAGTTGCAGGATGCGAAGACGCTGCAAGGCGAAGCCCTCGGCCGTGTCGGCGCGCCCGACATCACGCCGCAAGCGCTTGCCGCGCGTGGCTGGAATGCCGCCGATCTGCAGACTTTCTTCGCGACGGGCGTCGCGCGGCAAGGCTCGGCGTATGGCGAGATGCATCCGGTGATCTATCTGAGCACGCAGCATCTGGATTCCAACGATCTGCGCGCACTCGCCACGTATCTGCTCGGCGACAAGCCGCAGGCAGCCGCGCCGCTCGCCGCCATTCAGTCGGGCGACGCCACGCGGCTCGCTGCGGGCCGCTCGCTCTATCTGGATTCTTGCGCGGGTTGTCACGGGCACGAGGGCGAGGGCAAGCCGCACGTCACGGTAGCGATGAACGGCAACTCGACCTTGCGTCTGGCCGATCCGCGCAACCTGATCGTGTCGATGCTCGATGGCATAAAGGCGCAGCCGTTCCCGCACGGCGAGGCCATGCAGGACATGCCTGGATTCGCGGGCACGTATAGCGACGAGCAGATCGCCGAACTGGCGAATTATCTTCGCGCAACGTGGGGCGGACAGCCTGCCGAGATCACGGCAGACAAGGTGAAGTCGCTGAGGTAGTCGCGGTTTTCCGCAGCGCGAACGAAAGAGGCCACGGCTCGGCGGGCGTGGCCTCTTTTGCTTGGGGTTTGCCGCGCATTCGAGCACCCAAGTCGCCGTGACATCGTTGGGCGACAGTGCGTCGCTCGATCGATTCTTCGCGTTGGGTTTCAACCGCTCGCCGCGCACCCGAGCACAGGAATCGCCGTGGTATCCGAGCGCCGGCGCGCTCATGCCCCGCGCTGCATTACGCAAGCAGAAGACTTCTCAAACGCGCACGCCGCGTTCGACGAGCTGCCGCTGCAACGCTGGCCACATCTTCGCGACCGCTTCCTCGCCCGCCAAAATCGATGCGTTGCGCTGGCTGAAGTCGCTGCTGCTCATGGCATTGAGATTCGGCCGGATGACCGCGTCCGCGTACTTGTCGAGTTCATAAGCCTTGATGGTCTGTCCCATGATCGTGAAGGTCTGCATGAGCACGTCGAACGAGCTTTGCGTGAGGCCGCTTTCGGGACGCGCCGAAATATCCACAGCGATCACGAAGTCCGCGCCCATCTTGTGTGCGAATGCGGCGGGGACGGGACTCACCAGCCCGCCATCGACATATTCGTGGTCGCCGATCTTCACCGGCTCGAAGATCGACGGCACGCTGCAGGACGCGCGTACCGCGATGCCCGTGTTGCCGCGCTGAAAGAGGATCGGCTGACCATTCCGAAGGTCGGTCGCGACGATGCCAAGCGGCTTCGCCATCTTCTCGATCGGACGATTGTCGAGCGTCTTGTTGAGGTAGTTCTGCAGCGCCACGCCTTGCAAGATGCCGCGCGTGCGAAAAGGCATGGCCCAGTCGCTGATCGAGGCTTCGTCCATGGTGAGCGCGAGCTTGTTGATGGCGATGCCGTTCATGCCCGACGCATACAGTGCCGCGATGACCGAGCCCGCGCTCGTGCCCGCCACGAGATCGACCGGCACGTTGCGCGCTTCGAGCGCCTTGATCACGCCGATATGCGCGAAGCCGCGCGCCGCGCCGCCACCGAGCGCAAGCCCGATGCGAACGGGCGCTTGCCGCTGGATATCCGTTTTGGGCGGCGGCGTGCTCGTGGTCGTGGTCGACGTGGCGTTGCCGCCCGTGGCGGTCGTGCACGCGGTCACGACGGATGACAGCGCCGCGAGCGAAAACGCGCGGCGCGAAAGCGAAAGACGGGATGACGATGGCTTCAAGTTGAACTCCGGGCGCGGCTTGCTGCTTTGAACGTGCCTTGGCCGGTATCGGCAAAAAGGCGCGGACATCATAAAACAAAGGCGCACGGACCGGCACAAAGCAGGCCGCGAGTATAATTCCGGTTCACTTTGACGAAGCGCCGGCCGCGTGATCCAGCCGCACGAACGCTTCCGAATCAGCCGTCATTGGACACTTCTCGTCTGCTTTGAGGCGCGTAGAGCGCGCATCGGCTTCGAGCGAGACAGACGCCATCCATCGAGTAAAACCGCAATGACCACCCAAGTCCGTACCCGCTTCGCACCGAGCCCGACCGGTTTCATCCATCTCGGCAACATCCGCTCCGCGCTCTATCCCTGGGCGTTCGCGCGCAAGATGAAGGGCACCTTCGTGCTGCGCATCGAGGACACCGATGTCGAGCGCTCCACCGAAGCCTCGGTCGATGCGATTCTCGAAGGCATGGCCTGGCTCGGCCTCGATTTCGACGAAGGTCCGTTCTATCAGATGCAGCGCATGGAGCGTTATCGCGAAGTGGTCGCGCAGATGCTGGAGAAGGGGCTCGCGTATCACTGCTATATGTCGACCGAGGAGCTCGATGCCCTGCGCGAGCGTCAGCGCGCTGCGGGCGAAAAGCCGCGTTACGACGGCACGTGGCGTCCCGAGCCGGGCAAGGAGTTGCCGCCGGTTCCCGAAGGCGTGGAGCCGGTGGTGCGCTTTCGCAATCCGCTGACGGGCGTGGTCGCGTGGGACGACGCCGTGAAGGGCACGGTCGAGATCTCGAACGAAGAACTCGACGATCTCGTCATCGCGCGTCCCGACGGTACGCCGACCTACAACTTCTGCGTGGTCGTCGACGACCTCGACATGCAGATCACGCACGTCATTCGCGGCGACGATCACGTGAACAACACGCCGCGTCAGATCAACATCCTGCGCGCGCTCGGCGGTGAAGTGCCGGTTTACGCGCATTTGCCGACGGTGCTGAACGAGCAGGGCGAGAAGATGAGCAAGCGTCATGGCGCCATGGCCGTGACCGGTTATCGCGACAACGGGTATCTGCCCGAGGCGGTCGTGAACTATCTCGCACGCCTCGGCTGGTCGCATGGCGATGCGGAAATCTTCTCGCGCGAACAGTTCGTCGAATGGTTCGACCTAGAGCATCTGGGCAAGTCGCCGGCGCAATACGACCACGACAAGCTCAACTGGCTCAACGCGCATTACATCAAGGAAGCGGACAACGGTCGCCTCGCGGAACTCACGCGGCCGTTCTTGCGCGAGGCGGGTATCGAAGCGAGCGCGATCGAGAACGGCGCGCCGCTGGAGCTGGCAATCGGGCTTTTGAAGGACCGCGCATCGACGGTGAAGGAAATCGCCGATAACGCCGTGATGTTCTATCGCGAGCCCACGATCGATCCCGAAGCGCGCAAGCAGCACGTCACCGATGCAGTGCGGCCGGCCATCGCCGATTTGCGCGCGGCGCTCGCCGAAGCGGAGTGGAGCAAGGAAGCGATCGCCGCGGCCGTGAAGGCTACGCTTGCCGCGCACAAGCTCAAGATGCCGCAACTCGCGATGCCGGTTCGCTTGCTGGTTGCAGGCACGACGCACACGCCGTCCCTCGACGCCGTACTCGCGCTCTTCGGCCGCGAAGCCGTTTTGCGTCGGCTGGAACTGGCCGCAAGCTGACTGAAGACGCAAGGCCGCGCGCGATGAATGCCAGCGATGCATGCATTGCGCGCAAATGCATGAAGAGAGGTAAAAAATTTCGCTACGAGCGTCAAAGGGTATTTACAACTTCAAAAATGGCCTATAGAATCTCGTTTCTGTTCTGCAAGGGGGTATAGCTCAGCTGGGAGAGCGCTTGCATGGCATGCAAGAGGTCAGCGGTTCGATCCCGCTTACCTCCACCAAGAATGGTTTTGCAGGGCAGGTGGTATTGTTTGTATGGTTTCCAGCGTTTCGGAAGTCGCAAAAAATACTTCACAAGTAACATCAGGTTGTATAGAATTTCGGTCTTCGCTGCTTGCGGCAAGTTGTTAAGCCCAGAGCGAATGATTAAGTAGCAAAGACAGATACACAAGTTTCTGTCCCCTTCGTCTAGAGGCCTAGGACATCACCCTTTCACGGTGAGTACAGGGGTTCGAATCCCCTAGGGGACGCCAGCACATCGGCGGCTGCTAGTAAGAAGCGCTGCCTGGAAGTAAGCGCTGGAGCGGTAGTTCAGTTGGTTAGAATACCGGCCTGTCACGCCGGGGGTCGCGGGTTCGAGTCCCGTCCGCTCCGCCAACGCATTGCAAGCAGGAAGACTCCGGCTGATAAGCCGGATTTTTTTTCGCTGCGCTGTGTCGATAGTTTAGTTTTAGTAGGTTGAAGTCCCCTTCGTCTAGAGGCCTAGGACATCACCCTTTCACGGTGAGTACAGGGGTTCGAATCCCCTAGGGGACGCCAGAACATCGGCGGCTGCTGTAAAAGCGCTGCAATCGGTGAACGAGTTGGAGCGGTAGTTCAGTTGGTTAGAATACCGGCCTGTCACGCCGGGGGTCGCGGGTTCGAGTCCCGTCCGCTCCGCCAGCTAGTTGAGAAAATCCAGCCTTCGGGCTGGATTTTTTTTGGGCTCGTTTTTTCGCTTGCGTCAGGTCCCGCGCACCGAATCCTGCGCAAACATCGATTTGTCGATTGCCAGCAGGCGCGCACTGTCATAGTGTTTAGGGCACCTCCTCGTGCCCGTCCCGCGTGCGATGCTCGACCCGACCGAAGACCTCTCTCTGTTCCAGTTGCGCCAGGCGTCGATGGCGGATTTCGCTTTCGCCGAAGCGCTCACGCACGACAACATGGTCGGCTACTATCGTCGTCACAATCTCGTGTGGCGGGGCGACCTGTTTCTGTCGAGCTGGCGCGAGTCGGAGAACTTCATCCTGCAGGCGGACGGCGTGCCTATTGGTGTCATGCGCGTGACGGAGGAAGACGACTCGCTGCATATTCGTGACGTGCAGATCGCGCAGGGCTTTCGCGGACGCGGCGCAGGCACCTTCCTGCTGAACACGGCGCATCGCTGGGCGCGTGCGCGAGGGCTCGCCGAGTGCCAGTTGCGCGTATTCGTCGACAACCCCGCCGCGCGCCTGTACGTGCGTCTGGGCTATCGTCCGGCGGGACCGCGACTCGCCTTGCTCGGTTCGATCCGGCACATGGTGCGCCGCGTTTAGGCGTCGTCCATCGGGCGTTCGTCGTGGCCCGTTCCCGCATCACGCGAAAAAAACGCGCGAGGACTTTGCCCGAAAGCGCGGCGAAACATCGCCGAAAACGCGCTCTGACTTTGATAACCCAATTCCCGTGCGACTTGCGCTAGCGGTCGTCCCTGGCTCAGAAGCGGAATGGCGCGTGCGAGCACGGCCTGCTGGCGCCATTGCGAAAAGCTCACGCCGAGCTCGCGCCTGAAGAGCCGCGCGATGGTGCGCGTGCTCGCCCCGGCTTCCGACGACCATCGTTCGAGATCCGAATGCGACGGGTCGCTCAGCACGGCGTCGCAGAGCGCGCGCAGGCGCTTGTCATTGGGCATCGGCACGGAAAGCGGAAGTGGCTGCGAGCGGATGATTTCATCGAGCGCAAGCGTGCCGAGCAGCCGCTCACGCTGGCGGGAAATCGCGTCTTCGTCGAGTGCGGCGATCACCTCGCGCAGCAGCGGCGACACTTCCACCACGCGGCACGCGCCGAGGCCAGGCGGCACGACGCTGGCGTCGACGTAAAGGGTGCGTAGATACGCGTCCTCGACGATCACGACTTCATGCGTCACGTTCGGCGGCACCCAGATCGCACGGGAAGGCGGCACCATCCACGTCGAATCGGCGGTTGCCACGCGCAGCACGCCGCGTGACGTGTACGCAACCTGCGCCCACGGATGTGTATGCAGCGCGATTCGCACGCCATACGGCACGGGCCGCGAGCGCACGCGGATCGGATGATCGCGGGTCGGCGAATGTTCGACCGGAATGTCGAGGTGCTCGACATTCTCGCTGGATGGATTCGTGTCGACGAACGTAGTCATGGATCGCCTTTCGGGCGGAAGCTTGGACGGCCCGCCGGCAGCGCATTTTCGCGGGGCATAATGCGCGGATCGTTCAACGCCACGAATGGAGCGGCATTCTCCGATGCAATACGTCTTTGTGTACGGCACCCTGCGCGCGGGCGAAGCCAATGATATCAATCGCGCCACAGAGCGCCATGATCTGGCGACACCGGAGTATCTGGGCGCGGCGCACGTGCGCGGTCATCTTTTCGATTTCGGCGCTTATCCCGGACTAGTGCTCGATGGCGATACCGGTGCGCCGATTCGTGGCGATATCTATCGAATCGAAGAATCGCTTGTGCCTGTGCTCGATGAAATCGAAGAGGTGTATCCCGGTGTGGAAGGACTGTTTCGCTCGCACCGGATGCATGTCGAAGTGGAACTGGATGGCACGAGAACGCGCATCGATTGCCTGATGTACCCCGTCTCGGCGCAATCAGTTGCAGGACTACCGAAGATATCAAGCGGCGATTGGCTCGTTCGCTGATTACGCTGCGCCCGAGGTGCTCACGCACCAGAGCGCAGCGCGACAGAACTAGCCGTGCGGCCGGAAGCGAACTTACTGGCTCGAACCGGTCGTCGACTTGCCGTGCGACTTCTTGTGATGACTACCCGACTTATGCATGGGCTGCGAATGCATGCCTTGCATACTGTCTTGCTGCGACGATTGCAGAGCTTGTGCGCGCGATTCGACGTCCGCGATCTTCGCGGGATCGGTGCTCATCGTCACGCCTTGCTCGCTTTGAGCATAGGCCACCGATGCAATCGCGCTCAACGACAACAGAACAGCCACGGACACTTTCTTCATTTTTAACCTCCTGGTGACAGTTGAATCCGGGAATCGCCTGTCCGATCCGGGTATTGCCGCATAGTTCGGAGCAAAATCCAGTCCCGCATCGCACTGAGGTGCTTCGCTACCCGAACGTCTTCGGCAATGCGCTTCGGACCGTACCCATCGTAGACCCCGATTCGGGCAACGACGTGTCGAACCACGATTCCTGGCCGGCCCTCGAAAAGCCGGTGCGCGATCTTACAGGTGCGGCTCGTTGCTAGCTAGTCCTGACTAAACCTCGCGCAATCGATTCACGCATTCGGCCAGCGCCTTTAATAAAGACGCAGCCAGCGATACACCTCGAAGCGCGCCATGCCCACGAGTTCGTGCGCCGCAAGCTCGCTGTTCTCGAAGCTGCGGAAGCGGGGCAGAAGTGTGACGGAGTTATGTCGCACATCTGAAACGTAGGCCTGCGGACGATAACCGAATGCGTCGAACGCGGCCAGCGAGCGTCGCATGTGGTACGCCGACGTAATGACGATCAAATCGCTGTCATGTGCATCACCCAGAATGGCGGCGACATTACGCGCGTTCTGATAAGTGTTGAGGCTTTGATTTTCGCGGATTAGATCGCCGGGCGCGACGCCCTGCGCAAGCACGTAAGGCGCGTAATTGTCCGCTTCGGCCTGACCGTGGTTTTGCGGGTCGCCGCCGCTCAGGATCAATCGACACGACGCACCGGACGCACGGCACTCCCGGTACAACTTCGCCGCCGCCGCAATGCGCGGGATCGAATCCGCTTTCGGGATGAGCCCCGTGCCTTCCCTGTCCGTTCCGCCGCCCATCAGAACGATGTCGGTCTTGGGTGCGAAGTCCGGCGTGATCGTCTGATCAAAGCCCTGTTGCGCCAGATTGAGCAAAGGCCCGGCGAACCATCCGCTACCGCACGCCCACGCCAAAATGACGGTGAGAACGGCAATCTGGACGCGGCGGCGTCGCCAAAGCGCAAATAATGCAAAAAAAAGCAGCAATAAAGTAAATAGAACCAATTTGATTGGGGTAACGTATTGGTTTGAGGACAATTCGTTCCGTCATCGCGGACTTCGGGAACGCATCGGCGGGTGTCGCAGTAAAGCGCGTGATTAGCGCGCTCTCAACGGGGGCTTGTAATAGAAAGCAGCACCTAACGCAAGCGGCGGCCAAACATTCGCCAGCAAGCTGATCATGCTTGGCAACGCGAAATTCGGCGCGCCGCGTTTAGTCGACGTCGCGGACCGTCTTGCGACCGTCACGAGCGTCGTCATGGCTGCACAGGAAGACAGAACGAGATGACCACGTATTCTAACGAAGCCGTACTCGAAGCACTTCGCCGAGCGCAGTATCGTCAGGTTCCCTGGGCAAAACGTCCCAAAGGTTTCGACCTTCTGCGCGCCCTCGGGCTGCTCGAACTCACGAGACAGCGCACCGTTGCGCCAGCGCCGGGCTTTCATGCACCCGTGGATATCGCTGTTGTAACCGAGCGCGGGAAAAACGAATTCAACCGGCTTTGCCGCGACGAACGTTCGATCGACTGGGACTTGAGACGCAGCGAACCTTATTCGTTCGGCGGCCAGGAAGTCGTAGTCGAGGCGAGAGCCTGAACGGCGAGTGCTTGGAGCTGAGACTGATCGGCTGACGAGCCGAGGGATCGTCGTCGTCAGTCTTGTCCGCCGGGCATCTTCTCGGGCGTCCGGTCTTTCCGTGGCTTCACACCGGCGCGGACGAAAAAAATCCCGTTTCGCACGGCAATGGTCCAGCACTTTGTTACGCAAACGCGCGTCCGTCAATGATGCCGTCCCTGGCTCTCCCTTTCGGAATCGGGACGCGCGCGCACATTGCTCGCGATATCGCCGCGCAGATCGCCACGCGGAGCGGGCGGCGTCACATCGCGCGTCCGGGCAATATCCTGCGGTGCACTCATGGCCGCTCTCGTATTCAGATGCAAATCCGACCCCGGCGGCGGCCGGGCTTGCCCAGATGCCGCTGCGCTCGTCAGCGCGCCGAGCGCACCGCAAGCGAGCAGTATCGATACCTTCATGGCGAGTCCCCTCAAACCCGAACAGGGCCTGTTAGTCCACTCACCAAACTATGCTTTGCGCAGCCAACACGCTGTAAGCAATGGTAAAGAGTTGTTTCTCCGCCGTTTGAACTGAGCCTCGCCAGTTTTTTTGGCGAGCCATACTATGACCGGCGAGAAAGGCCGGCACGCAAAGAAGGGCGTGCGCGGCAAACATTGGCGGAAGGTGATGCCTCGCGGGCCGAACGCCCGCGTGCAGGGAATGAAGCGAAACTGAGCCGAAACAGGGAATGTATGGAAATCAGCCTGCTTCGAGCGGAACAGATAGATCAGGCCATCTTGGCCGGGGCGCGCCACGATTCCGGGTTGGTCCAGAATGCACCGCGCAGGCGATCGCGGCTCGGCGGCGCGGGCGGCTTGGCTGCGCTCGAACCAATGCGTCCGCGCAGCGAGACTTCGCGGCCATTGCTCGACAAACGCTTCACGATTTCGGCAAGCGTGCCGTCCGCCTGCCATTCGTCGAAACGGCGGCGGCAAGTAGGGGGCGAAGGATAACGCCCGGGCAGCTTCGACCAGCCTTCACCCGTCGAGAGCACCCACAGCACGGCGTTGACCACCGAACGCGCTTCGACGCGCGGACGGCCGCGCCGCTCACTACGCGCCGGCTCGGAACAGAACAAAGCCTCAACCAGCGCCCACTCGTTATCTCTCAAATCGTCGAACAGCACCATATCTCACCTCAGCGAAGCTAACCCCGGTGCGCTGCCCCGCGCCGCGCACTCTGGTCGGAATCCGATGAACGAATTACCAGGAGAGAGTCGGAACGGTGCGGCAGACGATTGTTTCTGAATGCCACGTCGCCCGACCTCTGTGCGCAATGAAATGCGAGAACCGTGCCATGCGCGTCGCAAAATCCGGGAAACCCGCATGGCAGTAGGCTGACGCAACGCCAGCATGGCCCGTATCAGACCCGAAACGAGCCGGATAAGAAATCGGGACAATCACCAATCCTGTGCAGAGAGCCCATCCAGCGTGCGTTTTCGCAATTATGCTGCACCGCAGCGAAACTACGTTCGGAGGAATTGTCGTGGTTGCCGCCGCTATAATCCGTATGAAACGGGCTTATTGATGAATGGCGGGAATGAACGGATCGCTGAACGTGACGCTGCGCCAGTTATCGAGGTGTCGCGGTTGCGTAGTTTCAGCCGCGCAGGCGATGAAATCGGCCTGACGCAGTCGGCGGTCAGCCGATGCGTGCGCGAGCTAGAAGGGGAAATCGGGCTGAAGCTCATCGACCGGACGACACGCGAAGTGCAGTTGACGGATGTTGGCGTCAATCTTGTCGGCACGGTGTCCCGCCTGATTGCCGACCTCGACTCCGCGCTCCACGAAGTGCGCGAATTGGGGCAACAAAAGCGCGGCCGGGTGATCGTTGCGGCGAGCCCGACAGTCGCGTGCCGGCTGATGCCGCGCGTGATTGCGTCGTGTCTGCGAGAATTTCCGCTCGTCACATTGATTCTGCGAGACGATGTCCAATCCGACGTGCTCCGCCAGGTCAAGTCGGGCGAAGCGGATTTCGGCGTCGTGATCGGGCCTTTGGCCGACGACGCCCTTCACGGCCAGCCCGTGATGACCGATTCGTTTTGTCTTGTCGCACGCCGCGATCACCCGCTCGCGCACGAGTCTGCGGCGCCATGGGAAGCGCTCGCGGGAGAGCGGCTCGTGATGCTCGATCAGGCTTCGGGAAGCCGGCCAATCATCGATGCCGTCATGCAGCGGCACGGCGTTCAGGCGCAGGTGGTGCAGGAGCTCGGCCATCCGGCGACGGTGTTCGGACTGGTCGAGGCGGGTGTCGGCGTGAGCGTGTTGCCCTGGCTCGCGCTGCCTTTGCCCGCGAATTCCTCGCTGATCGCGCTGCCGCTGGAACCGCGCGCCGAGCGCACCGTGGAACTCGTACGACGGCGCGACCGCTCGCTGTCTCCGGCGGCGGAGTCGGTCTGGTCGCTGATCGCCGCGCTGCCTCCGCGCGCCGAGCAACTGACCTGACGGGCCGTTTGTCTCGAAAATGTGCCGGGAGCGTTAGACTGCGTTCTTTATTCGACGAGGCGTGCAATGAGTGAATCGGAAGGCGCGGTGAGCGCAGAACTGAGCGAATTGACGGGCGCGCGCGAAAGCGGTGCGCCTCATGCGCCCAACGCACGCGATGCCGTGCGGGCGTTGCGTCCGTCGCAAATTCGCGAAGTGGCGAATGCCGGCTTCGGCGTGCCGGACGTGCTGCCGTTCTGGTTCGGCGAATCGGATCGCGTGACGCCGCCGTTCATTCGCGATGCCGCGAGTCGCGCACTCGCCGATGGCGCAACGTTCTACACCCATAACCTCGGCGTCGCATCTTTGCGCGAGGCGCTTGCGCGCTACGTCACGGCCTTGCATGGCGATACGTCGGCCGCGCACGTCGCGGTGACGAGCGCCGGCGTGAACGCGCTGATGCTGGCGGCGCAACTCGTCGTCGGCGCGGGCGATCGCGTGGTCGCGGTGACGCCGTTGTGGCCGAATCTCGTCGAGATTCCGAAGATTCTCGGCGCGAGCGTCGAAACGGTTTCGCTCGGTTACGGCGAAAACGGCTGGACGCTCGATCTCGACCGGCTGCTCGCCGCGCTCACGCCGTCGACGCGCATGCTGATGATCAACTCGCCGAACAACCCGACCGGCTGGACGATGACGCGCGATCAGCAGCGCACCGTTCTCGAGCATTGCCGCCGCCACGGCATCTGGATCGTCGCGGATGAAGTCTACGAGCGCCTGTATTACGGCGGAAACGGCAAGGTTGCGCCGTCGTTCCTCGACCTCGCATCGCGCGATGAACGCGTGATCGCCGTGAATTCGTTTTCGAAGGCCTGGCTCATGACGGGCTGGCGGCTCGGCTGGATCGTCGCGCCCGAGCGTCTCATGGACGACCTCGGCAAGCTCGTGGAATACAACACGTCGTGTGCGCCGTCGTTCGTGCAGCAGGCGGGCATCGTCGCAGTCGAGGAGGGCGAGCGTTTCACGCAATCGCTCGTCGCGGACCTGCACGCGAGTCGCGATCATCTGGTCAAGGCGCTGCAGACCATCGACGGCGTCGACGTGCGCGCGCCGGACGGTGCGATGTACCTGTTCTTCTCGCTGCCCGGCGCGTCGCGCAGTCTCGAGCTTTGCAAGTCGCTGGTGCGCGACGCCGGTCTCGGGCTTGCGCCCGGCAGCGCGTTTGGTGAAGAGGGCGAAGGCTTCGTGCGCTGGTGCTACGCGTGCGATCCCGCGCGGCTCGACAAGGGCGTCGAGCGTTTGCGCGTCTTTCTTTCGACGCGCGTCTGAGGTCGAGGATCTCGGCGGCGCGCGAAGTAAGGAGCGCGCCGATTGCGTGTTCGCCCGTATTCATCTTTACGCACCGGTTCTTTTTGCGTAATATGGCGCTCAGTCATGCGCTTTCATCCAGGAAAGCGCCACCTCGTCCGGCTGGATGGCCCGGCGCTTCGCTCGATCGAACGCCCGATATCGCCTCTCCCCGGTGCGTGCTCCCAGTCAATATGACCGACCAAAATCGGGCGAGCGCGTCTTGAAACTCAGCGTCCAGCTTTATCGTCCGCACCGTTTCGGTGGCGTTCGAACCTGCGCAAGTCCGGTTTGAATCGAATCATTGGCCGTTCATTGACCACTCATTGACCATTTAGGGTTGACCCAAGCTGCATGAATACTCAAGAGGCGAAGATCGTCCTCGAGACTGCATTGATTTGCGCGCAGGAACCGCTGCGACTGAGTGAATTGCGCAAGCTGTTCGCCGACGACGTATCGGCGGATACCCTTCGCACGCTGCTCGAAGGCCTTCAGGCCGACTGGTCGGGCCGCGGCGTCGAATTGGTCGCGCTCGCAACGGGCTGGCGCTTTCAAAGCAAGCCGGCGATGCGGACTTATCTCGACCGCTTGCATCCGGAAAAGCCGCCGAAGTATTCGCGCGCCGTGCTTGAAACGCTTGCGATCATTGCTTACCGGCAGCCAGTAACGCGTGGCGATATCGAAGAGATTCGCGGCGTGACCGTCAACACGCAAGTGGTAAAGCAGCTTGAGGATCGGAGCTGGATCGAAGTGATCGGCCATCGCGACGTGCCCGGCCGTCCGGCGCTCTACGCCACGACGAAGCAGTTTCTGGATGACCTCGGGCTGACCGCGCTCGATGAATTGCCCGCGCTGGATAATCCGTCGGCGCAACTGGAAGCGTCGTTGTTGTCGCAGCATTCGATCGACTTTCCAGATCGCGTTGCCGGCGATACACCGCCCACAGCCAGCATTGCGGATGAATCGACTGCCGCCGGGGAACATCCCGCAAGTGCGCCAGTCAACCCGAATGAAGTGTCCGAGTCCGTCATCGCGCTCACCGGGCCGGTGCAGCCCGCGGACGTAACCGCGGCACAGCCTGAAGCAACACCCGAAAGCGCCGACGCGAGTGACTCCCGCGATGCCGGTCCGGGCGCCCCAATTCACGCGCAGCCACTGAGAGCCGCGCCTGAACTGCACGCGCATCCCGACGGCACGCAAGCGCACGAAGTCGACGATTCAGCCGTTCCCGCTCCGCCCGATGGCGCGCAAGACGGCCATGAACGGGACACGCGTGCATTGAACGACTTCGCTTCGGATGACGACGACTCCGAAGAACCTACGGCGCGCCGCGCCTGACGCAATTTTGCATGGCCCCTGATCCGCTTCGGCTCGCCAAAATGATCATTTCGAGACGACCGGCCGAACCGATCAGCGGAAATTTTTGACGCGCCTCACGAGACGCGCGATTCGACATTTGAGGTTGTTTTGACACATTCCCACGACAGCGATTCGCCTGATTCCGCGCGCCCCGTGCACGCCGCGGACGCCCATGAACCGGCCGACGCCGGCGAACGCACGCGCAGCGACGAGAATGGCGAAGGCGACGATCGTCCGCGCCGCGGCCTGCGCCGCGGGCCACGTAGTCTGATCGCGCGGCGCCGCGCTGTCGCCAAGACCAAGGGCGCCGAAGGCGCGTCGGGTTCACCCGACACCGCGACCGAGGCAACGCCGGATGGCGTCGTCGCGGAACCGGTCGCAAAGCCGCGCAAGGAAGCGGGCAACCGCGCGCCGCGCGCCAACGCGGCAAAGGGCGGCCGCAGGAATCCGCGCCGTGAATTGGCGGAAGCCGGTGCAAGCGAACCGGTCGATGCAACCGAGGCGCCCGTCGCCGCCGATGCCGCGCCTCAAGCCGCGCCGCGCGAAGGCGGCCGGCGCAAGAATCCGCAGCAAGCGCGCGGCAAGCGTGCCGAGGCCGCACCGGCAACGGGCGAACGCGCCGCAGCCGCCAATGTCGACGACGTTTTCGCCTACGTCACGTCCCCCGCCTTCGACGCCGACAACGGCGTGAGCGGCGTGCGCGCGCCGATGCTCCGCCGTGGCCGCAACGCGCCCCAGCAAAAGCGCGTGCTCGAACCGGACGACGACGCGCCCAAGCTGCACAAGGTTCTTGCAGATGCCGGCATGGGTTCGCGGCGCGACATGGAAGAATTGATCATCGCGGGCCGTGTATCGGTGAACGGCGAGCCGGCGCATATCGGCCAGCGCATCATGCCGACCGATCAGGTGCGTATCAACGGCAAGCCGCTCAAGCGCAAGCTGGCGAGCAAACCGCCGCGCGTCTTGCTCTATCACAAGCCGACAGGCGAAATCGTCAGTCACGCCGACCCGGAAGGCCGCGCGTCCGTGTTCGACAAGCTGCCGTCGATGAAAACCGCCAAGTGGCTCGCGGTCGGCCGCCTCGACTTCAATACCGAAGGCTTGCTGCTGCTTACCACCTCGGGCGATCTGGCGAACCGCTTCATGCATCCGCGCTATAGCGTCGAGCGCGAATACGCGGTGCGCGTGGTCGGCCAGTTGTCGGAAGGGATGAAGCAGAAGCTTTTAAAGGGCGTCGAACTCGACGACGGTCCCGCGAACTTCCTGCGCATTCAAGATGGTGGCGGCGAAGGCACGAATCACTGGTATCACGTCGCGCTGGCCGAAGGCCGCAATCGCGAAGTGCGCCGCATGTTCGAAGCCGCGGGCTTGATGGTCAGCCGCCTGATCCGCACGCGTCACGGTCCGATCGCGTTGCCGCGCGGTCTCAAGCGTGGCCGCTGGGAAGAGCTCGAAGATAACCAGGTGCGCAGCCTGCTCGCGGCGGTGGGTCTCAAGCTGCCGACCGAAGAAAAGGGTGGCCGTAGTTCCGCACCGCGCGTGCAGCCCGATCCGATGCAGACGTCGATGGGCATCATCACGCGTGAGCCGGTGCTGATGTCGCACGCGCGCATCGCGCAGTCGCAAACACCGGGACGCAACGGCGGCGGTCGGCGCGGCGCGGCGGGCGGCATGTCGGGCGGCTTTGGCATGGGCGGCGCGGGTGCTGGTTTTGGCGGCGGCCCGGGCAACCGGAGCGGCAATGGCACAGGCCGACGCAACGGCGCCGAGGCTAACGGCAACCGCGCGGGCGGCGGCGAGGCTAACGGCAATCGCGCACCGGGCGGCCGTGGCGGTCCTCGCGGCGCGCGTCCTCAAAGTGGTGCGCCGGGCGCGGCGGGTCCGGCCAAGCGAGCCGCGAATGGCAACGGTCCGCGCGGCAATCGTCCGGGCGGCCAGCAAAACGCGGGACAAGGCAAGCCGGGCGGTCTGGCACGCGGCGGTCCGCGAAATCGGACGCGCGGGCGCTAGCCGTCATTGAATCCGCGTCATTGCGGGATTCGCAAGTAACGGTCGACAGGCTTCTTCATGGCGTCGACCGTTTTTTGCAAATGCAAGCCAAAAAGTCTGTCTTCCGGCACGAAACGAGCCTGAACGGGCCGTCTACGTTTGCGTTTATCCCGAAAAATGGCTAAAATCACAAAGTCGCTGGGCACGTAGTTTTTCTCTCTGCCCTGAGTGCGATCTCGGTTGAAGAAGATGGGCGTTGCGCCCATTTTTTTTTGGCTTTTCGGTTCGGCATCTCGGGGAAGAAGGGTGCGCGCCCGCTTATGGCGCATGCCCGCAGGTGTTGTCGGCGTGGAGCGCGCGAACACCTTGGAGTGACTGTGCAACTGACGGAACTGATTGAAACCACGGTCTCGGGCTTAGGCTACGAGCTTGTCGATCTCGAGCGTTCGGGAGGCGGCATGCTGCGTTTATATATCGACCATCCGGGCGGTATCGCCATCGAGGACTGCGAGAAAGTCACACGCCAGCTCCAGTATGTGCTCGAAGTCGAGAATATCGATTACGACCGGCTCGAAGTCTCGTCGCCGGGTCTCGACCGTCCGCTCAAGAAGCTGGCGGATTTCGAACGCTTCGCGGGGAGCGAAGTCGTCATCACATTGAAAAAGCCGTTGGACGGGCGCAAGTCGTACCGTGGCATTTTGCATGCCCCCGACGGCGACACGATCGGTTTGGAATTTGAAGGGAAGGACGGCGCCGCGATGCTCGATTTCACGCTCGCGGACCTCGACAAAGCACGTCTCGTCCCCAAAGTTGACTTTAGGAGCCGCAAACAATGAGTCGCGAAGTTTTGATGCTGGCGGATGCGCTGGCGCGCGAAAAGAACGTCAACAAGGACGTGGTGTATGCAGCCCTGGAGGCTGCGCTTGCATCGGCAACGAAAAAGCTGTTCGAGGAAGACGTCGACATTCGCGTGGCGATCGACCGTGAAAGCGGCGAGCACGAAACCTTCCGCCGCTGGCGCGTGGTGCCGGACGAGGCCGGCCTGCAAGAGCCGGATCAAGAAATTCTGCTGTTCGAAGCGAAGGAGCAACAGCCCGACGCGCAGGTGGACGACTTCATCGAAGAACCGATTCCGTCCATCGAATTCGGCCGTATCGGCGCCCAGGCAGCGAAGCAAGTCATCCTGCAGAAAGTGCGCGACGCCGAGCGCGAGCAAATCTTGAACGACTTCCTCGAGCGCGGCGAAAAGATCATGACCGGCTCGGTCAAGCGTTTGGACAAGGGAAATTTCATCGTCGAATCCGGTCGCGTGGAAGCGCTGCTGCGCCGTGACCAGTTGATCCCGAAGGAAAACTTGCGGGTGGGCGACCGTGTGCGCGCGTACATCGCCAAGGTCGACCGCACGGCGCGCGGCCCGCAAATCGAGCTTTCGCGCACTGCGCCAGAGTTTCTGATGAAACTGTTCGAGCTGGAAGTGCCGGAAATCGAGCAAGGCCTGCTGGAGATCAAGGCGGCCGCGCGCGATCCTGGCGTGCGTGCGAAAATCGGGGTGATCGCCTATGACAAGCGTATCGACCCGATCGGCACTTGCGTCGGCATCCGCGGTTCGCGCGTGCAGGCCGTACGCAACGAGCTTGGTGGCGAGAACGTGGACATCGTGCTATGGTCGGAAGACCCCGCCCAGTTCGTGATCGGCGCTCTCGCGCCGGCAGCCGTCCAGTCGATTGTCGTGGATGAAGAAAAGCATTCGATGGACGTCGTCGTAGACGAAAACGAACTCGCGGTTGCCATCGGCCGAAGCGGCCAGAACGTTCGACTCGCCAGCGAGCTCACCGGCTGGCAGATCAACATCATGACGCCGGACGAATCGGCGCTGAAGCAGAACGAAGAACGTGGCAAGTTGCGCGATCTGTTCATGGCGCGTCTGGATGTGGACGAGGAAGTCGCCGACATCCTGATCGACGAAGGCTTTACGAGCCTCGAAGAAATCGCGTACGTGCCGCTCAACGAAATGCTCGAGATCGAAGCCTTCGACGAAGACACGGTGCACGAACTGCGTAACCGTTCGCGCGACGCGTTGCTGACCATGGCGATCGCCAACGAAGAGAAGGTCGAAGGCGTCGCGCTCGATCTGAAGAGTCTCGAAGGAATGGACAACGAGCTTCTCGCGAAGCTCGCTGAACACCAGATCCAGACCCGCGACGAACTTGCGGAGCTGGCTGTGGATGAACTGGTCGAAATGACCGGTGTGGAAGAGGATGCCGCTAAGGCGTTGATCATGAAAGCACGTGAACACTGGTTCCAGTGAGAAATGACCATGGCGCACTGATATTTGGCGGCCGGTTTGGCCGCGTGACCCCGATCTAACCGCAAGGATATGTCCTTGCATCAAGAGGAATGAATGGCGAGTAACAACGTAGCCCAATTTGCCGCGGAACTCAAAATGCCTGCGGGCGTCCTGCTCGAGCAGTTGCAGGCGGCTGGCGTCCAGAAAGCAAGCGCGAACGACGACCTGTCCGAGACGGACAAGGCGCGTCTGCTCGATCATTTGCGCAAGTCGCACGGTTCCGCCGACGCCGACAAGCGCAAGATCACTTTGACCCGCCGGCATACGTCGGAGATCAAGCAATCTGACGCAACGGGTAAAGCTCGCACCATTCAGGTCGAGGTGCGCAAGAAGCGTGTATTCATGAAGCGCGACGAGGCCGGCGTGGAACAAGCCGCCGAGGCGCCCGCTCCGGTCGAGGAAGAAGTCGACGAAGCCGAATTGCAGCGCCGCGAGGAAGAAGCGCGTCGCGCCGCCGAGCAGCTCGAGCGCGAAGAGCGCGAGCTGAAGGAGCGTCAGGCTCAGCTCGAACGCGAGGAAAGCGAGCGTCGTCAGCGTGAGGAAGCGGCTGAAGCCGAGCGTCGTCGTCAGGAAGACGAAGCGGCGCGCCGTGCGGCTGCTGCCGCGCAGGCAGCGGAAATCTCGCGCGCGGCATCGGCTGCGCGTCAGGAAGCGCGCACGCCGCCGACGGTCGATGCAAAGGCTGAAGTGAAGCCCGAGCCGAAGGTCGACGACACCGCGCAACGCGAAGCCGCCGAAAAGGCTGCGGAAGAGAAGGCTGCCAGCGAGCGCGCCGCGCAACGCGAAGCCGCCAAGAAGGCGGAGGACGCCGCGCGCGCCGCTGCTGAAAAAACGCGTGTCGAACAGGAACAGATCGCGAAGCGTCGCGCGGCAGCGGAAGCCGAGGCACGCGCCATCCGCGAGATGATGAACACGCCGCGCAAGGCGCAGGTAAAGGCGCCGGAGCCGGCGCCCGTGGTCGCCAAGCCGGCCGAAGCAGCCAAGGCTGCGGAAGCGAAAGGCACGCTGCACAAGCCCGCGCGTCCGGAAGGCGCGACGGCGGCACGTCCTGCCGTGGCGAAGAAGCCGGCAGCGGGCGGCACGGCGGCACCCGCCACGACCGCACCCGCGGGCGACAAGAAGAAGGCCGGCGGCAAAGGCGGCTGGCAGGACGACGCGTCCAAGCGCCGTGGCATCAAGACGCGCGGCGACACGAGCGGCGGCGTAGATCGCGGCTGGCGCGGTGGCCCGAAAGGTCGCGGCAAGCATCAGGAACAGACCACGTTCCAGGCGCCGACCGAGCCGATCATCCGTGAAGTGCACGTGCCGGAAACCATCTCGGTGGCCGATCTCGCGCACAAGATGGCGGTGAAGGCGTCCGAAGTCATCAAGATCATGATGAAGCTCGGCCAGATGGTCACGATCAACCAAGTGCTGGATCAGGAAACGGCGATGATCATCGTCGAGGAACTGGGCCATCGCGCGGTCGCGGCGAAGCTGGACGATCCGGAAGCGCTGCTGGTCGAAGGCGAAACCACGGAAGAAACGGCAGAGCGTCTGCCGCGTCCGCCGGTCGTCACCGTCATGGGTCACGTCGACCACGGCAAGACCTCGCTCCTGGACTACATCCGTCGCGCCAAGGTGGCGGCGGGCGAAGCGGGCGGCATCACGCAGCATATCGGCGCATATCACGTCGAAACGCCGCGTGGCGTCATCACCTTCCTCGACACGCCGGGTCACGAGGCCTTCACGGCCATGCGTGCGCGCGGTGCGAAGGCAACCGACATCGTCATTCTGGTCGTCGCGGCCGACGACGGGGTGATGCCGCAAACGAAGGAAGCCATCGCCCACGCGAAGGCGGGTGGCGTGCCTATCGTCGTGGCGATCAACAAGATCGACAAGCCGGAAGCCAATTCCGACCGCGTGAAGCAGGAACTCGTCGCGGAAGGCGTGGTGCCGGAAGAGTACGGCGGCGATTCCCCGTTCATCGAAGTGTCGGCGAAAACCGGCAAGGGTATCGACGACCTTCTGGAAAACGTGTCGCTGCAGGCTGAAGTGCTGGAACTGAAGGCACCGATCGACGCACCGGCCAAGGGTCTCGTGATCGAAGCCAAGCTCGACAAGGGCAAGGGTCCGGTCGCAACCATCCTGGTGCAGTCGGGCACGTTGAATCGCGGCGACGTGGTTCTGGCGGGCAGCGCGTACGGTCGCGTTCGCGCCATGCTGGACGAAACCGGCAAGCCGACCAAGACGGCGGGTCCGTCGATCCCGGTGGAAATCCAGGGTCTGTCGGAAGTGCCGGCTGCGGGCGAAGAAGTCATCGTGCTGCCGGACGAGCGCAAGGCGCGCGAAATCGCGCTGTTCCGTCAAGGCAAGTTCCGCGACGTCAAGCTCGCCAAGCAACAGGCCGCGAAGCTCGAGAACATGCTGGAGCAAATGGGCGAAGGCGAAGTGCAGAATCTGCCGCTCATCGTCAAGGCCGACGTGCAGGGTTCGCAGGAAGCGCTGGTGCAATCGCTGCAAAAGCTTTCGACCAACGAAGTGCGCGTGCAAATCGTGCACAGCGCGGTCGGCGCGATCAGCGAGTCGGACGTCAATTTGGCGACGGCTTCGAAGGCGGTCATCATCGGCTTCAACACGCGTGCGGATGCGCAAGCCCGCAAGCTGGCGGAATCCAACGGCATCGACATTCGCTACTACAACATCATCTATGACGCTGTGGATGAAGTGAAGGCGGCAATGTCCGGCATGCTCTCGCCGGAGAAGCGCGAAACGGTTACGGGTATGGTCGAGGTGCGCCAGGTCATCCGCGTGCCGAAGATCGGCCTTATCGCAGGTTGTATGGTCACGGACGGCGTGGTCAAGCGTTCCTCTTCGGTGCGCGTGATTCGCAACAACGTCGTGATCCACACCGGCGAACTCGACTCGCTCAAGCGTTTCAAGGACGACGTCAAGGAAGTGCGTCAGGGCTTCGAGTGCGGTATCTCGATGAAGAACTTCAACGACATCGTCGAAGGCGACCAACTGGAAGTCTTCGAAGTGACCGAAGTGGCTCGTACGCTGTAAAGCGGTAACTTGCAGCGAGCCGCCAAGGCGAGAGGGCGGAGCGGGCCGCGCGGCTCGCTCCGCCCTTTTTCTTTTGTGCGGCGCGCGACGAATATACGGAAAACATCATGGCTAAAAAACGTACTTCCCCGAATCGCAACGTGCAGATCGCCGATCAGATTCAGCGCGATCTCTCCGAGCTGATGCGCGAGGTGAAAGATCCGCGCATCGGCATGGTGACGATGCAGAGCGTCGAACTCACGCCCGATTACGCGCACGCGAAGGTCTATTTCACGACGCTCACCGGCGACCCGAAGGAAACCGAGGAAGCGTTGAACCACGCGGCCGGGCATCTTCATAACCAATTGTTCAAGCGCCTGCACATTCATACGGTGCCGACGCTGCACTTTCACTACGACCAGACGATCGAGAAAGCCGTGGAGATGTCGCGTCTGATCGACGAAGCGAACGCCTCGCGCGCCAAAGACGACGAAGAAGGCGCCTGAGCGATGAGCGGTGCAACGAAGGACTCGCCGCGCCCGAAGATTGCCCGGCGCGCGTTAGATGGCGTGTTGCTGCTGGACAAGCCGCTCGGTTTGTCCAGCAACGACGCGCTCATCAAGGCGAAGCGGCTTTTTCTCGCGAAGAAGGCGGGACACACGGGTACGCTCGATCCCCTCGCGACGGGTTTGCTGCCGCTTTGTTTCGGTGAAGCAACCAAGTTTTCGCAGGATTTGCTCGAAGCCGACAAGACCTACGAAGCGACGATGCGCCTCGGTATGCGCACGACGACGGGCGACGCGGAAGGCGAAGCCATCGACGAGCGCGCGGTGACGTGCGACGAAGCGGCTGTGCGAGATGCCATGACGCGCTTTCTCGGCGAGATCGTGCAAATTCCACCGATGTATTCCGCGCTCAAACGTGACGGCAAGCCGCTCTACGAATACGCGCGCGCGGGACAGACCGTGGAGCGCGAAGGGCGCAACGTCACCATCCACGCGTTGGAGATGATCGCGTGTGCGTTGCCGCTCGTCACGTTTCGCGTGACCTGCAGCAAGGGCACGTATGTACGCACCCTGGCTGAGGATATCGGCGAGACATTGGAATGCGGCGCGCATCTGACGGCGTTGCGGCGGACGGGCGTGGGCGCGTTGACGCTCGACCATGCGGTGACGCTCGATGCATTGGCGAACATCGACGAAATCGCGCGCGATGCGTGGCTTCAGCCGGTGGATGCGCTGCTGTCGACGTTCCCGGAAGTGCGTCTGGACGACGATGCCACCCGGCGTTTTTTGCATGGCCAGCGCCTCAAGCTGTCGGATGTATCGACGGACATGCTCGAAGCGGGCCGCGTGCGCGTGTACACGCAAGAAGGCGGACGGCTGCTTGGCGTGGCGAAAGCGGGCGAGGGCGTGCTTGCGCCGGAACGGTTGATCGTCACGGCGGGCTGAGCGAGTCAGCGACGCCAGACTTACAACCTGCGCAACGAAAAAAAGCCCAGACGAGAAGTCTGGGCTTTTTTACGTCCGTGCCAAACGAACCGCAACGATCAATGCGCCGCCGATGCCGCCGCCGCTGAATCTCCGCCGCCCGAGCGTTCGGGCTTCGTGATCCAGATCAATGCGATCAGCGCGACGAAAATCCCCGCCGAGATATAGAACATGTCGTTCACGCCGAGTTGTGCGGCCTGCTGCGTCGCCATGCTGTTGAAGAGACCGTAAGTCTGATCGTGCGAATAGCCGATTGCGCCCATCTGCTGCATCGAATTGGTGAAGTTCGGATTGAACGAATTCGCCTGCTCCACCAGTTGCACGTGATGAACGATCGACCGATGCTCCCAGGCCGTCGAAAAAATCGACGTGCCGATACCGCCGCACATGATCCGCACGAAGTTCGACAAGCCCGACGCCGCCGGAATGCGATGCCCCGGCAAACCCGACAGCGTGATCGACACCAGCGGAATGAAGAAGCCCGCCATCGCGATACCCTGAATCAGCGTGGGCAGCGTGAGCGACCAGGTATCGACGCCCGTGGTGTAGCGCGAACGCATCCAGAAGCACAGCGCGAACACGAGAAACGCGGCAGTTGCAATCCGGCGCGGGTCGGTGCGTGGCAGGAATTTGCCCGTGATCGGCGAGAGCAGTACCGCGAACAATCCGACGGGCGCCATCACGAGCCCGGCGTCGGTGGCCGTGTAGCCGATCACCGTTTGCAGCCACAGCGGCAACAACACGAGATTGCCGAAGTAGAGCCCATAGCCGACCGAGAGCGCAATGGTCCCGCCCGAGAAGTTGCGCAGCGCGAACAACGACAGATCGACGACCGGATGCTCCGCCGTCAGCTCCCAAACGATGAAGAACGCGAACGCGATCACCGCGACCAGCGCGAGCACGACGATGGTCGTCGAATTGAACCAGTCGAGATCCTTGCCCTTGTCCAGCATGATCTGCAGCGAGCCGACCCAGACTACGAGCAAGCCGAGCCCGACCGAATCGATGGGCGCTTTACGGATGGCGGAATCGCGGTCGCGGAAAATCATGAACGTCGCGATGGCCGCAATGAAGCCGACCGGAATGTTCACGTAGAAGATCCACGGCCATGAGATGTTGTCCGAGATCCAGCCGCCGAGAATCGGCCCGGCGACAGGCGCAATGAGCGTGGTCATCGACCACATGGATAACGCAATGGGCGCTTTCTCGCGCGGGTAGCTCGCGAGCAGGAGCGTTTGCGACAGCGGGATCATCGGGCCGGCGACCGCGCCTTGCAGCACGCGCGCGGCGAGCAGGAAGGGCAGCGTCGGCGCGAGTCCGCACAGCCATGAAGCGATCACGAAGAGAATGATCGAGCCGAGAAACAGCTTCACTTGCCCGATGCGCTGCGTGAGCCAGCCGGTGAGCGGCACCGAGATGGCGTTGGCGACCGCGAACGACGTGATGACCCACGTGCCCTGATCGGACGAGACACCGAGATCGCCCGAGATCGACGGAATCGAGACGTTCGCGATCGACGTGTCGAGCACGTTCATGAACACGGCGAGCGACACGGCGATCGTCCCGATGACGAGCTTTCCGCCCGTCAGCGGCGGATGAACGACGTTGGCTTGAGACATCGATGAGGTCCGTGTCCGCTTACATCAGCTTGGCGGCCGAGGCGGACTTCGCCGCCGCGCCGTTGCCGCGCGAGGACGAAGCGCCCGACGAAGCCTGCGGACCATTGCCCGCGTTCTGCTGGATGATGCGCGCGATCTCCTGATCGGCCTGATCGCCGTACTTGTCGAACACGTTGGTCTGATAAACCGTGTTCGGCGCCTGGCCGAGCTGGCCGCCTTGTTCATCCTTGATGGTCACGTCGACATCCATCGACAGGCCGATACGCAACGGATGCTGCTCCAGTTCCTTCGGATCGAGCGCGATACGCACCGGTAGACGTTGCACCACCTTGATCCAGTTACCGGTCGCGTTCTGGGCGGGCAAAAGCGAGAAGGCCGAACCCGTGCCGGCCGAGAATCCGACGACCTTGCCGTGATAGACCACGCTCGAACCGTACAGGTCGGCCGTCAGATCGACCGGCTGGCCAATGCGCATGTGCTTGAGCTGCACTTCCTTGAAGTTGGCATCGACCCACACGCCGTTGAGCGGCACGATGGCCATCAGCGGATTGCCCGGCGCCACGCGCTGGCCGACCTGCACCGAACGTTTCGCGACATAACCCGTCACCGGCGCGGGCAGCGTGTTGCGCGCGTAGTTGATGTACGCGTCGCGCACCTTGGCGGCGGCGGCAAGCACGTTCGGGTGATCCGCGATCGTCGTGTTCGAGGTCAGCGAACGGTTCGACGCGAGTTCCTGCTGGGCCGAGTCGAGCGCCGCCTGCGCGCCGCGCACGGCGTCGCGAGCGTGCGAGATTTCTTCCAGCGATACCGCGCCCGTTTGCGCGACCGTCATGCGGCGGCGCAAATCGTCCTGGGCACGCGAGAGGTCGGAGCGACGCAGCGCGATCTGCGCTTCGTACTGGTTGTTGTTGACGAAGAAGGTGCGTACCTGACGCACGGTCTGCGCGAGATTCGCTTCCGCCTGATCGAGCGCGACCTTCGAGTCGGCGGGATCGAGCGCGACGAGCGGGTCGCCGACCTTCACCGTCTGGGTATCGTCCGCGTTCACCGAAATGACCGTGCCGACCACTTGCGGCGTGATTTGCACGACGTTGCCGTTCACGTAGGCGTCGTCGGTGGACTCGTGAAAGCGCGCGACGAGGAAGTAGTACAGGCCGTAAGCCACGGCGGCGATGATGACGACGAGCACGATCAGCGTCATGAGCACGCGGCGTTTGCCGTTGCGCTGCTTGGGCGCGGGAGCGGCGGCGGCTGCGGCGGCGTTTTGTTGAGGGTCGCTCATTGAAGGCTCCGAATGTTTCGTATTTATCTTGATGCGTGTTCTTGTACTTGGGCGCGGCTCAGTTCGACTGCGCCGGTTGGCTTGCCGTCTGTTGCGTGCCCTTGGGCTGTCCGCTGCCGTCGATCGCGAGATTCGAATCGGTCGCGTCGAATCCGCCGCCGAGCGATTTGATCAGCGCGATCTGCAGGTCGCTGCGCCTCAAGCGCAGATTGGTCACGGTCTGCTCGTTGGCGAGGCGGTTCTGGTCGGCCGTCAGCACTTGCAGTTGCGGCGACAGCCCGGCCTTGTAGCGGATCACCGCGAGCTCGTAGGCGTTCGACGCCGCCGCGAGCGCGCGTTGGGCGTCGCCCATCTGATGGTCGAGCGAGCGGATAGCCGAGATATTGGTCGCCACGTCGTTCATCGCGTTGATGAGCGTCTGATTGTAGTTGGCGACGTCGCCTTCGAAGTCGGCATAACGGCCCTTCAATTGGGCGCGCAGCGCGCCGGCATCGAAGATGGGCAGATGGATGGCCGGACCGGCCTGGACCTGACGGCTGCTCGAAGTGAGGAAGCGGCCCCAGCCGAATGCGTCGAAACCGAAGCCCGCGGCGAGGTTGATGTCCGGGAAGAACTCGGCCTTCGCTTCCTTGATGTTGTGCGTTGCCGACTCGACCTGCCAGCGTGCCGCGACGATGTCCGGACGGCGCGCGACGAGGTCGGCGGGCACGTTGTCGGGCAGCGCGACGGTGACGTTCGAATTGATCACCGGATTGGCGATCTGCAGGCCGCGGTCCGGACCCTTGCCCAGCAGCGCCGCGAGCTGATAGCGCACCGACTCGATTTGGCCGTCGAGTTCGCTGAGGTTGGTCTGGCTCGTCGCGGTGTTGCCTTCGGCGGTGCGGCGTTCCACGTTGGTATCGAGACCGGCGGTTACGCGTCCGTTGGTGATGCGGCCGACGTTCTCGCGATTCGAAATCTCGCGCTGGGTGACATCGCGCAGTGCGTAAAGCAACGCAAGCTGGTTATATGTGCGCGCCACCGACGCCGCGAGCGTCACGCGCGCCTGCTGCATGTCAGCCTCGGCCGCCTTTTCCAGCGAGACCGCTTGATTCAGACGCGCGCGATTCTTGCCCCAGAGGTCGAGATCCCACGACGCGCTGGCAAGCACGTTGTTCTCGCTGAACCACGTTCCACCGTAGGGCGGCGGGAACAGCGCGTTGGCGGAGTAGAGCTCGCGAGTCCACGAATACGAACCGTTGACCTTAGGCGACAGCGCCGAACGCGAGGTTTCGATATACGACGATGCCTTTGCAATTCGCGATTGGGCCTGCGCAATGCTCGGATTGTCCGCGAGCGCTTCGTCGATGAGTTGCGGCAATTGCGGGTCGCCGAACTGCTTTGCCCAGTCGAGCGACGGCCACTGGCCGCCTTGTCCCGGCACGCTTTGCGTGGCGCTGTAGTCGTCGGGCGTGGCGATTGTCTTGTCGCTCGAAATGCCCGAATAGTTCGCGCATCCGGCGATTGCCAGCGCGGCAGCGGCGGCCGCCAACGCGGTCTTCGCGCTTCCCGGCAGCCCGATGCCTCGGAGCGCTGGCAAGGATAGGTGTTTCATCGCTCGTCTCTTGAGATGAGAATTAAAGATGGACGTTGCAATCATTTTTTTGCGCCGTAGCGGCGGATTTGCTTGTCATCGCAATGACGTCGCGGGCTTGTCGTTCGCGTTCAGCGCGAGGGCCGCGGCGGAGTCGCACGAGTTTGCCAGTACGCGTCGCAGCATGCTCTTGAGAAATCCGACTTCCTCGGGCGTGAAGCCTGCAAGAAGATTGTCCAGGACGCTTGTAAAGATGGCGGGCACTTGTTCGGCCATCACGCGGCCGTCTTCGGTGAGCGCCAGTCGAACCACGCGCCGGTCCGCCTCGCTGCGCACGCGCGACAGCAGGCCGCGCTTCTCCAGCCGGTCGATCAGACGCGTGACCGCGCTTGCGTCGATACCGTACTCACGTGCAATATCCGCCGCCGTCGCGCATTTGCCCACCGCCAGCATGAACATAATGCTCGCCTGCGTTCCGGTAATGCCGAGCTCGGAGGAGGTGTGCTGCGTCACCATGTTCCACATGGTGGAGCGCACCCGGCTGATGAGGTAGCCCACGCTTTCGCTCAGGACGTAATCGCCGATGCCAGCGGGTTTTGGAGCCTCACTCATTGTAAATTCTTGTGCGGTCGCAATAATTGACTAGGCAGTATTATAGGTAGGGCAAGATGTCGCTGCAAGAATCTTTTCCAAGAACGCTTAATAATCGGCCGGGGCGGCCCGTCGCACTAAGCCAAGCCCGTTTTTCACATAGATGACGCGGCGGCGGCGCAACATTGCAATTACGGGTCGCGGCCTATTGTCAGAAAGTGACTTCCGTGCGTGCTATAATTTACGGTTCTCACCGCGCCGGGACCGTGATTCACATGCAACTGCGCCGACTGACGAGCCGTCCGAGGTAACGAGTCAAGTACCCGCGAAGTACAAGACGAAGTACCCGCGAAGTACAAGAACTACGTCCGAAAGACATAAGCCGGACGGAATGCAGCGCACAAGCAAATCACGCGCTGCCGGACAAGCTCAGTCGGAACAGCATTGCGTCAAAGACGGCCTGCCGAGCCACGACGCCTCCTTATCCAGAATGTTCTGGATGGACTCAGGCCTGCTTCGACGGCGCATAACCAAGATACCTCTATGACTCGCGCCCTACGCAATATCGCAATCATCGCCCACGTCGACCACGGCAAGACCACGCTCGTCGACCAGTTGCTCCGTCAATCGGGCACGTTCCGGGAAAACCAACAGGTCGCCGAACGGGTCATGGACTCGAACGACATCGAAAAAGAACGTGGCATCACGATCCTGGCGAAGAATTGCGCGGTCGAATACGAAGGCACGCACATCAATATCGTCGACACGCCGGGACACGCCGACTTCGGCGGCGAGGTGGAGCGTGTGCTCTCCATGGTCGATTCCGTGCTGTTGCTCGTCGACGCCGTCGAAGGCCCGATGCCGCAAACGCGCTTCGTGACCAAGAAGGCGCTCGCGCTTGGTCTCAAGCCCATCGTTGTCATCAACAAGGTGGACCGTCCGGGCGCGCGTATCGACTGGGTGATCAACCAGACGTTCGATCTGTTCGACAAGCTGGGCGCGACCGAAGAGCAGCTCGACTTCCCGATCGTCTACGCGTCGGGCCTGAACGGCTATGCCGGTCTCGACCCCGAAGTGCGCGAAGGCACCATGCGTCCGCTCTTCGAAGCCATTCTGGAACACGTGCCGGTGCGCCCGTCGGACCCCGATGGTCCCCTGCAACTGCAGATCACTTCGCTCGACTACAACTCGTATGTCGGCCGTATCGGCGTGGGTCGCGTGGCGCGCGGCCGTATTCGCCCGGGCATGCAAGTGGCCGTGCGTTCGGGTCCGGACGGCGCGATCATCAATCGCAAGATCAATCAGGTGCTGTCGTTCCACGGCCTCGAGCGCGTGCAGGTCGAAGAAGCGCAAGCAGGCGACATCGTGCTGATCAACGGTATCGAGGAAATCGGTATTGGCGTGACCATCTGCGCGCCGGAAAATCCCGAAGCGCTGCCCATGATCACCGTCGACGAACCCACGCTCACGATGAACTTTCTCGTGAACTCGTCGCCGCTCGCGGGCAAGGAAGGCAAGTTCGTGACGAGCCGCCAGATTCGCGACCGTCTCACGAAGGAACTGAACCACAACGTGGCGCTGCGCGTGAAAGACACGGGCGACGAAACCACGTTCGAAGTGTCGGGTCGCGGCGAACTGCATCTGACCATTCTGGTCGAGAACATGCGCCGTGAAGGTTATGAGCTCGCCGTGTCGCGCCCGCGCGTGGTGCTGCAAGAAATCGACGGCGTGAAGCACGAGCCGTATGAAAACCTGACGGTCGATATCGAAGACCAGCATCAGGGCGGCGTGATGGAAGAACTCGGCCGTCGCAAGGGCGAAATGCTCGACATGACGTCCGACGGCCGTGGCCGTACGCGTCTCGAATACAAGATCTCGGCGCGCGGTCTGATCGGTTTTCAGAGCGAATTCCTGACGCTTACGCGCGGCACGGGTCTGATGAGCCATACGTTCGACTCGTACTCGCCGGTGAAGGAAGGTTCGGTCGGCGAACGTCGCAACGGCGTGCTGATCTCGCAAGACGATGGCGCCGCTGTCGCCTATGCACTGTGGAAGCTGCAAGATCGCGGCCGCATGTTCGTGACGCCGGGCGACGCGCTGTACGAAGGCATGATCATCGGTATCCATAGCCGCGACAACGACCTGGTCGTGAACCCGATCAAGGGTAAGCAGCTAACCAACGTGCGCGCATCGGGTACGGACGAAGCCGTGCGTCTCGTGCCGCCGGTTCAGCTGTCGCTGGAATACGCGGTGGAGTTCATCGACGACGACGAACTCGTCGAGGTGACGCCGCAGTCCATCCGCCTGCGCAAGCGTCATCTGAAGGAACACGAGCGTCGTCGCGCGAGCCGTGAAGGCGCAACCGACTAATGCGTTCGTTCGCATGCAAGTGACAAAGCCGCCTTCGGGCGGCTTTTTTTATCTCATCGCTAAAGCTTCCGAAAGTGCTGCCGACGCGCGCGCAATAACATCGCTTGCTTATCGCGCGAATGCCCGCACATCTGCGTTGCAGAAGGGCGAAGCCGAGGCTCCAAGGTGCGACCACCTGTCATATGACGATTGGTTCTGTGCTATGCTAATCGGATTAGCTGTCGCTTTTTAGGTCCTTCCAAGCAGACTTGATTCGCGCAATCCGCTAAACGGTCAGGCCGTGGCGCGGAAGGTTTCTTAACCCGCACTTCCTCGAGAAACTCGAAGAAAGGTGAGCGTAAAATGATGAAGCAATTCCAGTCGAACTCCTATTTGTTCGGCGGTAACGCTCCGTACGTTGAAGAACTGTACGAGCAATATCTAGACAACCCGGCGTCGGTCCCCGAGACTTGGCGTACCTATTTCGACGCGCTTCAGAACGTGCCAGCATCCGACGGCACGGCTCAGAGCGACGTGGCCCACGGCCCTATCGTCGAATCCTTTGCGCAGCGTGCGAAGTCCAACGCCTTCGTTCCTCGTGAAGGCGGCGGCGAAGATCTCGCCACCGCGCGCAAGCAGGTCTACGTCCAGTCACTGATCGGCGCATATCGCTTCCTCGGCTCGCAACTGGCCGACCTCGATCCGCTCAAGCGCCGCGAGCGTCCGCATATTCCTGAACTCGAACCTGCGTTCTACGACTTCACCGAAGCCGACATGGACCAGACGTTCAGCGCCACGAACCTGTATTTCGGTTTCGAGCGCGCGAGCCTGCGCGAGATCGTCAAGGCATTGCGTGACACGTATTGCGGCAAGATCGGCGCCGAATACATGTACATCAGCGACCCCGAACAAAAGCGCTGGTGGAAAGAGAAGCTCGAGTCGACGCGCTCGACGCCCAACTTCTCGAACGACAAGAAGAAGCACATCCTGAATCGCCTGACGGCCGCCGAAGGCCTCGAGCGTTTCCTGCACACCAAGTACGTCGGTCAGAAGCGCTTCTCGCTGGAAGGCGGCGAGAGCTTCATCGCGTCGATGGACGAAGTCGTCCGTCACGCAGGCGCGAACGGCGTGCAGGAAATCGTCATCGGCATGGCGCACCGCGGGCGTCTGAACGTGCTGGTCAATACGCTCGGCAAGATGCCCGCCGACCTCTTCGCCGAATTCGAAGGCAAGCACGTCGATGACCTGCCGGCTGGCGACGTCAAGTATCACAAGGGTTTCTCGTCGGACGTCTCGACCGATGGCGGCCCGGTTCACCTGTCGCTCGCGTTCAACCCGTCGCATCTGGAAATCGTGAACCCGGTGGTCGAAGGGTCGGCCAAGGCGCGGATGGATCGCCGTGGCGACGAAGAAGGCCTGCAAGTGCTGCCGGTGCAGATTCACGGCGACGCCGCTTTCGCGGGCCAGGGCGTCGTGATGGAAACGCTGAACCTCGCGCAGACGCGCGGCTACGGCACGCACGGCACGCTGCATATCGTCATCAACAATCAGATCGGCTTCACGACCTCGGACCCGCGCGACTCGCGCTCGACGCTGTACTGCTCGGACGTCGTCAAGATGATCGAAGCGCCGGTGCTGCACGTGAACGGCGACGATCCCGAAGCCGTGGTGCTCGCCACGCAGCTCGCCATCGACTTCCGCACGAAGTTCCATAAGGACGTGGTCGTCGATATCGTCTGCTTCCGCAAGCTCGGCCACAACGAGCAGGACACGCCGGCGGTCACGCAGCCGCTGATGTACAAGACCATTGCCAAGCATCCGGGCACGCGCGCGCTGTATGCCGAAAAGCTCGTGCAGCAAGGCGTCATCACGCCCGAAGTCGCGGGCGAATACGTCAAGGCATACCGCACGGCAATGGACGAAGGTCACCACACCATCGACCCGGTGCTCTCGAACTACAAGAGCAAGTACGCGGTCGACTGGGTGCCGTTCCTGAATCGCAAGTGGACCGACGCGGCCGACACCGCCGTGCCGCTCGCCGAACTCAAGCGGCTGGCCGAGCGCATCACGACGATCCCGGAAAACTTCAAGGTGCATCCGCTCGTCGAGCGCGTGATCAACGATCGCCGCGCCATGGGCCGTGGCGAAGCCAAGCTCGACTGGGGCATGGGCGAGCATCTCGCGTTCGCGTCGCTGGTCGCTTCGGGTTATGCGGTGCGTCTGACGGGTCAGGATTCGGGCCGCGGCACGTTCACGCACCGTCACGCGGTGCTGCACGATCAGAACCGCGAGCGCTGGAACGACGGCACGTACATTCCGCTGCAGAACATTGCCGAAGGTCAGGCCAAGTTCTCGGTGATCGACTCCGTGTTGTCCGAAGAAGCCGTGCTCGGTTTCGAATACGGTTATTCGACCGCCGAGCCGAACACGTTCGTCGCGTGGGAAGCGCAGTTCGGCGACTTCGTGAACGGCGCGCAAGTCGTGATCGACCAGTTCATCTCGTCGGGCGAAGTGAAATGGGGCCGCGTCTCGGGTCTCACCATGCTGCTGCCGCACGGCTACGAAGGTCAAGGTCCGGAGCACTCGTCGGCACGTATCGAACGTTTCCTGCAGTTGTGCGCGGATCACAACATGCAAGTGGTGCAGCCCACCACGCCGGCGCAAATCTTCCATCTGTTGCGCCGCCAGATGATCCGCTTGTTCAGAAAGCCGCTGATCATCGCCACGCCGAAGTCGCTTCTGCGTCACAAGGAAGCCGTGTCGGACCTGTCGGAACTGGCGAAGGGTTCGTTCCAGCCGGTCATTGGCGAAGTGGACGAGGCCATCGACGCGAAGAAGGTCAAGCGCGTGGTTGTCTGCTCGGGCCGCGTGTATTACGACATCGTCGCGCATCGCCGCGAAGCGAAGAGCAACGACGTCGCCATCGTGCGTATCGAGCAGCTCTATCCGTTCGCGCACAAGCAGTTCGACGCGGAACTCAAGAAATACGAGAACGCGACCGAAGTGGTCTGGGTGCAGGACGAGCCGCAGAACCAGGGCGCCTGGTTCTACATCGAGCACCATCTGCGTGAAGGCATGAAGGACGGTATGAAGCTCGCATATAGCGGCCGTCCGGCTTCGGCTTCGCCCGCGGTCGGTTATTACGCGAAGCACTACGAGCAACAGAAGGCGCTCGTGGAAGGCGCGTTCGGCCGCCTCAAGGGCGCGCAGGTGATCGCGAAGTAACACGGCTTGACGGGACCGCGCGGGCGAGGCTCGCCGGTCCCGTACGCGAAACGCGCATCGAATGCGGCGTCAGGTCGCCGTGCATCGCGTCGCTCGCATTCATACAGACACGTATCAGGACAAAACAGAAATGGCTATCGTAGAAGTCAAGGTTCCCCAGCTTTCGGAGTCGGTTTCAGAAGCGACCATGCTGCAGTGGAAGAAGAAGCCGGGCGAGGCTGTCGCCCAGGACGAAATCCTCATCGAAATCGAGACCGACAAGGTCGTGCTCGAAGTGCCTGCACCGTCCGCCGGCGTGCTGGCGCAAGTCATCAAGCATGACGGCGATATCGTCGCCGCCGATGAAATCATCGCGAAGATCGACACCGAAGCCAAGGCCGGTGAAGCACCGGCCGCCGCCGCCGCTGGCGACGCGGAAGTGAAACCGGCGCCCGAAGCCGAGCCTGCCGCCGCATCGGCTGCTGCTCCGGCGGCCGCGCAAGGTTCGGCGCAAGCCACGGGCGGTGCAGCATCGCCTTCGGCCACGAAGATTCTGGCCGAGAAGGGCGTTTCCGCGGACCAGGTTGCAGGCTCCGGCCGCGACGGCCGCATCACGAAGGGCGATGCACTCAGCGCTTCGGCATCCGCCGCTGCCGCGCCCGCCAAGGCTGCTGCTCCGGCGCCCGCCGCCGCACCGGCTCCGGCTGCCGCACGCGCCGCGAAGCCGTCGCTGCCGGACGTGAAGGCGCCCGCATCGGCGGATCAGTGGCTCAAGGATCGCCCGGAACAACGCGTGCCGATGTCGCGTCTGCGTGCGCGTATCGCCGAGCGTCTGCTCGAATCGCAGCAGACCAACGCCATCCTGACGACGTTCAACGAAGTCAACATGGCGCCGGTCATGGATCTGCGCAACAAGTACAAGGACCGCTTCGAGAAGGAACATGGCGTGAAGCTCGGCTTCATGTCGTTCTTCGTGAAGGCCGCCGTGCACGCGCTGAAGAAGTTCCCGCTCGTGAACGCGTCGATAGACGGTAACGATATCGTCTATCACGGTTACTTCGACATCGGTATCGCGGTCGGTTCGCCGCGTGGTCTCGTCGTGCCCATTCTGCGTAATGCAGATCAGATGAGCCTTGCCGACATCGAAAAGAAGATCGCCGAATTCGGTCAGAAGGCGAAGGACGGCAAGCTGTCCATCGACGAAATGACGGGCGGCACGTTCTCCATCTCGAATGGCGGCGTGTTCGGCTCCATGCTGTCGACGCCTATCATCAACCCGCCGCAGTCCGCGATTCTTGGCGTGCACGCCACGAAGGAACGCGCCGTGGTGGAAAACGGCCAGATCGTGATCCGCCCGATGAACTATCTGGCGCTGTCTTACGATCACCGCATCATCGACGGCCGCGAGGCCGTGCTGTCGCTCGTCGCCATGAAGGACGCGCTGGAAGATCCGGCTCGTCTGCTGCTCGACCTGTAAGCGTAGAACGCATGTTGCCCTGGTGCGCGCGATAGGCTCGCGCGCACCGTGAAGGGCGTCTCCGCATGAGCGGAGTCATATCAAGGGAAAGTCATGTCCAAGGAATTTGATGTCGTCGTGATCGGCGCGGGCCCCGGTGGCTATATCGCGGCCATTCGCGCAGCGCAGCTCGGCAAGTCGGTTGCGTGTATCGAGAAGTGGAAGAATCCGGCGGGCACGCTCAAGCTCGGCGGTACGTGTCTGAACGTGGGCTGCATTCCGTCGAAGGCGCTGCTCGCGTCGTCGGAAGAGTTCGAGAACACGGCGAAGCATCTGGGCGATCACGGCATCAGCGTGTCGGACGTGAAGCTCGATGTCTCGAAGATGCTCGCGCGCAAGGACGGCATCGTCGAGAAGATGACGAAGGGCATCGAGTTCCTGTTCCGCAAGAACAAGATCACGTGGCTCAAGGGTCACGGCAAGTTCGCCGGCAAGACCGAGGCCGGCGTGCAGATCGAAGTGTCGGGCGAAGGCGAAACGGAAACGGTCACGGCGAAGAACGTGATCATCGCCACGGGTTCGAAGGCGCGTCATCTGCCGAATATCCCGGTCGACAACAAGATCGTCGCCGACAACGAAGGCGCGTTGTCCTTCGACGCCGTGCCGAAGAAGCTCGCCGTGATCGGCGCGGGCGTGATCGGTCTGGAACTGGGTTCGGTGTGGCGCCGTCTCGGCGCGGACGTGACCGTGCTCGAAGCGCTGCCGCAGTTCCTCGGCGCAGCGGACGAAGCGCTCGCGCGTGAAGCCGCGAAGCAATTCAAGAAGCAGGGCCTCGACATTCACCTCGGTGTGAAGATCGGCGAAGTGAAGACCACGGAGAGCGGCGTTTCCATCGCGTACACGGACAGCACGGGTAATGCAAAGACGCTGGAAGCGGACCGCCTGATCGTGTCCATCGGCCGCGTGCCGAACACGGACAATCTCGGTCTGGAAGCAATCGGCCTGAAGGCCAACGAGCGCGGTTTCATCGACGTGGACGAACACTGCGCGACCGCCGTGCCGAACGTGTACGCAATCGGCGACGTGGTGCGCGGCCCGATGCTCGCGCACAAGGCGGAAGACGAAGGCGTGGCGGTGGCCGAGATCATCGACGGTCAGAAGCCGCATATCGACTACAACTGCATTCCGTGGGTCATCTACACGGAACCGGAAATCGCGTGGGTCGGCAAGACCGAGCAGCAACTCAAGGCGGAAGGGCGCGAGTTCAAGTCCGGCCAGTTCCCGATGATGGCCAATGGCCGCGCATTGGGTATCGGCCGTGCGGATGGCTTCGTCAAGATGATCGCGGACGCGAAGACCGACGAGATTCTCGGCGTGCATATCATCGCGGCCGACGCGTCGGACCTGATCGCGGAAGCCGTGGTGGCGATGGAGTTCAAGGCGGCCGCCGAAGATATCGGCCGCATTTGCCATCCGCATCCGTCGCTTTCCGAAGTCATGCGCGAAGCGGCGCTCGCAGTCGATAAACGCGCGCTGAACATGTAAGTTCGCCGGGTCTGGAAGGACCCGGCCGGACTCGGCCCGGCTCGGCCGGCATCGCAACGAAGGCGAGCGGATCAAACCGTTCGCCTTCGTCACATTCAACGGCATCAGCGCTACAAGCCGCATCATGAACGTCACCGAATACTACGAAAACGAGCTGCGCACGCGGGGCTATCGATCGGACGAGGCGCAGCTCGCGGCGGTCGCGCGGCTGCAGCGCTGTTACGACGAATGGATCTCTTATAAGTCGCGCCGCTCGAACGCGATCATGAAGTTTCTCGTGCATCCGGAGCTGCCGCGCGGCGTGTATCTGTGGGGCGGCGTCGGGCGCGGCAAGAGCTTTCTGATGGACAGCTTCTATGCGGTCGTGCCGGTGCAGCGCAAGACGCGTTTGCATTTTCACGAGTTCATGCGCGAGGTGCATCGCGAACTGGAAGACCTCAAGGGCCAGGCCGATCCGCTCGACGAACTCGCGCGGCGCATCGCGAAGCGTTACCGGCTGATCTGCTTCGACGAATTCCACGTCTCCGATATCGCCGACGCGATGATTCTTTATCGCCTGCTCGATCGCCTCTTCACCAACGGCGTGCAGTTCGTGATGACGTCCAATTACGAGCCGGACACGTTGTACCCGGAAGGCCTGCATCGCGACAGGCTGCTGCCGGCTATCGAGCTCATCAAGAAGCATCTCGACGTCCTGAATGTCGATGCCGGCACCGACTATCGCAGACTGACGCTTTCGACCGTGCAGGCGTATCACACGCCGCTCGGCGCGGCCGCGGATAAAGCCTTGCGCGACGACTTCGCAAAGCTCGCCGCCGTGCCGGACGAAAGCCCGCTGCTGCATATCGAGAAGCGCGAGCTCAAGGCACTGCGTCGCGCGGACGGCGTCGTCTGGTTCGATTTCGCGACCTTGTGCGGCGGACCGCGTTCGCAGAACGATTACCTCGAACTCGCGAGCCGCTTTCACGCCGTGATTCTGTCGGATGTGCCGCAGATGTCGCCGCGCATGGCATCGGAAGCGCGTCGCTTTACGTGGCTCATCGACGTGTTCTACGACCACAAGGTCAAGCTGCTGATGTCGGCGGCGGTGCCCGCCGAAGACCTGTATGTGGAAGGACCGATGGCCAATGAATTCGCGCGCACGGTATCGCGCATCGTGGAAATGCAGTCGAAGGAATATCTGGAGTCGCCGCGCCGTCTATCGGATATCTCACTGACCTAATACCGAGAAACCAAAAATAGCCGTTCAGCCAATTGGCGTAAGGCTTGTCGGGCTTTTTCAAGATTAGGAGGACTCTTATTTCCCCGCTTTGGTGCGCTCGGTATCGTTGCCGGGTACAGTAAATTGGAGAAATTAACGTGAAGCCCTACCGCGACATGTCCGACGAAGAATGGCAAATGGTGGCGCCATTGCTCCCCGAGCTGAGGCCGCGTTCCGAACTGCGCGGTCGGCCGCTCGCCAACACTCGCGCCGTGCTAAATGGCGTGCTCTGGGTCATGTATAGCGGCGCGTCGTGGTCCACCATGCCGCGCAAATACCCGTCGTATCAGACGTGTCACCGGCGCTTCAAGGCGTGGCACGAATCGGGCGTGCTGCTTCGGAAGCCTTGTAGCGTGGGGTTCCGGCAATAGCGGGCGTAGCGTCTGGCCGAGTTCTGCGGGCTGATTGTCCCAGCGTTGTCCCAGCGCTGCAACCTCCGGTCGCTAGAAAGGAATGTCGTCTGCATCGTTCGCGGGGGACGAAAGGAACGGCGTACCATCGTCTAGGAGCACTGCCGGGTTCTCGGGATCAGTTTCATTTTCTAGCGCCTCCGCAAAACGTTTCTGCCAATCCGCGTTCAAACTATTAATTGAGCCGATGACGATGTTTCTGACGTGTTCTTCGTCATTCTTTACCGCGTTGGCGATTGCACGAACAGCGCGGGTGACATGGTGCGGCTCGATCATGATTTGATCGAGATACGAGAAGAAGAACTTGACAGCATAATGCCGTGCGTCTGGATCAAAATCCTCCAAACGCGAAAGTAATGTCCTTGCCGCCTCTGTCCGCAGAGTGAAGTGGGGCAAGAATTTGTTGGCCCACGTCGACAGTGGGGAAGACGCCTTCCCGGAGCGCAAGACCTCGCCCGTCTCAATACCGGCGATTAGCTTGTTCTCAATCCGTAGGCGCGGAAGCTCTTGCAGGTTTTGCCACAATTCGGGCTTCAGCATTTGCAATGCACTTCTGATCGACGCGTCGTCCGTGACCGTGCGGAGTTCGTCGGAGACCGCAGACAAATAGTTGTTCGCTTGTGTTGGCGATAGAGCGTCGAGGAGCGTTCGGACTAGGAAGCGGAGCTTCTTCAGGTCCAATGCTCTGCGCGTGGCAAACAAAACTGTAATTGCCTCGGTTAAGCGCAGCGCGGGAATTTCTGCAACAAGCAGCTCCGCATAACGTTGCGACTCCACGAATTCGGAGTCGCGGACTTTGTCCATGAACGACTCGACCGTGAAAACGTCCTTCGATGCGCTTAAGACAGTGACAATGTGTCCAAGGAAGCAAATTATTGAATCTGCGGTTGCCTTGCTATCCTGCGTCGGTTCGTGACTCCGTGGATTGCGGATGCCTAGGTAGATTCCGCGCAATATCTGCTCGTAGCCTTTTTGGACGTTCCGGTCAGACTCCGTCTGGAGGGCGTTAAGCCGCAGCTTTGGATTCTCGCCACCGAGCGCTTGTCCAATCAATGATGAACCATCGCCATCGACGCCAGCACGCTCGCGCAGCAAGCTGCTTATGAAATAAGTCGCTTCCAAGACGGCATGCGAATAATTCTCAGCTTCGTACGCTACGCGAATCGCGTCCCATAACGCGTCAGGGATATTTGTTTGGAGGTTCATAATGAATGTTGTTGAACGGCAGTTCGACGCATGCCGCCGAAATGATACCAGTGGCCGTTACCTCCTCGACGTACTGGCGGCGTCTGGGCGGGCGCTCGTCCACCCAACGAAATCCAAAATCGCTCAATCTATTCGCGGCCCTCACTTTGTTGCGTCGCGCTTGTCGATCCAGTTCCGAGCACCCTCTGGCAGCGTCCCAAAAAGTTCGGCGATCTTCTTCGGCTGCGTGATCTGTTGCTCCACGATGATGTTGACTAGACCGAATAGTTGATTCGCAGTCGCCACGACGTCGGCCTGATCCATCTTTCCGGGATGTAGAGCGTTATTCCCAATCACGCGTACGCTGTCGAGCGCCTGCTGGACTTGGACGAATAATCCTCTCTTCACGAGATCACCAATCATCGCGTTGATGTTGTCACCTTTGGCACCTAGTTCGATCACAAGCTTCTCGATGACAAGCCGCAGCAGGGCAGCAGCGCTACGAGGTGATGCCTTTGAGATGGAGCGAGCTTCTTCATAGTCGGCTTGAAGATCAGGGAATAGATCGGGATGGGCAGGTGGCGCGGTCACGCTAGTGGGCCACATCATTTGGGCCGCACCCTCTTCGAGGCCGGATCGTAGCCACCAGCTAGCGAAGTTGCAGGCTTGGCACACTGCTCGATAGATGGGAGCATAGGTGCCCCCTATAGCGGCTTGGCTCCAAACCATCCCGGCGTAGGCTCCGCATGTCGGGCATGTGAATGCTTTGGCCTGCAATGCAGGTACGACCATCTCTTTCATACTGCTCTCCGGTTCATCACAAGCTGAAGTTTAGCGTTCGCCCCAATTTTGCTCCACCTAGGCGCGGGCACTTACGCCGCCCACGCGCCTGCCTGCGCCCCCGTACGCCCGCCTGCGCGCTTTCTTGACGCGGACGCACGCGCACGAATGCTCCTCTGAGAAGTCGCGCCACGGCATGTGACGGCTGCGCTCGATCATAGCCTCCTCTTTGTTCAACAAACGACCGAATGATGCACGCACGCAACGGCACCTTGACGGTGTGCAAAAAGACCGTTGACAGGGTTGTTGCACAAAGGCAGTATGTGAACACCTTTGTTGAACGGGATGCTAACTATGACTCGCACTTTCCTCTATGCCCGAGTTTCGACGGGCGAGCAGACAACGACCAACCAGCTTCACGAGGCAAAGACTAAGGGCTTTACGGTGGATGCGAAGCGCACGGTCGAGGAGACGATCACCGGCAGCGTCGCCGCGATGGAGCGCCCAAAGTTCCGGGCATTGGTCGAGCATAAGCTGGACGAGGGCGACACGCTGATCGTCACGAAGCTGGACCGTCTGGGTCGCAACACGAGCGACGTGCTAGCTACTGTAGAGCGGCTGGCGTCGATGGGCGTGCGACTGCATTGCTTGGCGCTGGAAGGTGTCGATCTCACCAGCGCAGCCGGGAAGCTACACATGACTGTCCTTGCCGCTGTGGCGCAGTTCGAGCGTGATCTGTTGATCGAGCGCACGCATGCGGGGCTAGCGAGGGCGCGTGCAGAGGGGCGCAAGGGCGGCAGACCGGACGCGCTGACGGACAAACAAAAGGGTGAGATTAGGGCGGCGCTGGCTGTGGGAGATACGAGCGCACGAGCGCTGGCGAAACACTACGGCGTCGCGCCTAACACGATTCTGAAGGTAAGCAAGGAGGGCGCGGCTGGATAGGGCGCTGGCACCGCACACCGTAGCAACCCGGTTGACTCTTGGCAGGGAAAGACCGGGCAACCCTTGAACACGCGGGCCAGCGCGCTCGCACGATACCGTAAACAGATCATGAACCATAACAACGCATCGAACGTCCTTCCGTCCATCGCGCATTGCGCGCCGCATGACGCTTATAGTGAGGGCGCGTTCTTCGCTGAAGTCGATTGGAGTTGGCTGATGTCGATTGGCGAGGAGCCGACCGCCGAGGACGCTGAGATGATGGGCGTCCGTCCGTCTAGCATGGCAGAGCATGTCTCAATGGCATGGGCGTTCGTCTCGCAGATCGTCTATCCGGCATGGCGCGGCGACCGTGAGGCACAAACGGATTTCTACGTCGGCTATGAGGACAGGGCGACAGAGCTTGCCGACGCTGGGGAGTCCGGATACGAGGCGCTTGCCGAGGCTGGGACGGTCGCAGATACGGCGGGCTGGCAGCTTCAGGGTGCGTCGTGGGCGGCAGATGCCAGCGACAGCGAGAAGGCGCTGCGGGCGCTACGGGCAGCGTGGGCTGGCGCGGCAGCTTGGCAGGTCGTAGCCGAGGTCACCGGTGAGAGGCACGCCGAGCTTCGGGCTATCGAGGCGCTGATCCGGGCGGAAGCCGCTGGCGAGTGCGTGCTGGCCGCCCGGTACGTAGCCGGGGGCATCGAGCACGCACATTGAGCGTCAGCGGCGCAGGCCGTGACTAGTTGCAAACGAGGCCCGCCGAGCGCGGGCTTTGTCGTTTTAGGCCAGTGATTCCATTTTGGACAAGTCAGAGCGGGAAGAAACCCTCGCTCGGAGACGACTCGGCTTGTTGCCCCGCAGTTTAAGGAATCCAAATACGGGCGACTTGAGAGACAAGCGGCGGCGACATGTTGCTACGGCTTCCAACTCCGACGTAAGAGCGCGCTCAGGCTCGCCACCCTCGGAGGGCGTTGAAAACGCTTGACGTGCCCTGAACCGTCTGACAGAATCCATCCCGCAGTGCTGATTGGCGAGATTAAGTTCTCCCGAACCGCATCAGTGCTGTGACCGGGCGAGACAGCTATCTCTCGCATCGGTGAGAAGGCGGGTTCTATGACGTGTCGAGATTGCCAGTACGGAGTTTCGGCGGGTCGCAGAACCCGCCTTTTTTGCGTTTACGGCTCTGCATTGGCGGGGTGCGGTGGAAGTACCGGGACAGGCTGAATGAGGCCGACCGAAGGCAGCAGTGGGGAGTGCAGGCCGCAGTATGGGCTACCGCTTCGATCCACATGGCGATCAACCTTTTTACAGGGCATCCAGCCGGGTGTCCTGCAACAAGGAAGGAGGATTATGGCGACACGTAGGAGGCCGGGACAGCGAGCGGTACTTAAGCCGACCGGGTATGACTTAGATGCCGACCGCTCTATCCGGGCTGCACGGCGGTTCAAGGGCGTCAGCTTAGGCGAGGCGGTCGGGCAGGCGAAGCCGCCGAGACTGCCCGAGCCGATGGGGGAGTCGTTCATCGCCAAGGACAGGATTCATTTGGTCCCGAACGAGGAGCGTAGCGACGTTGAGCTTCTGTTGGCCCTTGACATGGAGGACGTTGAGCTATTCGACAATCCGCAGTTGGAGAAGCGAATGAAAATGGCGATCAAATCCGAGGCTGTAGACGTAGTGCGTGAGCAAATGCAGCGAGCGAAGCGAGCTAGGCACACTGCGAACGTTGTGGCGTACGCAAGGCAGTTAGCAAGCGCACCAACTATGACTCGCCTCGACGTGGCTACCTTGGAGTCGTCGCGCTTGCCGTTCTGAGGGCTTCTCGAAGGCTACTAGTGTGTGTGGGAGCCCTATAGGAAATCACGGTGGGCCAGGGGTTAGCGATCCGGCCCCGTCATTTTCCGCAACGATGGCATAAGGGTTTGCGGGCCATCCCAAGAGCTTCGTTGCCTATTTTATAAGCAACGAGCAATCCATCATCCATCAATCGAGCGAGGCATCGAATGGACGTCAGACATCGTCTTAATTCGCAGGTAGGTTTTCGTCGTGATCCGAGCGACGCGAAGCCGGTTCTCACGCCGAAACAGCTTGCAGATCAAGCTCACACGGAGCGCATCCGCGAAACCCGCGAAGCGGAAATCAACTTCGCGGTACCTTTTAACCTCAAGAAGTAGTTTAGAAAGGAGCATGACATGAGCAAACAGATTGCTCACCCTTTGGAGCACAACGCCGAGGCCCGCGCCTACTACGAAGCCCTGACGCGACGGGCGAGCAAGAGCGGCGTCTGCACATGGCGTGAAGTGGTGGAGCAGCTTACTGGCTCGCTCCCAACGTACGCGGCCCGCAAACACAAGGCCCGCGAGAAGGCGGCAGTAAAGGCAATTCAGCACTAAGCACAGGCAAGCTCGTGGCCTTTCTCACGAGCATTAACTAAGGAGTACATATTATGGCAGGTGGAGCATCAATCGTCCGCAGGGACGCTCAAGGTAACGAAATCCAGCAATTCGGCGGCAATCTTCCGTCTCGTGGACATGGCACTGCCGACCGCCCACGTCTCGGCGGCGGTGTGGTGTCAGCCGTTACGCACGACGATCAATTGGAACGTGTGCTGACGACGATGTACGGCGTGAACCTGTACGACGACCCGATCCGCTTCGCGGAACTCAATGGCCTGACAGTCACCGATCAAGCCAGCATCGCCGCAGTTCACGAGTCGCCTGACATCGTGCGCGCCGCGATTGTGGATATGGGAAAACAGATGAGCATGGCTCGTGCAAGCGGCGGTCGCGTACGGGCAACGACCGCAACAGGTAGCGACTATCGCGGACGTAAAGCGATGTTCGCAATCGCATCACATTTGCTCGGCTAATCACACAGGAGAAAACAATGAGCATTTCAACCGTAAGCAGCATCACGACGACCATCGAAGGCGAGACGCACCTGCTGCGCTCGCGCACCGTCTCGTACACCGATAGCGAGGGCGTTGCACGCACCATGCGGCTCGAACACATCGACCCGCGAGACACGGTAAGCGTCGCGCTCGTCGCGGCGAAGCTGCCCGCTGACATCGTTGCCGCAGCAAGCGGCCTCGGCTGGTCAACTGCCGCAACTCAAGCGGCTGCATGGATCGCAGGCGCACGGCGCGGCGGTATGCACGGTGCGCAGTCGGCCTCTTACACCAACATCGACTGGTGATGGAACACGTTCCGACCCACCTCGACGGTGAGGCGATTCCCGCCGAATTGCGCGTCCGCATGTACGAGGATGCTTCGGCACGTCATGCAGCGGCGTTCCGAGCACGCGTAGGCGAGGGCCAGTCCTCGGCTGCTGAGAGAGCAGCAGATCGCAGCGCAGGCGAAAAGGCGGCATCAGTTTGACCGCACGCCCGGAGCACCATCCGGGCTTCCACCAACAGACTAAGGAGTAACGCATGGCAAAGAAGACCGAAAACCAATTCACGCTTCCTACTACGGAAGCGGAGGCACGCGACCGTTTGAGCCACCTCGGCGGGATCATCCGCGACGCTGAACCGCTGGTGGCGCAGTTGAAGCGTCTGCAAGCGGCGGGCGAGATTCTGCAAGCAGCCGCTGCCGAAGCCGCATTTATCAATGAACACCTCGATGGTATTCGCGCTGCGGATGATGATCGCGCTGTCCGCGAGTACGAGATCACCGACATTACGCTGGTAGGCGACGCTCGCAACGGCGGAATGCCGTCTTTTACCGTGCATGGCACCCATCGGGGATGTCCGATCCAACAGCCGCTGCACAGTCAGAACCGCATCTTCCTGACGGCAGTTTCACGGCATGCCGAGTTGATCCCCGCAGCGGTTCTCCGACGCGACCCTGAGAACCCCTTCAACGCTTTGATGAAGCACTACGCGGACCATGCACGAGGCTACTGCAATGGCTAAGTTCACACCCGCGCAGATTCGCCTTTCCCGTATTGGCTTCAATGGCGAACGCTTCAACGCTACGGCGGCGCGCATTGGTGTCCAGCCCTACGACGTACACCGCGCCATGACCTACGAAAGCCTGACGTCCGAGGAGCGCTCCACAATCCTCGACCGCTTCCTCTCCGGTGATCGCATCAGCGACATCGCGGACGACATCGGTAGCACGCAGACCGCCGTGCTGAAGACCGTACGCGGCGCGCTGATCCATGCCCGTACCGCTGCCGTAATGCACGGGGCCGCGCTGTGATGTCGCCGCTGTACGACGCCGCGTTAAAGGCTGAAATGACAGCCGAGAAACGCATGCTGCAACAGACGCAGCGCGGCCTCCTCGCCGTCCTCGACCGCTGCCAGCGTGTTGCCATTCGTCGGACCATGACCGGCGAGGAGGCGCTTGCTCTCACGAAGCGGCAGGTGCGCGACTACTTCGCCGCCGAGATTGCGGCGCGCAAGGTGTCTGTATGAGGCTGATTCTCCGTCGGGTAGACCTCGCGGCAGAATCGGCCCGGATGCGCGTGGACCCGACGTACGCACTGAGGATGCGGCATAAGTGCAGTGCGAACCGTTGGCGAGCTTTTGTAGCCGGTGAACCCAGCTTCGAGCATGTCAATCCGTGCAGTAAGGACGGGACGACTCGTCGCCGCGTGCTGGACGGCAAGTGCGCCGCCTGCAATCAGCGCACGCGGCAAGCGCGCAAGATCGGGCGCTGACATGGCGCGGCCCAAAGGAGCGCGGCGGCACCGCGAACGCGGCCTCTGGCAGATTGCTCCGTACGCCGCCAAGCTGACGCGTCGGCACAGAGACGCGGCCCGCGCCGACCATGCCTTCGAGATGGCGTTGCGCGAGCAGACCCGATACCCGGCTCGTATTGACGCACTGATCGCAGGCCGTACATGGTTCGACGGAAAGCCATGCGAGCGGTGTAATACGACGCGGCGAAGGGTTTACGACTCATCTTGCTGGACGTGCCAGCGGAAGCGTACGCAATTCGAAACGGATGGCCGTGGTAGATGCACCACGCGCTGGACGGCGCACCAGTCCCGCGCTGGCTTTCTGGCGCGACAGGCAGAGCGACGCCGCGAGAACTCCGGCGAATACACCGAACACAGCAGCGGGGGATGGACTGCGCGGCGGTATCCGACCGGACGGCTCGCAGTGCGCTGCCCGTCACTCCACATCGACAACGCGGACTTCGCCAGCGTTCAACGTGAGCGCATTTTCGCATTGTGTGGACAACACCCTGACTTGATCGCCTTGCTTAGATGGGCGGGCTGGTCTATCTAACAGACAAGGAAACGAATGAGCATCAATTTTAGTCTCGGCAATGACGGCGGTGTCGTCGTCCAGCAGTCCAGCGGCACGAGCGGAAGCTCCACCACCTTCGGCGGAGGGTCGGCAGGAGGCTCGCAGTCCAGTGGGCAGGTGGCACAAGGTGGCACGGACATCGCCTCGTTTGCCAATGCAGAACGGCGTCAGGGTGTCTTCGGATCGGGCCTCGACATCGACAGCTTCAACAAGCTGACGCAGGGCATGATCCAGCCGTACATCGACCGCGCTAAGAAGGAGCAGTACGCGGACGGTATGGCGCAGGCAGCACAGGGCAGGTCGCTCATCGAGATCGAGAACGATCAGCCGTGGTACACGAAGCTGTACGGTCCTGATGCGACAGTGCAGGGCGCACAGATTTTCAACGTCAACGCGGCGATGAACGATGCGCAGACTCAATTCATGCAGGCCATGCCACTGCTGCGCGAGAAGTCACCGGATCAGGTGCGCTCGTACGTGGTGGACAAGATGTCAAAGGTGCAGCCGACAGGCGATGCTTGGACGGATGCGATGGTGCAGCAGAAGCTCGCGGAGCAGATGCCGCAGATGCTGTCGCAGCACATGGCGCAGTACGTCCAGTTCACGCAGGAGCAGAACTACAACGGCTTCACGAACATGGCGACGACTGCGGCTAAGGCCATGCAGTCCACGCTCGGGCAGAATCCGAACCTCACGGACGACGACGTGAACGCGGCGCACGAGAACTTCCTCGGCCAGATCGCACGACCGCCGAACATGGACCTCAACTCGTACCAGCGCGCACTGCGCGACGTTACGGTGTCGAACGCCATGACCGGTAATTGGCAAGCAGTCCAAGCGATCAAGAAGTCGTCGGACTATCAGTCGCTCGATGCAGGCATGAAGGCCGAACTCGAAGACAAGATTCCGCGCCTCGAAGCGCAGTGGGCGATGAAGAACCCCGACAACACCAAGGGACTGGAGGATGTCCACACGCTAGAGTTCCGGATGACGCAAGGCGTTAGCCCGTACGCTACGTCAGCCGAAGGTCACGCTGCGGCGACCGCGCAGATGGAGTCGGTCAACGCTGCATGGAGGCTAAGGAACGGAGACGCGATTGTCCCGTTCACGCCAGAGAAGATTGCGGAGACGTTGCAAAAGATGGATGCCAACAATCTTCGCCAGCAGCGGGTTTTGCAGCGGGCGCAACTACGGCAACTCAACTTCGAGCAAGGTCAGACAGTGGTGGCGAACGCGTGGGCCTCGGATCACCCGGAGGCATTGAAGGGTATCCCGATCCCCGAAGGCGCGCAGGTGCAGGTGCTGAACGGCGCATGGCAGGACGCACTGAAGGCCAAGCTGGCGAACGGCGAGAGCGACCCGACGTGGAACACCTTCTGGCAACACGCCAGCGCGAACGCTCGGGAGAGCGACATGCAACCGCCACTGCTGAAGGGCTACATCGGCAGCACGATGGGCACACTGTTCGACGGCACTGGTCCCGCTACGGCGCAGCAGCGCGATGTCATCGGCCTCGCACAGAAGCTGCGCGAAGGACCGGGCGGCGCAGGCGCGGTCAAGTCCTACTTCGGAGACAACGCGGAGTCGGTGCTCGCCATCCTAGACAGCGGCGCGGACCTCACGGACCGGCAGCAGTTCGACATGCTCCGCACGCAGCGCAATCGCGGCAAGCTCGCGCAGGCCAACGCAGCGGACAAGAAGGAGGCGCTGTCCTATGTGCAGAACCAGTCAGGGCCGTGGTGGAATCCGTTCCGTCAGGGCACGCTGTCGGCGTGGGACATCAGCGACGGGAACAAGCAACTGCTCGCGGGCAAGATCGCGGATCGCATGGCGACAAAGAAGGCAGCGTTCGGTCTGTCGGACGACGATGCAGCGCGCATGGCGTATCAAGAAGTCGTCGGCTCTGCCACGGCTGTACCCGGCGCGCTGATCCCTGAAGACAAGGGCCGCTTCGGTCCCGGTCAGACCTTCAAGGACTTCGTGGCGAAGGTTCCCGGCGCGACGGCTTCGCAGGACTCCAAGCTGTACCAAGACTCGATGCGCGAGGAGATCAACGATCTCGCACGCAACGCGGTCAAGGGCAAGGGCGCTGACATGGCGAACTTCAATCCGGACGACTATCACGTCCAGTGGGGCACGTACATCGGCGGTGGGAACCTCAATCTCAACCTGATGCGCAAGGGCGATCATGCGCCTTTGAACATCACAGTCGATGCAGCGAGCTTCGGCAAGCGTATGGCGAAGAAAGCGCTGGACTCGTCATACGGCAACAAACCCGGCGATGTAATCGGCGACCCAATCGCGGGCGTCCTCTAACAGCGCGACGCGGTAGCGCTTCTCACGAGGCTGCTGCCGCGTCAGCGTTCCGACTAGTCTAGCTTTCGGGCGAGATCGCGCACTTGCAAATGTGTGTAACGGCGAAGCATGCGCACATCCTGATGGCCGGTGATGCTCGCTACCTCCATGACGGCCAGCCTCTTTTCGAATAGCCGCGACGTAGCCTCATGCCGCAGATCGTGGAAACGTAAGTCCTTAATGTACGCACGCTCGACAGCACGCCGGAATGCCAGCTTCAAGGCGTTGGCGGTGAGGCCCGGAAAGACACTTCCTCTCGACTTTGCGCCTTCCGGCGATTGCGTCTGTAGTTTTTGCAGCACACCAACTGCCCGCCGCGACAGCGGAATGCCGCGAGGTTTGCCCGTCTTCGTGTGTACCAGTTGAACAGACGGCTCCGACATGAACACGCGCTCCCAAGTCAGCCCGATGATCTCACTTCGCCGCATCGCTGTTTCCAGCGCAAGGATGACGATGGGTCGGATGAAGGGACTCCACGTTTCGCCGCACGCGGCCAGTAGCGCGGCCTCCTCTACGGGTGATAGGCGACGCTCGCGAGGCAGTCCTTCTCGCGGCATCCGAACGCGTTTAAACGGATTGGGATCGATGGACACCTCCCACTCGTTCCGGGCGATCTCGACCACATGGGAAAGCAGGTTCTTGTCCCGCCTCACGGTCGATCCACTGACGCGCTTCAACCGTTCGTCCCGCCATTCCGCGACACGTGCGCCATTGATTGCGGCGACCGGGCACGCGGCGATGCTGTGTTTCAGCAACCCGCGCATACGGATAGCCTCCTCGCCAGAAGCGTCTTTATGCGGTGACACCTCCTCTGAATAACGGCGCATGAGATCACCGAACAGCAAGTAGCGAGAGTCGCCTTCGACCGCAATGCACTTGTTGTGTTCGGCGGTGCGCACGGCTGCGATGCGTTTTTCTAACGCGGCTTCCTGTTCTTCGAGCCAAGCCACGGCCTCGAAGCGATGTCGGAAAGTCTGCGATAGATCGGGAAAACCATTGCGGCGAATCCTGCCCGTCCAGCTACCACTCGGACGTTTCTGAAGAGTGCCCATACCTGTCTCGGTTAAGTGATCGGGTGCAGGTACTGAGGCGGTCATGCCGCCGTTCCTCGGCGGAGACAGTTTGACACGACGTGCGGGAATACATCAACACCAATCATTGATGGAGGACATATGACGTTAAGTGATATCAAAAGCCGGAGCGTCGAGAATGAGCGTGGCTGCTGGATTTGGCAAGGCCCGCGTAAAGACAACGGATACGGGCGGGCGTATCACAGAGGACGATGGGTTACTGCGCACCGGCTTTCGCTGATGCTGGCGCGTGGTTGGGCGGAGGATGGTGAATTCAGGGAAGCCGCGCACGGTCCCTGTCATAACCGGCTATGCTGCAATCCTGCACACCTGAATTGGAAGACGCGGAAAGCGAACGCGGGAGACCGACGGCGCGACGGGACTGAACTGATTGGTGCACGGAACGGAAATTCAAAGCTTACCGATGTGCAGGTGCTCGCTATTCGCGCAGATTACGTACGTGGAAGCAAGGAATTTGGTGGCGCGGCGTTGGCGCGCAAGTACGGCGTGAGCGAAGCGCTAGTATCGTTGATCGTGCGGCGGAAGCACCGGACGTTCATCTAGCGAAAGGTCTACCGATTGATCTTGCACTGGTGGGGTATGGCATGGACATAGACAAAGTGCGTGCAAACATCGCAATGTTGCAAGCAGAAACCCAAAGGCTATCTGAACAAGCGAGCGCAGCACGCCGTATGGAACGTTGGACGACCCCGTTCCTTGTGGCTGGGGCAATTTGCGCGGTTGGAAGCGGGGTAGGCGCGGTCGGCGGGCTTCTGTGGGAATACATCACCCGCTGATTTTCGAGGCTGCCGTCAATCGAGCTTCGATAGCAGATGATCCATCGAGAGGTGACTGTACCGGCGCAGCATCGAGAGTGTCTTGTGACCCGAGATTGAGCCGACCTCCATAACGTTCAGCCCGCGCTCGAATAGCCGCGAGACAGCCTCATGCCGCAGATCGTGGAATCGCAGGTCGTGCATCCCTGCCTTGTCTCTAGCGCGCATAAATGCGTGGCGCACGACAGTCGCAGAGACGTGCAGGAACGGCCCGCCAGCAGGCTCGCGGGACCACTGGTAAACGCGGGCATTCCGCATTGATTCGAGCGCCTGTACGGCCCGTCTAGTGAGTGGCACGCCTCGCGGCTGACCGTTCTTCGTTGTCGGCAGGTACACGACCCGGCGCGCAGTGTCGATGCGCTCCCATGTAAGCCCGAGCATTTCCGACTGTCGCATACCCGTCTCGATGGCGATCACGACGAGCGGTAGCAGATACGGTGCACGAGCCGCCTGACACTCCACGAGAAGTCGTTCCTCTTCGCCCGGAAGAAGCCGCCTGTCCCGCGCTTCGTTTTCATCTGGCAACCTAATCCAATCGAGCGGATTCTCAGCCAAGTACAGCCCTAGCTCCTTTCGCCCGAACTCAATGGCGCGGCGCATAACCAGAAGTTCCTTTCGGACGGTCGAGCCACTGACGGTGCGAAGCCGATTGTCTCGATACGCGACCAGCGCAGAGCGCGTCAAGTTAGTGAGCGAGAACGCCGTGACTGGCTGACGCATAAGAAATCTGACTCGGTGGCCTTCAGGCTCGAAGCCTCTCTGGCGTGGCACCACCTCCGAGAGGTACTGCCGGAGCAGCCCGCGCAAGATGGTGTCTCTCGCGTCACTGTGATCGACGGTATGGCCCTTGTCGTATTCGGTTTCAATGCTTCTAGCCCATACCTCCGCTTCAGCGCGGGACGCAAATGCCTTGCTTTGGGCGGGGAAGCCTTTCCTTCGGACCTTTGCCTGCCATTTGCGTGCAGGTACGTTGTCCGGCCTGTGTATGATCGTTGCCATGTTGGTGTCCCAGTGATGTCCCAGTGGAACCCGGTCAGAGGCTACATCGTTGCTGGACGCGGCTCGCAGCGCCTTCACGTACCGGCGCTTCAAGGCGTGGCACGAATCGGGCGTGCTGCTGCGCGTGATGACGCAGTTGTTCGGCCCGGCAGGCGAGTCCCTTTACGCGTTGATGACTTCTCGCATGCGCGTTCCGGCGGAGCTTCCATCGCTCATGGAAGAAAGCGTCGAAGCGGAACGCCGCGCTGCGTGACATCGGCCACGTGCGAAGCGTCTGCAAAGCGTCTGCAAAGAGGATGCAAAACGAAAACCGGCCTTGGCCGGTTTTTTCATTTGAGCGAGATCACTGACGCAACCATGTCTGCGAGCGCCCCAGGAGCGACACGCCGATATACCCGCGCACCACGAGTTTCTGTCCGCCGTCCTCGAGCTTCATCTTGCACTTGTAGAGCTTGCCGTTTTCAGGGTCGAGAATCTGCCCGTCTTCCCAGGTGTCGCCGTTCTGCCTGAGACCGGTGATGATGGTCATGCCTTTCACCAGTTGATCGCGCCGCTCGTCGGTGCAGGCCGTGCAGCGCCGCTCCGGATGATCGAATTCGCCGATGCCGCGCACCACGCGGCCCGACAACTGGCCGCTGCCGTCGTCGACGATCTGAATGATCGCCTTCGGCTTGCCCGTGGCATCGTCGATAGTCTGCCATGTGCCAACGGGCGTAGGCGCTTGCGCAAACGCGCTTGCCGCCGACAGCGCCAAGAGCGCAGCGGCGCATGCGCGGCTGATCGCACGCTTCATAGGGTGTCTCCTTTTTCTAATCGTCATCCCGCGCGCTGGTACGGCGGGTCGCGTCAGCATACGAGAAAGCCGTATCTGCGTCTGAGAGGAAACGTTCTAGCCAACAACGCGCTACCGTGCGCCGCGCAAGCCGGCTTCGAGCGTGGCGAAGGTGCGGGCGTCGGTGCGATCGAAATTGAGCGGCGTCACCGCAATGCGTCGGGCCGCCACGTTCGCCGTCTCGGTGTCGGGCGCATTCTCACGTGCGCCGCGTTGAAAGCGTAGCCAGTAGTAATCGAGACCGCGCGGGTCGACTTCCGCGATGACGTCGATACCTTCCACGAGCCCGGCGCCTTGCCGCGTCACGGTAAGCGGACCGGCGGCTTCTGCATCGCAATCGGGGAAATTGACGTTGAGACACGTCGGCGCGTCGTGCGAGATGGCGAGCAACTGACGGATCACGCCGGGCGCGAGCGCGCTCGCCGTGTCCCAGCGCACGTTGTCGCGATCTGAAAATGTCTGGCTCAACGCGATGGACGGCAAGCCGAGCAGCAAGCCTGTCATGGCTGCGCCGACCGTGCCGGAAAACATGGTCTCGACGCCAAGATTCGCACCGCGATTGATGCCGGAAAGCACGAGATCGGGCGGTGCGTCTTTCATGAGATGGCGCGCGGCCATCACGACGCAATCGCCGGGTGTGCCTTGCACGCCGAAGCGCCGTTCGCCCTGACGCGACACGCGCAACGGCGAATGAAGACTGATGGAGTGCGACGTGCCGCTCTGATCGTGCTCGGGTGCGATCACCCAGACTTCGTGCGCGATTTCGCGGGCGACGGCTTCGAGCACGGCAAGGCCGGGGGCGTCGATGCCGTCGTCGTTGGTGAGCAACACACGTTGAACGATGGGTTCAGTAGCGGACATCGCGAATCACTCCTTGGTCGGTTGTGAATGGGATCAACCGATTATTACAGAGATCGCGACGCCGAATGAGTGTCGAGCGCGTGCCAAGCGCGTGCCAAGCGCGCGTCTTTAGCGGACGCCCAACCCGCGCAATACGGCATTGCCGTCTTCGGTCAGCCGGACTTTCGGTGCGCCCGCTTCGGGAGACACGATTTCGACGTAGCCATATTCCTGCAACGAAGCGACATCCGGCGTCGCGGCCATGGCGTCGATCGGCGCGTGCAAAAGCAAAAGCAGCGTGGCGATTTCGTGATGGCTGAGCAGCCGTTTGATGGCCCGCACGGGCGCCGAAGCGGAAGCTAAACGGAGGTTCATGGACCGAACTCCTTGGTTGTTACATGACGATTCTGGGCGCCGGTGACATCCGGCAGCCGACGTTGATGTCGATGAAGTCCGGCAAGGTTAGAAGCCGATTCTTAGGCGAAACTTAAAATTAACCGATGCCGGGAAATCGCGCTTGTTACAGCGTGTGTCGTCAAGTCAGCGAGCACTTCAGAGCGCCGCCATCAGAAGCGATAGTCGGGATTTTTCGGGTCGAACGTCAGGTCGTCGAAGGGCTTGGGATCGATGCGTTCGAGCACGATGCTTTCGAACTGCTCGCCGTCGTTATCGAACGATTCGATGCTGCGCAAAAGCGGACGCGTCAGATCGAGACCGAGCACTTCGCGCTTGGCGTAGAAGTCGGGCTGGCCGCTCGGCGTATCGTAGGTGAGGGCGACGACGCGCACACCGTCGATAGTCCGCACATCGACGCTGGCCGGCCGCGTGATGCCCGCTTCGATGAAGCGGCGGCTTTCGTCGATGAAACGCTGCGTAATGGCGTCGATGCTGAGTTCGCGGATCGAATGATTCGACTGCGCGCGCGCAAAGGCGCCGTCGATCTTCGTCCACATCGGCACCACGCCGAACAGCCCGCCCAGATGCCCGTATAGCTCACGGGGACGCGTCGAATCGTCGTAGATGATCTCCTGGCCCGCATGCGCGCCGTCGGGCAACCATTTGGCGTAGATGCGCAGCGGTTCGCGCGTCACGCGCACGAGCATGTGGTCGGCGCGCTTCGGCCATTTTCCCTTCACGCGTTCGCGCCGCCACATGGTGAATTCGCACGATGCAAAGCGGTGCGTGCCCGCGCTCAAGTAACGCGGCAGCGTGTGAGGATCGAGCGACTGGAAGAGTGCGACGAGTTGCTCGTCGTCGAGCGCCGCAAGCTCGCCGCTCGCCGCCGCGCTGGTCAGCCACGCAACCTGCTGATCGGCATCGAGCGTGGCGACGCGGTCCGCGCCAACCTGTGCGTACGCGTGCGATTCGAACAGCGCGAACATCGCGAGCAGCAGAAAACACAGGCTCGCATAGGCGAGCCGCCAGTTCGTGATGCGGCGCAATTGCACTGACGGCACTGGCGGCACTGGCGGCATGAGTTCTCCGATTGGACCAGTGATGCTACTCCTTAAGCTTCGCGCGTTCAGCATCGCGTAATTCGCGTCGCAAAACCTTGCCGATGGTCGAAAGCGGCAGCGAATCCCGAAACTCCACGAACGCCGGCATCTTGTAGCCCGTCAGATGTAAACGGGCGAAGGCGAGGACTTCTTCCACGGTGAGCGTGGCGTCGCGCCGCACGACGAACACCTTCACGCGTTCGCCCGTCACCGCGTCGGGCACGCCGATAGCCGCCGCCGAGTGCACTTTCGGATGCGCCGCGAGCACGTCCTCGATCTCGTTCGGATACACGTTGAACCCGGACACGATCATCATGTCCTTCTTGCGATCGACGATACGAACGAACCCGCGCGCGTCCATTACGCCGATGTCGCCGGTGGCGAGCCAGCCGTCCGCGCCGATAATCCGCGCGGTCTCGATAGGCCGATTCCAGTAGCCTTTCATCACTTGCGGGCCCCACACGCAAAGCTCGCCGCGTTCGCCGATGTCGGCCCATACGCCGTCTTCGCGGCGCATGCGCACGAGCGTGGAAGGCACGGGCAGACCGATGCTGCCATCGAAAGCCATGTTGTCTTCGACACCGATGGGACTCGCGCACACAAGCGGCGAGCATTCGGTGAGCCCGTAACCCTCGGTGATCGACAAGCCCGTGAGCTTCGCGAAGCGTTCGGCGACGCCGCGTTGCGTGGCCATGCCGCCCGACATCGCAAGCTTGAGCGCGGAGAAGTCGCGCGCGCGGAATTCGTCGTTGTCGAGCAGCGCGTTGTAGAGCGTGTTGAGCGCGCTGATCGCGGTGAAGTTCTCACGGCGCAGCGCGCGCATGAACGTGCTGAGATCGCGTGGATTGGCGATCAGCACATTGCGCGCGCCGATGCCGAGGAACACGAGCGCATTCATCGTCAGCGAATAGATGTGATAGAGCGGCAGCGGCGTGACCACCGTTTCGGCGCCATCGACGAGCCTCGCGCGCGCCCACGCAAGCGCCTGCATCACGTTGGCGATGACATTGCGGTGCGTGAGCATCGCGCCCTTCGCCACGCCCGTGGTCCCGCCGGTATATTGGATGAAGGCGATATCGCCGTGCCCGATGCGCACCGGTTCGAACTTGCGCCTGGCGCCGCGCGCGAGTGCCTGCCGCAAGCCGACCGCCTCGGGCAGCGAGTACGCGGGCACGCTCTTCTTGACGTGACGCAGAAAGAAATCGATTGCCTGACCCTTGAGGTTGAGGCCGTCGCCGAGCAAGTCGCCGAGCGTGCTCACGATCACATGGCGGATGCGCGTGCCGCGCTGCGCGCCCTGCAATGTCTTCGCGAAAGGCTCCGCGACGACGATGGTCTGCGCGCCGCAATCCTTCAACTGATACGCGAGTTCGCGCGCCGTATAGAGCGGATTCACGTTGACGACGATCGCGCCCGCCGCAAGCGCGCCGAAGAGCGTCACGGGATAGGGCAGCGAATTGGGCATCATGAGCGCGACCCGATCGCCGGGTTTGACGCCGAGTTCTTGCAAATACGAAGCGAACGCCAGCGCCTTATCGCGCAGCGCGCCGAACGTGAGTTCGGAGCCGAGGCTCACATAAGCGACGCGATCGCGAAAGCGCTCGACGGCTTGATCGAAGAAATGCGTGAGCGAACGGTAACGCGACGGATCGATATCGCGCGGCACGCCCGCCGGATACGAGGCATGCCAAATGCCATCCGTGCAATGCGGCTCGACAGCCCCGCGCGGCGATGCCGGTGCCGGACTCATGGTTTGTCTCCGTTGGCGCGGGTTGTATGCGCCTTATGTTTGTCATGCTGCTTTGTGTTCTGCTGTGCTTCGTGCTTCGTGCTTCGTGCTTCGTGCTCGCGTTGCGTCGGCTACGTGCGTTGAGGGCCGCGAGCGTCTCGCGGCTTCAGCGTTCCAGTATCGCGACGATGCCTTGTCCGCCCGCCGCGCAAATCGAGATCAGCCCGCGCGTGGGACGGCCATCGCCGCGAGCGGGCGCATGGCTCAACATCTTCGCGAGCGTGCCGACGATGCGTCCGCCTGTCGCCGCGAACGGATGCCCGGTCGCGAGCGAACTGCCGTTCACGTTCAGACGCGCGCGGTCGATGCTGCCTGGCGCCTGCCCGAGTCCGAGCACGGTTTCGCAATACTCTTGGTCTTCCCATGCGGCGAGCGTGCATAGCACCTGTGCGGCGAAGGCTTCGTGAATCTCGTAAAAGTCGAAGTCCTGCAAGGCGAGGCCGGCGCGCGAAAGCAGCGGCGGGACGGCGTGGACGGGCGCCATCAAGAGACCTTCGCGCTTGTCGAAGAAATCGACTGCCGCCGATGCCGACAAACTCAAGTACGCCTGCACCGGCAAGCCGCGTTCGGCGGCCCATTGTTCCGATGCGAGCAGCACGGCCGACGCGCCATCGGTGAGCGGCGTCGAGTTGCCGGCGGTGAGCGTGCCCGCATCGCGATCGAAGACAGGCTTCAGTTGCGCGAGCTGATCGAGCGAAAGCTCGGGCCGCAGCGTGTTGTCGCGCGTCTGGCCTTTGTACGGCGTCATCAGGTCGTTGAAGAAGCCGCGCTCGTACGCCGCCGCGAGCTTGAGATGACTTTCCCGCGCGAGCGCGTCCTGCGCTTCGCGCGAAACCTTCCAGCGCTTGGCCATCAGTTCGCAATGCTCGCCCATCGAAAGACCGGTGCGCGGCTCGGCGTTACGCGGCAGCGTCGGCCTGAAGAACATGCCGGGCCGCAGTTTCGCGAGCGCGCCCACGCGCTGGCCCGCCGTCCGGCTGCGATTGGCTTCGAGCAAAATCTTGCGCATGCGCTCGTTCACGCCGATGGGCGCGTCCGACGCCGTATCCACGCCGCCTGCAATACCCACGTCGATCTGTCCGAGCGCAATCTTGTTGGCGACTAGAATCACCGTTTCGAGGCCGGTGGCGCAGGCCTGCTGAACATCGTAGGCGGGCGTTTCCTTCGCCAGCGTGGTCGAGAGCGCGGCTTCGCGCGTGAGATTGAAATCGCGCGAATGCTTGACGACCGCGCCCGCCGCGATCTCGCCGAGACGCAGGCCGTGCAGATCGTAGCGATCGACGAGACCTTGCAGTGCGAAGGCCAGCATGTCCTGATTCGATGCCGTCGCGTAAGCCGTATTCGAACGCGCGAACGGAATCCGGTTGCTGCCAATGATCGCGACTCTGCGCCCGAGGTTCGAAGACGTGCTCATGGCAGCTCCCATTCGAACTCGCCGCGCAAATGCGGCCGGTCGCCGGCGAGATCGCGCACTTCGAAGGCGCGCGCGGTGGACGAGGGCGCCGCGCTCCACAGCGTCGCGTCGCCTGGAAGAAAGAGCGGCAGCTTGAAGTCGCCGTGCGCGTGACCGGATGCGAGCGTCTTCACCGGATGCAGCGCCGCGAGCGTGCGCGCAAGCGTCCACATGCCGTGCGCGATGGCGCGCTGAAAGCCGAACGCCTTCGCGCTCAACGCATGCAGGTGAATGGGATTGAAGTCGCCGGAAGCCTTCGCGTAGTCGCGGCCCAGTTGCGCGGGAAGCTGCCAGCGCGCTTCGCGTACGAGGAGCGGCGTACTGGTCTCGATGGCATCGGCGACGGGCGCGGTGGCTGCGGTCTTCACGCCGCGTTTCAGATAGACGCTGTCGCCATCCCACACGGCCTCGCCGCGCCGGTAGATGCGCGTATGCAGCGTGAACGCCTGGCCTTTCGGATGCGGCACGAGCGGTCCGCATTCCACTTCGATCCGCAAGCCCTGACCCGCGAGCAGCGGCCGGCGCAAATGCACGCTGTTCGACAGATGCACGACGCCGAGCGCCGACCAGGGAAACGACGGATCGGTAAGCATCATCAGATGCAGCGGAAACGCGAGCACATGCGGGAACGTGAGCGGCACGCCGTGCTCGGGGATGAAGCCGCATACGCGCGCATACCGGCCGATATGTTCGGGGTCGAGCCGCACGTCGGGGCGAATCAGGCGTAGCGCGGGCAGATCGGTTGCGTGGCCGCGCCGGAACAGGCCCGGCAGCAAGCGGCCATAGAGCTTTGCGGGCGACGGCAGCGTATCGACGACGACGGTGCGCGGGCGGGGCATCGTGGAGACGTGCATCCGTCAGGCTCCGACGAGGCTCTGGCCGCAGACGCGCACCACCTGGCCGGTCACGCCCGCGCTGCCGGGACTCGCGAGCCATGCCACGGTTTCGGCGACATCGACCGGCAAGCCGCCCTGGCCCATCGAGTTGAGCCTTCGTCCGGCCTCGCGCACGCCGAATGGCATGCGCGCGGTCATTTGCGTTTCGATGAAGCCCGGCGCCACCGCGTTGATGGTAATGCCGCGTGCCCGCAGTATCGGCGCCATGCTCTGCACGCGCCCGATCACGCCGGCTTTCGAGGTGGCGTAATTGGTCTGGCCGCGATTGCCCGCAATGCCGCTGATCGACGACACCGCGACGATGCGCCCGCCCGCGCCGATCACGTTCTGCGCGAGCAGGGCTTCGTCCATGCGTTCCTGCGCGAGCAGATTGATGTCGATCACGCTGTCCCACATCTCTGCGCTCATGCGCGCGATGGTCTTGTCGCGCGTGATGCCCGCGTTATGCACGACGATATCGATGCCGCCCGACGCCGCAAGCGCGGCCGCGAGTTCGGCGGGCGCTTCGGGCGATGCGATATCGGCATAGAGCGCGGTATGCGCGCCGTTAGAAGGCGACGCGTCTTCTATGCCGAGCATGGTCTGATCGAGCGCGTCGCGCGCGGCGGCCACGTCGAGCCCGGTGACGATGGCGCCGTGCGCCGCGAGCACCGCCGCAATCGATGCGCCGATGCCGCGCGCCGCGCCCGTCACGAGCGCGCGCTTTCCGGCGAGCGGCGCGGCCCAGTTCGCGGGCGAGGGCGCCGCGCCTTCGAGATGCACGACTTGCCCCGACACATATGCCGAACGCGGCGACAAAAAGAAGCGCAGCGCGCCTTCGATGGAAGCCTGCGGACTCACGCGCAGTAGATTCGCCGTGCTGCCGTTGCGCGCTTCCTTGCCGAGCGAGCGCGTGAGACCTTCGAGCGCGCGCTGCGCGGTCGCCGCACGCGGATCGCTCAAAGCGCCGGGCGGGCGGCCGAGCACGACGATTCGGCCGCTTCTGGCAAGCGAGCGCAGCGCGTCGTGGAAGAAGGCGTAGAGCGCATGCAGTTCGCTGCTTTCGACAATGCCGGTGGCATCGAAGATCAGCGCTTGGACGCGGTTGGCGGGGCTGGAATCGGTGGCGCGCGCCTCGAAACGCCCGCTCATCGCGCCATGACGGCTTGCCACGGCGAGCCATCCGGACGCGCTGTCATGCGCGATGCCCGTCATGCCGATGCCGGACAACACCGCGAGGAGGTCGTCGAACAGTGCCGGCGACGGTCCCGCGCCGATGGCCGCCATACCGCCGAACTCGGCTTCGCCTGCGCGCAGGCGGCGCAACGCTTCGGGGCGCGGCAGCCCGAGCGAGCGGGCGATGCTCGTGCCGAAGGGCGAATTGACGAAGTCGAGGTAGCGGTCTTTCATCGATTGGCACGCGGTCGTCGGCTGGGTAGTGGGCTTGGACATCAGGCGACCGTTTCGGGCATTTGTTGCTCGATCTCGGCGCTGCGCTTTTGCAATGCTTCGAGGATACCGAAGTCTGCGGAAAAATCATCGACTTTCACGGCTTCGCGCGCAAGCGATGCCCATTCTTTGAGCAGAGCCGCCTCGCTCGTATCGATCAATCCGAGCGCGGTCGCTTGCCGCGCCCAGGCTTCGATCTCGTCCGGGCTTTGCGGCAGAGGAGCGGTCTTGCCGGATTTCACGGCGTCGCGCAGGCGCGCTTCGAGTGCGACGACGGCGGGCGTGAGCGCGAGCAATTTCTCGCCGACCGCGATCGGATCGTCCTCGAGCGCGGACACGTGCGAGCCTTCGACAAGGCGGCTGCGCGCATCGCCGGGCGTCTGCATCAGGAGCGCGACGTCGTTGCCGAGAGAGTCCGTGCTGGGTGTGTGCGGCAGGCCGAACGGGAACGCGAAGACGCGCAAGAAGGCCGCGGCGGCGCGGTTCGGATAGTTGGCGAGCAAGCCGTCGAAGGCAAGCCGCGCCTGATACAGCGCGTCCTCCACGCCCCAGCGCACGAGCGGCAAGTCGCTTTCCGGGCGGCCGTCGTCCTCGAAGCGCTTGAGCGTCGCGGAGATCAGATAAAGCTGCGCGAGGATGTCGCCCAGGCGCGCGGACAGGCGCTCGCGACGCTTGAGCTCGCCGCCGAGCGCGAGCATCGAGATATCGGCGAAGAGGGCGAACGCGCTCGACAGTCGTGTCGCGGCGCGATAGTACGGGACGAGGCGCGCGTCGGCCTGTGCGGGTTTGCGGATCGACACGCCGCCGCCGAGCGCGTAGACGAGGCTGCGGATCGCGTTGGACGCGAGAAAGCTCGCATGACCGAAGAAGGCCGCGTCGAAGTCGGTGAGTGCGCGTTTTGCGTCGGGCTCGCGCGTGGCCGCCATCTCCTTGAGCACATACGGATGACAGCGAATCGCGCCCTGTCCGAAGATGATCAGGCAGCGCGTCAAAATGTTCGCGCCTTCGACGGTGATCGAGATCGGCATCTGCTGATACGCGCGCGCGAGAAAATTCGACGGCCCCATGCAGATGCCCTTGCCCGCGACCACGTCCATGCCGTCGTTGATCACTTTGCGCGCGCGCTCGGTGATGTGATATTTCGCGATCGCCGAAATCACCGAGGGCTTTTCGCCGAGATCGACGGCCTGTGCCGACAGGCGGCGCGCCGCATCCATCACGTACAGATTGCCGCCCATGCGGCCGAGCGCTTCCTGAATGCCCTCGAAGCGTCCGATCGACGTCCGGAACTGGCGGCGCGCGGCGGCATAGGCGCCGGTGCCGCGCACGGCGAGTTTGGCCATGCCGACATTCGACGACGGCAGCGAGATCGCGCGGCCCGCCGCGAGACATTCCATCAGCATGTGCCAGCCGCGTCCGACCTGTTCGCGTCCGCCGATAACCCATTCCATCGGGATGAAAACGTCTGTTCCCCAGTTCGGGCCGTTCTGGAACACGGCGTTGAGCGGCCAGTGACGTCTGCCGATATGCACGCCGGGATGCGTCGTCGGAATGAGCGCGCAGGTGATGCCGGGCGCTTCGTTGCCGCCGAGCAGACGTTCGGGATCGAGCGCGCGAAAGGCAAGGCCGAGCACGGTGGCAATCGGTCCGAGCGTGATGTAGCGCTTGTTCCAGGTGACGCGAAAGCCGAGCGTCTCGCGGCCTTCGTGCATCGCGCGGCAGACGACGCCGACATCGGGAATCGCAGCGGCGTCGGAGCCGGCATACGGACTCGTCAGCGCGAAGCAGGGGATTTCATCGCCGCGCGCGAGGCGTGGCAAGTAGTAGTTCTTCTGTTCTTCGGTGCCGTAATGCAGCAGCAATTCGGCGGGTCCGAGCGAGTTGGGCACCATCACCGAGACCGCCGCCGCCGACGAATGCGTCGACAGCTTCATGATGACTTGCGAGTGCGCGTAAGCGGAGAACGCCTTTCCGCCGTACTGCTTCGGAATGATCATGCCGAGAAAGCCCTTCTCCTTGATAAAGGCCCAGGCTTGCGGCGACAGATCCTGCCAGATCGTCGTGGTGTCCCAGTCGTTGGCGATGTCACAGAGATGGGCGCATTCGTTGTCAACGAAGCTTTGTTCTTCCGGCGTGAGTCTTGGCGCGCCGTGAGCGAGGAGCGAGTCCCAGTGCGGGCGGCCGGAAAAGAGTTCGGCGTCCCACCAGACCGTGCCCGCTTCGATGGCGTCGCGTTCGGTGGCCGACATCTGCGGCAGGATCTTTTGAAATACGCCCAGCACCCGCCGGCTGATGAGCACGCGGCGCAACGGCTTGATGGAGAGGAGAAGCGCCGGAAGCACGAAGACGATGGCCAGCAGCGCGGTGACTATCGGCCCGACGATGCCGGTGAATGCGCCCGCCGCGACCCAGATCGTGAGCGCCGCGAGCCAGGCGACGGCGGGCGCTTGCACGAAGGTCAACGCGCCAGCGACAAGGAGGAAAGCGATGACGAAGAGGGCGAGCATCACGGGTCTCCGAAGCGGCGGTGGTTCGGAGGAGCAGCACGGGGCGTGCCGAATGCGTCGGCATCGCCCTCTAAAATAGCTTGTGGCGCCCGATGGCTCGCTTACGTCTGCGCCGCCACTTCCTCCGCCGAGCGCGTCATATCGATACCCCTACGCTCGCGGCTGAAGAAGATCAACGCGGCGATCACGACAGCGACGGTTCCCGCAACGATCGCCATTGCCGTGCCGTAGTCCTTGCCGTGTGCCTCGGCGATCGATGCCTGCATCGTCGCATTGACGGCCGCCAGCAGGTTGCCGAGCTGATAAACGAGCCCCGGAAACGTCGCGCGAATCTCATCCGGCGAAATCTCGTTCAGATGCACTGGAATCACGCCCCACGCGCCCTGCACGGAAATCTGCATGAGGAACGCGCCGATGGCGAGCATCACCGGGCCTGTCGAGAACGCCCATAGATACAGAACCGGCAACGCGATCAGCGCGGCGATGAAAATCGCCACGCGCCGTCCGATCTTCTCGGAAAGCGACCCGAAAAAGAGTCCGCCGACAATCGCGCCGATATTGAGCACGATGGTAATCAGCGAAACCGTGTGCGGGTCGAAATGATGCTGTTCGCGCAGGAAGGTCGGATACAGATCCTGCGTGCCATGCGAGAAAAAGTTGAACGCGGTCATCAGGACGATCGCGTAAAGCGAGAGCTTCCAGTTCTGCTTGAGCGTGGCGAGCAGACCCGGCCGCTTGCGCTTTTCGAGCGCGCGCCACGCGGGCGATTCCGGCACGTGCGCGCGCACATAGAGCACGAGCAGCGCGGGCGCGACGCCGACAAAGAACATCCCGCGCCAGCCGACGAACTGATAAAGCACGCCGAATACGATCGACGCGAGCAAGTAGCCGCTCGGATATCCCGCCTGCAGCAAGCCCGAGACGAAGCCGCGCGAGGAAGGCGGCACGGTTTCCATCGTCAGCGCGGAGCCGACGCCCCATTCGCCACCCATCGCGACGCCGAAGAGAAAGCGCAAGATCAGCAAAGTCGTGAGATTCGGCGATAAACCCGAGAGCAATTCGAGCAGCGAATAAATCGCGATGTTGATCATCAATGTCGGACGGCGGCCGAATTTATCCGCGAGCCGCCCGAAGATCAACGCGCCAAGCGGACGCGCCGCCAGCGTAAGCGTAATGGCAAAGGCCACCTTGGGAATGCCGGTATTAAATTCGGCGGCGATGTCCTTCAATATGAAGACCATCAGAAAGAAGTCGAATGCGTCGAGTGTCCAGCCCAGGTAAGCCGCAATCGTTACGTTTCGTTGTTCGCGCGTCCAACTCATTGCCGTGGTCTCCGTTCGATTAATTGATTGGCTTGCCTGGCGAGCGGCGAGGCCGGACAGGCAGGGCCGCAGGCACGCTGAGTGTACGCCCGTGTTTAATTAGCTGCAGGAGGTCAAGAAAGCGCGTGGCACGAATAAGCGCGATTAAATCGTGATCGTAAGCGCGAATGATTCGAATCGATTCGAATCAACAGAAGATCGAATAGACGACGTAAGAAAATTGAATAGGATTTGAAAAGAAAAGGCGCGGAAACAAAAAACCCCACGCGTCGATTCGTGGGGTTGTTTGCAAAACGCTGAAAGAGACCTTGGTGCCCAGGAGAGGACTCGAACCTCCACGGTGTTGCCACCGCTAGGACCTGAACCTAGTGCGTCTACCAATTCCGCCACCTGGGCCAAGGGGTACAGCGAGCCCGCTATTCTAGCGGTAACGGTCGCCGTGTCAACCAACTGCGCTTTTATGGAGCGCCGCCGGAAGCAGGACTTCCGCATAAAAAGAAAAAGCCACCCGAAGGTGGCTTTTTCAAACATCTTGGTGCCCAAGAGAGGACTCGAACCTCCACGGTGTTGCCACCGCTAGGACCTGAACCTAGTGCGTCTACCAATTCCGCCACCTGGGCAAGGGTGCGTGTACTGCGTTTTTGTGCTTCGTGAGCAGCAAAGAACGCCATTATATCGACCGGATTGCGTCTGTCAAGCATTTCCATTCGACGATTCGCAGCGCGAGCGTGATCCTCGCCGCGGCACGCTCAAGCGCCTGCACGCCTCATGAGGGCCCGAATACGGGTGTTAGAATGATCCGCAACGATGCCCGCCATTGAAGGCTGCAAAGTTCCGCGAAAGTCCATCTAAACGAGAAGAAAGACGATCAAGCCCTTGAGCAAATATCCGTATCCGATTCCCAGCCGCGAAGAGATTCTCGGCGTGCTGCGCACGAGCGAGACTCCGCATGCCGCGAACGACATCGCCGAGGCATTGTCGATCAAGCGCCAGGAGCGCGAAGGATTTTTCAAGCGACTGGCGGCCATGGAACGCGACGGGCAAATCCGCCTCGACAAGCGCGGTCACTACCAGCTCACGCATCCTTCGAACTTCGTTGCAGGCCGCGTGCAAGGTCATCGCGATGGCTTCGGCTTCCTGATCCGCGACGACGGCCAGGACGATCTCTTCCTTCCCAATGGCGAAATGCAGAAGGTCATGCACAACGACCGCGTGCTTGCGCGCATCGTCGGCTTCGACCGGCGCGGCCGGCCGGAAGGGCATATCGTCGAGGTCACGGACCGCGCGAACAAGCGCATCATCGGTAGGCTCATCAACGAGAATGGCGCGTTGATTCTCGTGCCGGAAGACAAGCGCATCGGTCACGACATTCTCATCACGCAGAACCCGAAGAAGGCGAAGGTCGGGCAAGTGGTTTCCGTCGATCTCACCGATTTCCCGAGCCGTCATTCGCAGCCGCTCGGCCGCGTGGCCGAAGTGATCGGCGATATCGACGATCCCGGCATGGAGATCGAGATCGCCGTGCGCAAGTACGGTGTGCCGCACGAATTCAGCGACGCCGCGCTTGCCGCCGCCGCGAAGCTGCCCGACGAAGTGCGTCCGGTGGACATACGCCATCGCGTGGACTTGCGCGATGTGCCGCTCGTCACGATCGACGGCGAAGACGCCCGCGACTTCGACGATGCCGTGTATTGCGAGCCCATCTCCGTGGGCCGCGGTTCGGGCTTCCGGCTGCTCGTGGCGATTGCGGACGTGTCGCATTACGTGCGCCCGAACGAAGCACTCGATGTCGACGCGCTCGACCGCAGCACGTCGGTGTACTTTCCGCGTCGCGTGATCCCGATGCTGCCGGAGAAGCTCTCGAACGGTTTGTGTTCGCTGAACCCGAACGTCGACCGTTGCGTGCTCGTGTGCGACATGGTCATCACCGCGCGCGGCGAAATCAAGGCATATCAGTTTTATCCTGGCGTGATGCATTCGGCCGCGCGTCTCACCTACACCGAAGTCGCCGCGGTGCTCACGAACACCAAGGGACCGGAAGCCGCGCGCCGCGCCGACATCCTGCCGCAATTGCAGGATCTCTACGGCGTCTACAAGGCGCTGCACGCCGCGCGTCAGAAGCGCGGCGCAATCGATTTCGACACCACCGAGACGTATATCGTCGTCAACTCGCAGGGCAAGATCGAGCAGATCGTGCCGCGTCATCGTAACGACGCGCATCGGCTGATCGAGGAATGCATGCTGGCGGCCAACGTCTGCGCGGCGGACTTTTTGAAGCGTAACAAGCATCCGGGCCTCTACCGCGTGCATGCGGGACCGACCGAGGAGAAGCTCGAAAACCTGCGCACGTTCCTGCGTGGCGTCGGTCTCACGCTGACGGGCGGCGCGAAGCCTCACGCAAGCGATTACGCTGCGCTGATCGCTCAGATTCGCGACCGGCCCGACGCGCAGATGCTCCAGTCGATGGTGCTGCGCTCCATGCAGCAAGCGGTGTATAGCCCGGACAACATCGGTCACTTCGGGTTGGCTTACGAGGCGTACGCGCACTTCACGAGCCCGATTCGCCGCTATCCCGACTTGCTCACGCATCGCGCCATTTACGCCATTTTGCAGGGCAAGAAGTATCTGCCCGAAGTGGGTCACGACACATCGCTTAGCACCGGCCTCACGAAAGCCGCGCGCGAGATGCAGAAGAACGACGATCAGTCGCGCGGCCGTTCGCGCAACAACGTCGCGATTTGGGAAGAACTCGGGCTGCATTGTTCGTCGAACGAACGTCGCGCCGACGAAGCCTCTCGCGATGTCGAAGCCTGGCTCAAGTGCTATTTCATGCGCGACAAGCTCGGCGAGGAATACGGCGGCATGGTGAACGGCGTGACGTCGTTCGGCATCTTCGTGCAACTCGATTCGCTGTTTATCGAAGGGCTCGTGCATATCACCGAACTGGGCTCGGATTACTTCCAGTACGACGAGATCAAGAACGAACTGCGCGGCGAACGCACGGGTATCCGGTATCGCATGTCGGATCGTGTGCGCGTGCAGGTGGGCCGCGTCGATCTCGATGCGCGCAAGATCGACTTCCGTCTCGTGCGCGACACGCCGGTGAAGCCGCCGGCGCCGCGTCCGTCCGCGAATGCGGGCGCCGAGCATGCATCGGGCGGCGATGCGGGCGGTCCGCGCATCCGCGCTTTCGACGACGACGTCACCGGCACGCGTACGCGTGGCGGCACGAAGAAGGGCGCGGCGGTGGCGTCGGCCACGCGTGGTGGCGCGGCCAGAAAGCGTGGCGTGGCGTCGAAGTCATCCGCGCAGGGCAGGCCGGCGCGCAAGAAACGATAAGACGCGCTTCAGGGCGCTAGCTGGCAATCGCGCGGTCCGACGCCACGAGCTTCGGACCGCGTCATGCTTTTATGGATTTCACGAAGGTTTGGATCAGTCATGTCACGTCTCAAGGTTCTATACGGTTTTCACGCAGTGACCGCGCGTTTGCGTGCGGATGCATCGTCGATCGAAGAGGTCTTGTACGACCCTTCGCGCAAGGACCGGCGCATGCAGGATTTTCTGCGGACCGCGAAGGAAGCGGGCGTTCGCCTGATCGCAGCCGAGGAATCGCGCTTGTTCGGGCTCGCGGGCACCATTCAGCATCAGGGCGTGGTGGCGCGCGGGCAAGACTTGCCGCTCGCGCAGAATCTGGCCGAATTGCTCGATGGCGTGACCGGCACGCCGCTTCTGCTGGTGCTCGATGGCGTTACCGATCCGCATAATCTCGGCGCGTGTCTGCGTGTCGCCGATGCGGCGGGCGCGCATGCCGTGATCGCGCCGCGCGACCGTTCCGCCGGGCTGAACGCAACGGCGGCGAAGGTGGCGAGCGGCGCGGCGGACAGCGTGCCCTACATCACCGTGACGAATCTGGCGCGCGCGCTGCGCGAATTGAAGGATGCGGGCGTGTGGGTGATCGGCACGGCGGGCGAGGCGTCAGCGAGTCTCTTTGAAACGAAGCTGGACGGCCCGGTGGCTATCGTGGTGGGCGCGGAAGGCGAAGGCATGCGCCGTCTCACGCGCGAGACGTGCGACGAGATCATGAATATCCCGATGGCCGGCGCGGTGGAAAGTCTCAATGTGTCCGTGGCGAGCGGGGTTTGTTTATTCGAGGCCGTGCGGCAGAGAAGTGTGAAGAAGTAACGTGCCAATGTTGTCCCGCCTGACCGCCCTGATCTGCGCCTGTGCGCTCACCGCCTGCACCACCACCATGATCGACCGCGGCACCTACCTCGCCGACACTCAGCACCACGCAAAAGGCGCCGATTCCCGCGTGCGCTTTCTCGTCATGCACTACACCGAGATCGACGAAGCGAAGTCTCTCTCGGTCCTGACCGGCGATCAGGTGAGCGTGCATTACGTCGTCCCCGATGCCCCGCGTATCGAACGAGGCGAGCCGGTCGTCTATCAACTCGTGCCGGAAGACCAGCGCGCGTGGCACGCCGGGCTGAGTTACTGGCAAGGCGCGACGGAACTCAACGCTTCGTCCATAGGGATCGAGAACGTGAATCTCGGGCCCATCGACACGCCGTCCGGCCGCGGATGGCAACCTTATCCGCCCGCGCAGATCGACGCGCTCATCGAGCTGTCGCGCGATATCGTCACGCGCTATCGCATTCCGCCGACGCGCGTCGTCGGCCATAGCGATATCGCACCGCAACGCAAGATCGATCCCGGTCCGCTTTTTCCGTGGCACACGCTTTACCAGGCGGGCATCGGCGCATGGCCCGACGATGCCACGGTCGCCGCGCATCTCGCCGGCCGTGCGCCGAAGGCGCCCACGGATGTCCGCGCGCTTCAGGAAAAGCTCAAACGTTACGGTTACGATGTCGCCACCGACGGTGTCCTCGACGAAAAAACGCGCCGCGTCTTCGGCGCGTTCCAGATGCACTTCCGCCCGTCGGACTACGCGGGCGACGCGGATGCCGAAAGCGACGCTATCGCGTCCGCGCTCATCGACAAATATCTGCCCTGACATGAGCGACTACTTTCTGCCGCTTCGCGCGCTCCATATGACCTGCGCGGGACTGAGCATCGCCGGTTTCTTGCTGCGCTGGATCTGGATGCTCGCGGATTCGCGTCTCTTGCAAAAGCGCGCGGTAAAAATCGTCCCGCATATCGTCGATACCGTGCTGCTCGTCTCGGCCATCGCGCTCGTCGTCATCATCGGCTTCGACGCGAATGCCGCATGGCTCGCAGCGAAGATCGCGGGCCTCGTCGTCTATATCGTGCTCGGGACGTTTGCGCTCAAACGCGGCCGCACCAAAACCTCGCGGGCAATCTTCGGCGTGCTCGCCATCGTCGTCTTCGCGTTCATCGCTTCGGTGGCGCGCACGCACGATCCGCTCGGTTTCCTGCACGCGTTCGCTTAGCGGAGCAAGATGCTCCCTTGGACTCGAATTCTCACCTCGAAAGCAGCAACACCATCATGACTCAGGACGAACTCAAGCAACTGGTCGGCCAGGCCGCCGCCGATTATGTCGACGCGCAGGCGCCCGAAGGCTGCATCATCGGCGTTGGCACGGGGTCCACCGCTAATTGCTTCATCGATGCGCTCGCAAAGTCGAAAGCGCGTTATCGCGGCGCGGTATCGAGTTCGCTCGCGACCACGGCGCGCCTCGAAGCGCATGGCTTCAAGGTGTTCGATCTCAACGAAATCGAAAACTTGCCCGTGTACGTGGACGGCGCCGATGAAATCGACGGCAGCGGCGCGATGATCAAGGGCGGCGGCGGCGCGCTCACGCGCGAGAAAATCGTCGCGTCGGTGTCGGACGTGTTCGTGTGCATCGCCGATGCAAGCAAGCGCGTCGACGTAATGGGCAAGTTCGCGCTGCCCGTCGAAGTCGTGCCGATGGCGCGCACGGCTATCGGCCGCAAGCTCGTGACGCTCGGGGGCGTGCCGATCGTGCGCGTGACGCTGGACGGTTCACCCTTCATCACGGACAACGGCAACGAGATCATCGACGTGAAGGGGCTTTCCATCACCGACCCGCGCGCGCTCGAAGCGCAGATCAACGCGTGGCCGGGCGTCGTGACCGTCGGACTGTTCGCGGCGCGCGGCGCGAATGTGTGTTTGCTGGGCACGGAGAAGGGCGTCGAACGTATCGACTACGCGGCATAAAAAACCGCTCGAAGGCAGCACGCTCAAACAAAAATGGCCCGGAATGTCCGGGCCATTTTTTATCCAAAGGCAAAATTAGAACGCGTTACGTCCGATAAAGCCCTTGAACATGGTCATCGCGACAATCTTGATGTCGAACCAGAACGACCAGTTGTGGATATAGAACAGGTCGAACTTCACGCGGCTCTGCATCTTCTCGACTTTTTCTGTCGCGCCACGATAGCCGTTCACCTGCGCCCAACCCGTAATGCCCGGCTTGATGCGGTAACGGAACATATAACCGTAGACGAGATCCTTGTACAAGTCGTCGTGTTCGAGCGCGTGCGGGCGCGGGCCCACCACCGACATATGTCCGAACAGTACGTTCAGGAACTGCGGCAGCTCGTCCAGACTCGTGCGGCGCAGGAATGCACCGATCTTCGTCACACGCGGGTCGTTGCGCGTTGCCTGGGTCACGTGGCCGCTCGTTTCCTTGTGCACGGCCATCGAACGGAACTTGTAGATGCGGAACGGCCGTCCGTCAGCGCCCTTGCGGTTCTGCGTGAAGAAAACCGGTCCCTTCGAGGTAGCCTTCACCGCGATCGATATGCCGATCATGAGCGGCGACAGCGCCAAGAGCGCGGCGGCCGCGAACAGGCGGTCGAACAGCATCTTCGGCCACATTTGCAGCGTGCTGACCGGCGAGGTCGTCAGGTTGATGGTGGCGAGCCCGGCGACATCCGTCATCGAATGATTGAAGAGCGAGATGCTGCGGGTGTCTGGAATCAAACGCAGATTCACGAAGTCATGGCGCAGCGCGTGCACGAAGCGGTAGATGGTGTGCTCTTGCGAAAGCGGCAGCGCGAGCCACACTTCGTTGATCTCTTCACGGCGCACTTTCTCGACGAGTTCGTCGAAGTCGTTGAGCACCGGCATGCGCATGGAAGCGCCCAGCGTGCTGCCTACGCCGCTCGCGTGCAATTCCTCGTCGCCGGTCGTATCGAGCAGGCAAACCGGCGTAAAACCCTGTTCGGGCGTGCTGCTGAGGTGCGCGAGCAAGGTGCGCGCGAAACCCTGCGCGCCGACGATCGCCACCGTGCGCTGGTTGAAGCCGCGGCCACGCATGGCTCTAAGGCTCAGATAGACCGCGCACTTCGCGACGACGATCAGCGCGCCGGAAATCAGCGTGGAATAAGCGAACCACAGACGCGAGACCAGATCCATCCGATGCAGCGTGAACGCCAGCAAAAGCGCCGCCGCCGCCACCGCGACCCAGGCGAGCGTCACGCGTGCGAGCATCACCGGCAACGGCTTGCCGCGCCAAGCTTCGTAGACGCCGAACGCCGGAAACAGCAAGAGGGCGAGCACGCAATTGAACGCGATCAGCAACTTTTCGACATCGCTGAAATCGAGCGAGGAGAAGCGCATGAAGTGCGCAATCACCCCGCCTGCGATGATCAGGAACACGTCGAGACAACGTGCCGAGCGGGCGAACATATCGCGATTTTTAGTTTGCATCTGCATTATCAGGCGCTGGGAACAGAGACGTTTTCCTGCACGCGCATGCGCGGCAGCAGGCGGTCGAATTCGCGCTTCACGAGGCCGTAGCACTCGCAGGCGCGGGCTTCGAGCCCTTCGCGGTCCACCACCTTGATACAGCCGCGGCTGTGATGGATGAGGCCCGCATCGTGCAGCTTGCCGGCTGCTTCGGTCACGCCTTCACGGCGTACGCCCAGCATATCGGCAATTAATTGTTGCGTCACTTGTAGTTCGTTGGACGCCGTACGATCGATTTCGATCAGAAGCCAGCGGCAAAGTTGCTTATTGAGCGAATGATGGCGGTTGCATGCGGCCGTCTGCGCGACTTGCGTGAGCAGCGCTTGCATATAGAGAAGCATCAGGCGGCGCAGGAAGTCGGAACGCGCGAACTGGTCGCGCAGGGCTTGCGCGCTCATGCGATACGCGAAGCCGGGGCACTGCACTTGCACGCGCGTCGGCATGGTTTCGCCGCCCGTGAGCACCGGCACGCCCGTCATGCCTTCGCGGCCGACCGCCGCGATTTCGACGGAACCGCCATCTTCCATGGTATGCAGCAACGAGATGATGGCCGTCGTCGGGAAATAGACGTGATGAATGCGCTGGCCGGAATCGCACAGCAGCTGTTCGGTGCGCAATTGAACGAGCTCGAGATGCGGAGTCAGTGCTTGCCATTCGTGCGCCGGAAGCGCGCCAAGCAAATGGTTGCCGTGCAGGTCGGACTGGAGGGTCAGCATGGTTGTTCTCTCGTAGCTCGCGCAGTGCGCTTCACTCTTTTATTTACTGATGTGAACGTTATCCAACACATTCCGTCCTTCACATCAGCCCCGTAGCTCCTGTGTCGCGCATGAGTTGATTTGGTTGATTGCGTCGATCGGGTGGCGACACTCTTTTAGCGAGGACTGTGCCAATGCGGCGAGCGTCAATGTGGGCGGGGCCTCAGTGCAAATCCGCCGTTTGTGATGCAGTGCAGCGAAGCGTTTTTGTTTCAGTTTTGAACATTGCTGGTCTTAGGAATACGTATGCGACCCAATACGTAGCATTGTTGCGATCCCCCCGAATGAAGGATTGGTCATATCGCATTACCGCGCGACAGGGCTCTTGGGGAGACATCAGGTTGCAAACCTTCCCTCTTTCGTAGGGAGTTTGAAAATTGATTCATCCGTGTTCCATCGGCTTCGTGGGCAAGCGAACGTGCATTCGTGGATGATTCGCTTGCTTATCCGCAAAGCCTTGCTGCGTATGTCTTTGCGACATGCAAGCCGTGCATGGTCGTGATTCGCGTTCAAGGGCAAAACGTTGCGGCTCTTGCGCGATGTGGAAACCTCACGCGATAAGCATCACGGTGAACGATCTTCATGTCGGCCGTGATGGCTTACATCGGCCCATACGAGGCTTGCACAGCATGCTTCAACGAACATCATCACGATGATTCAGCGTAAAACGTTTGCGTGACAATTGATGGTTTGGTGCTTTGCGACAACGCCGGATTACGCGGAGGGAAGAATTCAGAAATGTTTCATCGAGGACAACTTCGAGCGCTTGTGTGTCGCGTGAAGCGTTGAACACAGCGCAAAGCAGCGTGAGATTTGACTAACACACTTGGCGTGCCATGTCGCCGAGAGATTGGAGCAAGCAGAAAACCCCTTGAAATAAGGCTCGAAATGAGGGCGCCGCAAAGGGCGCATCTCATGAATCATGCTATGAAATGTTCAACAGACGATAGCGGCGAGAGGCGGCACTACGCGCGAATACGCATCTTCGAGAACATCGAAAGAGGCTTCGCAAAGCTCGCGATGTTGTCGTGAAAGCGAGCGAGCGAGACGGCATTGCATGACCATGGTCTCGCTTGCGATCTTGCGGGCGCTGGTATGCGTTTGCACGGGTATGTCGAAGCCTTGCTCGCGCATCCATTGCAGGTAGTGCGCAAGCAGTTCGAAGTTCGCGCCGAGCTGTCGCATTACGTTTGCGAAGTAGAGCTGCGTGTAAGCGTCACCGCGCGCGAGCATGGCATCGACATGTTCGGGAAAGGCAGCACGCCAGCGCGTGATCGGATTGTGCAAAGGACGTCGCAGCAAATGCGCGCACAACAGATCGGCCGATGCTTCCGCCAAGGCCGTTCCGGTAAGCGGTTCACGTACACGCTTGACGAACTCGACATGCGGGAAAAGTGTCGCGGCCAACGTGCCTGCGTCGCTGGCGGGCAAGCCCAGCACGCCGTTGTAGTCATCGCCATCGAGCAGATGGTAGCCCGTGTGATGAAAGTAGCCGAGACGCCGCGCATTGGGATCGATCACATCGATACCGATAGTCGTCTTCGCATGCTCGCGATGGTAGGAAGCCGACCGCGTGTCGGGCAAGAAGAACGCATCCGTTTCGATCAGCACGGTGTTTGCGCGGCGCGTCTGCACGAGCGCGCGTTCTTCGAGCGAATGGAAGATCGAAAGCTCCTGCACTTGCAGGCCGTAAAGCTTTTCGATGTCTTCCGGTGTCATGCGGCCGAGCGTGAACTGGTCGTCCTCGAAGTCTTGCGCGACGCTATACGCGAGTGCCGCGCGCGGTTCGAGACCATTGCCATGCAGAAGCTCGATCCAGAGATCGACGGGTCCCGCGCCGTCGCGCCAGATGCGCTCGCCACGATGCAACGCATGCGCGTGATGCCGCCGCGCGCGCAGGCGCAAGGGGTCGAGTTGCACGACGCGCGAACGGCCTGCGTCGGAACCCGTCACACCGCCGGTGTGGAACGCGCTCATGCGTTGACCTCTGAGCAGTAAGGACGGCGTCCGATACCGCCCGTGCGGTCGGGCATGCAGTCATTTTTGCTTTCGTTTTTTTGCGCGCCCGAGTCGCGGTCGACGGCGGTAAGCATCTCGATTTTCCCATGAAGGTGCCGCATGAAGCGAGCGCTATCGGTGCATGCGAATGCACGAAATCGCGCCGGGTGCACGGTTGCATGCACTTATGGGCGGCGAACGGTGCATCGCGGCCCGTGTATGCGGTTTTAGGTTCGAAGGCGTCTTTTTCCCCGAGACGCCTTGCGTGCGGTTGGCCTTATTTGACGGGGCTGCAAGGGCTATCGTCGGTGCGCCGCCGCACGGAATGTTGGCTCACCGGGACGTAACGTGTGATGGTCGCCACGCCGGTTTTATCCGGCCCGAGCATGGAGAATAAAACGATGAACTGGAAAGCCCTTGATTTCGAACAGCTCACTGCGCGAGAGCTTTATCTGATTCTGCGCGCACGCAGTGCGGTGTTCGTCGTCGAACAGTCGCATGTGCACCTCGATCCCGATGGCCGCGATGAAAGCGGCGTGCATGTCTTCGCAGCCGAAGACATGACTCGTTCGATGCCCGTGCTCGCCTATGCGCGCATTCACGAAGGCGATGCCGAAGACCCGGAAGTTGTCGTCGACAAGATCTTGACGAGCCCGCTGCGTCGCGGCGATGGCACCGCGCATGCGCTCATCGAACGCGTGCTCGAAGTGACCGCGGAACGTTGGCCCGGACGCGGCGTGCGTCTCACGGCGCCTGTGAGTCTGCGCGGCTTTTACGAAGCGTTCGGCTTTCGCAAGACCGAAGGTCCGTTCCTCGAACACGGCATGCCGTACATCGGCCTGACGCGAAAGAGCCGTCAGACGGCGCGCGAAACGGCGAGCGCCAGCAAGGCGCAACTGCACGCCAACACCTACGAGTTGCTGTAAGCAGCTTTGCGCGCGCTGCTTGGCCGTTAAGGCGGCGCGCGCGATCTAACGAATTCCACGCTGTAAAAACGAAAGGCAATCCAGGACACGCGCGCCGACCAAGGTCGCGCGTGCCGAACCCACATGCGAATAGTCCATCTAGCCAACCACGCACAGACGATTGGCAACGGCACCGTCAACATGATGGTGGACCTCGCCTGCATGCAGGCGCGCATGGGGCAGGAGGTAATCGTGGCGTCATCCGGCGGCGGATTCGAGCCGCTCTTGCGACGTCACGGCATCACGCATATTCCGTTGCAACAGTCGCGCCAGCCTTGGCGCGTCCCTTCGATGATCGCGGGCTTCAATCGCCTTATCGACCGATTCGATCCCGATATCGTGCACGCGCACATGATGACGGGCGCATTGATCTCGCGGTTTGGCAGCATGCGCCGCCGCTTCGCGCTCGTCACGACCGTGCACCATGAATTGCAGAAGAGCGCGTCGCTAGTGCGCTCGGGCGATCGCATGGTCGCCGTGAGCGATGCGGTCGCGAAGGATCTCGTCGCCCGCGGTATCGGGGCCGAGCGGCTTTCGGTCGTGCGCAATGGTGCGATAGGCGCGCCGCGGCTCGTGTGCCGTCCCGCGCCGAAACCCCTGCGTTTGAAGCATCCGAACGTAGTTTGCGTGGCGGGGATGTATCGAAGAAAGGGTATTACCGATTTGCTGCATGCATTCGCGCTGTTGCGCGAGCAATCGATGCACGACCGGGAATTCATACCGGAGCCGCATCTGTACCTGGTAGGCGACGGGCCCGATCGCAGCGCGATGGAAACGCTCGCCGCCGAGCTAGATCTGGGCGCGACGGTGCATTTCACCGGCTTCGTCGCGGACCCGCGTCCGTATCTCGCCGAAGCCGATGTCTTCGCGTTGCTGTCGCTCCAGGACCCGAGTCCGCTCGTGATCGCCGAGGCGCGCGAGGCAGGGTGCGCGATCGTTGCCACGCGTATCGGCGGTATCCCCGAATTACTCGATGGCGGCGCGGCGGGCGTGCTCGTGCCCGATGGAAATCCGGCCGAGGCGGCGGCGAAACTGCGCTGGCTGCTGCTCGACTCGCAGGCGCGCGGCCAACTGTCGGCGCGCGCGCGACAGAATCTGCATCAGCTTTCAGTCGAGCGCGTAAGCAACGAATACCTGACGATCTATCAGGAAACGCTCGCGGAACGCGCTTCGCAACGGCCGCGTGCGATGCCGGTCGGCCCGCGTCGCACGCGCGCGCCCGATGGCGCCGTATGAGCGAATAGACCGACGAATGAACTAAGTGGTGCACGACGAAAACGCGCATACGTACCGCATAAAGCGCGCGAGTGTCATACAAAAAGGGTATCGAATCGGGCGAGCGTTCGCGGTCGCACAGAACGCATACGAGATGCTTGCTCAAATGCTTGCATGACCGGTTCGCATTTCGGACGGACCGCAAAAAAACGCTCGCGCCGCGCTGCGACGTCGCCATTCTTCAGTTTCCCTGACGAATGCCGGCGCGCGCGCGGCGCGAGTGCAGCACTCAGGGCATGCAGCAAGAAGGGCGGCGACGTGGCGATTGCACCCCGTCAGAGGGAATACCCTGTCAGGAAATTCCCAACTGGTTTTCGGTGCAACGAAGACGCAACGTATCAGGCACGACGACCGGACCAGTCGGTTGTCGCCGTGCCTCGGCGCCTCTGAGCAAACAGCGTGTTCACGACGAACACACATGGCTACGGACAGGCGACAAAGGGGAGAAGCGAGATGGATGAAAACAAAGAGCGATCGCTGGTGGCGAAGGTCATGGACGGACTCGTCTCAGGGATCGTCGAGCAGAAATATGGGGCGATATTGCCGCCGCAGGACATCCTCTCGAAGGAGTTCGACGTAAGTCGGACCGTCATGCGTGAGGCGCTCTCCATGCTGCTCGCGCGGCATATGCTGGACGTGCGGCCGAAAACCGGCACGCGCATCCGGCCGATGAGCGACTGGCGCCTGATCGACGAAGATGTCGTGAGCTGGCGTTTTCGCGCGAAGCCCGATCAGACGTTTCTGCGCGATGTAATCGAATTCCGCATGCTGATCGAGCCCCGTGCCGCCGCGCTGGCAGCAGCCCGCGCGACGCCCGACGAGATCGCCGGCATTCGCGATGCCTTCGACGCGCTTTCGCAATTGCAGGTTGGCGAGCCGGAATATCAGGCCGCCGACGAAGTGCTGCATACGCGTATCGTGGCGGCGAGCGGCAATCAGTTCTTTCGCCAGATGACGGCGATCGTGCGCGGTGCGCTCGTCACGGTGAATCCGATCGTCGACGGCATCGAGTCGGTGCGTGAAGCGACGCTCGCGGCGCAGCGGCTCGTGGTCGAAGCCATCGAATCGAAAGATACCGATGCAGCCGAACGCGCGACGCGCGCACTCGTCGACCTCGCGGCGGAAGAAGTGGGCCGCGCGTTCTCGCTCGAGCGCTCGAGCCCGCAGTATCCGGCGCAGCCGCCGAGCGTGAATGCTCCGGCAGGCGCGTAACGGCGTCCGTATCGCGCGAAAAGCCGGGACCTGTCCCGGCTTTTTGCATTTGGCCGCGCGGTTCCTTGAGGCACAATGCCTCCCACGATGAACATCTCGCGGGAGACCGGCTTTGAGCAATACCGAAACGAACACGACGACGAACACGGGAAAGACGAACGCGATCCGCTGGGGCATCGTGGGTGCGGGACGCATTGCACGGCGCTTTGCCGAAAGCCTGGGGCATGTCGATGGCGCGGCACTCGCGGGCGTCTGGTCACGACGCGCCGAACCCGCTCGCGCGCTGGCGGCACCGCATGGCGCGCGTGCCTTCGACGACCTCGACGCCATGTTCGGCGAGATCGACGCGGTCTATATCGCGACCATGCAGGACAGTCATCCCGAATACGCGCTGCGTGCCTTCGCGGCGGGCAAGGCCGTGCTCTGCGAGAAACCGGCCGCCGTGAACGCGCGCACCTTGCAGACCATGATCGACGCCGCGCGCGCGTCCAAGCTGCTTTTCATGGAAGCGATGAAGCCGCCGTTCTATCCGCTTTATCGCCGCTTGCGCGAGCATCTTGCGCGCGATCGCATCGGCGAGATCGGACTCGTGCGCGCGGGCTGTTCGATAGCCGGCGTGCCGCTCGATCATCCGTCGTTCTCACTCGAAGCGGGCGGTGGCGCGCTGCTCGATATCGGCGTCTACGAAGCGTTTCTGGCGGTCGACTGGCTCGGCGAGGCGCTCGACGTGCAGACGATCGGCCGCGTGGGCGAAACGGGCGTGGATGTCTTCGCGAGCCTCAACGTGCGCCACGAGCGCGGCATCGCGCAGATATTCTGCGGGCTCGATCTGCAAGGTCGTGGCGATGCGCTCATCGGCGGCACTCAAGGCACGGTGACGATCCACGAGAACTGGTGGAACCCGGCGCGCGCAAGCATCGTTTATACGGACGGACGCCGCGTCGAACTCGACGAGCCTTTCAGCGGCGGCGGCCTGAACTACGAGACCGCGCACTTCTGCGAGCTGCTGCGCGCGGGCGCCACCGAAAGCCCGATCATGCCGCACGCCATGTCGATGCGCATGATCGCCATCATCGATGCCGCGCGGCGCGATCTGAACGTGCGCTTCCCGTTCGAGGCAGATTAGCGTTCGCCGCCCGTGCAGCTCAATGCCGGCCCGGCAGCGCGAGGCGTCTTTCGAACCTGCGCTGCACGAATTCCAGCACGCTGCAGAGCACCCAATAGACGAACGCCGCCGCGAGATAAAGCGGCAACGGCTGATACGTCGCCGCGATCACTTCCTGCGCGCTGCGCAGCAACTCCGTCACGGTGATGACCGAGACGAGCGACGTATCCTTGATCAGGCTGATGAGACTGTTCGACAAACTCGGCACCGCAATGCGCAAGGCTTGCGGCCCGACCACGTAGCGCAGCGTCTGGGCGCGCGACAAACCGAGACTGTAGGCGGCGAGCCATTGCCCGTTGGGGATGCCGAGAATCGCGCCGCGCATGCTTTCCGAAAGATACGCCGCCACGTTCGCCGACAGGGCGATTACGCCCGCGGGCGTCGGGTCGAGCGAGATGCCGAGGCTCGGGAGGCCGTAGTAGATCACGAAGATCTGCACGAGCAGCGGCGTGCCGCGCATCACGCTCACATAGCAGCGGCCGATGGCGACGAGCGCGCGGCTGCGGCTGATGCCCATCAACGCCAGGACGACGCCCGCGATGAGTCCGAAGAACATCGAATAAAGCGCGAACTTGATCGTCAGTAGCGCGCCTTGCGCCAGCACCGGGGCCGATTGAACGAGCAGGGAGGTCGTGGACATGAACGGGGAAGCAGGAAGGAGAGCGGGCACGTTGCCGCGCAAAGCGCACATCATAAACCGCGCGCGAAAAAGACAAGGGCGACACCGTCAGACGATGCCGCCCTCGAGCCGCGCGTTACGCTCTAAACGTCCGCAACGCCTTTCGGCGCGCGGGCGCGAGGCTTACTTCGCGGGCTTGGTCACGTCGATACCGAACCACTTCTGCGAGATCTTCGTGAACGTGCCGTCCTGTTCGAGCTGGGTCATAGCGTCGTCGATCGCCTTGGCGAACTTCGGGTTGCCCTTCTTGAACGGGATGCCGGACGGGCTGCCCTTGTCGAGATTCGCGCCCGTGCGCAGCGGCAGTTGCGAGTTCTTCAGCAGATAGGCGAGCATCAGACGGTCGTTGAGCGCGGCGTCCAGACGGCCGGCTGCCAGATCGCGCAGATATTCGGGCGCGCCTGGATACGTCTTCACATCGATACCCGGCACCGACTTCGCCATGTCCATGTAGTTCGTGCCGAGACCGACGCCGAGCTTCTTGCCCTTCAGTTCGTCGAGCGACTTGAATTCGCGCTTGTCATCCGCGCGCTGGATCAGCTGCGCGTTCGAGTACGTGTAGGCGGGCGAGAAGTCGAGCGTGGCCTTGCGCGCATCGGTGATACCGACTTGATTCACGATCACGTCGAACTTGCCAGCCTGCAGACCCGCGATGATGCCGCTCCACTCCGTCGTCACGAACTCGGGCTTCACGCCGAGCTTGGCGGCAACCGCCTTGGCGATATCCACGTCGTAACCGACCAGCTCGCCTTGCGGCGACTTCGAGTTGAACGGGGGGAAGGTGCCCTCCAGACCGACGCGCAGCGTGCCGCGTTGCTTGACGGAATCGAGCAGGTCTTCGGCATGCGCCGCAGCCGACAGGGACGCGCCGATCAGACCGGCGACGAGCACTTTCTTGAGCGTGGACAGTTTCATCGTGTTTTATTCCTCTTGAATGGCATCGCGACGGCGAGCCGTGCTTTGCAGGTGCGGCATCATAGATAAAAGGCAAGCGATGCGTAAGATCGTTTGCTTATTTCCATATTCCTACGCGAGGGCTTCGACGCACTCGCGCACGAGCGCCGGTCCCTTGTAGATCAGCCCCGTATAAATCTGCACGAGCGATGCTCCCGCCGCGAGCTTCGCGCGCGCGTCCTCGCCCGAGAAAATCCCGCCCACGCCGATGATCGGCACATCCGCGCCCAGTTCGGCGCGCAGCTTGCGGATCACCTCGTTGGACGCATCGAAGACGGGGCGGCCCGACAGGCCTCCGGTTTCCTCGCCGTGCCGCATGCCGCTGACGGCGGTGCGCGAGAGCGTGGTGTTGGTGGCGATCACGCCGTCGATACCGTGCGTGAGGACGGTTCCGGCGATCGACTTGATCTGCTCGTCGTCGAGATCGGGCGCGATCTTGAGCGCGAGCGGCACGAGCTTGCCGTGAAGATCGGACAGACGCTGCTGCTTGTCCTTGAGCGCGCCGAGCAGCGAATCCAGTTCGCCCGCGCCCTGTAGCTGCCGCAGATTCTTCGTGTTCGGCGACGAGATATTGATCGTCACGTAGCTCGCGAACGGATAGACGCGTTCGAGGCAGTACAGATAGTCATCGGCGGCGCGTTCGATCGGGGTATCGGCGTTCTTGCCGATATTGAGCCCCAAGATGCCGCGATAGCGCGCCGCCTGCACGTTGGCGACGAACTGTTCGACGCCGCCGTTGTTGAAGCCCATGCGGTTGATCAGCGCGCCCGCTTCCGGCAGCCGGAAAATGCGCGGCCGCGGGTTGCCCGGCTGCGCGCGCGGCGTGACCGTGCCCACTTCGATGAAGCCGAAGCCGAGCGCCGCCAGTCCGTCGATGCACGCGCCGTCCTTGTCCAGTCCCGCCGCGAGACCGACGGGATTGCGGAACGTGAGGCCCATCACGTTGCGCGGCGAGTCGGGGCCGCGTTTGGCAAGCATGCCGGCGAGTCCGGTGCGGCCGGCCGCGCCCAGCATGCGCAGGGTGAGGTGATGAGCGTCTTCCGCGTCCATCTTGAACAGATGCGAGCGCGCGAGCGGGTAAAGGGAGCTGAACACGAAGTGAACGCCTGCGACGGCGAGTTTTTTGAGACCCGCTATTTTAGCGGCTTTGCAGAGGGCGCCGGAGTGGATGGTTGCGGCGCGAGTTTTGTCGGCGAGGTGCGGCGATTCGGGGAAGCGGTTGTTTCCTGCCGATGGGGCTTTCCGAGCGTCAAGCGCAAGGTTGCCGCGCGCGAGGCGCTTGCTACTTCGCCTGACTCACGTTGTGGATGCGGCCCGGCATCGGCAAGGTTCCGGCGGAAAGCGTCGTTGCGGGATCGAGCGGTGACCAGCGGCCATCGATCAGCCCTTCCAGCGGCCGAAAGTTGGCCTTGTACGCCATCTTTTCGCTTTCGCGAATCCAGTAGCCGAGATACACGTGCGGCAAGTCGAGGCTCTTCGCCTGCTCGATCTGCCAGAGGATGTTGAACGTGCCGAAGCTCGTGTGCGGCAGGCCCGGCTCGAAGAACGTGTACACGGACGAAAGCCCGTCGCCGAGAATGTCGATCATGCTGATCATGCGCAATGCGCCGGGCGTGTCCGCGTGGCCCGGCTCGCGGAATTCGACGAGCCTCGAGTTGATCCTGCTTTGCAGCAAAAACTGTTCGTACTGGTCGCGGCTGTCGCGATCCATGCCGCCACCCGCGTGCCGCGCCGATTGATAGCGCATATAAAGCGCGTAGTGCTCTTCGTCGTAATGCAGCGGCGCGACGCTCGCGACGAGATTGCCGTGCTGCTTCCAGACGCGCCGTTGCGTGCGGTTCGGGGTGAAGCGCGCCACCGGCACGCGCACCGGCACGCAGGCACGGCAACCGTCGCAATACGGGCGATACGTGAACACGCCCGAACGCCGGAAGCCGGCTTTGACGAGTTCGGTGTAGACGTCGGAATTGATGAGATGGCTGGGCGTCGCGACTTGCGAGCGTGCCACGCGTCCTTCCAGATAACTGCAAGGATAGGGCGCTGTTGCATAGAATTGCAGCGCGGAAAGCGGTGACAGCGGCAGCTCGTTCGGATGTGTCACGTTGGCGGCTCTCGTCTCGCGGGCGTCTCGTCGTTGCTGGTTTCTGGTTGCCTGGTTGATGCCTGTCCGGTGCCTGGTTCCGTTCCGGTGTCCTTGCGTCGTCGTCTAGCGCTCGATCAGTTCCGCGAGAACCGATTTATCGAAGCGCCAGGGAATCGGCGCATCTTCGACCGCGTGACGCAGATGCGTGACAAACGCGCGGCGGCCGATCTCGCGGCCGCCCAGCGACGCCAGATGCGCCGTATTCTGCTGACAGTCTATCATCCCAATTTTATGGCGGCGCAAGTGCGCGATGAGCGCGGCGAGGGCGATTTTCGAGGCATCGGTCTTGTGCGCGAACATCGATTCGCCGAAGAACATCTTGCCGAACGACACGCCATAAAGCCCGCCCACGCGCCGCCCGTCGAACCACGTTTCGACGCTGTGCGCCTTGCCCGCGCGATGCAGCGTCGAGTACGCCTCAACGATTTCGGAAGTGATCCACGTGCCGCGCTGACCGTCGCGCGGCGTGTCGGCGCACGCGTGCATCACGGCGGCGAAGTCGTCGTCCACGCGCACTTCCCAGAGCGGCTCGCGCGACACGCGTTTGAGCGTCTTGCGCAGCGAATCGGAAACCTTGAACTCGTCCGGAACCAGCACCATGCGTGGATCGGGACTCCACCACAGCACGGGCTGACCGTCCGAATACCACGGAAAGATGCCGCGCCGGTAGGCATCGACGAGACGCGCGGGCAAAAGCTCCGCGCTCGCGGCGAGCAAACCCGGCGCGCCGCTCGATGCGCCGAGCGCGCGCTCGACGGGCGGGAACGGATCGTCGTCGGCGAGCCAGGGAACCATGGTCGAAGCGGTCGATGCGCGAGGCGCTCAGCCTTCGCGCAGCGTGCGGAAGATGTCGCCCGTGTGCAGCGTGAAGTTGCCCGCGGCGCGGTCGGCGAAGAAGAAACGCAGCGTCTGGCCGACGGTCGGAAAGGCGATTTCGTCCCACGGAATCTCGCTTTCCTCGAAGAGACGCACTTCGAGACTTTCCTCGCCGGCGTCGATTTCGATATCGAGCAGACGCGCGAGATAGAACAGATGCACCTGATGCACGTGCGGCACGTTGAGCAGCGTGAAAAGACTTTGAATCTCGACGCGCGCGCCTGCTTCCTCGAGCGTTTCGCGCGATGCGCCTTCGCTCGTGGTCTCGTCCATTTCCATGAAGCCTGCCGGCAAGGTCCAGTAGCCGTAGCGCGGCTCGATTGCCCGGCGGCACAAGAGCACCTTGTCGTCCCACACCGGCACCGTGCCGACGACGTTGCGCGGATTCTGGTAGTGAACGGTGCCGCAACTGCCGCAGACGAAGCGCTCGCGGTTGTCGCCAGGCGGGACCGAAAGGGCGACCTCGTGGCCGCAGACGGAACAGAATTTCATGGAAATGGACGTGGGAAGTGTGGTGCGAGTGTATCACCGGCTTGGGGGTCGTCATGAAGGGCGGGTGAGGCGGAAAGCGGGGGCGTGATCGGTTGGTCGGGCGGAACTCGCGCAGGCGACGCGAACGAAGTGAACGAAGCGAACGAAGCGAACGAAGCGAACGAAGCGAACGAAGCGAACGAAGCGAACGAAGCGAACGAAGCGAACGAAGCGAACGACGCGAACGACGCGAACGACGCGAACGACGCGAACGACGCGAACGACGCGAACGACGCGAACGACGCGAACGACGCGAACGACGCGAACGACACGAACGACGCGAACGACGCGAACGACGCGAACGACGCGAACGACGCGAACGAAGCGAACGAAGCGAACGAAGCGAACGACACGAACGACACGAACGACGCGAACGACGCGAACGACGCGAACGCCAGAGCGCTTCGCCTCACCGCCCATCTCGCTACAATGGTTGGCTGACGTTGCCAGCTACTCCCCATTCACGATTGACGGGCGCATCGCTCCGTACGAACTCCATGTCCACTTCTCCTCGTCCCCCGATGCTCGCGACCGCGCAAGCGCTCGGTCTTCTCCTCGACGCCGCGCATCGGGTCGATGGCACCGAGCGCATCGATACGCTCGATGCCGCGGCGTCGCTCGGCCGCGTCCTTGCCGCCGATGTCACGTCGCCGCTAGACGTTCCGCCAATGCACACCAGCTCGATGGACGGTTACGCCGTCCGCGCCGCCGATCTCGCCGGCGCAAGCGAGGCCGCGCCGCGCGCGCTGCCGGTGTCGCAACGCATTCCGGCTGGCCACGCCGCCACGCCGCTCACGGCAGGCACGGCCGCGCGCATCTTCACCGGCGCGACGGTGCCTCCGGGCGCCGATACCGTCGTCATGCAGGAAATGGCGCGTGCGGCGGACGACGGCAGCGTCGCGTTCGCGCACGCGCCCGCAGCTGGCGAATGGATCACGCAACAAGGCGCGGACATCCGCGGCGGTTCGGCGATCCTGCCTGCGGGCACGCGCCTCACGCCGCAAGCGTTGGGTCTCGCGGCATCGGTCGGTTGCGGCGCGCTCGATGTCGTGCGGCGCGTGCGCGTCGCCATCTTCTTTACCGGCGACGAACTGCGCATGCCCGGCGAGCCGCTCGCGCCCGGCGCCATCTACAACTCGAATCGCTTCGTGCTGCGCTCGCTGCTTGCGAAACTCGGTTGCGACGTGACCGACCTCGGGATCGTGCCGGATCGTCTCGACGCAACGCGCGAAACCCTGCGCCGCGCGGCCGGGGAACACGATCTGATTCTGACGTGCGGCGGGGTATCGGTCGGCGAGGAAGATCACGTGAAACCGGCGGTGGAAGCCGAAGGACGCATCGCCATGTGGCAGATCGCGATGAAGCCCGGCAAGCCGCTCGCGTTCGGCAACGTGCGACGTTCGGATGCCGCACTCGGCGAAGCATATTTCATCGGCCTGCCGGGAAATCCGGTGTCGAGCTTTTGCACCTTCTTGCTGTTCGTGCGGCCGTTCCTGCTGCGGCTGGCAGGCGCGAGCGACGTCGCGCCGCGCGTCTACTCGATGCGTGCCGACTTCAGCCAAAAGAAGGGCGACCGCCGCAACGAGTTCCTGCGCGCGCGCGTGAACGACGCGGGCGGCCTCGATCTCTTTCCCAATCAAAGCAGCGCCGTGCTGACTTCGACCGTGTGGGGCGACGGCCTCATCGACAATCCGCCGGATCACGCCATCCGCGCGGGGGAGACGGTGCGCTTCATTCCCTTTTCAGAGTTGATGCGGTAGAAGGCCATCAAATGCATATCGAACTGAGATTTTTTGCCAGCGTGCGCGAAGCGCTGGGTGTCGCGAACGAGACGGTCAGCGTGCCGGACACCGTCGTGAATGTCGGCGATGTACGCGCCTGGCTGCGCATGCGCGGCGGCGCGTGGGCCGAAACGCTCGCCGAAGGCCGCGCGTTGCGCATGGCCTGCAACCACGTCATGACGGACCCGTCGCAGCGCATCACGGATGGCTGCGAAGTGGCGTTTTTCCCGCCGGTCACGGGCGGTTGACATGACGATCGTGCGCGTACAGGAGGCGGATTTCGATCTCGGCGCGGAAGTCGCCGCGCTGCGAGCGGGCAATCCGAAAGTGGGCGCAGTGGCGTGCTTCGTCGGCACGGTGCGCGACTTGAACGAAGGCAGCGCGGTCGAGACGATGGAGCTCGAGCACTATCCCGGCATGACGGAGAAATCGCTGCACGAGATTGCCGAGTCGGCGCGTGCGCGCTGGCCTGGGTCGGACGTGCTGATCGTACATCGCGTGGGAAAACTGAAGCCGCTCGATCAGATCGTGCTGGTCGCAACCACGGCGATGCATCGCGGCGAGGCGTTCGAATCGTGCGCCTTCGTCATGGACTACTTGAAAACGCAGGCGCCGTTCTGGAAGAAGGAAAAAACCGACGCGGGCGAGCGCTGGGTCGATGCGCGTGAATCGGATGATACGGCGCTGGCTCGCTGGCAAAAGCCGAAAAGCTAAAGCGCGGCGATGGTCATAGGAAAGGCGACGATCCGCAGATGAGTCCACCGCTTACCGCGTGATTGGCGAGACAAAAGCGGCACGCGAAATCGCGCTAAGAGCGCTCGCAAACGGGTAAAAGCCAAAAACCTTGGGCGGCAAGACAAGCGTGATCGGCGAGGAAGAACGCCGCGAGCGTCACTTCGTATCCGCCGAACGTCCCACGAACCTCGCTGGAAACGCTTCCCCCGAAGGCCGCTTTGCGAAACGCGGCTCTTCCCGGCCGCCGGTGCGCTGCCGTTTGAGCGCCGCGAGAAGTTCCTGCTGCGCGTCGGGAATCTTGTAATCCCAGCCGAACTTGCTCAATTGCAAACTGTGCGCGATCCGCAGTGCCGGTTCCATGAACTGCACGGCGGCGGCCGGCTCGTAACGCGCGTCCACGGTGTCGAGAAAGAGCGTAAGCCAGCGTGCGAAATGCTCGGGCGCGATACCTTCGAGCGGCCGATGCGCCTCTTGCACATTCCCGCGATACTGCTTCGTTCCCAACACGAGGCTCGACCAAAAGGTCGTCATTTTGGCGAGATGCTCGTCCCAGCGGCCCGTCAGTTCGTGCGAAAAGATCGGGCCGAGCAGGGGATCGTCATCGACACGGCGATAGAACGTCTCCACGAGCGTGCGGATGTTGGCTTCGTCCGGTTCCGCAAAGCGAGCCGGGCGGGCAGATGATTCGTGAAGGGTCATGGCAAATAAATGTTATGCGGATGCTTACACGCAAGCGTCAGCACATTATGCTGACGATAGGCGCTGTTTTGTCGCAAAATGTCGCGTCTTGAACAGCGATAATCCGACCGGTCGTTCAATTTTTCGTGGCAGGCCGCGTCAGGATGTTAGACCTTATGTGCGCGTTGAGGTCATTGTCGCTGGCGCGCGCACGGTGTTTTTCCGCGCATCCCGCGTCGCGCCGCTTTCGCCGTCTGCTCTTCGTTTGCCCGCGTGCCTCTGGCTCCGTTGTTCTCGATGCGCGTGTTCCGCGCACAAAATCATCGTGACATCATGCGACTGACCGACTACACCGACTACACCCTGCGCGTCCTGCTTTATCTTGCCGTGCGCCCGTCCCGCCTTTCGACCATCGGCGAGATATCCGAGGCGTATGGCATCTCGCGAAATCATCTGATGAAAATAGTCCAGCAATTGGGCGAACTCGGCTGGGTGGAAACAGTTCGAGGGCGTCATGGCGGACTGCGGCTTGGCGAGCGCACGCCTTATCTGACGATCGGCGAGATCGTGCGCACAATGGAAAGCGACTTCGACATCGTCGGTTGTTTTTCGCGCGACAAGGCACACCGGCAATGCGTGATTCAGTCGGCCTGCTTGTTGCGCGGCGTATTCGCGACGGCGCGCGATGCCTTCCTTGCGGAACTCGACAAGCATACGGTCGGCGAACTCGCGCGTCCGGCGGATGAGCTCTCGCAGTTGCTTGGCATCGTGAGCGTGATTCAGGTATCGGTCGAGCGCATGCAGAGTTCGTCTGCCTGACGCGCGGTTCAGTCTTGCACGCGGCCGGTCGGTGAACGAAAACCGGACGGACAGGTCATTCTCATGCGCCGACGCTCGCGCGGGCTTTCTCGAAATCAAGCGAAAAAGTGCACGCAAACGGCTAAACAAGGCTTGAAACCGAACAAAAGCGCCTCATTTTGGTCGTATTCGAATCGGAGCTTTCAATAATGAGAATCGACAAACTCACCACCAAATTTCAGGAAGCGCTGTCAGACGCGCAAAGTCTGGCGGTCGGTCACGACAACCAGTACATCGAGCCGGTTCACTTGCTTGCCGCGCTGATCGCGCAGCAGGACGGTTCCGCGCGCTCGCTCATGTCGCACGCGGGCGTGCAGGTTCAGGCACTGCAAAACGCGCTCAACGACGCGATGAATCGTTTGCCGCAAGTGCAGGGCACGGACGGCAACGTGCAGGTAAGCCGCGATCTCGCGGGCCTGCTCAACAACGCCGATAAAGAAGCACAGAAACTCAACGACACCTACATCGCGAGCGAAATGTATCTGCTCGCGGTCGCGGACGACAAAGGCGAAGTGGGCCGCGTAGCCCGCCAGCATGGTCTTACGCGCAAGGCGCTCGAAGCCGCGATCAACGCGGTTCGCGGCGGCGCGCAGGTCGATAGCCAGGACGCCGAAAGTCAGCGCGAGGCGCTCAAGAAGTACACCGTCGACCTGACCGAGCGCGCCCGCGCAGGCAAGCTCGATCCGGTGATCGGCCGCGATGACGAAATCCGCCGCTCGATCCAGATTCTGCAACGCCGCACCAAGAATAATCCGGTGCTGATCGGCGAACCGGGCGTCGGCAAGACGGCTATCGTCGAAGGACTGGCGCAGCGTATCGTCAACGGCGAAGTGCCCGAAACGCTCAAGGGCAAGCGCGTGCTGTCGCTCGACATGGCGGCGCTGCTCGCGGGCGCGAAGTATCGCGGCGAGTTCGAGGAGCGGCTGAAGGCCGTGCTGAGCGATATCGCCAAGGACGAAGGCATGACCATCGTCTTCATCGACGAGATTCATACGATGGTCGGCGCGGGCAAGGCCGAAGGCGCAATGGACGCGGGCAACATGCTGAAGCCGGCGCTTTCGCGCGGCGAATTGCATTGCATCGGCGCGACCACGCTCGACGAATATCGCAAATACATCGAGAAGGACGCGGCGCTCGAGCGGCGTTTCCAGAAAGTGCTGGTCGACGAACCTTCGGTGGAAGCGACCATCGCGATCCTGCGCGGCTTGCAGGAAAAGTACGAGTTGCATCACGGCGTGGAGATCACGGACCCGGCTATCGTCGCGGCGGCGGAGTTGTCGCATCGCTATATCACGGACCGTTTTCTACCGGACAAGGCGATCGATCTGATCGACGAAGCGGCGTCGCGCATCAAGATGGAAATCGATTCGAAGCCCGAAGAGATGGACAAGCTCGACCGCCGTCTCATCCAGTTGAAGATCGAACGCGAGGCCGTGAAGAAGGAGAAGGACGAGGCATCGCAGAAGCGTCTGCAACTCATCGAGGAAGAAATCGACCGGCTCAATCGCGAATATTCGGATCTCGAAGAAATCTGGACCGCCGAAAAGGCCGCCGTGCAGGGCAGCGCGCAGCTCAAGGAAGAGATCGAAAAGGCGCGTGCGGACATCGCGCGTTTGCAGCGCGAAGGCAAGCTCGAGAAAGTGGCCGAACTGCAATACGGCAAGCTGCCCGAACTCGAAGCGCGTCTCAAGCAAGTGACGCAGGCCGAGTCGCAGGAGCAGAACAACCCGACGCGTCCGCGTCTTTTGCGCACGCAAGTGGGCGCCGAGGAAATCGCGGAAGTGGTGTCGCGTTCCACGGGCATTCCGGTCTCGCGCATGATGCAGGGCGAGCGCGAGAAGCTGTTGCAGATCGAGGGCAAGCTGCACGAGCGTGTGGTCGGTCAGGACGAAGCCATCGGCGCGGTGGCCGACGCGATCCGCCGTTCGCGCGCGGGTCTGTCCGATCCGAACCGTCCTTATGGCTCGTTCCTGTTCCTGGGGCCGACGGGCGTCGGCAAGACGGAACTGTGCAAGGCGCTGGCCGCGTTCCTGTTCGATTCGGAAGATCATCTCATTCGTATCGACATGAGCGAGTTCATGGAGAAACACAGCGTCGCGCGTCTGATCGGTGCGCCGCCGGGATACGTCGGCTATGAAGAAGGCGGTTATCTCACCGAAGCCGTGCGTAGAAAGCCGTACAGCGTGATCCTGCTCGATGAAATCGAGAAGGCGCATCCGGACGTCTTCAACGTGCTCCTGCAAGTGCTCGACGATGGCCGCATGACCGATGGACAAGGCCGCACCGTCGACTTCAAGAACACGGTGATCGTGATGACGTCGAACCTCGGTTCGCATGTCATCCAGAGCATGGTCGGCGAACCGCACGAAGCGGTGAAGGACGCCGTCTGGGAAGAGGTGAAGCTGCATTTCCGGCCGGAATTCCTGAACCGGATCGACGACGTGGTGGTGTTCCATTCGCTGGATCGCGCGAATATCGAATCGATCGCGAAGATTCAGTTGCAGCGTCTGCACGACCGCCTGGCCAAGCTCGACATGCAGTTCGACGTGTCGGATGCGGCGCTCGAACAGATCGGCAAGGTCGGCTACGACCCGGTGTTCGGCGCGCGGCCGTTGAAGCGCGCGATTCAGCAGGAGATCGAGAATCCGGTCGCCAAGCTGATTTTGGCTGGCAGGTTCGGACCGAAGGACGTCATTCCGGTCGATATCAAGGACGGGAAGTTCGTGTTCGACCGCGTAGTGCACTAAAGGCGGTTGATCGCTGCTTGTTCTTCGGCGGCGATTTCTAAAGGGCGATGGGTGATCCATCGCCCTTTTTGTTTGGCGGCAGCGGAAACGATCGATGACGCCAACGCCGCGGCCCGCAAAACAAAAACCCCGCAAGGCGACCGCCCGCGGGGTCCAACACAAACGCGATGAATCAGACTCAGCCTTGTTTCGGCGCTTCGTTCTTGCCGAAGAGACCCGCCAGGCCGCCTAGCGATCCGAGCACACTCGACAGATCCATCTGGCCACTGGCGGGCACTTCGCCGTTCGGCGTCGCGCGATCGACGATATGCGGAAGCACCGCCGCGAGCATGCCCGACAACTGATCGCTCGACACGCCGGCTTTCTGCGCGAGCGCACCGACGTTGTCCGAGCCGAGCGCGTTGTTCAGCGTGTCCGGGCTGATGGGCTTGTTTTCGCCCGTGCCGATCCATGACGACACGATGTCGCCCGCGCCCGCCTGATGAAAGCGCTGGATCAGCCCCGCAATACCGCCCGGCTGGTTGTTGACGAATTCGAGCGCCGCCGTGATCAGCGCAGCCTGGCCGGATTGACCGGGTTGGCCGCCTTGTTGCGACGAGTTGCCGAGGGTAGAGGCGAGGATATCGATTAGGCTCATGGCAGTCTCACTACGAGAAGTTGCGGGGTGGGGTTGCTCGCGTGACGCGCTTGCATGGTGCGAAAAGAGCGAAACGCGAGCTTTGAGACGAAGTACTTGAGGTTGAAGGGCGACGGCATGATGCGGTTTGCCGTCGCCTGCTCGCCTCGATCTTTTCTAACTTTTATTGACTGGCAGCCGCGGCGCTCGCGGCCTTGTCTTTCTTGCTCTTGCGCTTCGAAGGCTTCGCATCGCTTGCAGCGGCGGGTGCCGTCGTCGCTGCCGGCGCCGCGCTTGCAGCCGCCGCCGCGCTTGCGGCCTTGGACTTGCGCGAACTCTTTTTCGTAGCCGAAGCAGGTGTGGCGGTAGCCGGCGCTTGCGGCGTGGCGGCTGGCGTTTGCGCGGTGGTGGCCGCGGGCGAGGTTGCCGCCGTGGCGGCTGTCGACGATTTGACCGTCGAGTTGGACGGCGCGGCGCCTTGCGTGCTGCTCACGGCGGGCTTCGTGGTCTTGCCCGTGGGCGGCTGCGACGATCCGCCGATGGTCAGACCGTTCTCCTCGAGCTTGGCCACGGACTTCGTTCCAAGACCCTTCACGCGCGTCGCGAGATCGTCGGCGTCCTTGAACGGGCCGTTCTTCGCGCGCTCGTCGACGATCGCTTTCGACTTCACCGGACCCAAGCCCTTCACGGAATCGAGCGCGGCTTGATCGGCCGTATTGACATCGACCGCGGCAAACGCGGTTCCGACGGACAGCATCAACGCAAAGCACAGCATCAGCAGCTTTTTCAGCATGACGGCACTCCAGGCAATGGAAAAGAATGATGAATCGATGCGTCCGGGCTTACGACAGAATAACGACTTTGCCGTTAAGCATAGGGCAAAAACAAGTCCCGAACGATGACGGCTCGCATTGTGCACGACCCCGCCGCGCGCACCACACGAGCGCACAATCTTTAACGTCGCGCAATGCAGATTAGATGACGCATCAATATTTTGCATGCTGCAAGGCATGCTTCGGCCTCACCGCGACGGCCTTTGAGCAGTCTTGAGAAACGCGCCGCGCACTTCGAAGGCGATTGAATCGACCGCGTTGCCGCGCGCATCGACGAGTTCGAGGACGTGATGTCCCGGCCATGGCAGCCAGGCGACGCGCGCATCGCGGCCGAACGGCTTGCCGTCGAGGCGCCACGCGAGCGCGCCGTTGCCCGAGCGTTCGAACCACACGCGCTGGCGCGCGGGCGGAATGTCGGGATCGAGCGCGAAGATGGTGCCATTGGTCGGCGCTCCGATGCGCGCCGCCTGGCTGTCCCCTTTGCCGCTCGCTCCGCTTGAGGCCGCCGCGTTCGCCGTGATGCCGATAGCGCTCATCTGCGTGCCGCGCACGAACCATTCTCCGCGCTTCGGTTCGATATCGTTCTGATACGCGACCTGCGTTTCGATCACGCCCGACGGCGCAGTCGGCGCGTGGCTGGCGGCTCGCCGATGCAAATAGCCGACGAGCGCATTCCACGCGGGCGCCGCGCCGGTGACGCCGGAGACGTCCCACATAGGCGCGCCATCGGCATTGCCGACCCACACGCCGACGGTGTATCGCGAAGTGAAACCGACGGCCCAGTTATCGCGCATGTCCTTGCTGGTGCCGGTCTTGACCGCGCTGAAAGTGCGCGTGGCGAGCACGCTGTCGAAACCGAAGGTGCGCGTGCGCGCGTTGTTGTCGGCGAGCATGTCCGTGACGATGAAACTCGCCTCCGGGCTGAACACGCGCTTTCCCGCAGGCGCGGCAGCGTGGCTCGCAAGATCGAACGACGGCCGCGCGACACCGCCGTTGACCAGCGCGCGATACGCATTGGTAAGCGTGGCCAGCGTGACATCCGCGCTGCCGAGCGCGAGGCTGAAGCCGTAATAATCGCCCGCTTGCGTGAGCGGCAGACCGAGCGCGACCAGCGTCTTTGCAAAGCGATGCGGCGTGACGAGCACGAGCGCGCGCACTGCCGGTACGTTGAGCGACGACCCGAGCGCCGTACGCACGCTCACCCAGCCCTTGAAGTCGTGATCGTAGTTTTGTGGAATATAGAGGCCGCCGCCGGTGGCGAGATCGAGCGGCGCGTCGTCGAGCAGCGTGGCCGCGGTCAGGCGTTTTTCGTCGATGGCCTGCGCATACAAAAACGGCTTGAGCGTCGAGCCGGCCTGCCGCCCGGCGAGCACCGCATCGACTTCGGGCGCGTTCGACAAGCCGCCCGCCGAACCGACCCAAGCGAGCACATCGCCGGATGCGTTGTCGATCACCACCGCCGCCGCGTCGTGCACATTGCGCGGATGAGCCCGCGCGTTGAGTTCGGCAAGCGTGCGCGCGAGCGTGTCGCGCGCGAAGCGCTGCACATGCGCATCGAGCGTCGAGCGCACGCGATCGCCCGCCTTGGGATGCGTTTCGCCTGCAACGCGCCGCGCGAAATGCGGCGCGAGCGCGTCGTCGCCTTGTGCGAAGCCCGGCGCCGACGCGGTGCGTGTGAGCGTCAGTTGCACATAGCTGTCCAGGTTGACGCACGGGTCGTTCGCGTGCGTCTTGTCGCGTGTATGCAAAGCCTGCATGTCGCGCAAGATGACGCAGGCGCGCGACGCGACCTTGTCATAACGCGCATTCGGCGCGCGCACGAGCGCGGCGGCGAGCGCGCCCTCGCGTTCATCGAGCCCGGACGGCGCCTTGTTGAAAAGCGTCTGCGACAACGCCGATAAACCCACGATCTCACCGCGAAACGGCACGAGATTCAGATACGCCTCGAGAATCTGGTCCTTGCGCCAGCTCCGTTCGAGCCATAGCGCGCCTACTGTCTGCTGCGCCTTTTCGCCGATATTGCGGCGGCCGTTCGGCTTGCCGTTATCGTCGTCGATGAGTCCGGTGAGCTGCATCGTCACCGTCGATGCGCCACGCGTGCGCGTGTTCCAAAGATTCGCCCATGCCGCCGCCGCCGCGCCGCGCCAGTCGACGCCCGCGTGGTCGTAGAAGCGCTTGTCTTCCGAAACCACGATGGCCTCGCGCAACGCGGGCGAGACATCCGCAAGCGCAACCCAGTCGCCGCGCCGCGCGTGCGTATCGACACGCGTGCGTTGCAGCGGTTCGCCATCGCGCGACAACAGCACCCAGTCGGAACTGCGCCAGTTCGCGCGCACCTCGTCGAAGCTCGGCGACGCGCACGCCGCCGTTGCCACGACGCAGCCGATCAGAAAGCACAGGGCGCGCTTCACGGCGTCACTTCGCGCTGGCGGCGAGCGGCTTCACGACGACCGTCGCGTTGGGCAATGCGCCGAACGATGACGGCGCGTAGAGCGCTTCCACACGCGTCGGCGGCAGGCCGAACGAACCGGCGTTATTCAGCCGCATCGTGTATTCGACTTGCAGCTTGCCCTTCGGCAGATAGTCGTAATACGCGCGATACCCTTCGAAACCGCGTTCCACGAAGGCCGGCCACGAACCGCGATCCGGCTTCTCGCCGGAAGTCGCCGCTTCCGAGTCGCGTCCGAGACCGGAGCCGAGAATGGTCGCGCCAGCGGGAATCGGATCGTTGACGACGACCCAGGTCATGTCGCTTTGCGCGTCGATGTCGAGATGCACGCGCACGATGTCGCCGCGCGAGAGCACGCCCTTCACGGCGGGATCGACCGGCGTCACCGTCTTCACGATGCGATAGCCCGCCGCGAACGGCGCCTTCAACGCGACGGCCGCAAGGCTTTCGATGGTCGCCCAAGGTTTGCCCGTGCCGTCTTGCGTCAACGTGAGCGAGCCGGTTGACCACGGCAGCAAGCTGCTGCGCGTGTTGACACTCTTAGTGATCGGGGTCGCCGACGACGACGCCGATGCAGGCGCGGCAGCGCTCCAGTCCACGCTCTGCGTCGCCGCGCCCAGCGCAATGTTCGTGCGTCCCGTGACCGGCGTGCTTTCGAAAATTTGCGAGAAGCGTCCCACCGCGAGCGAGCCCCACAGATTGGCGGTCGTGGTCTGCCATGCGCCGTTTTTCTGCAGCGCGAGGAGGCCGGCCACGAGGCGCGGCATCTCGTCCTTCCACGCGGGCGCGTTTGCGAAGATGAGTGCGGTGCGCGCGGCGTTGGTTTCGCTGCCAGTCATGAGCCACCAGAGATCGTCGTCGCGTTCGGTCGAGAACGTGAGACGCGTGCCCTGATACGTGAGCCGCGCACGGATGATCTGCTCGGCCTGCGCGCGCTTCGCTTCACGATCGGCTATACCGTCCACGCGCGAAAGTATCGCGTAGTAGTCGAGCACGGCCGAGGTCGGCCATTGATCCGGCGCGACGGTGATTGAACCGAGCATGCGCGGCTGGGCGAGACCGTAGCGCGAAAGCGCTTCGATGGCGGCGAGCTTTTCGAAGTCGAGGTCGTTGCGCGGCGCCCAGAACTTGCGTTCGAGCTTGCCGTCGACGAAATTCGCGAGACCGGCGGCGAGCTGATCGCGCAATTCCGCGGGCATCGCAAAACGGCGGTCGAGCTTCGACGCTTCGTCCGATACCGCGAGCAAGTACGCGCTGAGCGTCGGGCTGCCGGTCGGACGTTCGTCGTCGTAGGGCGGGAAGTAGTTCGCGAGACCGTCGCGATCCAGATACGACGGCATGCGCGTCTGCACGGCTTGCCATTGCGCTGCGTCCATGAGGCCGAGCGCGCGCGAAGTCTGCTGTTCGAGGCAGTTATACGGATAGCGTTCGAACCAGCGTCGCACGCCGGGCAAGCCGTCCGCGAGCTTCGGCTGCAAGGACACCGCGATACCGCCGCGCACGGCGCCGTTGCTCGACGTGCTGGCATCGGCGGGCGGCGCGACGGGCACGCTGAACGTGCCGTCCACCTGCGCGATGGTCGCTTGCTGCGTCGTGACCGGAATGGCCGCGACGACGCGCTGCTGCAGCTTGACGGCATCGCTCGCGGGCTTCGTGGCCGAAGCGCTGCCTTGCTCCACCGCGCTCACGTCCCAGGCGAGACTCGCCGATGCGTTCATGCCGAGCACGTCGGGCGTGGTCACGTCCCAAGCAACTTCCCGCGACGATTCCGGCGCGAGTTCCACCGTGCGTGCATCGAGCGCGAGCGAACCGGCGTGCGGCGTGACGACGACGCGCATGGTGCGCCGCGTCGTGTTGCGCAGCGTGAACTGCGCATGGAATGCGTCGCCCACACGAACGAGCGGCGGCAACCCGGAGAGGAGTTGCAAGTCCTGCGTGCTTTGAATCGATGCGCTGCCCGTGCCGAAGCGTCCCGCGCCCACCGCCGCGATGGCGACGATGCGAAAGCGCGTGAGCGCGTCGTTCAAGGGCACATCGACGGATGCTTCTCCGTTCGCATCGAGCGCAACGCGCGGATTCCACAGCAGGAGCGTATCGAAGAGTTCGCGCGTGGCGCTATGTCCGCCGCCGCCGCCCGCTGGCACCGCCTTGCGCCCGAAGTGCCGCCGCCCGATGATCTCCATCTGCGCGGTCGATGTTTCCACGCCGTATGCGCGCTGCTGCAACATCGCGTCGAGCACGTTCCAGCTTTGGTTGGGCATGAGTTCGAGCAGGGCTTCATCGACGGCCGCGACCGCGATCTGCGTGCCTGCGGGCGCGGGCTTGCCGTCAGGCAGCGCGACCTTGACCTTCACATGCGCCTTGGCGCGCACCGTGTACAACTTCGCGTCCGGCGTGACGCTCACCGCCAGTTTGTGCGATGCCGTGCCCACCTTGATCGATGCCAGCCCGTAACGAAACGCGGGCTTCGAGAGATCGACGAGCGGCGTCGGCGCCTGATACTGACGGCCTTCGTACCAGAACGCGTGCGCCCATTCGACCGGCGCTTTCCAGCCCCACGTGAAGAACGAATACCACGGCACTTCATGGATACGTCCGCGCAACGCGAGCACCGACACGTAGACGTTCGGCCCCCACGCTTGCTCGACCTTCAGTTCGACGGTCGGGTCCTTGCCGTTCAGTTCGACCACATGGGTTTCGATGATGCCTTCACGCTCCACCGCGACGAGCGCAGTGGCCGAGCGGAAGGGCATGCGCACCTGGAAGCGCGCGGTCTCGCCGGGCTCGTAGCTGTTCTTTTCCGGCAGCACGTCGATACGGTCCGTGTTCTCGCCGCCGAACCAGAGTTCGTCTTCGCGCGTGACCCAGACCGACGTGCTCGCGTTGGCCGTGCGGCCATCGCCGTCTTTCGCGACGGCGATCAGATCGATATTGCCGGCGGTCTTGAGCTTGGCATCGCACGAGACGATGCCGTGATCGTCGCTCTTGCCGCTGCAAAGCGTGCCCAGGTCGTTCGTTTCGGAATGGTTGTCGTAGGCGTAGAAGCCGCCGACCATGCGCTTGCGCGAACTCGACATCACGCGCGCCATGCCCTTGATTTCGACCGATACGCCCGCGCGGGGCTTGCCCTGCAGATCGAGCGCAAGCGCTTGCACCGGCACCGAACCGCCGACCGACGCCCAATGCGCGGCCTTCACGCCCACGGCGACCGCGGCGGGCCAGAGCGTGGCGCTGCCGCTGATGGTCTGGATCTCGCCGTTCGGGTCGGCGAAGCTCGCTTCGAGCGCGAGACGCTTGGGCGAATCGACGGCGGGCAGCGGCTTCACGATCAGCTTGCCGTCGCCATTGCGATCGAGCGTCACGCGCAGCTTGTCGGCGACGAGTTTCGTCGTGGTCTCCGTCTGCTGCTCGCTGTCCTCGTCCTCGGCGGGCGCGCTCGCGCCATCGTCCGCGGGTTTGCGATACGGCGAGAAGCTGAATGCATCGTAGTCTGAAGCGAAGGGCGGCGACGTGTCGCGCACGAGCGCCGACACTTGCACCCGCTGGTTCGATGCCGGACCGCCTTGCACATATTCGAGGTGGACATCGACCGGCGCTTCTTGCGCGGCGATAAGACCGGCCGATTTGCTGTCGCCCGCCGAGACCGTGCCCTTGAACACCGGCAGACGGAATTCCTCGACGCGGAAGCTGCCTGTCTCGTACGACTGCGTGACATTGCTGCCTTCGCCGTCGTCGTCGCTCGCGTCGTTGGTGTCGCTGGCCGCGCCGTTATCGAGCGTCACGCTGTATTCGCCGAGTTTGGCCGCGGCGGGAATGGCGAAGCTCGAGTCGGCGCTGTGATCGGCGCTCCACGCGAGCGGCATGTGCCACGTCTGTCCGCTGCCGATATGACGAATCGTCACGCGCGTCGGATACTTCGGCGGGAAGCCGAAACCCTTGAGCGTTTCGACGCGCATCAGGTGCTTCATCGACACCGTTTCGCCTGCGCGCAGCAAAGTGCGATCGAAAATGGTGTGCGCGCGTACCGTGCGGCTCGTGCTCATGTCGGTCGGCACGTTGAAGCGCCACGATTCGATGCCGCGATTCCAGTCCGAGGTCACGAAGGCCATGTCGGGTCCGGTGACCGGATCGGTAACGCGCGCCGAGACGAAGAAGCCGCCGTACGACAAGCTGTTCTCGTTGCATTCGCGGATGGCCGCGAGCGGTTTGCCGATGGTCGCGAGCCCTTGCGCATCGGTCTTGCCGGTGGCGACTCGATCGCCGTTGCAGTCGGTCACGCGTACATCCGCATTGGCGACGGGCTTGCCCTTGTCGAGCGTCGTCACCCAGACGAGACTGTTTTCGCGCCCTTGCTTGAAGTGCACGCCGAGGTTCGTGACGAGCACCGACGTGCGCACGAACATCGACTTGTTCCGACCCATCAACGACGCGCCGAGCGCCGGCGACGCCAGTTCGACGACATAGAAGCCCGGCTTCGCGAGCGGAATGCCGACGACTTCGAACGGACGCAGCGCCTTGGGATCGGCGGCGGGCAGCGTGAGCGTTTCGACGCCCGCGCGCTTTCTCAAGAGCGAAAGCGAGCGAATGTCGATGGTCGGATCGCGGCTCACGGTGCCGTCCGATTCCGGCACGATGACGGGCGCGATACCGTTCTTCAAAAGCGAGGGCATGCGCGCTTCGATCGACGAGCGCGACATGCCGATGCCGTCGAACAAATCGACGTTGCGCATCCATTGGCGGATGTCGGTATCGGCGTCGAGTCTGAGCTTGGTGATCTGCGAGGTGCCCGAGTCGAGCCCTTGCACGTGCAGGTCGGCTTCCACATGGCGCAGCGTGACCGGCAACATGGCGGGCATGTCCGGCTCTGCAAAGCGCTCGATGATGCCGAACGTGCCCGAGGAGAACTTCGCGAGCGGCGGCATGGGCGCGGTCGCGGTCTTGAGCGGGAAGAAGTCGGCGTTGGCGAGCGTACGGCCGCTGACGTCCTTGAGATTGGCGGGCGCCTCGATGGTGAGATCGGTGCGCTCCGGCATCGGCGCGGCGAATTCTACTGCTTCGACTTCCGCGTCCTTGCTGTCTTCATCGAAGTGCGGCGCGACCGTGCCTTTGGGACCACGCAACGCGAACTTCTGGGCGTCGGCGCGGCTGATCGGCGCGGTGAACATGAGCCTGAGCGGGCGCAGCGGCGTGCAGGGCGCGTTCGCGTTCTCCCGTTCGCACGTGAAGCTCGCGGAAAACGGATCGCGCACCTTGTAGTCGAAGCGCTTCTCGACATCGTTGGGCATGCCGCTCGGCCCGGTGACGCCCGCGCCGTAGACGAACTGCATTTTCGAGCCGGACGGCAACGTTTGCCCGCATGCGAGCGTGAGCACGCGGTCGCTTTCCTTAGCGAGTCCGAAGTGTTTGAGAAGCGCGCCGCGCGTGGCGTCGTCGGCCGTCCTTACGGGAATGCGGTTGCCGAGTGCGCTCGATTCGCACCAGACGTGATCGAGCACCGACGCTTGCGTGGCCGGGCCGTTCAACCGCAGCACGAAGGTCTGGTCTTCCTCGATATCGCCGTAACTCGGCTCGACGCGTGTAACGAATGGCCCGCCCGTCTGAAACGCGAAGTGGCTGGGACCGGACAGCGCGTTGCCCGCGCTGGACTTAAGGCCGCTGTTGAGGTCGATGCCGCAGCGCACTCCTGGCGGCAAGTCCGCGTTGAAATCGTAGGCCCAGGTTTTTTCGTCGATCCAGCGCGCGCCGCCGGCGGTGGCTGCGGCGGGCGCGCCGCTACAGGCGAGCTTGCCGGGCGCGGCGGCGCTCGGACTGCCGAACGCGATCATGGCTTCGTCGAACTTCACGACGACCTGACGCACTTGCGCGACCTTGCCTTGTGGCGACACGGTCACGACGCGCGCGGCATCGGCCCGATACATCGCGACGCTCATGCCGAAAGCGGCGATGAGGGTGGTTGCGGCCAGAATCCATTTTTGTTTTTTCATGACGCGGCTCATCCACTCGTTCCGAGTAATTCTTGTCCGCGCGATTTTACTGGAGCCCTACGCCATTCTTGCGACGAATCGGTTGCGTTGACGCATTTCGGCGATTCTCAGCGCGTCGCCACGTTGCGATGCCGCGTACTCACGCGCCGCCAGTACAGAAAGAGGCCGACGCCCGCCACGCCGAGACTCACCGTATTGGCTATCCAGAAGCCGCGCGCGCCTTGCAGCCACTCGGGCACCATGCCGCCGACATCGAAGCCGAGCAGATAGCCGCCGCCGAGGCCGATGCCCCACAGCGCGATGGCGTAGATGACGGTCGGCACGAGCGTGACCTTGTACGCCCGCAGGATGAACGCCGTGGTGATCTGCAGCGCGTCGCAGAGGTGATAGAAGAAGATGATGAAGACGAGCGGCATCGCGGCGGCGATTACGTGGGCGTCGGGCGTGTAGGCGGCGATGATCTGCGGCCGCGCGGCAAGCAGGATCACGCCGTACACCAGCGCCAGCACGCACGCCATGCCGATGCCGTGCCGCGAGATCGAGGCCGCGTCGTCCAGACGCTTTGCGCCGAGCGCCTGCGACACCAGCGTCGACGACGCGATCCCGATGGCAAGCGGCGTCATGTAGAGCACCGCGCCGAGGTTGCCCGCGATCTGATGTCCCGCGAGCGTGGTCGTGCCGAAGCGCGAGATGAAGAGCGCCATGAACGTGTACGACGTCACTTCGATGAGATACGAAAGCCCCATCGGAATGCCGAGACGCAGCAGCGCCATCTGCCGCTTCCACACCGGCCAGCAAAAGCGCGCGAAGATGCCGAACGGCCGGAAGAATTCCACGCGCAGCAGCACCGTGATTCCGACGATGGCGAGCGCCCAATTGATGAGCGTGCTCGCAAGCGCGCAGCCGGGACCGCCGAGCGCGGGCACGCCGAAACCGCCGAAGATGAACCAGGTATTGAGCGGAAACTTGAGCACGAGCCCGCCGACTTGTAGAAACATCACGAGCCGCGGTTTGCCGACCGCGTTCGCCAGCGAGCTATACACGCGAAACACGAGACTCGCGGGCAGCCCGAACGAGAGAATGCGCAAGTAGTCCACCGTGCGGTCATGTAGCGCGGGCGGCGCTTTCGCGAGACTCAGCAGCGGTTCGGGAAAGTAGAGCAGAACGAAGCCGATCACCATGAGTACCGAAGCGAGCCACAGCGCCTGCCGCGTTTCCTCGCCGATTTCCGCCTCGCGGCCCGCACCGAAGAGTTGCCCGGCAATCGGCTGGAGCGCGACGAGAATGCCCGTCAAGCCGATATACACCGAGATATAGACGGACGAACCGAGCCCGAGCGCCGCGAGATCGGTGGCGGAGAAGCGGCCGACCATCGCGGTATCGATCACGCCGAACGCGATCACCGCAAGCTGGCCGATCAGCACGGGCCAGGCAAGCGCGCCGATCTTGCGGACATCGCTCAGCATGCCCGTGGCGGCTTTGGAAGACACGGCGGCGCCCATGCGTTATTGCACCCGGCGCAGGCTTTTCGGACGCAGCGGCTTCTTGACCGGCGGCGTGGGGCGCGCAATGCGCACGTAGAGGCGGAAGCGCTCGTCGCGGTCGGCCACGCGCCGGCCTTCCCAGACGAGCTTCCATTCGAACGCCGAGATGGACGGCGGATCGCCGTAATCCGCGCGATCCTGACGCAGCACCACGTCGCAATCTTCGTCGAACGCGAAGTGCATGCCGCCGAAGTACGCGAAGGTGGCGATCTGCGCGTCGCCGAGACGTGCGGGCGAGATGCAGTTGTAGTCGGGCGGAAGATGATCGGCGATCTGCTCCGCGACATCGCGATACGTCCGGCTGTAGTTGACGACCGGCAGCCATAAAGTCATGAGCAAAACCCACATCAGCGTGGTGCCCGCGCTCGATAGCACGACGCTGCGCCACAGCACCTTCGGATGGCGTGCAAGCCGCCAACGCGCGAGCAGGAACCAGCACGCCGTCACCGCGACCGCGCAGACGAACGAAATGAGTTTGAATTCGGGATGAAAACCGGGCGCGAGGCGTGCGAGATTGCGGGCCATGGGCGCGGGAAAGCCGAACATGCCGGCCGTCCACACGAGCCAGACGAGCGTGCCGATGATCGTGAAACTGAGCATGGCGAACCAGTCGATCGCGTTGATCGCGCCGCGTTTCAAGGTCGGCAGCGCGAAAGTCGCGAGCACGGACAGCGGCGGCAGCAGCAGCAAGAAGAGGCGATTGGTTTCGCGCGCCTGCAGCACGACGAGCACGAGCAGCGGTCCGATCACGGACAAGGGCACGGCGACGTGCGGCGAGCGGCGCATGCCGCCCCAGCTCACGAAGGCCCAGATTGCAAGCGGCCAGGCGGGCCAGGTGAAGAGCGGCAGGTTCTTCATCGCGTAGCCGAACACGAGCGACGGCGGCCCGGAGAAGGTATCGAAGCTGTTGCGCCACCATTGACGCAGCCACCATTCGCCATCGTCGGGGAAGAAATGCAGCGTCGGCAGCACCCACGCGGCGATCAGCACGACGGCGACGGGCAGGCCGTAGATCAGCAGCGGCGCGGCGCGCACCTGACGCACGATGATGGTCATTGCAAGCGTGCATAGCAAAAGCGCGAACACCAGCACGGGCGAGCTCGATAAGCCGACCACGCCGATTGCCGCGCCCCACACGAGCGCACCGTGAATCGGCTTGTCAATGCTGCGAACGAGGCCGTAGATGAGCATCGCGGTGCCGGCGAACTGCGCGAGCTGCGGCGTGGTTTCGTGACCGCGCTCGGCGAGCCCGAAGCAGGCGAGGAGAATCAGCAGGGCGCCGTCGGCGAGCGTGCGGCCGTAGTCGCGCGGCTCGGGTTCGCCGCCGAACGCGTATTTGAATGGCTGGGCTTCGTCGCGCCGGCCAAGCAGATAGGCCGTGTACCAGACGAACGCGCACGCGATGGTGAAGAGCAGGCCCGTGACCACGCGCGAGGCGTTGCTGGCATCGACCCACGGACTCAGGATCCGGATCGACGATGCCCCGAGCCAGTACATCAGCGGGCCGTCGCCCGTGAGCGCCTTGCCGACGAGATTGGGCAGCAGCCAGTCGCGCGCGTCGCCGTTGGCCATCGTCCACATCACGCCGAAGCCCGCCGCGTCCTCGTTCTTCCACGGGTCGCGGCCGAACAGCCCGAACGACGCGTAGACGATACAGATGGCGAGCAATAGCCAGCGCGGCAGGGCGCTGGTGGCGGAGGCGGTCAGACGAACGACAGATCGCATGCGTGAGGGCTTATCGAGAGAAACGGGCAGTGCGCCGTGCGTTGGTGCGTGCGGGTAGGTTGCCAGGTGCGTGCAAGCGCGGCGGGGGCCAGAGCATCCGGCATTGTAGACGCGCGCCTCGGAGTGCGTCAGTGTCGACGGGCTCGCGGTAACGCCGTGCAACAACCCTTACCGTTTTGCCGTGCAGCATCATGGAAACGGCAGAGACAAAAAAGGGCAGCCAGAGCTGCCCTTTTTGCTGAAGCGGTGGTCCGTCTTACTTCTTGGTGGAGAAGCGAGCGAACTTGTTGTTGAACTTCTCGACGCGGCCTGCCGTGTCCATGATCTTTTGCTGACCGGTGTAGAACGGATGCGATTCCGACGACACTTCGATCTTCGCGAGCGGGTACGACTTACCGTTGAATTCGGCGGTTTCGCGCGTCTGGATGGTCGAGCGGGTCACGAAACGGAAGTCGTTCGACATGTCGACGAACAGAACTTCGCGATAATTCGGGTGAATGCCTTCTTTCATGGTCTTTCCTGGTATCTGGCGGTAGCCAACCCGTTGCGTCTTGAGTTCAAGGCGCTCGTGCGAGTCACTTGCCTAGGGTCGAAAAACGGCGATTATGCCAGAAAATCAGACCCTTGACATCTTTTTGGAAAGCTTTAGAAGAGGGCGCCGACGCCCGCCGGGTCCTGCCGGTAATAGCGCGCAAGCAGGCGATACAACTCGGGATACTCCGCTTCGAAGGGTTTCGGCGTAACGAACAGCGCCTCGCTGCAGACCGCGAAAAACTCGGATGGATGATCTGTCGCGTAGGGATCGATCAGCGATTCGCGCTCGAAGCGGCCGAAACGGCGCTGCGGCACCGCGTCGACGCGGGCGCAGAATTGGTCATAGGCGTTATCGAAGACATCGGCCCATGCGGTCGAGTCGAGCGGCGCGTGCCAGCGTCGATAGAGCGGCGGATGACCATCGGCCTCGCCGTTCACCATGTCGATCTTGTGGGCGAATTCGTGGATCACCACGTTGTAGGCGTCGGCGCCATCGGCCATCTGGGCATCTTCCCACGAGAGCACGACCGGGCCGCCTTCCCATGCTTCGCCGCTGGCATCGTGTTCCACTTCGTGCACGACGCCGTCCTGGTCTTCCACCGTCTTTTTGATGACGAACTCGCCCGGATAGACAATCACGCCGACCCAGCCGCGATAAAGGTCGAGACTGAGGTTGAGGACGGGCAGACAGGCTTGCGCGGCGATGGAGACGATCATGGCGTCGGTCAGTTCGAGATCGTGCGCGGTCGAGAATTCCTTTTGCGCGATGAAGAGACTCGCGGTCTCGCGCAGACGTTCGAGGTCGGCAGGATTCAGGTGGCCGAAGCACGGATAGGCATCGAGGGTGCGCCGCCACAGGCTTTCGTCGATCGCGTATTTGCGCAGCGTGCGCTCGCGGCGTTGCGCGCCGAACCAGCGGGTGAAGGGATTGGTCATCGATTGAGGCGTTGGAAGCGCGATAGACCGGATTGTACGGATGGGGGAGGATCGTGGGCAGAATGCGCTGCTTGCGGGATCGGCTGGAGCTGTCGCCACGCGGATAGAGTGGCCGGCAAACGCGAATCGACATCAGCCGACAGCGACGACATAAAAAAAACCGCCTGACCAAAGGCAGGCGGTTTTTTCTCGACGCATAAGCGAATGGCAAATCAGCTGCCACCACGCCGCATCAAGTCGAAGAACTCGGAATTGCTCTTCGTCTGACGGATCTTGTCGAGCAGGAATTCCATGGCTTCGACTTCGTCCATGTCGTGAATGAACTTGCGCAGCACCCAAACCTTTTGCAGCAGGTCCGGCTTGATCAGCAGTTCCTCGCGGCGCGTGCCCGACTTGTTCAGATTGATCGACGGATACACGCGCTTTTCCGCGAGACGCCGTTCCAGGTGCACTTCCATGTTGCCGGTGCCCTTGAACTCTTCGTAGATCACGTCGTCCATGCGGCTGCCGGTTTCGATCAGCGCGGTGCCGATGATCGTGAGCGACCCGCCTTCCTCGATATTGCGCGCGGCGCCGAAGAAGCGCTTCGGACGCTGCAGCGCGTTGGCGTCGACACCGCCCGTCAGCACCTTGCCCGAGGCCGGCACGACCGTGTTGTAGGCGCGTGCGAGACGCGTGATGGAGTCGAGCAGAATCACGACATCGTGCTTCATTTCGACCAGGCGCTTGGCCTTTTCGATCACCATTTCCGCGACTTGGACGTGGCGCGCGGCAGGTTCGTCGAAGGTGGAAGCGATCACTTCGCCCTTGACCGAACGCTGCATTTCCGTGACTTCTTCCGGACGCTCGTCGATGAGCAGCACGAACAGCACGATATCCGGGTGGTTCGACTTGATGGCATGCGCGATGTGCTGAAGCATCACCGTCTTGCCCGACTTCGGCGACGCCACGAGCAGACCGCGTTGGCCCTTGCCGATAGGCGAGATCATGTCGATGATCCGGCCAGTGACGTTTTCCTCGCCGCGCATTTCGCGCTCGAGCGGCAACGGCTTATTCGGATGCAGCGGCGTGAGGTTCTCGAACATGATCTTATGTTTCGAGGCCTCGGGCGGCTGCCCGTTAACTTTGTCGACCTTCACCAGCGCGAAATAGCGCTCGCCGTCTTTCGGCGTGCGCACTTCGCCTTCGATGGTGTCGCCGGTGTGCAGATTGAAGCGGCGAATCTGCGACGGGCTGATATAGATGTCGTCCGTACTCGCGAGATACGAAGTCTCGGGTGAACGCAAGAAGCCGAAGCCGTCGGGCAGCACTTCGAGCGTGCCGTCGCCGAAAATCGTGTCGCCACCCTTGGCGCGCTTTTTAAGTATGGCGAACATGAGTTCCTGCTTGCGCAGGCGGTTCGCATTTTCGATCTCGAGGCCATTGGCCATCTCGATCAGTGCAGACACGTGCTGAGACTTGAGCTCGGATAAATGCATACGGATTTCCCGCCAGGGAGAAGAGGTACGACAGAAAGATTTGGGAGAAGAGGTGAGCGGAACCGCTCTAGGACTTAGTACTTCTTGAACTCTTGTAATTCTAGCATAGCACACGCGACGCGAGCCTTAGCTTGGCCGGGGGCGGGGCCTTGGCGCCGATGTTGTCGGTGGACAACATCGGCGCCGTGGTTCAAGCGCGGTTCAAAGGCCGACGATGCTGGCTCCGAACCGGTCGAGCTATTACAGGTTGCTGTCCAGGAACGCGGTCAACTGCGACTTCGACAGCGCGCCGACCTTCTGCGCGGCCACTGCGCCGTTCTTGAACAGGATCAGCGTGGGGATACCGCGCACGCCGAACTTTACCGGCGTCGATTGATGCTCGTCGACGTTGATCTTCGCGATTTGCAGGCGATCGCCGTAATCCTTTGCGACTTCATCGAGGATCGGGGCAATCATCTTGCACGGACCGCACCACTCGGCCCAGAAATCGAGCAGAACAGGTTTGTCCGACTTGACGACGTCTTGTTCGAAAGATGCGTCGCTGATGTGCTTGATTGATTCGCTCATTGTCTGAATACCTCTATTGATTCGAGGCCCGCGTTTGAATGCTCGCCACGATACACCAAAACAGTAAAAGATTTTCGTCGCCGCTTGGGCGAGACGAAGCCGGCTTACCACGTCTGACGAGCCTTGCGGACTGGCCGCATGGACGATGAAGCATGCGCCGCACGTGATTCAACGCTCATCTTAGCTTAATTTGCTATCTGTCGCCGATGCCGATAGGCGCCGTCGCGCAGCCCTTCATTGCTCAACTGGAGGCGCATTCGGGCAATGCAAGAGCGGAGCCGCATGCAGTCGGCGACGTGCTCGCGAGGTCTATCGGGCGCGGCTATCGGCGTGATATGATTCGACGTGACGGGCCTCCTCGCATGGTGGCGCGGTCAACCTGGTCAGGTCGGGAACGAAGCAGCCACAGCCGCTTTCCACCAGTGCCGAGGGTCGGGCTCGTCACCTTCCGCCTTATTTGCGTTTTTCCGGCTTCAGTCTCCGCGGTTTCCTGCTTCACTCTCCTCTGGTTTTTAGTCGATTCGCTCGCATCTACGCGACTTGAATCCGCATCTTCACGCGTGCTCCGGATGCGCCGGACAGCCGCTTTCGGCGGCGTTTGCCGCTAGTCGTTGCTGATACAATTTCGCGCATGACCTATCAAGTTCTCGCACGCAAATGGCGGCCGAAATCGTTCGAGTCGCTCGTCGGCCAGGAGCACGTCGTTCGTGCGCTCACGCACGCGCTCGACGGTGGCCGCCTGCATCACGCGTATCTTTTCACGGGTACGCGCGGCGTCGGCAAGACCACGCTTTCGCGCATCTTTGCAAAAGCGCTCAACTGTGAAACCGGCGTGACCTCGAAGCCGTGCGGCGTGTGCCGCGCTTGCCGGGAAATCGACGAAGGCCGTTTTGTCGATTACGTCGAAATGGATGCGGCGAGCAATCGCGGTGTCGACGAAATGGCGGCGCTGCTCGAGCGCGCGGTTTATGCACCGGTCGACGCGCGCTTCAAGGTCTACATGATCGACGAAGTGCACATGCTCACGAACCACGCGTTCAACGCCATGTTGAAGACGTTGGAAGAGCCGCCTCCGCATGTGAAGTTCATTCTCGCCACGACCGATCCGCAGAAGATTCCGGTCACCGTGCTGTCGCGCTGCCTCCAGTTCAATCTGAAGCAGATGCCCGCGGGACATGTCGTGTCGCATCTGGAGAACATCCTCCAGCAAGAGAGCATTGCTTTCGAAGTGCAGGCGCTGCGGTTGTTGTCGCGCGCGGCGGACGGCAGCATGCGCGACGCGCTTTCGCTGACCGATCAGGCTATCGCCTATTCGGCCAATCAGGTGACCGAGGAAGCCGTGCGCGGCATGCTCGGCGCGCTGGATCAAAGCTATCTGATCCGTCTGCTCGATGCCCTCGCCGCAAGCGATGGCGCGGGCGTGCTTGCCATCGCCGATGAAATGGCTTTGCGCAGTCTATCGTTCTCGACCGCGTTGCAGGATCTGGCGAGCTTGCTGCATCGGATTGCGTGGGCGCAGTTCGCGCCGGCATCGGTGCTGGACGAGTGGCCGGAGGCGGGAGATATTCGTCGATTCGCCGAGGGCTTGTCGGCCGAACAGGTTCAGTTGTTCTATCAGATCGCGACCGTCGGACGCAGCGAACTGGGGCTCGCGCCGGATGAATACGCGGGCTTCACCATGACGCTTCTGCGCATGCTCGCGTTCGAACCCGCTGGCGGTCCTGGCGGAGGTGGCGGTGGCGGGCTCGCGGTGAGTGCGCCGCAAAGCGTGAAGGGCGCGCGCAATGCGGCGCTCGCGGGAGCTATGGCGGAGCGGGCCGTGGCGCCGGCACCGGTGGCTCGCGATGGCGTTCTGGCGGATCGAGCGGGCGCGCGGCACCAGATTAGCGACCGTTCTTTTGAAAAGTTGGCTGAGTCAGGTGAAGCGGCTGCTTCCGATTTGGACATGCATGGCGCACGGTCTGCGACCTCGGCGAAAGTCGGGCCACGTGACGCATCCGACGAGCTTGCGGGCGCTGAAGCGAAGCGCAGTGTCGAATCGGCTGAATCAGTCGCGGAGCCAGTCGCGAAGCCAGTCGGCGCGTCCGATGCACGAGAATCGGCGATGGCGGATGCGGCATCGCGTGCGGCTTACGCCGGTTCCGCGGACTTGCCGGACGCTGGAGGAAGTGCCGCTCCTTCGGGCGCGAAGAACGCGACCTCTGGCGATTCGACTGCGCTTGCAAACACGGCTGGCTTGTCAAGCGCATCGAGAGCGGACGTCGGTTATTCAGCTTTAGTGTCGGACAGCGCCGCATCTTCAGGCGCGCAGACGGCCACTGCCAATCCCGCTCCTGCCGCAGATAGCGCCACGCCTTCAGGCGCACGGGATATTGCCGTTGCCGATTCAGCCGCGCCTCTGAACACCATCGCATCTTCAAGCGATGCACCAGTGGCGCAGGAAGACTTCAATTCGGCCACGCCGAGCGCCGCATCTTCAGATGTGCGGAAGGCCGACTCTGCCGATTCGCCTTCTGTAGCCGAGGCCGCCGAATCGCCGCTTGCTCAAGGCACAGGAGAGATCGTTCAGGCCAATACACCATCTGCTGTCGGGAATGCACGAGACGTTGTTTCCGACGAAGTGCCAGTCGCATCGGCGCCGCTTTCTGCCGCGGCTCGGCAAGCTGTAGACGAGGCTTCTAATAATGGCGCGTCCGAAACCACGTCGCCGTCTGCCGGATCAGTCGCGCCGCGCAGCGCCGCAGGTGGCGCAAGGGACGCGCTCGAAGTATTGCGTAGTGCGGGCATGCGACTTTCATCGGATCGTGGTGGAAGAGGCGCGGCGGCAGCGCCAGCGGGCGCTCCTGCTGCAACGAAACCTGCCGTGCCGAAGCCCTCGGTTCCCGTGCCGACGCCGCGCCGCGTCGCGCCGCGCGCCAGCGCGGGCTCTGACGTACAGGCGACGCCTGCGGCAGACAACGCGGGTGCTGATGCCATTGGCGGGAGCAACGTCGGCCTCGACAATGGCGTTCGCGAGCGCAGCACCGGCGTGGGCGTCGACAGCAAGGGCAACGGTAGCGCCCACATCAACACCAACACGAACGCTAGCGTCGACAATACCGCTCGCGCCGGCAATGACGCCAACGCGAAAGCAAGCCCCAAGGTCATCCCTCCTTGGGAAGACATGCCGCCCGACGACTACCCGCCGCCCGGATCGGAGGATGAATACTTCTCCGCCGCTCCCGACGACGGCTACATGCCCGCGTTCGATAACGCACCGGACGACATGCGCTTCGGCAACGAACCCGCGCCCACAGCGAAGCCCGCGCCGAAGATCGACGCCACGCCGCTGCCGCCCGCCGTGCCGCTCGACCCTATCGGCATCGCGGGAGAATGGGCGACGCTCGCGGTCGATCTGCCGCTCAAGGGCATTGCATACCAGCTCGCGTTCAACAGCGAACTGACCGCCTGCGACGCCAGTTCGCTCACACTCGTCGTTCCCGTGCCGCAATACGCGGACGCCGCGCAAGTCGCCAAGCTCAAGACCGCGCTCACGGAGAAACTCGGCCGCGCGCTCGAGGTCAATGTGTCGGTTGCGCCCGCACGCCGCACCGCCGCCGCGCTCGACGCCGCCGAACGCGCGAAACGCCAGCAGCAAGCCGAGCAGGAAATCAGGCAAGACCCGTTCGTGCAATCGCTCATTCGCGATTTCGGCGCGAGCATCGTGCAGGGATCGATCAAGCCGGTTGCCGCAACGGGCGCGAATCCTTCGGGCGCGTCTTCTGTAAGATAAGCCATCCCGCGAGGCGCGCCGTCAGAAGCCGCGCCGCGAACGAATCAACCGGGCGCACGGGCATTTTCGCCTGAGCGTCTGCCCGTCATACGCACTATCCGTTTCAAGGAGCCGAATCATGATGAAGAACCAACTCGCCGGGCTGATGAAGCAAGCTCAGCAAATGCAGGAAAACATGAAGAAGATGCAGGATCAGCTCGCGCTGATCGAGGTCGAAGGCCAGTCCGGCGCCGGTCTCGTCAAGGTGACGATGACCTGCAAGAACGACGTGCGCCGCGTGCAGATCGACCCGAGCCTGCTCGCCGACGACAAGGACATGCTCGAAGACCTGGTCGCCGCCGCGTTCAACGACGCCGTGCGCAAGGCCGAAGCCACCACGCAGGAAAAGATGGGCGGCATGACGGCCGGCATGCCCATGCCGCCCGGCTTCAAGCTGCCGTTTTAAGCGCGTGGCCGAAGGCGCACGCGGCGTTTGCCGCGCTTTCGGCCCGCCCATGAGGACACATGAAACAACCATCCGCCTTGTCGGCGCTCGTCGAAGCGCTGCGTGCGCTGCCCGGCGTCGGCCCGAAGTCGGCGCAGCGCATGGCGTATCACCTGATGCAGCACGACCGCGCGGGCGCCGACAAACTCGGCAACGCGCTGCTGTTCGCGACCGGGCATCTGAAGCACTGCGAGAAGTGCAATACCTTCACCGAAGCCGACATCTGCGAAGTATGCAGCGACGAAGAACGCGATTCCGCGCTTCTATGCGTCGTCGAGACGCCGGCCGATCAGATCATGCTGGAGCAGACGCTCACGTATCGCGGGCTCTACTTCGTGTTGATGGGCCGGCTGAGTCCGCTCGACGGCATCGGGCCGAAGGAAATTCACTTCGAGCGGCTCATCAACCGCGCGCTCGACGGCACCGTGAATGAAGTGGTGCTTGCCACCAACTTCACCAACGAAGGCGAGGCGACCGCGCACTATCTGGCACAGACGCTCAAGTCGAAAGGGCTGAAGGTCACGCGGCTCGCGCGCGGCGTACCGGTGGGCGGCGAACTCGAATACGTCGATGCCGGCACCATCGCCCGCGCGATGCTCGACCGCCGCTCGGTGTGAGAAAAGATCAAGGACTGCATCGATGACAGAAACCGAAGCACTCGCGCTCGCGACGCATCGACATTACAAGGGCGGGCTGTATCGCGTGATCGGCGTCGCGCGGCACTCGGAAACCGAGGAAGCCATGATCGTCTACGAGCATCTCTGGCCGCATGATCGCGGTTTATGGGTCCGGCCCGCCGCGATGTTCAACGAGACGCTCGCCGACGGCGCGCCGCGCTTCAAGCCACTCGACATCCCACTTTAAAAATTGGCGGAGACGAACGACATGACCGCATCGACGGGCCCGCTTGCCGGCGTCAAGGTGCTGGAACTCGGCACGCTCATCGCGGGACCGTTCGCGGCGCGCTTCATGGGCGAATTCGGCGCGGATGTCATCAAGATCGAAGATCCGAAGGGCGGCGATCCGCTGCGCAAGTGGCGCAAGCTTTACCCTGAAGTGGGCGGAACGTCGCTCTGGTGGGCGGTACAGGCGCGCAACAAGAAGTCCGTGACGATCAATCTGAAGGCCGAAGAGGGCAAGGCGATCGTGCGGCGGCTGGCGAAAGAAGCGGATGTCGTCGTCGAAAATTTTCGGCCGGGCTTGCTCGAAAAACTTGGGCTCGGCTATGAGGTGCTTTCTGCCGAAAACCCCGGTCTCGCGATGGTGCGGCTCTCGGGATACGGCCAGACCGGGCCGTATCGCGACAGACCGGGCTTTGGCGCGATCGCCGAATCGATGGGCGGCTTGCGTCATATCACGGGCTATCCCGAGTTACCGCCGCCGCGCATCGGCATTTCCATTGGCGACTCCATTGCCGCGCTGCACGGCGTGATCGGCGCGTTGATGGCGCTGCATCATCGGCAGGTGAATGGCGGCAAAGGGCAGGTGGTCGATGTCGCGCTCTACGAAGCCGTCTTCAACATGATGGAAAGCGTGGTGCCCGAGTACGGCGTCTATGGCATGGTGCGCGAGCGCACCGGCGCGTCGCTGCCGGGCATCGTGCCGTCGAATACCTATCCGTGCCGCGACGGCAGCATCGTCATTGGCGGCAATAGCGATCCCATTTTCAAGCGGTTGATGACGGCAATCGACCGTGCCGATCTCGCCGACGATCCCGCGCTCGCTTCGAACGATGGCCGCGTGCCGCGCACGCAGGAAATCGACGATGCCATCGCCGCGTGGTTGTCGACGCGCAGTATCGACGAGGCGCTCGCCGTCCTCAACGCCGCCGATGTGCCCGCCGGCCGTATCTACAGCGTGGCCGACATGTTCACCGATCCGCAGTACATCGCGCGTCAAATGCTGCAGCGTTTTCCGTGGCAGGACGGCCGTGAGATCACGCTGCCGAACGTGACGCCGAAGCTGTCCGAGACGCCTGGCGAGACGCGCTGGCTCGGGCCGCAACTCGGCGAACATACGGATGAAGTGCTTCGGTCGCTTGGGTATGCCGAGGACGACATCGCGCGGTTGCGTGCGGCGAACGTGATCTGAGGAAGTCGTTACGCGTAAAAAACGCGAACTCTCGCGGCGGCCCGAAGATGGCCGCGACACCGGTGCCGGCTTGCGCATGGGGCAGGGCGTCGCGCATGCACCGTGGCCCACGACCAACCTTCGAAGCGCCTCAAGGCTCGATCACGATCTTCCCCGTCACGCGCCGGTTCATCATGTCGTCGAGGGCTTGCGCGGTTGCATCGAGCGGATAGCGTTTGGTCACCACCGGCAGCAACTTGCCGGCCTTGATCCAGTCGACCATGGTGGCAAATTCGGTATCGGCGATCGCGTGTTCGCGGCGCATGTGATCGCCCCAGAACACGCCGACAATGCTCGCGCCCTTCAACAACGCGAGGTTGAGCGGCAGCTTCGGGATCTCGCCGTTGGCGAAGCCGACCACGAGATAACGCCCGCGCCAGCCGATGCTGCGAAACGCCGGTTCGGCATAGGCGCCGCCCACCGGATCGAATATGACATCGGGACCTTGGCCATGGGTGAGCGCCTTGACGCGCTCGCGCAAGTCTTCGTTTCGATAGTCGATGATTTCATCCGCGCCTTGCTCGCGACAGAACGCGAGCTTTTCCGCGCTCGATGCCGCCGCGATCACGCGCGCGCCGAGAATCTTGCCGATCTGAATGGCCGCGACGCCGACGCCGCCCGCCGCGCCGAGCACGAGGAGCGTCTCGCCCGACTTGAGCGCGCCGCGATCCACGAGCGCGTGATAGGACGTGCCGTAGGCAAGCGTGAAGGCTGCGGCGAGCGCGAGGTTGACGTCGTCGGGCAGCACGACGCAATCCGTTTCCCGAGCACGCGCCTGTTGCGCGAATGCCCCTTGCGCGGTGTAAGCCGCGACGCGCATGCCAGGTTTCACGCGCGTGACGCCCGCACCCACCTCACGCACGATTCCCGCGAGTTCCGCACCCGGCGTAAATGGCAGCGGCGGTTTGAACTGGTACTTGTTCTGGATGATCAGTACATCGGGAAAATTCACGCTCGCGGCCTTCACATCGATGACGATTTCCCCGGCTTCGGGGTGCAAATCCGGCAGCGTTTCGACGGTGAGCGTATCGGGTAATCCGTGTTGGTTGCATCGAACGGCGCGCATGTGTCCTCCTTGATGGCCTGGCGCCAAGTGTAGGGCAGACGGCTGTCTGTGCGCGACCCCGCAAAGCGTGGGCGCGTCATGTTTCCTCGGTTACAATCGCCGGATGCGAATCCTACTCAGCAACGACGACGGCTACCTGGCGCGCGGCATCAACGTGCTGCACGACGCCTTGCAGCCGCTCGGCGAAGTAACGGTGATGGCGCCGGAGCAGAACTGCAGCGGCTCGTCCAACTCGCTCACGTTGTCGCGGCCATTGAGCGTGCATCAGTCGGCTAACGGTTTCAACTTCGTGAACGGCACGCCAACCGACTCGGTGCATATCGCGCTCACCGGCATGCTCGAAGCGCGGCCCGATCTCGTCGTGTCAGGGATCAACAACGGCCAGAATGTCGGCGAGGACACGCTCTATTCCGGCACGGTCGCGGCCGCCACCGAAGGCTTCATGTTCGGCATTCCGGCTATCGCGTTTTCGCTCGTCGGGCGTGACTGGCTGCATCTCGAAGATGCGGCGCGCGTGGCCGCCGAAATCGTCGCGCATTTTCTGGATCACCCCATGCCGGGTCATCCGCTTCTGAACGTCAATATTCCGAGCCTGCCGTACGACCAACTGCGCGAGTGGAAGGTCACGCGTCTGGGCAAGCGGCATCCGTCGCAGCCGGTAGTTCGCCAGACCGACCCGCGCGGCAACCCGATCTACTGGATCGGCCCGTCGGGCGACGCGCTCGACGCCAGCGAAGGCACCGACTTTCACGCAGTCGCGAACGGCTTCGTTTCGATCACGCCGCTGCAGCTCGACCTGACTCACACGAAACTCATGGCCGAGACCCGCGAATGGGCGCAAGCCGGGAGCCGTCGCTCATGAGCGACGAGCGCGCCAAGCGCTTCCCGCTGGCGCTCGCGGACCTCGTGCGCGAGCCGCGCAAGCCGGCCGGCCGCACGCAGGACGCGCGCGCCAAGTCGGTGGCGGTATCGACCACGAAAGCCGCTGCCGCGAAGCCGGGCAGTGTGCGCGGCGCGGCTTCAGCGCTCAAGAATCCGGCGAGCGCGGCGGCATCCGCCAAGTCTGCGACCACGGTTTTTCCGGTGCGCTCGGTAGCCCAGCCTGTCGTCAATTCCGTCGCCAAGGCCGCTACCAAACCGGCAAGTGGAACCGCGAAACCGGTTCCGGGCGCGAATCGCAGTCCGGCCCAGGCGCCGCATCCCCGAACGAGTGCATTGCGCACCGCGCAGCGTCCCGCCGGACGCGATCTGAACGCGGCATCGACGGCCACGAAAAAGGGCGCGCCCAACGTGGCATTCGCCAGCACGCAGACGCTCACCTCGGAACGGGTGCGCGAGCGCATGGTCGAACGCCTGCGCACGAACGGCGTGACCGACCCGCGCGTGCTGAACGCCATGTCGGTCGTGCCGCGCCATATGTTCGTCGACCCCGGCCTCGCCGCGCAGGCTTACGAAGATGCCGCGCTGCCGATCGGTCACCATCAGACCATCTCGAAGCCGTCGGTCGTCGCGCGCATGATCGAACTGGTCGCGGCAGGGCGCACGTTGGACAAGGTGCTGGAAATCGGCACCGGTTGCGGCTATCAGGCAGCGGTGCTGTCGCAGGTCGCGACCGAGGTTTATTCGATCGAGCGCGTGCGGCCGTTGTCCGAACGCGCCAAGCTCAATCTTCGGCCGCTGCGTGTGCCGAATATCCGGCTGCATTACGGCGACGGGCGGCTCGGACTGGCTGCCGCGGCGCCGTTCGATGCCATCGTGATCGCGTGCGCGGGACTCGACGTGCCGCAGGCCTTGCTCGAACAACTGGCGATAGGCGGCAGGCTCGTCGCGCCGGTGGGCTCGCAGGCCGCGCAGTCGCAGGTGCTCACGCTCGTCACGCGCGTGTCGGCCACGCAATGGCGGGAGTCGCAGCTCGATCGCGTTTTTTTTGTACCTTTAAAATCCGGAGTGATTTGAAACCGATGAGTATCTTGCGTGCTTTGCGAGAAACGCGTGCGGACGTTCGCCTAACGGCGGCGCAGCGCGGTGTGTGCGTCCTTGCGCTGTCCATGCTGGCGGCCTGTGCGTCGCGGATGGATTCAGCGCCGGTGGTCGACAGAACGGGCGCGCCTATCGCCACGGATGCCGCCGCGCTTGCCAACCAGCCGCCGCCGCCTGGCTATATTCGCGTGAAACCGGGCGACACCCTATATCGGATCGCATTGGAAAACGGTCAGAATTATCACGACATCGCAACGTGGAATAACCTGACGAACCCGAACCAGATCGAAGTCGGTCAACTGGTGCGTGTGGCGCCTCCGGGTGCGAATCTGGCAGCGGCGACGCCGGGCGTGTCGACCGCACCGATCGCGGGTGGCGCGGTGGCTACGCAACCGCTTAACGGCGGCGCGGGCGTCTATGGCACGCCGCAGTCGGGTGCAACGACGCAGCCGCCGTACTACGGTCCGTCGTCGGGCATGGGCGCGGCGCCGGGCGCTGCATCGGGTGCGCTCGCGGGCACCACGCCGGCGCCGGGCGTGGACAGCGCGGCAACGGCTCAACCGGCTTTCATCTGGCCGGCGCGTGGTCCGATTCTCGGCACATTCGACGACGCGAAGAACAAAGGTTTGAACATTGGCGGTGCACCGGGAGATGCAGTCAATGCATCGGCGGATGGCAGGGTCGTCTACTCCGGAAATGGCTTGCGCGGCTACGGGAATCTCATCATCATCAAGCACGACGCGACTTTTCTCACTGCGTACGCACACAACCGCGCTTTGATGGTAAAAGAAGGAGACGCGGTGACCAAAGGTCAAAAAATCGCCGAAATGGGCAACAGCGATTCAGACCGTGTGATGTTGCATTTCGAAGTTCGCCGGCAGGGAAAACCTGTTGACCCACTGAAGTATTTGCCGCCGCAATAAAGCGAGCCATCATGCAAAAAACGAAGCGCCGCCAGCCGCAAGCCGAGACTGAGACCATCAGCCGACCGTTGCAAGTGTCGGTGGAAGACGGTGCTTCGACCCGAGACGACGATGCCGAAAACATCGACGTCGATATCGATTCCGACGAAGAAGGCGAAAACCGTAAAAAGGGTGGCGACGAGTCGGGAGAAGGCGCAAACGATTCCGCGCCCGAACCCGACGACTTTCGCTCTCTTTTGCAGGCCGAACTGACGGCCGACACCATTCAGCATTACCTCAATCGCATCAGCGTGAAGCCGCTGCTCACCGTCGAGGAAGAGCAGCGTTATTCGCGTCTTGCCAAGGCGGGCGAGTTCGAGGCGCGCCAGGTCATGATCGAGCGCAATTTGCGGCTGGTGGTGAGTATCGCTAAGGGTTATCTCAATCGCGGCGTGCCTTTGCTCGATCTGATCGAGGAAGGCAACCTCGGTCTCATGCACGCAATCGAGAAATTCGATCCCACGCGCGGTTTTCGTTTTTCGACTTACGCCACGTGGTGGATTCGCCAGAGCATCGAGCGCGCAATCATGAATCAGGCGCGCACGGTGCGCCTTCCGGTGCATGTGATTCGCGAGCTGAATCAAGTGTTGCGCGCGAAGCGTCATCTGGAAAAGAACTCGGCGAATTCCACCGATCCCGTCGCGCCTGAGCGCCGCGACGCGAGCATCGAGGATATTGCGTATCTCACCGGCAAGACGCCGGAGGAAGTCACCGATATCCTCGCGCTCAACGAACACACGGCTTCGCTCGATGCCCCGCTCGACCTCGACCCCGGCAGCAGCCTGCTCGATCTCCTTTCGGACGATCAAAGCCAGTCGCCGGATGCCGAAGTTCAGCACCGCGAACTGGAAACGCTCACGCGGCTCTGGCTTTCGCGTCTGTCGGACAAACATCGGCATGTGATCGAACGGCGTTTCGGGCTGAACCATATCGAACCCGCCACGCTCGAAGAACTGGCCGATGAAATGGGCCTCACGCGCGAACGCGTACGGCAAATCCAGCAAGAGGCGCTCGTGCGGCTCAAACGCTTCTTCGCCTCGAACGGCGTGCGCAAGGACGCCGTGCTTTAACGCTCCAAAGCGGCGTTCGAAAAAGCGCCGCGTTTCCAGAATTCAATGACACCGATTCTCGTATTCGACATCGAGACCATTCCCGATGTCGACGGCATTCGCCGTCTCGAAGACTTACCCGACGATCTGTCCGCGCGCGAAGTCGCCGAACACGCGTTCGCCGCGCGCCGCGAGCGCGTAGGCAACGACTTCTTGCCGCATCATTTGCAACGCATTGCCGCGATCTCCTGCGTCTTTCGCGACGACAGCGGTTTTCGCGTGCGCTCGCTCGGCACGAAGACGGATGGCGAGGCATCGCTGATCCAGTCGTTTTATCGCGTGATCGAAAAATACACGCCGCAACTCGTCTCGTGGAACGGCGGCGGTTTCGATCTGCCCGTGCTCCATTATCGTGCGCTCGTGCATGGCATCGCGGCGCCGCGTTACTGGGACTTGGGCCAGGACGATCGCGAGTTCAGGTTCAACAACTACATCAGCCGCTATCACATGCGGCATCTCGACCTGATGGACGTGCTCGCGATGTATCAGGCGCGCGCCAACGCGCCGCTCGATGCACTCGCGAAACTGTGCGGCTTTCCCGGCAAGCTGGGCATGGACGGCGGCAAGGTGTGGGACGCCTATTGCGATGGTCAGATCGACGAGATCCGCAACTATTGCGAAACGGATGTCGTCAACACTTACCTTATGTATTGCCGCTTTCAGATGATGCGTGGCGGACTCACGCCGGACGAGTACGCGGACGAGATCAACTTCGTGAAGAACGCGCTCGCGCTGGAAGCGTCGCCGCATTGGGCCGAATATCTCGCCGCATTCGGCCGGTGAGTGCGAGGCCGTGACGTTCGTCTACAATCTCGCCTTTGCCAACACGTCAGTCAGGAAGTACGCAGGTGTCTGAAGCCGCTCGAAAAAATTCGCATCGCCGCCGCGCCGCGCCGGCCAAAACCGTTACGCCCGATCCGTCATTCGTCGCGCCCGAAATCGAAATCGAGTCACTCGACATGGACGCGCGCGGCGTCGGCCGCACGGTCAACGGGAACGGCGAGCCGGGCAAGGTGATCTTCGTCGAAGGCGCGCTGCCCGGCGAACGAGTGAGCTATTCGAGCTATCGCAAGAAGCCGAGTTTCGAGCAGGCGCAAGTGGTGAACGTGTTGCGCGAGGCGGTCATCCGCACGAAGCCGAAGTGTCAGTTCTTCGGCACGTGCGGCGGTTGTTCCATGCAGCATCTCGACGTGCGCGCGCAGATTGCCGTGAAGCAGCGGGTGCTCGAGGACAATCTCCAGCATTTGTCGAAACTGCGCGCGGAAACCATGTTCCGGCCGATTCACGGGCCGTCGTGGGGTTATCGCTATCGCGCGCGCCTGACGGTGCGGCACGTCGAGAAAAAGGGCGGCGTGCTCGTCGGCTTTCATGAACGCAAGAGCAGCTATGTCGCCGACATGACGAGTTGCGAGGTGCTGCCGCCGCACGTTTCCGCCATGCTCGTGCCACTGCGGCATCTGGTAGCCGGTTTGTCGATTCGTGACCGCATGCCGCAGATCGAGCTTGCGGTTGGCGCGGACGTGACGGCGCTGGTGTTGCGCATTCTCGAACCGCTCAACGACGCCGACGAAGCGCTTTTGCGCGCCTTTGCCGACGAACACGCCGGCGTGCAATTCTGGCTGCAGCCGAAAGGTCCCGACACGGTTTATCCGTTTTATCCGCTCGAGAGCGAACTGGCTTATACGCTGCCGGAGTTTCACATCCGCATGCCATTTAAGCCGACTGATTTCACGCAGGTGAACCATCAGATCAACCGCGTGCTCGTGGCGCGCGCGTTGAGCCTGCTCGCGCCGGAACAGAACGATCGTGTGCTCGATCTGTTTTGCGGCATCGGCAACTTCACGCTGCCGCTTGCGCGCGTGTCGCGCGAAGTGGTGGGTATCGAAGGAAGCGAAGCGCTGACCGCGCGCGCGCTGGAAAACGCGCATGCCAATGGCGTGGACGGCCATACGTCGTTTGCCTGCCGCAATTTGTTCGAAGTGACTGCCGACGATCTGCGCGCGCTCGGGCACTTCGACAAATATCTGATCGATCCGCCGCGCGAGGGCGCGCTCGCGGTGGCGAAGGCGCTTGCGGACATCGCTCAAAGCGGCGAGGGTTCGCTGCCGAAGCGCATCGTTTATGTGTCGTGCAACCCGGCGACGCTCGCGCGCGACGCCGGCCTGCTCGTCCACGAGGCGGGGTATCGGATGAAGGGCGCGGGCGTCGTCAACATGTTCCCGCATACGTCGCACGTCGAATCCATTGCATTGTTCGAACGCGACTGAAGCGCTTTTATTTAAGAAGGCAAAAAAAACCGGCCCGAAGGCCGGTTTTTCGTTTGAAGCACCGGTTCGATCAGTTCCGGTTGCCGCCGAAGATGCCGAGCAGTGCCAGCAAATTCGTGAAGACGTTGTACAGATCGAGGTAGATGGCGAGCGTCGCGCTGATGTAGTTCGTCTCGCCGCCATTCACAACGCGCTGCACGTCGAACAGCATGTAAGCCGAGAAGATGACGATGGCGAGCACGGAGATCGTCAGCATGAGCGCCGGCAGTTGCAGGAAAATGTTCGCGACTGCAGCCAGCAGAATGACCATCACGCCCATGAACAGCCACTTGCCGAGGCCCGAAAAGTCACGCTTGCTGACCGTGGCGATGGTCGCCATGGCCGCGAAAATCACGCCCGTGCCGCCAAAGGCCATCATGATGAGCTGCGGCCCATTCGAGAAACCGAGGATGAAGCTCAAAAGACGCGAGAGCATCAGGCCCATGAAGAACGTGAAGCCGAGCAGGACGACCACGCCCATGCTGCTGTTCTTCGTTTTCTCGATGGCGAACATGAAGCCGAACGCAATCGCCATGAACGCGATGAAGCTCATTGCCGGGCTGGTGGCCGCGAAGAGGGAAAAGCCCGTCGCTACGCCGACCCACGCGCCGAGCACCGTCGGCACCATGGAAAGCGCCAGCAGCCAGTAAGTGTTGCGTAGCACGCGGTTGCGCACCTCGACCGAAGTGACGCTGCCGTTGCGTCCAAAACTGTAGGGTGATTCGTTCATGGTTTCTCCTTGCTTCAAATTGTCTGTCGTCGACCCGCGCTACATCCGTCATATACGAATGATACGGTAGGAATACTTAAGCGATTATGAGGCCGTTGCCCGCGCCATTCCGGTTTCGTGCAGTGCCTGATGTCGCGAGGCGGTTGCAAAGCGCGGCTCGACTCCAATATGACTGCCGCACGGTCCGAAATCAATGGCGCCGACGTTTCTCGGCGCGATACACGCTCAAGGCACGCTGGCGTATGACGGTTCGACCCTTACGGCGCCGTAAGGTTTCAATCGCAATCATACCCTGCTTCATGCTACAATTGTCGATTCCTTTTAATCCGTAAACCGTTAATTTTTTGGAGTTTTTCATGGCAATCGAGCGCACCCTGTCGATTATCAAGCCGGACGCAGTGGCAAAGAATGTTATCGGCCAAATCTACAGCCGTTTCGAGAGTGCTGGACTCAAGATCATTGCTTCGCGCATGGTGCATCTGTCGCGCGCGGACGCGGAAAAGTTCTACGCAGTGCACGCTGCACGCCCGTTCTTCAAGGACCTCGTGGAATTCATGATCTCCGGTCCGGTGCAGATTCAAGTGCTGGAAGGCGAAGGCGCGATCATCAAGAACCGCGACCTGATGGGCGCGACCGATCCGAAGAAGGCAGACAAGGGCACGATCCGCGCTGATTTCGCGGACAGCATCGATGCAAACGCCGTGCACGGTTCCGACGCTCCGGAAACGGCAGCGCAGGAAATCGCGTTCTTCTTCCCGCAAGTGAACGTCTACTCGCGCTAAGTCGCGCGTTGGTTGCCGCATCGGTCCGTGCCTCGAGGCAGTGCGCCGGATCATGCGGCTGTCGCGCCGGCATCGCTTGAAAAGCTGGAACATGCAGGAATTGGCGCGAACGGTCTCGGGCAAAAGCTCCCGAGCTTCGCAATCTGAAATGGCAGGACTCGACATGACGAACAGCAGCACCGTCAATCTTCTCGATCTCGACGCCGCCGGGCTCGTCGCTTATTGCGACAGCCTTGGCGAAAAGCCGTTTCGCGCCAAGCAATTGCAGCGCTGGATCCACCAATATGGCGTCGACGACTTCGACGGCATGACGGACCTCGCGAAATCGCTGCGCGAAAAACTCAAGGGTCTCGCCAGTTTGGCGATGCCCGAAATCTCTCGCGATCACGTTTCCACCGACGGCACGCGCAAGTGGCTGATCGACGTAGGCAACGGCAACGCGGTCGAAACCGTGTTCATTCCCGAGGAAACGCGCGGCACGTTGTGCGTGTCCTCGCAGGCAGGCTGCGCGGTGAACTGCCGGTTTTGTTCCACGGGCAAGCAGGGATTCTCCCGCAATCTGACCACTGGCGAGATCATCGGGCAGTTGCGCATGGCTGAATTCGCGCTGCGCAAGTCGCTCGGGCGCGAAGTCGGCGGCCCGGGAAAGGGCGAGCGCGTCATCACCAATGTCGTGATGATGGGCATGGGCGAGCCCATGCTGAATTACGACGCCGTCGTGCCCGCCATGCGTCTGATGCTCGACGACAACGCCTATGGCCTGTCGCGCCGTCGCGTGACGCTATCCACTTCCGGCGTCGTGCCCATGATGGACCGCCTCGCCGCGGATCTGCCAGTGGCGCTCGCCGTGTCGCTACACGCGCCGAACGATCCGCTGCGCGACATGCTGGTGCCGCTCAACAAGAAGTATCCGCTGCGTGAATTGATGGCTGCGTGCCAGCGCTATCTGAAGGTTGCGCCGCGCGATTTCATCACGTTCGAATACTGCATGCTCGACGGCGTCAACGACACCGAAGCCCATGCGCGCGAACTGCTGGCCGTCACGCGCGACGTGCCGTGCAAATTCAACCTCATTCCGTTCAATCCGTTCCCGGAATCAGGTCTGACTCGTTCGAAGAACGAGCAGATCAAGCGCTTCGCGCAGGTTCTGATGGACGCGGGCATCGTCACCACCGTGCGCAAGACGCGCGGCGACGACATCGACGCAGCTTGCGGGCAGCTTGCGGGCGAGGTGAAGGATCGCACGCGCCTCGTGGAACGCATGGGTCGCGCGCCAGGCAAGGTGATCGAGGTGCGCGCGGTCTGACGCATTGCCGCCGTACAGCGAAGAAAAACAAGTCCGAAAAGACGGAAGTCGCGCCAGGCCGGCGCGCAAAGCCGAACATTTTGTTATAAAGCGGTCTGCAACATTGCCGGGGCTGTATCGTTCACGTTTTGATGCAATCCGCCGGCTTAGCCGCGCTATATAAAAGAATCGATGCGAGGAAATTGGGATGAGTGAGCCGCAGCACCCGACGCCTTTTGGCAGTCATACCGGGGGTCTTCCTGTCAATGAGCATGACAGTCAGGCGGGCACTGGCGGGGCGGCATCGAACGCGAGTCAGACGGGGCCTCTGGATTCGATTGCCGCCGTCGGCGCGCGGCTCGCGCAGCTTCGTCACGCGAAGTCATGGTCGATCGACGACATTTCAGCGCGTCTCAAGGTCTCGCCGAACAAGCTGCTCGCGCTCGAAGCGGGCGACATCAGTCAATTGCCCGATCGCACGTTCGCAGCGGGTATTGTGCGTAGCTACGCCAAGGTTCTTGGTACCGATCCCGCGCCTTTCACGCAGGCGTTTCGTCGCGAGGGCGCGGCGGTCGGGCAAAATCTGAAGGTGCCGGCTTCGGCGGGTGCGGGTCTGCCGCGACAGCGCGTGTCGGTGCCACTCGGTGGTTCGTCGGGCAAGAAACGCTCGTGGCTCTGGGGCATCGCGGCGGTCGTCGTGGTGTTGGCCGCGCTCGTGATGTGGCATACCGGCGGCGATTCGTCGGCGTGGCTCGCGCGCCTCAAGTCGAGCACGGGCGCTGGCACGGCTGCGCCGGGCGACACGGTGTCCGCTTCCGTCGTTTCCACGCCTGATGAAGCCGCCGCGGCGAACACCGGCGAAGCCGCCTCGCTGCCCGAAGTGGCCGCCGCGCCCGGCGAACAGCCAATGCCACGTCCGCTCGGCACGAACGCGTTGCCGGCCTCGTCGTCGACCATTGCGGCGTTGCAGGGCGCAAGCGCGTCGGCCGCAGCCAAGCAGGCGCCGGCCGCTGGCGCCGCCGCATCCGCGCCGGTCGTCGCCGGCACGGGCGCGAGCGCAGTCGAATTGAAAGTGAAGGAAGATAGCTGGTTCAGCGTGCGCGGCAAGGACGGCAAGGAGGTTTTCTCCGGTCTCGTCCACGCGGGAAGCACGCAACGCGTGCAGGGCGAAGCGCCGTTCAAGGTGACCGTCGGCAACGCGAAGAGCGTCGATTCCATCTCGTTTGACGATCAGCCGGTCGACGCCAAGAAATACGTTTCCGCACGCGGCAACGTCGCGCGCTTCACGCTGCCCTGAACGGGCGGCGCGTAGCGGTGTCGGAGTCGGAGGTTCAGCGCGCGTGCAAGTCATGGGCATTCCGGCTTTTGCCGTGATGCCCGTTCAAGGTTCCATATTCGCACCGTCGCGCCGCTTGCACGCGGCGCCTGGTGGCCAAAGGGTTTTTCGATGCAATCCGAAGCTCAATCCCTGATTAGCAGCAAGATCTGTTCGACCGAACCGGTGTTCGGCGGCTCGTTGAAGCGTCGTGCATCGCATGCGGTGGACGTGCGCTGGGGCGGTCAGCTCGTCACCATCGGCGGCGACTCACCGGTGCGCGTGCAGTCGATGACCAACACCGACACCGCCGACGCCATCGGAACCGCCATCCAGATCAAGGAACTGGCGCAGGCGGGTTCCGAACTCGTGCGCATCACGGTGAATACGCCGGAAGCGGCGGCGGAAGTGCCGCACATCCGCGATCAACTCGACCGCATGGGCGTGTCCGTGCCGCTCGTCGGCGACTTCCATTACAACGGGCATCTGCTGCTGCGCGATCATCCGGCGTGCGCCGAAGCGCTGTCGAAGTACCGCATCAATCCCGGCAACGTCGGACAGGGCGCAAAGCGCGACACGCAATTCGCGCAGATGATCGAAGCCGCGATCAAGTACGACAAACCGGTGCGCATCGGCGTGAACTGGGGCAGTCTCGACCAGGACCTGCTCGCGCGCATGATGGACGAAAACGCCGCGCGCTCGGCGCCGTGGGAACTGCAAAGTGTGATGTATGAAGCGCTGATCCAGTCGGCGGTCGGCTCGGCGGAACGCGCGGTCGAACTCGGCCTCGGTCGCGACAAGATCATCCTGTCGTGCAAGGTGAGCGGCGTGCAGGATCTGGTCGCCGTTTATCGCGAACTCGCTAAACGTTGCAGCTTCGCGCTGCATCTCGGCCTGACCGAGGCGGGCATGGGCTCGAAGGGCATCGTCGCTTCGACGGCGGCGCTGTCGTTGCTGCTGCAGGAAGGCATCGGCGACACCATCCGTATTTCGCTGACGCCCGAGCCAGGCGGCGCGCGCACGGGCGAAGTGGTCGTCGGCCAGGAAATCCTCCAGACCATGGGCCTGCGTTCCTTTACGCCCATGGTCATTGCATGTCCCGGCTGCGGGCGCACGACCAGCACGCTGTTCCAGGAACTCGCGTCGCAGATCCAAAGCTATTTGCGCAACTCCATGCCCGTGTGGCGCGACCAGTTTCCCGGCGTCGAGAAGATGCACGTCGCGGTGATGGGCTGCATCGTCAACGGGCCTGGCGAATCGAAACACGCGAACATCGGCATTAGTTTGCCGGGTTCGGGCGAAAATCCCGCCGCGCCCGTGTTTATCGACGGCGTGAAGGTGAAGACCTTGCGTGGCGAGCGTATCGCCGAGGAATTCCAGCAAATCGTCAGCGACTACGTCGAGCGCACCTACGGGCAAGAAACCGGCAAGCGCGAAGAAACGTCCGCGGCAACACTTTAAAGACAGATGACTGAACAGAAGAAACGGCTCGGCAAGCTGACCGGCGTCAAGGGCATGAACGACATCCTCCCGCAGGACGCCGCGTTGTGGGACTTCTTCGAATCCACGGTGAAGTCGATGCTGCGCGCATACGGCTATCAGAACATCCGCACGCCGATCATCGAGCATACGCAGTTGTTCACGCGCGGGATCGGCGAAGTGACGGATATCGTCGAAAAAGAGATGTACAGCTTCACCGATTCGCTCAACGGCGAACATCTCACCATGCGGCCCGAAAACACGGCGGCGGTGGTGCGCGCGAGCATCGAACACAACCTGCTTTACGACGGTCCGAAGCGCCTGTGGTACATCGGCCCGATGTTCCGTCACGAACGTCCGCAGCGCGGGCGGTATCGCCAGTTCCATCAGGTCGGCGTGGAAGCACTCGGTTTCGCGGGACCGGACGCGGACGCCGAAATCATCATGATGTGTCAGCGCCTGTGGGACGACCTTGGGTTGACCGGCATTCGCCTGGAACTGAATTCACTTGGCCAGCCTGACGAGCGCGCGGCGCACCGCAAGGAACTGATCGCGTATCTGGAGCAGCACGTCGACGCGCTCGACGAAGAAGCCAAACGACGTCTCTACACCAACCCGCTGCGCGTGCTCGACACGAAGAATCCCGCGCTGCAGGAAATTGCGCAGAACGCGCCAAAGCTCACCGACTTCCTGGGCGAAGAATCGCGCAAGCATTTCGAGGGCGTGCAAAGGCTGCTGAAGGCCAACAACATTCCGTTCAAGATCAATCCGCGTCTCGTGCGCGGTCTCGACTATTACAACCTCACCGTATTCGAGTGGGTGACCGACAAGCTCGGCGCGCAAGGCACGGTGGCGGGCGGCGGCCGGTACGACCCGCTCATCGAGCAACTTGGCGGCAAGCCCACGGCCGCGTGTGGCTGGGCGATGGGCGTCGAGCGTATCCTCGAGTTGCTGAAGGAAGAGAATCTCGTGCCGGAAGCGGAAGGTACGGACGTCTACGTAGTGCATCAGGGAGAAGCTGCCGCCGAGCAGGCGTTCATCGTGGCGGAGCGTCTGCGCGACACGGGCCTCGACGTGATCCTGCATTGCAGCCCGGACGGCGCGCCTGCCAGCTTCAAGTCACAGATGAAGAAAGCCGATGCGAGCGGCGCGGCTTTTGCCGTCGTGCTGGGCGAAGACGAACTCGCGCAGGGCACGATCGGCGTAAAGCCGCTGCGCCGCGCGGGCGCCGAAACGTCGGACGCGCAAAAGAACGAGCAGGTCAACGTTCCGGCGGAAGACTTGACCGAATACCTAATCAATGCGATGGTGGCATCCGCCGAAGACTAGGCGGCCCGACACGCGGGCAATGGCCGTGGGCATCGCGCTGGATGAGTGAACTGTCCGGCATCGCGCACGGCACTCGAAGTGCAATGAAACGCAGGAAGGAATAGCTGGACGATGAGCTATCACGACGAAGAAGAATCACTGGAAAGTTTGAAAGCCTGGTGGGCCAAGTGGGGTAATTCCACGACGTGGATCATCCTCGTGGCGCTTGTAATCGCAGCCGGATACAACGGCTGGAATTACTGGCAGCGTCATCAGGCGGCCGAAGCTTCCGTGCTGTACGACCAGCTTCAGCAGGCCGTCACCGGCAATGATCAGAAAATGGTGAGCCGTATTGCGACGGACATGGAAGACAAGTTCGGCAGCACGGCCTACGCTCAGATGAGCGCGCTCACGGCGGCCAAGTCGCTTTACACGGCGGGAGATACCGCCGGCACGAAAGCGCAACTGCAATGGGCCATCGATCACGCGAAGGACGACGAGTACAAGCAAGTCGCGAAGCTGCGTCTCGCGCTGGTGCTGCTCGACGAGAAAAATTACGACGCGGGTCTGAAGCTGCTCGCGGATGCGCCGCTCGACGCCTACAAGGGTGTGATCGCGGACCGTCGCGGCGATCTGCTTGCGGCGCAAGGCAAGCGCGACGACGCCCGCGCATCCTACAAGCTGGCGCTCGGTGCGCTGCCCGCGAACGATACCTCCGCGCGGCAACTGGTCCAGTTCAAGCTCGACGCGCTCGGCGGCTGATCAGCGCGCGCCGCCGCAATCGACCGAGCCATATAACAATCAGGCCGCCCGGCCGCGCAACGCCTTGAAGGCGAAGGCGCGGCCGGGCGCCGATCAACCGAATCCGATAATTCATGTTGCGTCCACCGATGACTTTTTTGAAACGCTACGCCGTGCCGTTTGCCTGCGCGATGACCGCCTTGCTCGCGGCTTGCTCATCCACCAAGGATGAACGCCGCGTGCCGACACCGCTCGTCGAGTTCAAGCCGGTGCTCAACGTCTCCCAGGCGTGGAAGGCGAGCGTCGGCAAGGCAGGCCGCTATCTGTTCGCGCCGGTTGCCGTGGGCGACGCAATTTTTGCCGCAGGCGAGAACGGCTCGGTCGTGAAGATCGACGCGAAAACGGGTCAGGATGTCTGGCGCATCAAGCTCAAGGACGATCTGTCGGCGGGCGTCGGCAGCGACGGCAATCTGACTGCGGTCGGCGGTCTGAAGGGTTCGGTCTACGTGCTCGGACCGGACGGCAAGCAGTTGTGGACGGCAGTCGCGCCGGGCGAACTGATCTCTCCGCCGCTCGTCGGCAATGATCTCGTGATCGTGCGTACCATCGACGGCAAGGTCGTGGCCTTCAACGCGCAGACCGGCGAACAAAAGTGGGTCTTCCAATTGCGCGCGGTGCCGCTGAATCTGCGCGTCGCGGCGGGCATGACCTTCGCCGGCAATCAGGCCGTGCTTGCTGGATTCCCGGGCGGCACGTTCGCGGCAATCAACCTGCAAACGGGCGATGCCTTCTGGCAAACGCCTGTTTCATATCCGAAGGGCGTGACCGAAGTCGAGCGCATCAACGACGTAACCGGCGCGCCGGGACTCGTCGGCGCGCAGAGCTGCGCGGTGACGTTCCAGGGCCGCATCGGCTGCTTCAATGCAAATTCCGGCCGTCCGGACTGGGAAAAGAGCTTCTCGTCCGACAGCGGTCTTGCGCAGGATTCGGACTTGGTCGCAGCAGGCGACGACTGGTCGGTCGTAAACGCATTCCGCACCTCGGACGGCTCGCAGCTCTGGAAAACGGACAAGCTGAAGAACCGCCAGGTCAGCGTGCCGTATATTCTCGGTCGCGCGGTCGTTGTTGGCGACTTCGAAGGTTACGTCCACTTCCTGAGCGCGGATAACGGCGAACTCGTCGGCCGCGCCAAGACCGACGGCAGCGCGATCACCGCGCCGCCCGTGCTCGCCGGCAACACGCTCGTGGTCCTGACGCACGACGGCGGCATCTACGGCTTTCGTCCCAGCAACTAACACGCGCGTGATCGTCTGATCGAGCGGTATTGCGCGCTCGAAGCCGATCGCGCGGCAGGTCCGGCCAGAACCGGGCCGCAAGAGAAAGCAGGAGGCGCGGCAATCGCGCGCACTCCCGAGAGCCTGCCAGCGGAACGCAAAACGCGCGGTGGGCTGCAAGAATCAAAGCGCGTCGCGCGAAGGCGGCGCGCCAAAACTGCCTCTGACGAGGCGCAGCGGCGTCCCAGCGCCGCAGGCTTGACACACTGACGCCGTGACGCGTCGCGCGTGCCGCAAGCCGAATCCATGCTAATTTTCGACAAGCGCAGCCGTGGCGCGGCATGAGCGGAACGAGAGGTCTCGTTCGCACGCCTCGTGTGCCGTCTTGCGTTCAACCTTGAACAACATCTGATGAAACCCGTGATTGCCCTCGTCGGGCGCCCCAATGTGGGGAAATCCACCTTATTCAACCGGCTGACGCGTTCGCGCGATGCACTCGTCGCCGATCTGCCCGGCCTCACCCGCGACCGCCATTACGGCGAAGGCCGCGTGGGCGGCGAGCGGCCGTATCTCGTCGTGGATACCGGCGGCTTCGAGCCGGTCGCGAAAGACGGCATCCTGCACGCAATGGCGCGGCAGACGCGTCAGGCGGTGGAAGAGGCAGACATCGTCGTGTTCATCGTCGATGGACGCAACGGGCTCGCGCCGCAAGACAAGGCGATTGCCGACTATCTGCGCAAGACCGGCCGGCCGCTTTTTCTCGTCGTGAACAAGGCCGAGGGCATGAAGTATTCGGCCGTCGCGTCCGACTTCTACGAACTCGGTCTCGGCGATCCGCGCGCGATCTCGGCTGCGCACGGCGACGGCGTTACCGAGATGATCAACGACGCGCTCGACATCGCTTATGCCGGTCAGCCCGAGGAGAGCGAAGAAGAGAAGGCGCAGCACGGCGTGAAGATTGCCATCGTCGGACGTCCGAACGTTGGCAAGTCGACGCTCGTGAACGCATTGCTCGGCGAGGAGCGCGTGATCGCGTTCGACATGCCCGGCACCACGCGCGATTCGATTTATATTGATTTCGAGCGACAAGGCCGCAAATACACGCTTATCGACACGGCGGGCTTGCGTCGTCGCGGCAAGGTGTTCGAGGCCATCGAGAAGTTTTCGGTGGTGAAGACCTTGCAGTCCATTTCCGATGCCAACGTCGTGATCCTTTTGCTCGACGCCCAGCAGGACATCTCGGATCAGGACGCGCACATCGCGGGCTTCGTGGTCGAACAGGGCCGCGCGCTCGTGGTCGGCGTGAACAAGTGGGACGGTCTGGACTCGCATGTGCGCGAACGCACGAAGGCGGATCTCACCCGCAAGCTCAAGTTTTTGGACTTTGCTAAATTTCACTACGTCTCGGCGCTGGAGAAGAGCGGCATCAGCCCATTGATGAAGTCTGTCGATGAAGCCTACGCCGCCGCCATGGCCAAGTTGCCAACACCGAAGCTCACGCGCGCGCTCATCGACGCGGTGGAGTTTCAGCAGCCGCGCCGTCGCGGTCCGGTTCGTCCGAAGCTGCGTTATGCCCACCAGGGTGGACAAAATCCGCCGATCATCGTGGTGCACGGCAATGCGCTCGACGCCATTACCGAGACTTATAAACGCTATCTGGAAGGGCGCTTCCGAGAAACTTTCGGATTGGTCGGGACGCCACTGCGCATAGAGTTCCGTTCGAGCCATAACCCATACGCGGACAAAGGCTGAAAGCCGCGTGAGTCAAGCGTTTCAGGCCGGTCGGCCATTTGGCCAGGCTGGTGCGGAAACGAAAATCGGCTATAGTGTAGCGATTGTCGGCGGATCTCTTTTTCTTCGCCGACAATACATCCAACCTGCAAAAAAACACGGAGTTTGCTATGAGCAACAAAGGGCAATTGTTACAAGACCCGTTTTTGAACGCGCTGCGTAAAGAGCACGTGCCGGTGTCGATCTATTTGGTCAACGGCATCAAGCTTCAAGGAAACATCGAATCGTTCGACCAGTATGTCGTGTTGCTCCGAAATACGGTCACACAGATGGTCTACAAGCACGCCATTTCCACCGTCGTGCCGGCCCGTCCGGTGAATTTCCACCCGGACGCTGAATCGTCCTAAACCTCGTCGCGACCGGCGCTGTTTTCACAAAAAGCGAACATCAAACCATTCGCCGGTCGCTTCAAAAACCGAAAAATATCAATTTGATCAATGCAGCGCTCGTCGGCATCGACTTCGGCAAGATCGATTTCGAAGCCAGTCTGGAAGAACTCAGCCTGCTCGCACAAAGTGCAGGCGCCCATCCCGCCGTCACGCTAACCGGCCGCCGTTCGGCTCCGGACGCCAAGATGTTCATTGGCAGCGGCAAGGTTGAAGAACTGCGCCTTTCTTGCGAAGCGAACGACGTCGAACTCGTCATCTTCAATCACGCACTCGCGCCCGCGCAGCAGCGCAATCTCGAACTCGCGCTCGACCGCCGCGTGGTGGACCGCACGAGCCTCATCCTCGACATCTTTGCGCAGCGCGCCCGCAGCCACGAAGGCAAATTGCAGGTCGAACTCGCACAGCTGCAGTATCTGTCGACACGGCTCATTCGCGCGTGGACTCACCTGGAACGGCAAAAGGGCGGTATTGGCCTGCGCGGTCCGGGCGAAACGCAACTCGAAACGGACCGCCGGCTGATCGGCGAGCGTATCAAGGCGCTCAAGACCCGGCTCGAGAAGTTGCGCCGTCAGCATGGTACGCAGCGTCGTCAGCGCACGCGTAATCGCACGATGTCGGTCTCCCTCGTCGGCTATACGAACGCGGGCAAGTCCACGCTGTTCAATGCGCTCACGAAGGCGCAGGCGTACGCCGCCGACCAGCTTTTCGCCACGCTCGACACAACCTCGCGTCGCGTCTATCTCGGGGAGGAAGCGGGGCACGTGGTGGTATCGGACACGGTCGGGTTCATCCGCGAATTGCCTCACCAGCTCGTCGCGGCCTTTCGCGCCACGCTCGAGGAGACCATCCACGCAGACTTGCTGCTGCATGTGGTCGATGCATCGAGCGCCGTGCGCCTCGATCAAATCGATCAGGTGAACGAGGTATTGCGCGGCATCGGCGCGGATTCCATCCGGCAGGTTCTCGTCTTCAACAAGATCGACGCGGTGCCTGAGCTGGCGGCCCGTGGCGAAGCGGTTGAAAGGGACGAGTATGGTAATATTTCGCGCGTCTTTTTGAGTGCACGCTCGGGCCAGGGGCTCGACGCGCTGCGCGCTGCCATCGCCGAAATCGCTGCTGCGGAAACGGACGAAAGCGAAGAGGCCTTACCGAGCGTGCTCGCTGAAATCGAAGCGCCGCAACTCGAGCCCGATGCAACGCAATCCCCGCTGTCCGGGTCAAACGAAACACACGACACGAACGCGCAGCCGGAAGACCACCGGCTGACCGAACAACGTGACCACAAGGTTTCCGAGCACGGTCACTGATCGGCTCGCGGAACTCCGGATTGCATCGCCCGGGCTTATCTGTCTGGATGTCTACCCCCGGCTGTCTAATGGTGAATCACCGAGTGAACGACTACAACGAGCGGACTAACAGGCAGCGCATGCATGCCGCCTTTTCGATCAACGATCCGCGCTGGGGGCGGGGCGAAGGCAACGGCGTGAAGAACGACTCGAAGCGTCCGCAAGACGGCAAGCGCCCGAACGGCAAGGACGAAGGCCCGCCCGATCTCGACGAGATGTGGCGCGACTTCAACCGTCGCATCGCCGGTCTGTTCGGGCGCAAGCCCAACGGCGGTGCGCCGCGCGAGAATGGCCGCGGCACGCGCATCGGGCTTGGCATCGTCATTGGCGTGCTGATCGCCATCTATCTCGGCAGCGGCGTGTTTGTCGTACAGGACGGTCATGTCGGCGTGGTATCGCAGTTCGGCAAATATCGGCAAACGGTGGCGCAAGGCATTCACTGGCGCCTGCCGTATCCGTTTCAGTCGCACGATATCGTCGACATCTCGCAGGTCCGCTCGGTCGAAGTGGGTCGCGGCACCGCGCTCGCGCAAGGCAACGTGCGCGATGCCTCGGTTCTGACGAACGACGCCGATATCGTCGACGTGCGCTTCGCCGTGCAATATCAGATCAAGTCGCCGACCGACTTCCTGTTCCGCAATCTCGATCCCGACCAGAGCGTCACGCAGGCGTCGCAGGCGGCAGTTCGCGAGATCGCTGGGTCCATCAGCACGGACGACATGCTCTACAAGGATCGCGAGGCGTTGCGCGCGCGTCTAACTGAATCTATCCAGCGCTCGCTCGATCTCTACCGCACCGGTTTGCAGGTGACGGGCGTGACCGTGCAAAGCGTGCAGGTGCCGACGCAAGTGCAGGCGGCATTCGAGGAAGCTTCGCGCGTGCGTCAGGACAACGAGCGCGCTCGCGACACCGCGCAAGCCTATGCCGATCAGCTGCTGCCGCGTGCGAAAGCCGACGCGGCGCGTCTCGTCGACGAAGCCACGGCCTACGGCAATCGCCAGGTCACCGAAGCACAGGGCGACGCCGAGCGCTTCAAGCAGGTCTACGAGCAATACTCGAAAGCGCCCGCGGTCATTCGTCAACGCATGTACCTGGACACGATGCAGCAAATCTATTCGCGTACCACGAAGGTCTTCGTGGACAGCAAGGCAGGCAATAACGTGGTGTATCTGCCGCTGGACAAGCTCGTCGAGGCGAATCGTCAGCAGGTGAAAGAAGCCGATGCCGCCAGTGTCGCCGCAGCCGCAAGCGCGCCGGCTGGCGATGGCGCACAGGCGCGTGCGCCGGGCGTGGCGTCGTCGCCGGCCGTGTTGAGCGCGCCGGCCAACGGTGCGATTAACGGCGCGGCCAGCGCGACGACTGCAGCCAGTGCGGCCAGCGCGGCCAGTGCCGCAAGCAGTGCAAGCGACCCGCTGCGCTCCCGCGATGCTTTCCGCTCGCGCAATCGTCAAGACGACCTGCAATAAGGAGCGCGAGAACATGAATCGAATCATTGCGCTTGTGGTCGCTGTCGTGATCGTGCTGTTCATCGGTTCATCGATGATCTTCACGGTCGACGAACGGCATGCTGCCGTCGTGGCTTCCCACGGTGACGGCGAACCGAAACTCGACGGCCCGGGCCTGCATTTCAAGCTGCCCGCGCCGTTCCAGACGCTCACGCTCGTCGATACCCGCACGCTCACCATCGACGAAGCGGGCGCGGACCGCTTCGCCACGTCGGACAAGAACGACGTGCTGGTGAATACCGTCATCAAGTATCGCGTGGCCAATCCGCTCAAACTGTTCGAGAGCAACGAGAAGAACACGCAGACCGCGCAGGAGCGCATCGTCGGGCTCGCGCGCACGTCGCTCGCCAGTGCGTTCGCGAAGCGTTCGCTCACGAACGCGCTCGGCAGCCAGCAAACGCTCGCAAGCGAAGCGCAGAAGTCGGTGGAAGACGCGGCGGCGGCCTTCGGCGTGCAGCTCGTGGATCTGCAGATGACGCGTATCGACTTTCCGTCCGTGGTAGCCGACTCCGTCTACAAACGCATGATCGCGGCGCGTCAGCAGGCCGCCGCCATCGAGCGCGCGAAGGGCACGGCGGACGCCGACAAGATCAAGGCGGACGCCCAGCGCGAACAACAGGCGATTCTCGCCGATGCATACAGTCAGGCACAGTCCATCAAGGGCGAAGGAGACAGCAAGGCGGCAGCCATAGCGGCGGACGCCTACGGACGCGATCCGCAGTTCTACCAGTTCTATCAGAGCCTCGAAGCGTATAAGAAGACCTTCAAACCGGGCGACGTGATGGTGGTCGACCCGAGCAGCGATTTCTTCCGCTTCATGCGCGGCCCGAACGGCGGCAGCGCGGATGTTTCTTCCGCGGCTGCCACGGCCAAGCGCTGATCGTGCCCCGCGAAAGCGCGATCCGTTCGCGCTTTCGCCTTTCTCCCTTGGAACATGGCCGAGACGTTACTGCTCGCACTTGCGTTGATGCTGATCATCGAAGGAATGTTTCCCTTCGTTTTTCCGACCGCGTGGCGCGATACCTTTCGCCGCATCGCGGAGCGCCCGACGCATCACATCCGCATCGGCGGACTGATCGCGATGGTGCTCGGGCTCATCCTGCTGCTCATCGCAACGTGAGCACACCGTGATGCGCCAATTGGCCTATCTTGTTTAAATCCGTTCGTCAAAGCGCGCCGCGTCACGCGCCGCGCGCCCCGTAGGAAACGTATCGATGTCCACCTGGTTACTTCCCGAGAATATCGCCGACGTCTTGCCGTCGGAAGCCCGCAAGATCGAAGAGTTGCGACGCCGTCTGCTCGATCGTTTCCGTTCGTACGGTTACGAGCTCGTGATGCCGCCGATGCTCGAATATCTCGAATCGCTTCTGACGAGCGGCGGCAGCGATTTGAACCTGCGCACCTTCAAACTCGTCGATCAGATGTCCGGGCGCACGCTCGGCTTGCGCGCGGACATCACGCCGCAGGTCTCGCGCATCGACGCGCATCTCTTGAACCGGCATGGCGTGACGCGTCTGTGCTATGCGGGCAACGTGCTGCACACGCGTCCGCGCGGCCTGCACGCGACGCGCGAGCAGATTCAGATCGGCGCGGAAATCTACGGTCACGCGGGGCTCGAAGCGGACCTCGAAATCCAGCAACTGATGCTCGATTCGCTGCATCTCGCGGGTCTCACGAAAGTGCGTCTTGATCTGTGCCATGCGGGCGTGCTCGCCGCGTTGCTGGAACTGGAACCGGCGGCTGCATCGCTTGGCGAAGCGCTCTATGAGGCGCTCGCGAGCAAGGATGTGCCGCGTATCAACGAACTCACGGCGCATCTCGGCCAGGTGCCGCGCGAAGCGTTGCGCGCGCTGCCTACGCTCTACGGCGACGCCTCGGTGCTCGAAACCGCGCGCGGCCGTCTGCCGAATCTGCCGGTCATCGCGCGTGCGCTCGACGATCTCGCGTTTCTCGCAAGCCAGGTCGACGGCGCCGAACTCATGATCGATCTCGCCGATTTGCGCGGCTACGCGTATCACAGCGGCGTGATGTTCTCCGCCTATGTCGACGGCGTGCCCAACGCGGTTGCGCATGGCGGCCGCTACGACGATGTCGGGCTCGCCTACGGACGTGCGCGTCCGGCAACGGGCTTTTCGCTGGACCTGCGTGAAGTCGCGCGCATTTCTCCCGTCGATGCCCGCGGCAGCGCGATCCTTGCACCGTGGAAGCACGAAGACACGCTACGCGCCGCCGTCGCCGCATTGCGCGATGCCGGCGAAGTGGTCATTCAGGCGCTGCCGGGCCACGAGCACGATCTCGACGAATTCGCCTTCGACCGCGTACTTATCGAGCGCGACGGCCAATGGATCGTCGAAGCGCGCGCCTGAACGCGGCGCCTGAGCGCGGCGCATGAAGTGAGACGCGCGTCATACGAATGGATGCCGATTTCCTAACCCCGACGTATCCCGAAAAATTCGGAACCTGTGGCGAACATAGGTAAAATACGTTTTTAACCAGCTAACGAATCAACATGTCTGCCAGTGCAGTGAATGTGAACCCGGGGCGCAACGTCGTCGTGGTGGGCACCCAGTGGGGTGATGAGGGCAAGGGCAAGATCGTCGACTGGCTGACGGACCACGCCCAGGGCGTCGTGCGCTTCCAGGGCGGTCATAACGCCGGCCACACGCTCATCATCGGCGGCAAGAAAACCATTCTGCGCCTCATCCCTTCGGGCATCATGCGCGCGGGCACGGCCTGCTATATCGGCAATGGCGTCGTGTTGTCTCCGGAAGCTTTGTTCAAGGAAATCGACGAGCTCGAAGCCGCGGGCATCGACGTTCAGAAACGCCTGTTCATTTCCGAAGCCGCCACGCTCATTCTTCCATATCACGTCGCGATCGATCAGGCGCGCGAAGCGCGTCGCGGCGCGGGCAAGATCGGCACCACGGGGCGCGGTATCGGTCCGGCATACGAAGACAAGGTCGGCCGTCGCGGGCTGCGCGTGCAGGACCTCTTCGACGTGCCGGTGTTTTCCGAACGTCTGCGCGAAGTGCTGGACTTCCACAACTTCGTGCTGAGCAAGTATCTGGGTGCGGCCGAAGTGGACTACCAGCAAACGCTCGACACCATGCTCGGTTACGCGCCGCGTCTCGAACCCATGGTTACGGACGTCTCGCGCCGTCTGTACGACGAAAACCACGCTGGCCGCAATCTGTTGTTCGAAGGTGCGCAAGGCACGCTGCTCGATGTCGATCACGGCACTTACCCGTTCGTCACGTCGAGCAACTGCGTCGCGGGTGCGGCGACTTCGGGCGCGGGTATCGGTCCGCAACGGCTCAACTACATTCTCGGCATCACCAAGGCGTATTGCACGCGCGTCGGTTCGGGCCCGTTTCCGAGCGAACTGTACGATGCCGACAACGCGCAACGTCAGGACCAGGTGGGCTTGAACCTGGCGACCGTCGGCAAGGAATTCGGTTCGGTCACGGGTCGTCCGCGTCGCACGGGCTGGCTCGACGCCGCCGCGCTGCGCCGCTCCATTCAGATCAACGGTATTTCGGGGCTGTGCATCACCAAGCTCGACGTGCTCGACGGTCTCGAGGAAGTGAAACTGTGCGTAGGCTATAAACTCGACGGCAAAGAGGTCGATATCCTGCCGCGCGGCGCCTCGGAAGTGGCGCGTTGCGAACCGGTCTACGAGACCTTCGGCGGCTGGAAGGAAAGCACCATCGGCATTACGCAATGGGACAGTCTGCCCGAGAACGCGCGTGCTTATCTCGTGCGCGTGCAGGAAGTTGCCGGCGTGCCCATCGACATGGTGTCGACCGGACCGGACCGCGATGAAACCATCCTGTTGCGTCATCCGTTCAAGGTCTGAGCGCGAGCGTTTCAACCTGAGCCGGACGCTGTAAAGAATGTGGCCGCTACCTTGCGGCCACATTTCATATATAACCTGTAGTACGTATTTGAAAGAGTCTTACCATGATCGCGATGACGGACCCGCGCAACGACGACAAAAATCTTTGGGTCAACTGGGATGAATATCACCGGTTGATCGAAGTCCTCGCGCTCAAAGTACACGACTCAGGCTGGAAGTTCGACAAGATCCTGTGTCTGGCGCGCGGCGGGCTGCGCGTCGGCGACCAACTTTCGCGCATTTACGACTTGCCGCTCGCCATTCTCGCAACGAGTTCGTATCGCGAAGCCGCGGGCACGGAGCAGGGCGATCTCGACATCGCGCAGTACATCACCATGACGCGCGGCGAGTTGTCCGGCAACGTCTTGCTGGTGGACGATCTGGTCGACTCAGGCGTTACGCTCGCGCGCGTGCAGGAGCATCTGAAGGAGCGCTATCCGGCCATTACGGCGGTGCGCTCGGCCGTGCTCTGGTACAAGGCGTGCTCGAAGGTTACGCCCGACTATCACGTGCAGTTTCTCGAAACCAATCCGTGGATTCATCAACCGTTCGAGGAGTGGGACACGGTACGGCCGCACAATCTCGGCGCCTGGATCAAGCGGGGCCTGCAGAACAGCCGCGAGTGAGCGCCACTCGTCGCCTCGTTCTTGCTGCCCGATAACGGGCAAGACGCCGTTCGTCCCGCTTCATCCCGGGCGCAACGGCGTTTTTGCTTTGGGTCACCTAATTTCACAGATGCAGCCAAGCGCCCTGAATCGTTCAGCCGACGCGCACGAAACGCGATGCTAAACTCACACACGCGTGTTGCCGGGCAATCGGGCAATACGAGAGGCAGCGTTTTTGCACGCGACGTTAGATAGAATGGCGTTCGTTTCTTTCCGCCCTGGACGGACATCTCGCTTTTATGACTAACATGACTCACGCGCAAGAGCATAAACAGCCTTTGCCGTCTCTTGCGCTCGCCGCCATTGGCGTCGTCTTTGGCGACATCGGTACGAGTCCGCTCTATTCCCTGAAGGAAGCCTTCAGCCCGTCGCACGGCATCGCGCTTTCCGAGGCGTCCATTCTCGGCGTCATCTCCTTGCTCTTCTGGGCCATCGTCATGGTGGTCGCGGTCAAGTACGTGCTCTTCGTCATGCGCGCCGACAACAACGGCGAAGGCGGCGTGTTCGCCATGATGACGCTCGCGCTGCGCAGCGTGAAGGAGCCGGGCCGCATGTCGGGCGTGCTGCTGATGCTAGGCATCTTCGGCGCCTGCATGTTCTATGGCGATGCGGTCATCACGCCCGCCATGTCGGTCATCTCGGCGGTGGAAGGGCTGGAACTCGCCGCACCGAAGCTGTCGCCTTACGTGCTGCCGATCACCATGGTCATCCTGGTCCTGCTGTTCTGGATTCAGCGCCATGGCACGGCAGTGGTCGGCAAGCTGTTCGGCCCGATCATGCTGGTGTGGTTCATCACGCTCGCCGTGCTGGGCGCTTATCACATCGTGCTCGCACCGGGCGTGCTGGTCGCACTCAACCCGTACTATGCAATCTCCTTCATGGCCTCGCACGTGTTGCAGGCGTATATCGTGCTCGGCTCCGTCGTGCTGGTGCTGACCGGCGCGGAAGCGCTCTATGCCGATATGGGCCACTTCGGCGCGAAGCCCATTCGCTGCGGCTGGTACGCGCTCGTCATGCCGTCGCTTCTGCTGAATTACTTCGGGCAGGGCGCGTTGCTCATGCATACGCCGTCGGCCATCGAAAGTCCGTTCTTCTTGCTGGCGCCAGACTGGGCCTTGCTCCCGCTCGTGATCCTTTCCACCGTCGCCACGGTGATTGCATCGCAGGCAGTGATTTCGGGCGCGTATTCGCTGACGAGTCAGGCTATTCAGCTCGGTTACGTGCCGCGCATGAAGATCCTGCATACGTCGGAACTGGCGATCGGGCAGATCTATATTCCGCTCGTCAACTGGATGCTGCTCTTCATCATTCTGTGCATCGTGGTGGGCTTCAAGAGTTCGGAGAATCTGGCGGCGGCTTATGGACTGGCCGTGACCGCGACCATGCTCGTCACGACCATCCTGCTCTCGGTGGTGATGGTCAATCTCTGGGGCTGGAACCGCTGGCTCGTCGGCGCGCTGATCGCGGTGCTGCTCACGATCGACATCGGCTTCTTCGGCGCGAGTCTGTTGAAGATCGGACAGGGCGGCTGGCTGCCGCTGTGCATCGGCGGAATACTCTTCTTCCTGCTGATGACCTGGTACAAAGGCCGCATGATCGTGAAGGATCGCACGGCCGCCGACGGTATTCCGCTCATGCCGTTCCTGCAAGGGCTGCTCGCGCATCCGCCGCATCGCGTGTCGGGTACGGCGATCTACCTGACAGGCAGCGATTCGCTCGTGCCCGTGAGTCTTCTGCACAACCTGAAGCACAACAAGGTGCTGCACGAGCGCACCATTTTCCTGAACTTCATCACGCGCGATATCCCGTATGTGGACGGCGCGCATCGCATGGAAGTGAAGGACGTTGGCGGCGGGCTCTTTCTCGTGAAGGCCGCGTATGGCTTCAATGAAACGCCGGACGTGAAAGCCGTGCTCGAACAGATCACGCGCACGCACGCAATGACGTTCGAACTCATGGACACGTCGTTCTTCATGGCGCGTGAAACCGTGGTGCCGACCGAGTTGCCGGGCATGTCGGTGTGGCGCGAGCGCGTGTTCGCGTGGATGCATCAGAACGCCGCGAAGCCGACGGACTTCTTCAGCATTCCGGCCAATCGCGTCGTGGAGTTGGGCACGAAGATCGAAATCTGACGAGCGCTTGCTCCCGGAAACAAAAAACCCACGCCGCAAAGCGTGGGTTTTTTGTTTGAAGCGTGCCGGCTGTCAGCGTTTGAGCTTGGCGAAAGCAGCGGCCATCGCACCACCCGGTTCCGGCTCGCGGCGCTGATTATTCGAACGCGCATCGCGCCCGCCGCCCGCGCGCCGGTCCTGCTGGCCTGCACGCGGTTGCGAAGGCGCGCCGCTGCCTGCCGCTGCCGGCGCGAAGTCATCGTCGAGACGCATGGTCAGCGAGATGCGCTGCCGCTTCACATCCGTTTCGAGCACCTTCACCTTGACGACCTGGCCTGCCTTCACGACTTCATGCGGGTCCTTGATGAACTTCGTCGACAGCGCGGAAACGTGCACGAGTCCGTCCTGATGCACGCCGATATCGACAAACGCGCCGAACGCCGCGACGTTCGTCACCACGCCTTCGAGCACCATGCCGGGTTCGAGATCGGCGATCTTCTCGATGCCTTCGCGGAACGCCGCAGTCTTGAACTCCGGACGCGGATCGCGGCCGGGCTTTTCCAATTCGGCGAGGATGTCGCGCACGGTCGGCAGACCGAAGCGGTCGTCGACGAATTCGGTGGGCGAGAGGCCCGTGAGCGCTTCACGCTTGCCGAGCACATCGCCGACATGCTTCTTGATTTTCGCGAGAATGCGCTCGACGACCGGATACGCTTCCGGGTGCACCGACGAGCGATCCAGCGGATTCTCACCGTTGTTGATACGCAGAAAACCCGCGGCCTGCTCGAACGTCTTGTCGCCGAGACGCGGCACCTTCTTCAAATTCTCGCGCGACGCAAACGGCCCGTTGGCATCGCGATAATCGACGATATTGCGTGCAAGCGTCGCGTTCAAACCGGATACGCGCGCAAGCAGCGCGACCGAAGCCGTGTTGGCATCGACGCCGACGGCGTTCACGCAATCTTCGACGACCGCATCGAGCGAGCGTGCGAGTTCGCGCTGATTCACGTCATGCTGGTACTGGCCGACGCCGATCGCTTTCGGGTCGATCTTGACGAGTTCCGCGAGCGGGTCCTGTAGACGGCGCGCAATGGAAACCGCGCCGCGCAGTGAAACATCGAGGTCCGGAAATTCCTTCGCCGCGAGTTCGGAAGCCGAATACACCGACGCGCCCGCTTCGGACACGACGATCTTCTGCAGCTTGAGTTCGGGATGCTTCGCGATGAGCTCGCTCGCGAGCTTGTCGGTTTCGCGCGATGCCGTGCCATTGCCGATGGAAATGAGCTCTGCCTGCGTCGCCTTGGCAATGCGCGCGAGCTTCGCGAGCGAACCGTCCCAGTCGCGGCGCGGCTCGTGCGGATAGATGGTGTCGGTGGCCAGCACCTTGCCCGTGCGATCGACGACGGCGACTTTCACGCCGGTGCGCAGACCCGGATCGAGGCCAATCACGGCTTTCGGGCCAGCGGGCGCGGCGAGCAGCAAGTCCTTCAGATTGCGCGCGAACACGCGAATGGCTTCGTGCTCGGCTTCCTCGCGCAACTTGGTGAGCAGTTCGTTTTCGATATGCGGCTGCACCTTGACACGCCAGCACCAGCGGCACACGTCGGCGAGCCATTTGTCGCCCGCGCGGCCGCGATTGGCGATGCCCACGTGCTGCGCGATCATCACTTCGCCCGGATGCGGCGTTTGTGCGTCGAGTTCCTCGCCGAGCCCGAGTTTCACGCTCAGGACGCCCGCGTTACGGCCACGGAACAGCGCGAGCGCGCGATGCGACGGCACCGTGCGGATGGTTTCGCTGTAGTCGTAGTAGTCGCGGAATTTTTCGCCTTCCTCGCCTTGCTTGCCCTCGACCACGGTCGACATGACAAGCCCCTGGTTGAACAGGTGCTCGCGCAGCTTGCCGAGAATCGCGGCCGTTTCGCCGAACTGCTCGGACAGGATATCGCGTGCGCCGTCGAGCGCGGCCTTGGTATCGGCGACGCCTTTTTCGGTATCGACGAACTTTGCGGCTTCGCTCTGCGGATCGAGCGTCGGGTCGGCGAGGAGCGCCTGTGCGAGCGGTTCCAGGCCGGCTTCGCGAGCAATCTGCGCGCGCGTGCGGCGCTTCGGCTTATACGGCAGATACAGGTCTTCCAGCACCTGCTTGCTGTCCGCGCCTTCGATCGATGTACGCAGTTCGTCGGTGAGCTTGCCTTGCTCGTCGATGCTCGAAAGAATCGTGGCGCGCCGGTCTTCGAGTTCGCGCAAATACAGGAGGCGTTCTTCGAGCGTGCGCAGTTGCGTGTCGTCGAGATTGCCGGTCACTTCCTTGCGATACCGGGCGATGAACGGGACAGTCGAGCCTTCATCCAGAAGCTGCACGGCGGCGGCCACCTGGCGCGGCTGCACGGTAAGCTCGGTGGCAATGCGCTGTACGATCTTGAGTGCTACGGTTTGCGTCATGGTCTGCGCTGTCTGCTCTCTGCTGGCCTTGTGCAACGGCAAGACGCAGGGCGCGCATCTCGTGCGACGCGTTGCGCGCTTTACGCCCTGTGTCCCGCTTGGTGCGCGCTGACTACTTCTTGCGCCTCGCAAAGCGGGCGTGCTGCCGGTTGCGGCCGGGTTGCTTGAGCGGGGGATTTTGCCATAAATGGAGAAGGGCTCCGGTTCACGGTGATAGAATTTCGGCATCGCGCAGGCTGCATTGCGTCTGTCGTTGCATCGCTTAATGCATCGGGTCTTTATCACGTTGCCGTCCATTCATTTGCCCAAACTTCGCCTTTCCCCGCTCGCGTCCATCTGCGCCGCGTGCGCGTTTCTGTGCACGCTCGTTCTCGCGCCGAATGCCATTGCGCAGACGCCCAAGGGCATTGACCCCACCACGTCGGTGCGCGCCACGCCGCTCGGCGATGCCTCATCCGCCATGGTCAGTGCCGAGCCGAGCGCCGAAGACGCGCTCAAGGCCGACAATGCGCGCCGGCAAAAGGCGCTCGACAAACGCACCGCGCAGAACGACTACGCATACGGCGTCAAGGAGCACGACTGCTACGGCAAGTTCTTCGTGAACCACTGTCTCGACAACGCGCGCACGGCCATGCGTGAAGAGCGCAAGCAGATTCGCCAGCAGCAGCTCGCTCTCGACGACGAACAACGCGCCGAGCGCACGAAGCAGCGCGACGAACAGACCGCGCTCAAGCAGGCACAATACGATGCGGAAGCGCCGCAACGCGCCGCCAGCGAAAAGTCGAGCCAGCAGTCCTACGAGGAAAAGCAGCGTCAGAACGCGCTGTCCGCCGCGCAACGTCAGGCCGAGGCGCCGCAGCGCGCGGCCAATCAGGCCGCGTACGACCGCAAGCAGGCGGACTATCAGCGACAACTCGAGGAAGCGCGCGCCCGCGGCGTGCAGGACGCGCAGGACCGCGAGCAGAAGGCGGACCGTTACGAACAGAAACAACGCGATGCCGCGCAGCATCGCGCGGAAGTCGAGGCGCGTCAGAAAGAAGCCGCGCGCAAGCAGCAGGAAAAGGCACAGCAAGCCCAGCAGGCGCAACAGCAGCAACAGCAGCAACAGCAGCAACCAGGTAAGTGACGCCCAAGGCACCGCCCGGGCGATGAGGATGAAAGGAGGCGAGCATGCAGCAGCGCTTGAACGCACCCCGACAACCCGCCGTGGATGCCACCGTGCTCCGCGATCGCATCACGCAATTGCAGGAAGAGCATCACGGCTTGTCCACGCTCATCGACAAGATGGGCGGTATCGACGACCTCGAGCTCAGGCGCTTGAAAAAGCGCAAGCTCAAGGTGAAAGACACCATACTTCTGCTGCAACTGCAGCTCGACGGCGACGCGCATTGAAGCGCATCGACGCGGGTCGAGGCGCTTGAGGCAGCAAAGCGCCGCCATGCGCCGTGACCGCAACCGCAGGATCTAGCCCCGCCTTGAACTTACCCGCACAACCCCGCGACAGCGCAAGCGCTGCGCTCGAACTCACGGACAAGCGCCGCACGGAACTCGACGCCATCTTCTCCGCCGAAGGCCTTCTCGCGCGCGCGATCGACGGCTATCGGCCGCGCGCGTCGCAGATCGACATGGCGCGCTCCGTCGCCGCCGCGATGGAAGCGTCCGGCCGCGCCATGCCCGAACCCGCGATGTTCGAATTGCAGCGCCGCCCGGCGCGCAAGCTCGGGCCATCGGACAAGCCGCATGCGGTAGACGAGGCATCCGCCGACGACGTGGGTATCGCCACCGCGACGAGCGCCGTCGACGGCGGCGAGAACACGCTGATCGTCGAGGCGGGAACGGGCACGGGCAAGACCTACGCTTATCTCGTTCCGGCCATGTTGTGGGGGGGCAAGGTCATCGTTTCGACCGGGACCAAACACTTGCAGGATCAGCTCTTTCAGCGCGATATCCCGACCGTGCGCGACGCGCTCGCCGTGCCGGTCACCGTCGCGATGCTGAAGGGCCGCGCCAACTACCTCTGCCACTACTATCTCGAACGCACCGCCGACAACGGGCGGCTGCCGACGCGTCAGGACACGTCGCAACTGCAGGAGATCGTGCGCTTCGCCAAGATCACGCGCACGGGCGACAAGGCCGAACTTGCGAGTGTCCCCGAGAACTCGCCCGTCTGGCCGATGGTCACGTCCACGCGCGACAATTGCCTCGGACAAGATTGCCCGCATTACAAGGATTGCTTCGTGATGCAGGCGCGCCGCGAAGCGCAACAGGCGGACATCGTGGTGGTGAACCATCACCTGTTCTTCGCCGATGTAATGCTGCGCGACACCGGCATGGCCGAACTCTTGCCGATGGCGAACACCATCATCTTCGACGAGGCGCATCAGTTGCCCGAGACGGCGACGCTCTTTTTCGGCGAGACGCTTTCGACCACGCAACTGCTCGAACTCGCCCGCGATGCGGTGGCCGAAGGTTTGTCCCACGCTCGCGACGCCGCCGACTGGACCAAGCTCGGCGCGGCGCTCGAACGCGCGGCGCGCGACCTGCGGCTCGCATTCCGGGAAGATTCGATTCGCCTCTCGCTCGGCCAACTCGCCGATGGCCATCCGCTTTTCGAGGCGCTCGACACGCTACAAACCCATCTCGATGCACTCACGGCCGCGCTCGGCGCACACGGCGAGCGCGCGGAGTCGCTGCAGGCGCTGGTGCGGCGCGCGCGCGAATTGCAAGGGCTTTTGTCGGGCTGGACCAAGCCGCCGACCGCGCTCGAACGTGCAGTGGTCGAAGACGCGGATACCGCCGCCGAAGCCGCGCGCGACGAGCCCAACGAGATGGTGCGCTGGATCGAAGTGTTCTCGCACACGGTGCAACTGCACGAGACGCCGCTGTCGGTCGCGCCGATCTTCGCGAAGCAGCGCGCGGGCGTGCCGCGTGCCTGGATCTTCACCTCCGCGACGCTTTCGGTGCGTGGCGATTTCACGCATTACGCGGCGCAAATGGGTTTGAACGCGCGCCGCTCGATGACCTTGCCGAGTCCCTTCGATTACCCGTCGCAGGGCCTTTTGTACGTGCCGCGCAATCTGCCGCAGCCGTCCTCGCCGCAGTTCACCGACGCCGTCTTCGACGCCGCGTTGCCGGTGATCGAGGCATCGGGTGGGGGCGTGTTCATGCTGTGCACGACGCTGCGCGCGGTCGATCGCATCTCCCAGCGTCTGCGCGACGTGATCGAGCGGCGCGGCTGGGACAATCCGCTGCTCGTGCAGGGCGACGCGAGCCGTACCGAGTTGCTCGACCGTTTCCGCGCGTATGGCAATGCGATTCTCGTCGGCAGCCAGAGCTTCTGGGAAGGTGTCGACGTGCGTGGCGATGCGCTTTCGCTCGTGGTCATCGACAAACTACCGTTCGCGCCGCCCGACGATCCCGTGCTTGCCGCGCGCCTCGACGCGCTCACGAAGAAAGGCTTGAGCCCGTTCGCCGTGCATCAGTTGCCGCAGGCCGTCATCACGCTCAAGCAGGGCGCGGGGCGGTTGATTCGCGCGGAGACGGATCGCGGCGTGCTCATGATCTGTGACACGCGGCTCGTCGATAAACCATACGGCCGACGCATCTGGCAAAGCCTGCCGCCGTTCAAGCGCACGCGTGAACTGGAAGTCGCGCGGGCGTTTTTCAGCGAAGCGGCGGACGCGTCGGCGGAGCTTGCCGAGTAGGGCTTGCAGCAGGGCGCGAGAGCGGTTGATCGACAAACAAAATGGGCGCCGAAGCGCCCATTTTTGCCTGACCAGCGGAACGATCTCGCGTTCTGCTTACCAGATCTGATACCACGCCTTTTCCGCGCTCGCGCGACGCTTGCCCGTGACATACGGGCTGTCGGGGAACGTGGCGGCAAGCACGCGCTTGGTGTCGTCGGCGAGTTGCGGCTGATCGAGCTTCTCGTATGAGAGCATCATGAGATGCAGCGCTTCTTCGGTGGCCGGCGCGTTCTTGTATTCGCGAATGGCGAGTTGCGCCCGGTTGATGGACGCGACATACGCGCCGCGACGATAGTAGTAATCCGCCGCGTGGACTTCGTGCGAAGCGAGCGCGTTCACGATATAGCGCATGCGTTGCGCGGCGTCGGGCGCATACTTGCTTTGCGGATATTTATCGACCACGACCTTGAACGCGTCATACGACTCGCGCAGCGACTTCGGGTCGCGCTCGCTCATGTCCTGGCCGGAGAAGCGGCCGAAGAGTCCGAGGTCGTCGTTGAAGTGAATCATGCCTTTCAGGTAGTAGGCATACGAGATGTCCGGATGATCCGGGTGCAGCTTGATGAACCGGTCGATCGCCTGATCCGCCGATGCGGTCTCGCCGTCTTTCCAGTTGCAGTAAGCCACGTTGATCTGCGCCTGCTGCGCGAAGTGACCGAACGGATCGCGGCCTTCGAGCGCTTCGAAATACTTGGAGCACTTGCCCCAGTCGCGGCCTGAAAGCGCGTCCTGGGCCTCCGTATATAATTTGTTGTTGTTCCACGTAGCCGTTTCGTCGGTCTTCTCCGGCAAGCCGTGGCAGGCCGTGACAATGGCGACGCTCGCGCCCAGCGCCAGATACTTGATCGATTGCTGCATCGATTGATGAATGGTGTTGAAGGCTCGCATTAGTGCTTGCTGTTCCTGGCTGAATCTCGCTATGTCTAGCTGTGTGTCCGGTGCGGTTTTCGCTCGGGATTTTCCGTTTGGACATCCCTCGAATTCCGCCCGGTTTCCCGGTCCGCAACGGTCTGGCGCGGCTTCCTTGCATTGCCTGCATTGAAGTTTGCCCGGCAGTGTCGCGCGCTGTAAAGAACGTCTTGCGCAATGTCCCGAACTGCAGCCCGAGATGAAGACTGACTCACCGGGTACAACCCGATATCCCGTTCAAATGACCCGCTCAAGTACACGCCGTACCAAAGACCAACTCAAAGATTATAGCCGAAGCGCCAAGCCCGACGACGCAGCTTCTACCGATTCGGACGCGCATGCGCCCGATGCCGGCACGCCGCATCGCGGCAAGGAAGCGCGGCATCGCAACGAGGAAGCGCCGCGCGAGGCGCGCGTGCCGGACGAACTCGCAGGCGAGCGGCTCGACAAGGTGCTGGCCAAGATCTTCCCCGAGTTTTCGCGCAGCCGTCTGCAAGGCTGGATCGAGGAAGGGCGCGTGCTCGTCGATGGCGCCAGCGCCAAGGTGCGCCAGCCCGTGCCGCTTGGCGCGACCATTGCGCTCGTGCCCGACCTGTTGCCCGAGCAACTCGCGTTCACGCCCGAGCCGGTGCCGCTTCACATCGTGTACGAAGACGAAACGCTCGTCGTCATCAACAAGCCCGCCGGCATGGTCGTGCATCCCGCCGCGGGGAACTGGAGCGGCACCTTGCTCAACGGTCTGCTACATCGTTATGGCGATGCGGCGGCGGGGCTGCCGCGCGCGGGCATCGTACATCGGCTGGACAAGGAGACCTCGGGGCTGATGGTCGTCGCGCGCACGCTCGAAGCCCAGACCGACCTCGTGCGGCAGTTGCAGGCGCGCACGGTGAAGCGCCGTTATGTCGCGTTCGTGTGGGGCAGGATGCCGGACGACGGCACCATCGACGCGCCCATTGGCCGCGATTCGCGCGACAGGACGCGCATGGCCGTGGTTCAAGGCGCATCGGGGAAACCGGCGCGCACGCACTTTCGCACCATCGACCGGACGCAGTGGAACGGGCAGCCCGTGAGCGCGATCCATTGCGATCTCGAAACCGGCCGCACGCACCAGATTCGCGTGCACTGCGCGGCGAGCGGCCATCCGCTTCTGGGCGATCCGGTCTACGGTCACATACGCGGCCGGCGTTCGGTGACGCCGCTGCCCGACGGCTTTGCGCGTCAGGCGCTGCACGCGTGGCGGCTCGGTCTGGTTCATCCGGCAACGGGAAAGCAGGTGCACTGGCGCGCGGACGTGCCCGAGGATCTCGTCAAGCTCGCCACGGAACTCGGCTTCGGGCGCGACGACGAAGTCGAACTAGACGAAGACGACGACTTCCCGCAAGTCTATGAAATGGACGACGGCGAAGACTGGGACGACGAATACGACGACGAAGAAGGCGAACACGATGCCGATGACGAGGACGACGAAGCATGACCCATCGCACTGACGTCACATTGAGCGCGGATGATTGCGTGTGGCCGCAATGGCGCGTCTCGCCGCGCGTGCATGCGTTCGTGACGACTCGCGCGGGCGGCGTGAGCGCGGCGCCTTTCGATGGCGGCACGCCGGGCGCGGGCGGTCTCAATCTTGGTTTGTCGAGCGGCGATGCGCCGGATGCCGTCGCTGAAAATCGCCGTCGCGCGCTGGCGTTGACGGGCATCGGACAAGCCGCGTGGCTCGAACAGATTCACGGCACGACGGTTGAAGATGCGCACGCGGTCATCGAGCGCCGTGCAGCCGGTCCGACGCGCGCCGATGCGAGCGTGACCGACCGGCCGGGCGTCGTCTGCGTGGTGATGACGGCGGACTGTTTGCCGGTCCTCTTCTGCGACGGCGAAGGCCGCGCGGTCGGCGCCGCGCATGCGGGCTGGCGAGGTCTTGCGGGCGGTATCGTCGAGAAGACGGGCGCGCGGGTGGCGCAACTCGCGGGCGTGCCGACATCGCGCCTCAATGCTTACCTCGGTCCGGCCATTGGTCCCGCTGCATTCGAAGTGGGCGAGGACGTGCTCGATGCCTTCGTGTCGATCGCGAATGCGGACCAACGCGACCTCACCGCGGCAGCGTTCAAGCCGACCGGCGCACAAGGCAAATACTTCGCCGATATCTATACGCTTGCGCGCTTGCGTTTAGCCGATATCGGCGTGGAAGCGAAGCGCGTTCATGGCGGTACGCACTGCACGGTGAGCGAGCGAGAGCGCTTTTATTCGTATCGTCGCGATCGCGTGACAGGGCGCATGGCCGCCATGATCTGGCTTGGCGATTAACTGCTCGTCATCTGCATTCAGCGACAACTGTCAGCTTTAAGTCGCAGGAACTTGCGTAAGCCCATGCGAATGCAATATCTCGCATGGGGAAAACGATAATTAAAAAAATATCGCACTGCGGCAAAATCAGGTGAAGCATTGACATGCCTGAGTCCTAAGAGCAAGAATGTTCCCGGAATTCATTCAATCGGGCACGGCGTAGCTAGGTGACTCTTGTGGCGCGCATAGTGCGCATCGACACTTGCGCGCTGGTTGAGACAAGCCCGGCGATGCCTGCATCAGCAATCAGTCTTGCGAGACTTACAGGTCAAAAGCGGGTATGGCTTCCAAATCTAGTTCCTCCTCTGCGTCCTCCGCCCGCTCCCGTACTGCCAGCAGTTCGACGGCTGAAGTTCCCGCTGATCCGACAGGCGTACAGCAAGCGTTCGATCAATGGCTCAACGCGTGGCGCTCGGTCGCCGATCCCGCGCAATGGGCGAAATTCAATCCCCAGACCAACGCGCAAACCAACGCGCAGACGAATGACGGAGCCGCTGCGAATAGCGCGAGCGCGCCGCCGTTCGGAGCGTTCGGTTCGTTTGGTTCGTTTCCCGGCTTGGGCGCGTTTCCGGGTTTGTCCGGTGCGGGTTTGCCCGGTGCATTTCCGAATGCATTCGGCGCGGTTCCAACCGTCATGCCGCAAATGCCCGACTTCGCGAAGATGAACGGCCTGGCCGAATTCGCCAAGCTCGCGAGCAGCATGCCGGGCTTCGGCGCGTCGATGCAGGGCTTGCCTACGTTGCCGAAGATTCCGACGGCAGCCATCGCGCCCGAGCGTCTGCAACAACTGCAAAGCAATTATTCGCGCGATGCCGCCGCATTGCTCAAGCAGGCGGGCGAGCAGAGCATCGACCCTGCATCGCTCAAGGACCGCCGCTTCACCGACACCACGTGGCAGAACACGCCGGCATATGCCTTCACGGCCGCGTGGTATTTGCTGAACGCGCGTTATCTGCAAGAACTCGCGGACGCCGTGCAGAGCGATCCCAAGACGCGCGAACGCATCCGCTTCACGGTGCAGCAATGGGCGGCTGCGGCTTCGCCGAGCAACTATCTCGCGCTCAATCCCGAAGCGCAGAAGACGCTCATCGAAAGCAAGGGCGAGAGCTTGCGCCAGGGCATGCTCAACCTGCTCAACGACTTGCAGCGCGGCAAGATTTCGCAGTCGGACGAGTCGCGCTTCGCGGTTGGCAAGAACATCGGTTCGACGGAAGGCTCGGTCGTGTACGAGAACGAACTCGTGCAACTGATCCAGTACAAGCCGCTCACGCCGAAGGTTTATGCGCGGCCTTTGCTGATCGTGCCGCCTTGCATCAACAAGTTTTATATCCTCGATCTTCAGCCTGAAAGCTCGCTCGTGCGTTATGCGCTCGAACAAGGGCAGCAAGTCTTTATCCTGTCGTGGCGCAATGCGGATCAATCGCTCGCCGCGAAGGAATGGGACGATTACGTCGAACAGGGCGTGCTCGAAACCATCGGCGTCATCAAGGACATCACGGGCGAGGAGCAGATCAACACGCTCGGCTTCTGCATCGGGGGAACCATTCTGGCGACGGCGCTCGCGGTAGCGAAGGCGCGCGGCGAAGAGCCGGCCGCGTCGATGACCCTGCTCACCTCGATGCTCGATTTTTCCGACACCGGCGTGCTCGACGTCTTCGTCGACGAAGCACACGTGCAGATGCGCGAGCAGTCGATCGGCGGCAAGAACGGCGCGCCCGCCGGGCTCATGCGCGGGATCGAATTCGCCAATACGTTCTCGTATCTGCGGCCGAACGATCTCGTGTGGAATTACGTCGTCGACAACTATCTCAAGGGACGCACGCCGCAAGCCTTCGACCTGCTGTTCTGGAACAGCGACTCGACCAACTTGCCCGGTCCGATGTGCGTCTGGTATTTGCGCAACACGTATCTGGAGAACAAGCTGCGCGAACCGGGCGCGCTGACGGTGTGCGGCGAGGCGATCGATCTGTCGACGCTCTCGTTGCCCACTTTCATCTACGGTTCGCGCGAAGACCATATCGTGCCGTGGAAGTCCGCGTATGCATCCGCGCCCATTCTCACGGGCCCGCAAAAGTTCGTGCTTGGCGCGTCGGGGCACATCGCGGGCGTCATCAATCCGCCGTCGAAGAACAAGCGCAGTTTCTGGATGCTCGACAGCCATGAGGAGCGCCTGCCCGAAACCGCCGACGCGTGGTTCGAGGCAGCCACGGAACATCCGGGAAGCTGGTGGCCGACGTGGTCCGCATGGCTCGCGCAAAACGCGGGCGAGGAAGTGAAGGCGGGCGCGTCGCAAGGCTCGAAGACTTATCCGGTGATCGAGCCCGCGCCCGGACGCTACGTGCTGGAGCGCGACTTCTGACACGGCGCGAAGTCGCACGCATAACCGAATTCATTTGATGCCAAAGGAAACTGAAATGACTGACGTAGTGATCGTATCGGCCGCGCGTACAGGGGTCGGCAAGTTCGGTGGTTCGCTCGCGAAGATCGCGGCGCCGGAACTGGGGGCAACGGTGATTCGCGCGGTGCTGGAGCGTGCGGGACTGAAGCCGGATCAGGTGAGCGAAGTGATTCTGGGTCAGGTGCTGACCGCGGGTTCGGGACAGAATCCGGCGCGCCAGTCGCTCATCAAGGCAGGGTTGCCCGACATGGTTCCGGGCATGACGATCAACAAGGTCTGCGGCTCGGGTTTGAAGGCGGTGATGCTCGCGGCCAACGCGATCATCGCGGGCGATGCGGATATCGTCATCGCCGGCGGTCAGGAAAACATGAGCGCGGCGCCGCACGTGCTGCCGGGCTCGCGCGACGGCTTTCGCATGGGCGACGCCAAGCTGATCGACTCCATGATCGTCGATGGCCTGTGGGACGTCTATAACAACTACCACATGGGCACGACCGCCGAGAACGTCGCGAAGGAATACGGCATCTCGCGCGAAGACCAGGACAAGTTCGCGGCGCTGTCGCAGAACAAGGCCGAGAAGGCGCAGAAGGAAGGGCGCTTCGACGACGAGATCGTGCCGGTGTCCATTCCGCAGCGCAAGGGCGAGCCGCTGCGGTTTGCCACCGACGAATTCGTGCGCCACGGCGTCACGGCCGAAGCGCTTTCCACGCTCAAGCCCGCGTTTTCGAAGGAAGGCACGGTGACGGCGGCGAACGCATCGGGCATCAACGACGGCGCGGCCGCGGTCGTCGTGATGTCGGCGAAGAAGGCCGAGGCGCTCGGTCTCACGCCGCTTGCGCGCATCAAGGCTTATGCGAATGCGGGCGTCGATCCCAAGGTCATGGGCATGGGTCCCGTGCCTGCATCGAAGCGTTGTCTCGAGCGCACGGGCTGGTCGGTGAACGACCTCGACCTGATGGAGATCAACGAAGCCTTCGCCGCGCAGGCGCTTGCCGTGCATAAGCAAATGGGCTGGGATCAGTCGAAGATCAACGTGAACGGCGGCGCAATTGCCATTGGCCATCCGATCGGTGCATCGGGCTGCCGCATTCTCGTGACGCTCTTGCACGAAATGCAGAAGCGCGACGCGAAGAAGGGTCTGGCGTCGCTGTGTATCGGCGGCGGCATGGGCGTGGCGCTTGCGCTCGAGCGTGACTGAGCGCAACACCCGAAGGCATGGGAAGGGCCAAGCGGAAGGCGTCGTTCGAACGCCGTTCCGCATAACGAAAATGGAGTGAGGAATGACAAAGCGCGTAGCGTATGTAACCGGCGGGATGGGCGGAATTGGCACGAGCATTTGCCAGCGGCTCCATAAAGATGGCTTCACGGTCGTCGCGGGCTGCGGCCCGAACTCGCCGCGCCGGGTGAAATGGCTGGAAGACCAGAAGACGCTCGGCTTCGATTTCATCGCGTCGGAAGGCAATGTGGGCGACTGGGAGTCTTCCAAGAACGCGTTCGACAAGGTCAAGGCGGAAGTCGGCGAAGTCGACGTGCTGGTGAACAACGCGGGCATCACGCGCGATGTCGTGTTCCGGAAGATGACGCATGAAGACTGGACCGCGGTCATCGACACCAACCTGACGAGTCTTTTCAACGTGACGAAGCAGGTGATCGACGGCATGGTCGAGCGCGGCTTCGGGCGCATCATCAATATTTCGTCGGTGAACGGTCAAAAAGGGCAGTTCGGCCAGACGAACTACTCCACCGCGAAGGCCGGTATTCACGGCTTCACGATGGCGCTGGCGCAGGAAGTGGCGACCAAGGGCGTGACGGTCAACACGGTGTCGCCGGGTTATATCGGCACGGAGATGGTGAAGTCCATTCGCCCCGAAGTGCTGGAGAAGATCGTGGCGACCATTCCCGTGCGCCGGCTCGGCACGCCGGATGAAATCGGCTCCATCGTCGCGTGGCTCGCTTCCGATGAATCGGGATTCTCCACCGGCGCGGATTTCTCGCTGAACGGCGGCTTGCACATGGGCTGACGGGCGGCGGCGTCCCTCACGGAAGGCGCGAAGGCGTGAAGGCGTGAAGAGGGGCGCTGCTGCTTGCCGGATAGATCAACGACGCGGCGAACTGGCGGCAACGCTTTATTGCGACAATGCAAGCCGTGGCGGCTGGCACCGCAGTAAAGTCCTGCGTTTAAAGGCGTTAAATGACCACCACTACTACAAAGAAATCCGCCGAACGACTCATCAAAAAATATCCTAACCGGCGGCTTTACGACACGGAAACGAGCACCTACATCACGTTGTCGGATGTGAAGCAGCTCGTGCTCGATCAGGAAGAATTCAAAGTGCTGGACGCGAAGTCGAGCGACGACCTCACGCGCAGCATTCTCCTGCAGATCATTCTCGAGGAAGAGAGCGGCGGCTTGCCGATGTTTTCATCGGTGATGCTCTCGCAGATCATCCGCTTCTACGGCCATGCCATGCAGGGCATGATGGGCACGTATCTGGAGAAGAATATCCAGGCGTTCATCGACATCCAGCAGAAGCTGTCCGAACAGAGCAAGGGCATCTACGACGGCAACGCGCTCAATCCGGAAGTCTGGTCGCAATTCATGAACATGCAGGCGCCGATGATGCAGGGCATGATGACGAGCTACATCGAGCAGTCGAAGAACATGTTCGTGCAGATGCAGGAGCAGATGCAGACCCAGGCGAAAACGATGTTTAACACGTTTCCGTTTCCGACGCCTGTCGTGCCGCCGACGACCGAGAAGAAATAGGCGCTCATGGCCCGAGCGCACGGGCCGACTCAGCCACCGCCGCGCCGAGCGGCGGATGCGCTTGAAAATCCGTCGAGACTTCGCTGAATGCCATGAAGCCGCCGCGGTTGACTGCGTGCTGGCGCCATCGTGCGTCATTGACCGGACAGCGCAACGCGCGCTTGAGGAAATCGCCCTTCTCGACGCAGGCAGGAATCTCGCCCGTCCAGTTAATACGCGCGTGGGAGAAATCGTCTGTGAAGATGTATGCGGCCGGCCGTCAGTGATTCTCCACGCCACAACCGGTTAAAATACGAGATTCGCCTCGACCGAGGCACGCGCTGTCGCCCGCGCGCGTCTTTCTCCGGATGTCCCCGTGAATACTTCTTTGAAATCAAGTACTAGCACGCCCGCGCCGCGCATCGGCATGGTCAGTCTCGGCTGCCCGAAAGCCCTTGTCGATTCCGAGCAGATCATGACTCAGCTGCGCGCCGAAGGTTACGAAATCTCCGGCACCTATGACGGCGCCGACCTCGTCGTGGTCAACACCTGCGGCTTCATCGACGAAGCCGTGCAGGAAAGCCTCGACGCCATCGGCGAAGCGCTTGCCGAGAACGGCAAGGTCATCGTGACGGGTTGCCTGGGCGCGAAAAAGAGCGCGAGCGGCACGGGGCTCATCGAAGAAGTGCATCCGAAAGTGCTCGCCGTCACCGGTCCGCACGCGACCAACGAAGTGATGAACGCCGTGCACTCGTATCTGCCCAAGCCGCACGATCCGTTCACCGATCTCGTGCCGCCCGCGGGCATCAAGCTCACGCCGCGTCATTACGCGTATCTCAAGATTTCCGAAGGCTGCAATCATCGCTGCACGTTCTGCATCATTCCCTCGATGCGCGGCGATCTCGTTTCGCGCCCCATCGCCGAAGTCATGCTCGAAGCCGAAAATCTGTTCAAGTCCGGCGTGAAGGAACTGCTCGTCATCTCGCAGGACACGAGCGCGTACGGTGTCGATGTCAAATACCGCACCGGCTTCTGGGACGGCAAGCCTATCAAGACGCGCATGACCGAACTCGTCGGCGCGCTCGGTGAGCTCGCGTCGCAATACGGCGCGTGGGTGCGTCTGCATTACGTGTATCCGTATCCGAGCGTCGACGAAGTCATCCCGATGATGGCCGAAGGCCCGCTGCGCGGCCACGTTCTGCCGTATCTCGATGTGCCGTTCCAGCATGCGCATCCCGAAGTCCTGAAGCGCATGAAGCGCCCGGCCAATGCCGAGAAAGTGCTCGAACGCGTGAAGACGTGGCGCGAGATTTGTCCCGATCTGACCATCCGCAGCACCTTTATCGCGGGCTTTCCGGGTGAAACCGAGGAGCAGTTTCAAACGCTGCTCGACTTTATCCGCGAGGCGGATCTCGACCGCGTCGGCTGCTTCGCGTATTCGCCGGTCGAAGGCGCAACGGCCAACGAACTCGATGGCGCGCTGCCCGACGAAGTCCGCGAGGAACGCCGCGCGCGCTTCATGGAACTGGCCGAGGAACTGTCGGCCGCGCGCATGAAAAAGAAAGTCGGCAAGACGCTGCGCGTGCTCGTCGATGAAGTGAGCACGGACGGCGGCGTTGGCCGCACGGCGGCGGATGCGCCGGAAATCGACGGCGTGGTGTATATCGCGCCGGCGACAAAGGCGTCGAAGCGCTACAAGGCCGGCGACTTCGTCTCCGTCAAGATCACCGGCGCGGACGGCCACGATCTCTGGGGCGAGGTATAAGTCATGGCGCATTCCATGCCTTCGGTGCTCGCGCTCGGCGAGGCGATGATCGAGTTCAACCAGTCGACGCGAAATCAGCCGAACTATCTGCAAGGCTTCGGCGGCGATGTCTCGAACTTTCTGATCGCGGCGTCGCGGCAAGGCGCGTCGACGGGCTTCGTGTCCGCCGTCGGCAACGACCAGTTCGGGCAACTGCTGCTCGATCTCTGGCGCACGGAGAATGTCGATACATCGACGGTGCGTATCGACGATACCGCGCCCACGGGCGTTTATTTCGTGTCGCACGGCGAGAGCGGGCATCGCTTCGATTACTTGCGCGCGGGTTCGGCGGCGAGCCGTTATGCGAGCGCGCATCTGCCGCTCGACGCGATCGCGGCGGCGAAGGTCGTGCATCTGTCGGGAATCAGTCTCGCAATCGGCGTATCCGCGTGCGATGCCGCTTTTACCGCGATGGATCACGCGCGCTCGCACGGCGCAAAGGTGAGTTTCGACACGAACCTGCGCCTGAAGCTGTGGCCGCTCGCGCGCGCCCGCGCGGTGATGCTCGAAGCGCTGCGCATGACGGACATCTGCCTGCCGAGCTGGGACGACGTGACCGTCATCACGGGCCATGAAGACAAGGACGCCATCGTCGACTTCCTGCTCGCGCTCGGCTCGAAAGTCGTCGCGCTCAAGCTCGGCCGGGAAGGCGCGTATATCGCGACACCCAATGAGCGGCGCGTGGTGCCGGGCCGCGTCGTGAACGCGGTCGATGCCACCGGCGCCGGAGATTGCTTCGGCGGCGCGTTCATCGCGCGTATCGTCGCGGGTGACGACCCTTTTACGGCGGCGCGTTATGCCAACGTGGCGGCGGCGTTATCGACGCAAGGCTTCGGCGCGGTAGCCCCCATTCCGACCAGAAAGACAGTGGAGTCCGCGCTCGCGGAGTAAAAGACCCACGCAAACTCAGGAGACAAGAACATGACGCGAGAAGTAGTGGTGGTAAGCGGTGTACGCACGGCAATCGGCGACTTCGGCGGCGCGCTCAAGGAATTCACGCCGACCGATCTCGGCGCGCGCGTGGTGCGCGAAGTGTTGTCGCGTGCAAACGTGCAGGGCGACGAGGTCGGCCATGTCGTGTTCGGCAACGTGATCCAGACCGAGCCGCGTGACATGTATCTCGCGCGCGTGGCCGCGCTCGACGGCGGCGTGACGCAACACGCGCCCGCGCTCACGGTAAACCGTCTGTGCGGCTCGGGCTTGCAGGCCATCGTGTCCGCGTCGCAATCCATCTTGCTGGGCGACGCCGAGATCGCCATCGGCGGTGGCGCGGAAAGCATGAGCCGCGCGCCTTACGTCATGCCCGCCGCGCGCTTCGGCCAGCGCATGAACGATGCACGCGTCGTCGACATGATGCTCGGCGCGTTGAACGACCCGTTCGACAAGATCCACATGGGCGTGACGGCCGAGAACGTCGCGAACAAGTACGGCATCACGCGCGAGGCGCAGGACGCGCTCGCGCTCGAATCGCACCGGCGCGCGGCGCGGGCTATCGAAGCCGGTTACTTCAAGGAACAGATTCTGCCGATCACGCTGGCATCGAAGAAGGGCGACACCGTTTTCGATCGCGACGAGCACGTGCGCATGAACGCGACGGCCGAAGATTTTTCGAAGCTGCGTCCCGTGTTCGCGAAGGAAAACGGCACGGTCACGGCGGGCAATGCATCGGGCATCAACGACGCGGCCGCGGCCGTCGTGCTGATGGAGCGCGGCGTCGCCGAGAAGCGCGGCGTGAAGCCGCTCGCGCGCCTCGTCGCTTACGCGCATGCGGGCGTCGATCCGAAAATCATGGGCATTGGCCCCGTTCCCGCCACGCAAAAGGCGCTGGAGCGCGCGGGACTGAGTGTCGCCGATCTCGACGTGATCGAAGCGAACGAAGCCTTCGCCGCGCAAGCCTGCGCGGTCACGCAGGAACTGAAGCTCGATCCGGCGAAGGTCAATCCGAACGGTTCGGGCATTTCGCTTGGGCATCCGATCGGCGCGACGGGCGCGCTCATCACCGTGAAGGCGCTGTACGAGTTGCAGCGCATTGGCGGGCGGTATGCGCTCGTGACGATGTGCATCGGCGGCGGTCAGGGTATCGCGGCGATTTTCGAGCGCATCTGACGCTCGGAGCTTGGGTCAAGGAACGAAGGATGATCGAAACAATGAAGCGCTTGCACTGGGCGACGATCGCAGGCGCCGCATTCGCGTTTGCCGGCTGTAATTCTCCAATGCCGCCGGATGCGTCGACGGCCGCGGCGAATGCGCCTGTCAGCGCGAAGGGCGAGTCGCATGGCGCGCAGCAGGCTATCGAAACGCTTGCCTTGCCACCGCAAAAGCCGCTCACGCCGAATCCGGAATACGCGCGCTTTCCGCGTTATGTCGGCACGCTCGGCGACCGGCAAATCGAAATGAGGCTCGGCGCGAAGACCGACGATCCCTCGGGCGTGCATGGCGAGTATCGGTTCGCGGGCAGCCCGTCGGTGATTCTCGTTGCTGGCGATCGCGATGGCGATACGCTGGAGATCGAGGAATCGAACGACGGCACGCATATCACTGGCAACTGGGTGGGAAAGTTCGCGGCGGATGGCAGCGTGTCGGGCGAGCGCATGGACCCGGACGATTCCAATTCCAGGCCATTCGATCTTCGTCCAGCGGTGGCGGGAGCGACGCTGCCCGCTGTGCAGGGTGCGCCGCTCACGCGCAGTGCGCCGCCCGCGCCTTCGCTCGAACCTGCGCCGCCGCGTAATGCGGTGGGCGGGACGAGCAACGTGATCATCGGTGAGTGATGGTCGTTCGAAGCGGGCGTCAGTGCTCGACACGACGCCCATTGCGAACCTTCCCACTTCTATTCCTCGGCCGAGCGTTGGCGACACTCCCGCGCATCAACCACTCAACTCTGCTTCGACATGACCGATTCAAGCAACTCCGAACGCGACCTGCAAACCCGTATCGTCCAGCCAGATGACCGCATCACGCCGGGCTTCGAGTCCTTTTCAGTGCCGGTTACGCGCGCCTCGACCGTGGTGTTTCCGGACCTCGCCACCTTGCGCGAACTCGTCTGGAGCGACGATTCGAAATGGCGCTACGGGCTGCACGGCACGCCTACGACGGTCGCGCTTGCGCAGCGGCTTGCGACGATCGAAGGCGGCGAGCACGCACTGTTGCAACCGTCCGGGCTCGCGGCCATTTCGAACGTGTACTTTGCGTTGGTGAAGTCGGGCGATCACGTGCTCGTGCCGGACAACGTGTATGGACCGAATCGCGATCACGCAGACTGGCTCGCGAGCGACTTCGGCGTGGAGGTGACCTACTACGATCCGATGAAGGGCGCGGGCATTGCCGATGACATCCGTGACAACACGAAGCTCATCTGGCTCGAAGCGCCCGGCTCGGTGACGATGGAAGTTCAGGACGTGCCGGCCATGGTTGCCGCGGCGCGCGCGCGCGGCATCGTGACGGCGATCGACAACACGTATTCGGCGGGGCTCGCGTTCAAGCCGTTCGAACATGGCGTCGATATCTCGGTGCAGGCGCTGACGAAGTATCAGTCGGGCGGCAGCGACATTCTGATGGGCGCGACCATCGTTCGCGATTTCGAGCTGCATAAGAAGCTCAAGCGCGCGCGCATGCGGGTGGGCGTGGGTGTGTCGTCCGACGACGCATCGCTCGTGTTGCGCAGCTTGCCGACGATGCAACTGCGCTACGAGGCCCATGACCGTTCCGCGCTTGCTTTGGCGAAATGGCTGAAGACGCGCCCGGAAGTCGCGGCGGTGCTGCATCCGGCGCTGGACGATTGTCCTGGCCACGAGTTCTTTAAGCGGGACTTTTCGGGCGGCGCGGGCGGCTTGTTTTCGTTCGTGTTCGACGCGCGCCATGGCGCGGCGCAAGTCGATGCGTTCGTCGAGGCGCTCGAGCTTTTTTCCATCGGCTGGAGTTGGGGCGGGGCGCACAGCCTCGCGATGCCCTACGACATCCGGTCGATGCGCACGGCGTCGAAGTGGCCGCATGAGGGCGTGCTGGTGCGGCTTTATATCGGGCTGGAGAGCGAGAGCGATTTGAGGGCGGACGTGGAAAGCGCGTTGGCGAAGGCGTTGGGGTGAAATGCTCGCCCGGTGGCGCTTGCTCGCTTGACCCAACCCGTCAGCCGAAACAAAACCACCCAAACAAACAGTTTCGCGGATTTTTCTATCGGGTTAAGGTTCGTCTATCGGAATGAAACGAACCGCAGCTCCCGCATCCAGAAACATGACTCGATTCTCCTTGCTGCACATCACGCCACGGACGCATCAGGTGGAGATCGATCTCGTCTACGCGACCGATTGCAATCTCACCGGCAAACCCATCTACAAAGCGCAGCATTGTCTGCTGCTCGAACCCGCCGAGGCGGCCTTGCGCCGCGCGGTCGCCATTGCGCAAAGCTTCGGCATGACGCTCAAGATTTTCGACGCCTATCGGCCGCCGCAAGCGCAGCAGGTGCTCTGGGACTTTCTTCCCGACCCGACCTTCATCGCCGATCTCAAGCGCGGCTCGAATCACAGCCGCGGCACGGCAGTAGACCTCACGCTCGTCGATGAAAACGGCGGCGAGCTCGACATGGGCACGGGCTTCGACGCAATGGTCCCCGAGTCCGCGCACTTTCACGCGGGTTTGCCGAGGCACGTACAGCACAACCGCACGCTGCTGCTCGGCGTGATGCACGGCGCGGGCTTCGCGCATATTCCCAGCGAGTGGTGGCATTACGAATTGCCGGGCTCGCGCGAACTTGCTCTCATCGACAACGAAGAAAGCGGCCTGTTGCGGCTGATGTGAACCCAACCTCACTTCGAACGGAAAAGCACATGGTCTTGCGCAAGGCAGTCGCGGCGGCACTGGCAACGGCTCTGGTTTTGGCGGGCGCGGGAACACTGACACTCGCGCAGGCCGCCACGCCGAAGGACATGTTCGTCATGGCAACGCTGCTCGACGAGTTCACCTCGCTCGATCCCGGCGAAATCTACGAACTCGTGCCCGAGGAATACGTCGCGAACACGTACGACCGGCTGGTGCGCGTCGATCTGAAAGACCCGTCGAAGTTCAACGGCGACGTCGCGCAGTCGTGGTCGGTCAGTCAGGACGGTCTGACGTTCACGTTCAAGATTCGCCCCGGCCTCAAGTTCCATTCGGGAAATCCGCTTTCCGCCGACGACGTCGCCTGGTCCATCCAGCGCACCGCGTTGCTGGACAAGGGCGCGGCCGCCGTGCTTGCGGGCATCGGGCTCACGAAGGCCAACGCGCTGCAGAACGTGAAGAAGATCGACGATACGACCGTCGCCATAACCACCGATCAACGCTACGCGCCGACTTTCGTGCTGAACGTGCTCGGCTCGTGGCCGGCGTCGGTGGTGGATCGCAAGCTGCTCGAATCGCATCAGAAGGGCAGCGACTACGGCAACGAATGGCTCAAGACGAACGAGGCCGGTTCGGGCGCGTACAAGCTCGTGAAGTGGACGGCCAACGACAGCATCGTATTGCAACGTTTCGACGGGTATCGCGCGCCGCTTGCCATGAAGCGCATCGTGCTGCGCCATGTGACCGAAGCGGCGAGCCAGCGTCTGATGATCGAGAACGGCGACATCGACGTGGCACGCGATCTGAGCCCCGACGACCTCGACACGCTTGTCAAGGCCGGCAAGATCAAGGTGAACGCCGTGCCGCAGGCAACGCTCATGTATCTCGGCCTCAACAACAAGAATCCGAATCTGGCGAAGCCCGAAGTCTGGGAGGCGATGAAGTGGCTGATCGACTATCAGGGCATTCAGAAGAACGTCATCCGCACGACGTACAAGGTGCACGAAACCTTCCTGCCCGAGGGATTCCTGGGCGCGCTCAATGACAATCCGTATCACCAGGATGTCGCGAAGGCCAAGGCGTTGCTGGCCAAGGCCGGTCTTGCGAATGGCTTCACTGTGAAGATGGACGTGCGCAACGACTATCCATACAGCGAGATTGCGCAGGCGGTGCAGGCGAACCTCGCGCTTGCCAACATCAAGGTTCAACTCATGCCGAGCGACAACAAGCAGACGCTCGGGCGCTACCGGGCGCGCGCGCATGACATCTATATCGGCGAATGGTCGGCGGACTATATCGATCCGCATAGCAACGCGCAGGGCTTCGTGTGGAATCCGGACAACTCGGATGCGTCGAGCTACAAAATGCTTGCGTGGCGCAACGCCTGGGACATTGCGCAACTGACGAAGGAAACGAACGCCGCGCTCGCCGAAAGCGATACGAAAAAGCGCGCGCAGAGCTACGAGACCATGCAGCGCGAAGTGCTCGCGAAGTCGCCCTTCGTCATCATGTTCCAGAAGGTGTCGCAGGTGGCGTCGCGGCCGGGCGTGAGCGGGCTGGAAGTCGGGCCGATCAACGATCTCGTCTCTTACAAAGACATCAAAAAGCAATAACCAGCGAAGCAGCCTGCGAATGTCCGTCACGCCCACGTTTTTCGACCGAATGCGCGCCGCGAGCGGCCGGCGAAGGGGCGTGCGCTTCGTGCTTGCACTCGTGCGCTGGATCATCATGCTCGCGGTGACGTTCACCGGGCTGCTTGCGATCACGTTCTTTATCGGCCGCAAGATTCCCATCGATCCCGTGCTCGCCATTCTCGGCGACCGCGCATCGGCGGCGGCGTATGCGGCGGCGCGTTTGCAGCTCGGGCTCGACAAGCCGCTCATCGAGCAGTTCATGATCTACGCGCGCGATGTCCTGCACGGCAATCTGGGCGTGTCGCTCTTGACGGCGAATCCCGTCATCGACGACATCAAACGCGTGTTTCCCGCGACGCTCGAACTGGCGACGCTCTCCACTTTCATCGGCGTTTGCATCGGCGTGCCGCTCGGCGTGATTGCGGCCGTGAAGCACAACCGCATGGTCGATCACATCGCGCGCTTCATCGGGCTCGCGGGCAGTTCCGTGCCCGTATTCTGGCTCGCGCTGATGGGTCTGTTGCTGTTCTATGCGCGCCTTCATTGGGTTTCGGGTCCGGGCCGTATCGACCCGATGTACGACGGCATGGTCGATACGCGCACCGGCAGTCTGCTGATCGATTCGCTCCTCGCGGGCGAGTGGGACGTTTTTAGGAACGCGTTCTCGCATATCGCGTTGCCGGCGGGCGTGCTGGCGTTTTATTCCATCGCTTATCTGAGCCGCATGACGCGCTCGTTCATGCTCGAACAACTGAGCCAGGAATACGTGACGACCGCGCGCGCGAAGGGCTTGTCCGAGCGGCGCGTGATCTGGCGGCACGCGTTCGGCAATATCGCGGTGCCGTTGCTGACGGTGATCGCGTTGGCGTACAGCTATCTGCTCGAAGGCTCGGTGCTGACAGAAATCGTGTTCGCGTGGCCGGGCATCGGCTCGTATCTGACGGGCGCGCTTTTGAACGCGGACATGAACGCGGTGCTCGGCAGCACGCTCGTGATCGGCGCGACGTTCATTGCGCTTAACTTGCTGACCGACGCGCTTTACCGCGTGTTCGATCCGCGCGCACGCTGACATGGAGGACGCTTGTCGATGCATTCGCCCGTCGAGCGCACGCCGATGAATCCCGCGCGGGCGCACTGGCGCGCGTGGTTGCTCACCGACACGCCCGCGTCGCCGCGTCAGGCGGCGCTCGGGCGCGCTTATCGGCGCTGGCGCGCGTTCTCGGCGAATCCGCTCAGCATGTTCGGTCTCGCGATACTCGTGCTGCTCGTCGTGGTGGCGATCTTCGGGCCGCTCGTCGTCACGCGCGACCCGTTGCAGCAAGTGCTCGCCGAACGCCTTACGCCGCCCAACGCCGCCCACTGGTTCGGCACCGATCAGCTCGGCCGCGACATCCTGTCGAGGCTCGTGCACGGCTCGCGGCTCACGTTGAGTATCGCCATGCTGGTCGTGGTGCTCGTCGTACCCGTGGGTTTGCTCATGGGCACGGTGGCGGGTTATTGCGGCGGTTTCGTCGATACCGTGCTCATGCGCATTACCGATGTCGCGCTCGCGTTTCCAAAGATCGTGCTCGCGCTCGCGTTTGCGGCGGCGCTCGGGCCGGGCGTGCTCAACGCGGTCATCGCCATTTCGATCACGGCGTGGCCGCCGTATGCGCGGCTCGCGCGTGCCGAATCGCTGCGGCTCGCGCAGGCCGACTTCATCCACGCGGCGCGTCTGCAGGGCGCGTCGCCCGCGCGCATTCTGTTGCGCTATATCGTGCCGCTGTGTTCGTCGTCGGTGATCGTGCGCGCGACGCTCGACATGGCGGGCATCATCCTCGCCGTCGCGGGGCTCGGATTTCTGGGACTGGGTGCGCAGCCGCCGAGTCCCGAATGGGGTTACATGGTTGCCTCTGGCCGCAATGTGCTGCTCGATGCATGGTGGGTCGCAACTATTCCCGGCCTCGCCATTCTCGCCGTGAGCCTGGCGTTCAATCTGCTCGGCGACGGTTTGCGCGATGTCTTCGATCCCCGTCACGGAGGCTGACATGTCCTTGTGCGAGATCGATGGACTCGATATTTCTTTCGCCAGCCACGACGGCGTGCCAATGCCCGCCGTGCGCGGCGTCTCGTTGTCGGTCGAGCGCGGCGAACGGTTGGGTATCGTCGGGGAATCCGGTTCGGGCAAGTCGCTTACCGGCCGCGCGCTGCTCGGTCTCTTGCCGCAAGGGGCGAACTGGTCCGCGAAAGCCCTGCGTTTCGACGGCCAGGACTTGCTCGCGATGAAGCCGAACGAGCGCCGGCGTTTATGCGGCACGCAGATGAGCATGATTCTGCAAGACCCGAAATTCTCGTTGAACCCGGTCATGACCGTCGCGCAACAAATGCGCGAAACCTTCGCGCGGCAAGGCGAACGCCTCGGCCGCAAGGCCATGCGCGCGCGTATCGTCGAGGCGTTGTCGGCGGTGCATATCCGCGACCCGGAGCGCGTGGCGGATGCGTATCCGCAAGAGCTGTCGGGCGGCATGGGCCAGCGCGTGATGATTGCGATGATGGTCTTCGCCGGCCCGCGCCTCTTGATCGCCGACGAACCCACCAGCGCGCTCGACGTGCTCGTCTCCATGCAAGTGCTTGCCGTGCTCGACGAGATGATCGAGCGTCACGACACAGGACTCGTCTTTATCAGCCACGACCTGCCGCTCGTGATGTCGTTTTGCGACCGCGTGGCAGTGATGTACGGCGGGCGGATCGTCGAGACATGCGCGGCGGCGGATCTCGCGCACGCAAAGCATCCGTACACGCGCGGGTTGCTGGCCGCCAATCCGCCGCTCGTCGATCCACCCGCCGAGTTGCCGACCTTGCGGCGCGATCCGGCGTGGCTCACGGAATCGTTCGAAGGAGACAGCGCACGATGATCGATATCGACCGCGCGAGCATTCGTTTCCGCACGAAGACCGGTCACGTCGATGCCGTGCGCGACGTGACTTTTCGCGTGGAGGAGGGCGAGGTGTTCGGGCTCGTCGGCGAATCGGGCAGCGGCAAGTCGACCTTGCTGCGCGCACTTGCCGGCCTCGTGCCACTGTCGAGCGGAAGCCTGCGAGTCAGCGATAGCCGTCCGCAGATGGTGTTTCAGGACCCGTACGCGGCGCTGCATCCGCGCTTCACGGTCGACAAGACCTTGCGCGAGCCGCTCGCGATCAACGGTATCGGCGATGAAGACGCGCGCATTTTGGCCGCGCTTGCCGAGGTCGGGCTCGGACCGGCGTTCAGATTTCGGTATCCGCATCAATTGTCGGGCGGGCAGCGGCAGCGCGTGTCGATTGCGCGCGCGTTGATCGTGGGTCCGCGCGTGCTCTTGCTCGATGAACCGACGTCCGCGCTGGATGTCTCCGTGCAAGCCGAAATCCTCAACTTGCTGCGTCGCTTGCACACGGAGCGCAAGCTCACGATGATGCTCGTGAGTCACAACCTCGCCGTGGTCGGTTTTCTGTGTCAGCGCGTCGCGGTGATGAAAAACGGCGAGATCGTCGAGCAACTCGATGTGGAAGCCGTCCGCGCGCGCGACGTGAAGCACGAATACACGCGCAGCCTCATGCGGGCGACCGAAGGCTATACGCGCAAGCACATTCGTCGAAACGACGCCATCGAATGTGGCGAAAATCACGCATAAAGCCGGTATACAATGCAGCCCGATCGCGCTCTGGCCGCGCGATGAAAACAGCGTGCCAGCCGCTGTTAGAATAGGAATTGGATTGTCGGGATCTGCCGAACAGCGCTTCAAGCGTGGTATTTCCGGCTGCCATCCGACTTCAGGCTAACCAACGGAAATCGCGACAGACCGCGCCCGCCAACCAGTGAGAGCCGGTCGAATCCCCCGATGAAATTGCTAGATGCTTTGGTCGAACAGCGGATCAACGAAGCCGCCTCGCGCGGCGAATTCAACGATCTTCCCGGCGCAGGCGCGCCCCTCGCCTTGGACGACGATCTCCTCGTGCCGGAGGAAGTGCGCGTCGCCAATCGTATTCTCAAGAACGCGGGTTTTGTCCCGCCAGCCGTCGAACAGCTGCGCGCATTGCGCGGGCTTCAGGACGAGCTGGACCGCGTGACCGACCCGGCCGCGCGCTGCCGTATTCAGGTGAAGATGCTCGCGCTCGACATGGCGCTCGAATCCTTGCGCGGCGGCGGTTGCGTGCCGCATGAATACAGGCGGCGCATTGCCGAGCGGCTGTCCGAGCGCGCTCAGGGCCGCAGCGAGATGGGCTGATCTTGTCGCCCGACCTCCCCAACCTTTCCGACGCTTCCTTTTCCACCGCATCCGTCGATTCCTCCGACGAACGCGATCGCCGCTTCATGGCGCTCGCGCGACAAGCCGCCGACGAAGCGCGCCGCGCGGGCGAAGTGCCCGTGGGCGCGGTGATCGTTCGTGGCGATGAAGTCATCGCGACGGGCTTCAATCATCCCATTGGCGGACATGACCCGTCCGCGCACGCCGAAATGGCCGCTTTGCGGGCGGCGGCGCAATCGCTCGAAAACTACCGGCTGCCGGGCTGCGAGCTTTATGTCACGCTCGAACCGTGCCTCATGTGCGCGGGCGCTATCATGCATGCTCGGATCGCGCGCGTGGTGTTCGGTGCGGCCGATCCGAAAACGGGCGCATGCGGCAGCGTGGTCGACGTGTTCGCCAACGAGCGGCTCAATCATCACACCAGCGTGACAGGCGGCGTGCTTGCGGACGAATGCGGCCGGTCGCTCAAGAACTTCTTTGCGGAACGAAGGCGTCTGGCGCGCGAAGAACGCGATTTGCGGCGCGCGCGCGAAGCCGGGCAGGGCGGCGAGTTCGCTGTTTCCACCAACAAAACGAACTGATAAACGTGAAATCACGCACCATCGATCTGATCGCGCCTTCGGGCTATCCGAACGATCCGGCGGCTGTCGAGCGCGGCATCGGCAGGTTGAAAGCTCAAGGGCACAAGCTTGAAAACATCGATGCCACGCGGCGCCGTTTCCAGCGTTTTGGCGGCACCGACAGCGAGCGCGCGGCCGATTTGAACCGGCTCGCCGATCCGTCGCGTCGTTTGCCGGACGTGGTGCTTGCCGTGCGCGGCGGCTATGGCGCGTCGCGCATTCTTCATGGTCTCGATTACGACGGCTTGCGCGACAGGCTGCGCGATCAACCTGTTGCGCTCGTCGGCCATAGCGATTTCACGGCCATCCAATGCGCGCTTTTTGCGCAAGCGGGCGTCAAGACCTTCGGCGGCCCCATGTTCGCGGGCGACTTCGGCGCGGAGCATCTGAGCATCTTCACGATGACGCATTTCTGGCAGGCGATCTCGCATCCCACGCTGACTGTGACGAGTCATGAGCCGCAGCATCAATCCGTCGATGTGAGCGGCATGTTGTGGGGCGGCAATCTGGCCATACTTGCGTCGCTGGTCGGTACGCCGTATTTGCCGCCGGTCGAGGGCGGCATTCTGTTCATCGAGGATGTGAACGAGCATCCGTTTCGCATTGAACGGATGATTTATCAGTTGCATCAGTCGGGCGTGCTTGGGCGGCAGCAGGCTATCGTGATGGGCGAGTTCTCGGGCGGACGCTTGTCCGAATACGACAACGGCTATTCACTCGACGCGATGATCGATCAGGTGAGGGCAGTAACGGGAATTCCCGTCGTCACCGGCTTGCAGTTCGGACACGTCGATAACCTGCTTACGTTGCCGTTCGGCGCGTCGGCGCATCTCGTATCGAACGAGCGCGGGTTCAAGTTGACGATGTCCGATTATCCGCATCTGGTTTGATCGGGGAACGAGGGCGCTTGTCATAGCGCCTTTCTTTTCTTCGCGCATCGCAACTAACTGTCTTTCTTCTATTTCCACGCGAGTTGATATCGGCTCACTTCCCGTGCTCAATTGTCGACAAAAAAGTGCGAACAATGCTGACAAAACGTCGATGAATCCTCGCTCATGCCCGTGGCAAAAGGCTGTACGAACAATGGGCCGTCCCTGTACGCCTGATTCATTGCGGCTTTTTACAACAAATTGTTGACAATCTTTATGTCGATTCTAAGATGGTCAACATGCAAGCGAGCACATCATGTCCGAACCCAAACCGAGTGCAGCATCGATCGCTTCGAATTTGAATGGCGGAGCGAATGCCGAGTCGATCGCCGAGAACATTCGCGCCGCGATCCTCGAGCATCGGCTTGCGCCTGGGGCCAAGCTGACCGAAGCGCAGTTATGCGAAGTGTTCGATGTGAAACGCGGCACGGTACGTCAGGCGCTCGCGCAACTGGCGAACGAGCGACTGGTCGATCTGGAGCCGAACCGCGGCGCCTTCGTCGCAAGTCCGTCGCTGCAGGAAGTACATGAGGTGTTCGAGATGCGACGCATCATCGAACTGGCGGTGGTGGAGCGCATCGGCAAGGGGCACGGCATGCGTCGGCTCAAGTCGATCAGCACGACTATCGGGCGGGAGCGGCGTGCGTTCGAGAGCCGGGACTTTTCGCAATGGATTCGCCTTTCCGGCGAGTTTCACACGGAGCTCGCCGCACTCACCGGCAACACCGTGCTGTGCGAATGTCTGTCCGGACTCGTTGCACGCTCGACGCTGATCTCGGCGCTGTATGAATCGCTCGGCAGGAGTTCTTGCTCGTTCGAAGATCACGAAGCGATTCTCGCCGCACTCGACGCCGGCGATGCCGCGAAAGCCGCGAATCTGATGGCGCAGCATCTGCGCGATGTCGAATTGAAAATGTTGGAGCGGCCAGCGCGCGGCGCGGTCGATCTGAAAGAAGTCTTTGCGCGGCCGGCCGAAAGCGCGCCGATTCTCGACGCTGTCGACCCTGTCGACCGGTAGCAAGCAACGCCTTAAATCTGCAATGCACGCGCCATCCAACGCGCGTCATGCTGCACTGAATGACCGCTCGGGAAATAGAAGAGCGCGCAATGAAAATCGCCGTGGCGGCAGGCGCGAAGGCAAGTGCCCGCGCGTTTTTGTCATCACGCTCCCGGCGAACCAGCAAATCCCAAGAGTACCGCGTCAGAGCCCGAGTGAAATCCGAAGGCCGGCGAAGGTATCCGACTGATCTCAGTCACGCACGAGCATTTGCCTTTTTTCATCACGCAAGCAGCCTATCGAAGGAGACGTCATGGGCCAGTTCAGTGCATCCGGCAGCTCAGCTCTGCCGCCGTACGAAAGCGAGTTTCAAGGAGACGGCGACCATTCTGGTATGCCTGCCGGTTATAGCGACCGGCTCTATAACGAAGACCTCGCTCCGCTAAAAAATCAGACCTGGGGCGCGTACAACATCTTCGCTTTCTGGATGTCGGACGTGCATAGCGTCGGCGGTTATGTTTTCGCGGGCAGTCTGTTCGCGCTCGGCCTCACGAGCTGGCAAGTGCTCGTGTCGTTGTTGATCGGCATCGGGCTCGTCAACGTGTTGTGTAATCTCATCGCGAAGCCGAGTCAGGTTGCGGGCGTGCCGTACCCGGTTGCGTGCCGCGCGACCTTCGGCGTGCTCGGCGCGAATATTCCGGCGGTCATTCGCGGGCTGATCGCGGTGGCGTGGTACGGCATCCAAACTTATCTGGCATCGAGCGCGCTGGTTATCGTCGTGCTGAAATTCGTGCCCTCGCTCATGCCTTACGCGGATGTGCATCGGTATGGCTTCGTCGGGCTGTCCGCGCTCGGCTGGGCGGGCTTCATGTTGCTGTGGGTGCTGCAGGCTATCGTGTTTTGGCGCGGCATGGAGATGATCAAGAAGTTCATCGACTTCGCCGGCCCGGCTGTGTATGTCGTGATGTTCATTCTTGCGGGCTACATGGTGTGGCGTGCGGGCATTCAGAACATCGGGCTGAATCTGGGCGGCGTGAAGTATCACGGCATGGAAGTGGTGCCGGTGATGATCACCGCGATCTCCCTGGTGGTCTCCTACTTCTCCGGTCCGATGCTGAACTTCGGCGACTTCTCGCGCTATTGCAAGAGCTTTCGCAGCGTGAAGCGCGGCAATTTCTGGGGCTTGCCGGTCAACTTCCTGGCGTTCTCGCTCGTGACCGTCGTCACGACTGCCGCGACGCTGCCGGTGTTCGGACAATTGATCACCGATCCGGTGGAAACGGTTGGCCGTATCGATCATCCGACGGCTGTGATTCTCGGCGCGCTGACGTTCACGATCGCGACCATCGGCATCAATATCGTGGCGAACTTCGTGTCGCCGGCGTTCGACTTTTCGAACGTGGCGCCGCGTCTGATCAGCTGGCGCGCAGGCGGGATGATGGCCGCGACGGCATCGATTTTCATCACGCCCTGGAACCTGTTCAACAATCCGGCCGTGATTCATTACACGCTGGATATTCTCGGCAGCTTCATCGGGCCGCTATATGGCGTCCTGATCGTGGATTTCTATTTGATGAAGCGCGGCAAACTCGTGGTCGATGACCTCTACACGACTTCAGAGAGCGGTCGATACTGGTACACGAAGGGCGTGAATCGTCGCGCGGTGATGGCGTTGTTGCCCGCTGCGGTGATCGCGATTCTTTGTGTGATGCTGCCGTCGCTGGAAAGCTCCGCGAACTTTTCGTGGTTCATCGGCGCGGGATTGGCGGCGGTGTTTTATTACGTGTTGGCAGATCGGAAGCGGGTTTGACGCGTATTGCGATGACGGGCGGCTGGCATGCAAATGCTCTATGTCGGCCGGCTGCATGCAAAAGACAAGATGTCAGCGGGTGGCATGGACCTATCCGTAATTCTGTGGGCGAGGCATATTATGAGAGGTAAAAGTCATGGATATGCCGATGAAGAAGAAACGCACCGTCGCTTCTCAGGCAGC
>NZ_JARUXJ010000001.1:1654171-1747654 GCF_031451465.1 Caballeronia sp. LZ003 | reverse complement strand
CGTCGCCACGCGTTACGACAAGCTCGCCGGCAACTATCTCGCCTTTGCTTCGCTTGCCTGTGCCTTTGGACCGCTAGTGAGAATGTAAACAGACCCTAGCAAAATACAAGCTTGGCGTATATATGCCGCACATGCACAATGATTCGGGCTTAATGATCTCACTTCCGGAGGCACTCGTTCAGGTTGAGAGTGAGCTAGCAGTGTCGTTCGTGCCCGTTGAGCAAGTCGCTGACGCTGAACGGCACGAGTTCAGGCCGGTTGCTTGGCGATGGTCGCACGAGAAAAATGCATTGATCATAACGAGCTTTTGTCGAAACTGGTGTTCGGGAAGCGGATCGGGATTGGCACAAGGCTCACGGCCCACGGCAGACGCAACGATAGGCTAACGAGAAGGTTCGTTCCCGATCATCGCTAGCGGCGCTTTGTACGGAGGGAAATTACTGTCCTCATTGATATCGGCGCAACACTCAGCTGGCGGCCGTTTAAAGGTTTCGTATGGGTGCGATTGCGAAGGCAATCGCTCATGCTCGGAGATTTGCAGACGGCGGACCAATAGTTGATCGCATGGGCCAGCACAGCCGCCTAACTTCTCAGTCTGATGCGCATCACCGTTCACGACTAACTCTGCAAACCATAGCGGTGCCGCAAATCCAGGCTCCGCCGCCGGCGGCGCGGGCGATGGAGCCCGTCGCTACGCCGAGCTACCACCGGAGATTGGAAGAGGTCTTTTCAAAATAGTTGACGATGCCTATGGCGACGCCCGCGAGAAAGCCGAATACCTACAGCGGTACATCTGCGCGCTTCAAGAGCAGGGCGTGATCGCGGGCAATTGTTCGAATGGGAGCGGCGACCCATCAAGCCCGGTCAAACGGCAAGACTGATTGCCATTCGTACACTGGCCGCCTTAATTCGACTCGTGAATTGTACTTACTGGCTCGGACCAACTTCATACTCTCGTGCAAGGTCGGCGTTTTCGAAGCTTGGATACAGCTGTTCAATTTCTGCGATGCCACTTTGGTATATTTCTGCCAGCATTTTCCCGACAGCTATCTTGCATCGTGTTTGTTCGTGCTCGTCAAGATAGTCCCATACCTGCGCCACTGCGTCGCTTAAATCACGGCTCGCCTCAAGCAGGGCAATATATAGAATCTTTGCGGCTTCGGAATTTCGCATCATTTGCTAACCTCGCATTCTGGCCGTTGGTTGCACCTGCATGAAACTCACAAAAACAAAGAGTATTCGGTGATGGTAATGCGAGCCAACAACCTGTTAAACGGAGGATGGATCATAGATAGCCTTTCAACGATCAAACAGTGTCGCTTGGAAAAGAATGATTCTTGATATTCGTCAAGATCCTCCGCCAGCCACAGTAGTGTTCGAAATTTGTCCATGCTGAGGTCTTTGCAATCTTCGTCGTTTCGACTGAGCATAGTTCTGCGAGCCGAAACTCGAGGAGGATGCTGGGCAAGTCGGGCATACATAATGCAGCACTAGCATGGAACGTTAAGCCTCGGGACGGACGAGGCCTAGTTTCTGCATGAAGCTGGCGGGTGTCCGACTTAAAACCGCATAACAATGACGTTAGGCCGGTTTCCGCTGCGCCTGTATCATTCGTGTAGCATATTCGAAACGGTCGGCGCGAATGCGCTGCGTACCGCCGAAGGGATCGTCGCTATCAGCAACGAGCCATAACATCGCGCCAAGAAACGCGGCGTAAAACAGAAATATGGGCGTGTGCCTCCTCGATAGTTGCCGATAACTGAATATCGTGAGTGCAACGGTGGCGACGCTCGACGAGATCAACAGCAACCACAGTGCCCCTGTTACGCCGTCGCCAGCGAGAGCGAAGCGATGAGTTCGGTTGACGGTAAGCTCTTTAAGCTCGGCGACAACTGCGTCATTTAAGGTATGAGCCTGCGGGTCGTCGGTTGAAATTACAGTTTGCCAAAGCCTGTCAAGGGTTGCGTCGGCCAATGGCACTTGCTCGATCGGCCGTTTTCCCGTGCTAGCCAATATTGGCCAGTCGTCATCCCGTACTTGTTCGGAGTACGACTGAAGCAGCCCGAGGATCTGGTCGCGTCGTGGCTCCGGGAGTCTTTGCGTCTCGCGCATCAGACTGTGGATCGCCCCTGTCTCGTTTGCTACTGTGTCACGGATCGCATTGTATTTCTCCCAAACGACGACGATCACGAAGGCCAAAAGAAGCGCACTTAAGATAGCAATCGCACTGGCGATGGTATCGGCTACCGCGCTCTCGGCGTCGTCGACAGCGCGTGCTGCAGGATAACGGCGCGCAGACAATAAAATGCCAAATGTCACTACGAGCATGCCGCCGATGAATGCTACAAGGCTGGTCCAGCCACCGCCCACCATGAATCGCTCGCCTAAAAGCATTAGAAATTTCCCCCATAGCTGACGCCATGCGCTGACAGACATCGGGTTAGCTGACTGCTAACAAGCGACGTATTGCACCGTCACGCGCTTCCGCAAATGCAGCCTTGCTAGGATAGGAGCTGTAAGTATGATGGGCCAGTAAATTCGTAATGTTCAGCTTGTGTCGAATGTGCGATTTCAAACTTCTTCCATTATGCAGTCGCGAACCAGGCGGTTCCTGGCCGCTCGCAGATATGATGGTGACGTCGATACGCAGGGGAAACTAATTCCAATGCCGGAGTTGCACGCAAGAGCACGCCTATACGCCTCTAGGAGACTCTCAAGCGCGCTAGGCGACGCTGCTCGCACAGATCTACTCGCGCTGCTCACGACCCTCCATGCCGACAACCCGGTGCAGGCCAAGGAAGTGCCGGGACCGACCCGGGTCGTGGATAACTCCTGCCTGTATTTCAAGCCAGAGACGCCGACCGACGCTGATGTTCAGGCCATGTCCCGTGGCTTTTCTCGACCAGGTGAGCGCGAATTTGAAAATGGGAATCGCCCATTGCGGCTGGCAGATCGGTACATCATCGCGGTAGACAAAACTGGCTCGATCAAAGGCGCACGATCGACCTATATGCAGTCCAGCCGCCGGCGAAGAAGGACGCGAACGAACCGACGCCCAACGCGATCGACGCCCATTGAAGAGCCATTCCCCATTTCATCCAGTAAGGCGCAGGGTTTTGCTCGGCGGCATTTGCGTAGCAAGCCTGGGATAAATATCTGGCAGCCGTCGACACGCCCGACAATCCTGCACCAATCATGAAAATGAAAAGGGCGCCCCCGACTGATGTCAGAAGCGTCGTTCTCACTGGTTCGCGCAAGTTGGTAAGCGCGTTGCCAACGAATGCTAGCATCGCAACAGCGGCGCCTCCATTTAGCAAGGTAGCGGATTTAAGAGCTGTTTGGCCTGCCTCAACCACCGCTTTGAACATCTCTATAGTCATGCCCGACCGAGCGACTAGCTGGGTTTTCCAAATCTCCAACTGATGCTGCGCCTGCGCCTCCGAGATCGGGGCATTGCTAGACTCTCGTTCCTGAGTCGTTTTAAGCAAGCCGTCGAGATACATCTGCATACTCTGAACCGGCATTGCGGAGTTTCCGGTTTGCGCAAATTCATCAACAGCAGCCTTGATCTGTCCGACTACCTCAGAAGCTTTCATCGTCATGCTCTGAAAAGTTTTCTGTTCTTAACGGAGAAACTTGTGCGCCATCGTCATGCCCTGTCGCACGCGCCCAGAACGCACATCCGTATTCTAGCCGCGCAGTCACCTGCGTTCCTCTACCTCGCACGCAGACCGCGTGCTGTCCCTTCGCCACCTCACCGCCCCAGTGCTCGCACTTGCGGCAGTGACGGGTGTCCTTACCGCTCTTAAACAGGCCCGTGCGTCGCCGTCCAAATACTGTGTGGATGAACAGTATGGCACTCCGCAATCGGTTTGAGTATTAGGCGCGCCTAATAAATTGCCTAAAATTCACTGTATTTACGTACAGGTAGCAGACATGAAAAAAACCCGCGAAAGCCTAAGCTATCGCGGGTTTTAATCTGGTCGGGGCGAGAGGATTTGAACCTCCGACCACCTGCACCCCATGCAGGTACGCTACCAGGCTGCGCTACGCCCCGAAAGAGCGAAAGTATATCAGAGCGAAACGAATAGTAGAACTGCTTCGACGAAATTCGTGTTCGGACTCGTCGAATCTACTCGAAAATGCTCACAGCCTGAGTTCAGACTGCGTGTAAGGGGAAGTCTTGATCGAAACAGGCGCGTCATTGTTACGCAGCGTCGGCACGCGCCGCTTGCGCGCAAGCGCTGCGCGCTGACGCTTGCGAAAGCGCTGTGCCAACAACGCCGACACGACACAAGGAATCAGGTAACTCAGCACGCGTTCGCTCCACTTGCTCCGCGTCGCGATGCTTTCATACTGCGTGTGATCATGAAAACTCGCGGACGCAAAGACCATCGTCAGTACGAAGTCGAGAGCCATTGCCAGAAAGCAGAAGATGAAGAACACGAGTGCGCCATTCCACAGCAGCTTGCCGTGACTTGCGTTGATCGTGCGGCAGACGAACATCACCGCGCACAGAAGCAAGAGGTTGAACAACAAGGGGAGCCAGGGAAAGAAGTCCATGTGCGCTAAGCCAATGATGATGCGTGAAAGAGCCAGCCTCCCCAGCGGCGATCGTCACAATCCGTGATAACCAGATCGTGGTAGGCCAAACCGGGAATTGGGCGCGATATTCACACACGGCAAGCAGCGCTTGAATACGAGTATTCTTAATCTACGACTAATCCGAATTCTGTCGTGATTCGGTCACTTCCCTGGTTCTTGATCGCTCAGCGAGTCCGACAAGAAATCGATGAAGGTTCTGACCTTCGTCGTCATGTACTTGCGGCTCGTGTACACCGCATACACCGACGGCGCGAACGCTTCGTAGCCCGGCAGCACGCGCAGCAAGTTGCCCGCGCCCAGTTCGGGATCGACGATCCACGCCGGCAGATACGCCAGGCCCATCCCGGCACGCACGAGCTGGAGCGCCATCGACGTATCGTTGGTCTTCAGCACCGGCTGATTCCTGACCGTGAACGCGCCGTCCGCGCCCGTCAGCGTAACCATCTCGATATTGGTGTAAGTCGGCAGCACGACGCGATGCCGCGCCATGTCGTCCGGATGCTGCACCGGCCCATGCCGTTCGATATACGCAGGCGATGCCGCCAGCACGAACGGCATCCGGCACAACGGCCGTACGATGAGCGAGGGCGACGGCTCGGACGTCGCGCGCAAGGCCATGTCGTAGCCTTCCTCGACCAGATCGACGAAGCGGTTCTCGAGGCGCATATCGACGAGCACATCCGGATAACGCGCCTGATAAGCCACCAGCAAATCCGCGAACTTACGATTGGCGAACCAGCCCGGCGCGGTCACCTTGAGCACGCCATGTGGCTGCGCCGTCTGTGTGCCGACCGCGGCTTCTGCCGCGCGCAGGATATCGAGCGCCTCGCTGCACTGTTCGTAATAAACGTTGCCGGCTTCGGTCAGGCTGAGATGCCGCGTCGTTCGATTCAGCAACCGCACGTTCAAATGGCGTTCGAGGTTGGCGACGTGTTTGCTCGTCATCGCGGTCGAGATGTCTAGCCGTTCGGCCGCCTTCACGAAACTTCCAGCTTCGACGACCTCGCGGAATACGCGAAGACTGGTGAGCGCATCCATCGATCATTTCCTTCGAGGAAACAAAACGCCAATGTTAGCCGGATTTATCCGCGGATGAGGGCCGCTCGGACGCAAGCCGGAGCGGGCGTTAGACATCGCCGCACGTCGAGGAAAAGCTGCCCGTCACTTCGGCCATTCGTCGAGTGCGTCGTTGAAGAGCGAGGCGACGACGCCACGCAGCCAACTCGTGCGTGGATCGTTATGAAACTTGCGATGCCAATGCTGCCGCAGATCGAACCTCGGCAGCGCGAGCGGCGGCTCGGCGAGCGTGATCGACGCGTGTTCGGCCACATACGCGAAGCCGATCGCATGCGGCACCGTCGCGATGAGATCCGTGCGCGACAAAATGAACGGCAAGCTCATGAAGTGCGGCGTCTCCAGCACGGCGCGGCGCCGCACGCGTTCCTTGTCGAGATGATTTTCGAGGATCTCCTGACTGCGTCCCTCGGCGCGCACGACCGCGTGGCCGCATGCGCAGAAGCGTTCGAGCGTGAGAGGCTCGCGCGCGAAGGGATGATCGCGCCGCATGAGACAGATGAACCGGTGCGAAAAGAGCCGCTGCTGGAAGAAGTTGTTGCCGCGCAGATCGGGAAAATAGCCGACCGCCAGATCGATCGAGCCGGCTTCGAGTCCGCGCTCGACATCGCCGTGTGAAGCCGACACAGACCGCAGATTCGCTTGCGGCGCCTCGGTTGCGAACGCCTGCAACAAGCGCGGCAGAAACACGATCTCGCCGACATCCGACAGCGCTATCGAGAACGTGTCGGTGCTCGATGAGGGATCGAAGTGCTGCGTATCGAGCAAACCGCGTTCGATCCGCCCGAGCGCCTCGCGCGCCGCCGGCACGAGCGCCAGGGCGCGCGGCGTCGGCTCCATGCCGCGCGAGGTCCGCACGAACAGCGGGTCGTTGAAATATTCGCGCAGCCGTCCGAGCGCCGTCGACACGCGCGGCTGACTCACGCCGAGCCGCTCGGCGGCGCGGCTCACGTTGCGCGTCTCCTCTATCGCGACGAGGAACGGGATCAGATTCAGGTCGAGGTCGGTCATGCGGCCGTCGTTATCGTCCGGCGAAATAGTGCGTCATGCGGCATTCGCCTCGCGGATAGTGGAGTGTCGCGCGGATCATCCACGCCGCGCAACCATGTCCGACACGCGCTGCGCCGCTTCCTGCAGCGGCGTCAGGAACGACTTCACCATTTGCTTCGCGCTCTTGCGCTGCGCGTTGCCGGAGAGGTTCAGCGCGGCGATCACGCGGCCTTGCCGGTCGCGAATGGGCGCCGATAGCGAGATCAATCCTTCTTCCAGTTCTTGATCGACGATAGCCCAGCCCTGGCGCCGCACGAGCGCGATCGATTCCCTGAGCGCAGTCTTGTCGACGATGGTGTGCGGCGTGCGCGCGACGAGTTCGCTGGCATCGAGTGCTTTGTCGAGTTGTGCGTCGTCGAGTGCGGCGAAAAGCACGCGGCCCATCGACGTGCAGAACGCGGGCAGACGGCTGCCGATCGACAGATTTTGCGTGATGATCTTGTGGGTCGGCACGCGCAGCACGTAGACGATCTCCGCGCCGTTCAACACCGCCGCCGAGCAGCTTTCGTGAACTTGCGCGACGAGTTCTTCCATGACCGGCTCGGCGAGATTCCAGAACGGCATCGACGTGAGATAGGCGAAGCCCAGGTCGAGTATCTTCGGTGTGAGCTGGAAGAGGCGGCCATCGGCTTCGACATAACCGAGCGTCTGCAACGTAAGGAGAATGCGCCGCGCGCCCGCGCGCGTTAAGCCGGTCGCGGCGGCGACATCGGTGAGCGTCTGCGCCGGGCGGTTCGCGTCGAACGAGCGGATGACCGAAAGCCCGCGCGCGAACGATTGCACGTAGGCGTCGCCGGGACGCGCGGGGTTATCGGATGAATCCGCGTCGGCATTCGTTGGAGTGGACATATTGAAAGCGTGAAGACCCGTACAAACCCGCACTTCGCGCATGCTTCGTTGACACGACAAAGAACCGGGGACTAACATGCCGATGTTCGCTTAACGAATCCATGTTCGCATATCGAACATTCCGAAGCAAGCTTGTCGGCGCACAGGTAAACCCCGAGATGCGTTTGCTTCAAGCGGCCGCTGACACGCAAGTCGGTTCGACACAGGAGAAAGTACGGCAATGATCAACAAGATTTTCGACTCGCTCGCGTCGGCGGTGGCGGATGTGCAGGACGGCGCGACCATCATGATCGGCGGTTTCGGCACGGCGGGCATGCCCTCGGAACTGATCGACGCGCTCATCGAACAGGGCGCGCGCAATCTCACCATCGTCAACAACAACGCGGGCAATGGCGACACGGGTCTCGCCGCCTTGCTGAAGGCGAAGCGCGTCAGCAAGATCATCTGTTCGTTTCCGCGTCAGACCGACTCGCACGTCTTCGACGCGCTCTACCGCGCGGGCGAAATCGAACTCGAACTCGTGCCGCAGGGTAATCTCGCGGAGCGCATTCGAGCGGCGGGCGCGGGCATCGGCGGATTCTTCACGCCGACCGGCTACGGCACGAAGCTCGCAGAAGGCAAGGAAACCCGCGTGATCGACGGCAAGCACTACGTGCTCGAAGCGCCGCTACACGCCGACTTCGCGCTCGTGAAGGCCTATAAGGGCGACCGCTGGGGCAATCTGGTCTATCGTAAGACGGCGCGCAACTTCGGGCCGATCATGGCGAGCGCCGCGAAGACCGCCATCGTGCAGGTGTCGAAGGTCGTGCCGCTCGGCGAGCTTGACCCCGAAAACATCGTGACGCCGGGCATCTTCGTGCAACGTGTGGTCGAAGTGCCGCAGGCGGTGCATGCCGCCGAACTCGAAGCTGAACTTGCATCCTGAAGGATCGAAGCCATGAAGAAACTTTCCCGTGACGAAATGGCCCGCCGCGTGGCCGCGGACATTCCCGAAGGCGCGTATGTGAACCTCGGTATCGGCGTGCCGACGCTCGTCGCCAATCATCTCGCGGCGGATCGCGAAATCTTCCTCCATAGCGAAAACGGCCTGCTCGGCATGGGTCCCGCGCCCGCGAAGGGCGAAGAGGACGACGAACTCATCAACGCCGGCAAGCAGCACGTCACGCTCTTGACGGGCGGCGCGTTCTTCCATCACGCCGATTCCTTCGCGATGATGCGCGGCGGCCATCTCGATTTCTGCGTGCTCGGCGCGTTCCAGGTCTCGGCGACGGGCGACCTCGCCAACTGGCACACCGGCGCACCCGATGCGATTCCCGCCGTCGGCGGCGCAATGGACCTGGCCATCGGCGCCAAGCAGGTGTACGTGATGATGGAACTGCTCACGAAGCAAGGCGAGAGCAAGCTCGTGGCCGAATGTTCTTATCCGGTGACGGGCGTACAGTGCGCGGATCGCGTGTACACGGACCTCGCCGTGTTCGACGTGACGCCGGAAGGCTTTGTCGTGCGCGAGATGGTGGAAGGTCTGTCGTTCGACGAACTGCAAAAGCTGGCCCAGGTGCCGCTGCAATACGTGCCGCTGTCCGAGGCTGCATAAACGCTTCGCCTGAGAGATAACTGGAGTTGACCGATGAAAGAAGCTTTCGTATGTGATGCCATCCGCACGCCGATCGGCCGTTACGGCGGTTCGCTGTCTTCCGTGCGTGCCGACGACCTGGGCGCCGTGCCGCTGCGCGCGCTCGTCGAACGCAACAAGGAAGTGGACTGGGAAGCCGTCGAGGAAGTGATCTACGGCTGCGCGAATCAGGCGGGCGAAGACAATCGCAACGTCGCGCGCATGTCGGCGTTGCTTGCCGGCTTGCCCGTGGGCACGCCCGGTTCGACGGTGAACCGCCTGTGCGGTTCGGGCATGGATGCGGTCGGCATCGCGGCGCGCGCCATCAAGTCGGGCGAGGCGAGCCTTTTGATCGCGGGCGGCGTCGAGAGCATGAGCCGTGCGCCGTTCGTGATGGGCAAGGCGACGAGCGCGTTCTCGCGTCAGGCCGAGATTCACGACACGACCATCGGCTGGCGCTTCGTCAATCCGCTGATGAAGAAGCTCTACGGCGTCGACTCGATGCCCGAAACCGCCGAGAACGTCGCCGACGACTACAAGGTGAGCCGCGCCGATCAGGACGCGTTCGCGCTGCGCAGTCAGCAGAAGGCATCGCGCGCGCAGAAGGACGGCACGCTCGCGCAGGAAGTCACGCCGGTCAGCATCGCCCAGAAGAAGGGCGACGCGCTCGTCGTGTCGCAGGACGAGCATCCGCGTGAGACGAGTCTCGAAACGCTCGCGAAGCTGAAGGGCGTGGTGCGTCCGGACGGCTCGGTGACGGCGGGCAACGCGTCGGGCGTGAACGATGGCGCCGTCGCCATGCTGATCGCCGACGAAGAAAGCGCGAAGCGTCATGGCCTCACGCCGCGCGCGCGCATTCTCGGCATCGCGACCGCGGGTGTCGAACCGCGCGTGATGGGTATCGGACCGGCGCCCGCATCGCAGAAGCTGTTGGCGCGCCTTGGCATGACGATCGACCAGTTCGATGTGATCGAACTGAACGAAGCCTTCGCCTCGCAAGGGCTCGCCGTGCTGCGCATGCTCGGCATTGCCGACGACGATCCTCGCGTCAACCCGAACGGCGGTGCGATCGCGCTCGGACATCCGCTCGGCGCGTCCGGCGCGCGGCTCGTGACGACCGCGAGCTATCAGTTGCAGCGCACGGGCGGGCGCTTCGCGCTCTGCACCATGTGCATTGGCGTGGGCCAGGGCATTGCGATTGTCATCGAGCGTGTCTAAGGACATGTTCGCCTCGACCGGTCGTCTCACGGATCTCATCTGCGGCAACGAGGCCGCCAACGCGCTATGGTCGGCGCGCGCGACGGTGCAGGCCATGCTCGATGTCGAAGCGGCGCTCGCGCGTGCATCGGCGGAGCATGGCGTGATTCCGGCGAGCGCGGTCGATGCGATAGTCGCCGCGTGCAATGCCGACAACTTCGACGCCGGCGCGTTGATGACCGGCGCGGCCGCTGGCGGCAATCTCGCGATTCCGCTCGTCAAGCAATTGACCGCCGTGGTGAAGGCCGGCGACGCCGAGGCCGCGAAGTACGTGCATTGGGGCGCGACGAGTCAGGACATCATCGACACGGGCGTCATGCTGCAACTGCGCGCCGCATTCGAACTGATCGATGCCGATCTGCGCGAACTCGCGGCATCGCTCGCGCAGCAAGCGCAGAAGCATCACGCGACGCCGATGATCGGCCGCACATGGTTGCAACAGGCGCTGCCAATCACGCTCGGTCTCAAGTTCGCGCAATGGCTGGATGCGGTGACGCGTCATCGCGGGCGTCTGTACGAACTGAAATCGCGCGTGTTCGTGCTGCAATTCGGCGGCGCGGCGGGCACGCTGGCGAGTCTGCGCGACAAGGCCTTGCCGGTGGCGCAGTCGCTCGCCGATGAACTTCAGCTCGCCCTGCCCGCGCTGCCTTGGCATACGCAACGCGATCGCATCGCGGAGGCGGCGGCGTTTCTCGGCATGCTCACGGGCACGCTTGGCAAGATCGCGCGCGACATCTCGCTCATGATGCAGACCGAACTCGGCGAACTCGCCGAGCCGGCCGCGGCAGGCAAGGGCGGGTCGTCCACCATGCCGCACAAGCGCAATCCCGTGAGTTGCGCGGCGGTGCTGACTGCCGCGACGCGCGCGCCCAATCTCGTCGCGACGATTTTCGCGGGCATGGTGCAGGAACACGAACGCGCGCTCGGCGGCTGGCAGGCGGAATGGGAAGCGCTGCCCGATCTCGCGCGGCTTACGGCGGGCGCGTTGTCGAATATCAAGGGCATCGTGCCGGGTCTCGAAGTGAACGTCGCGCGGCTCGCGCGGAATCTCGACGCGACCAACGGTCTCGTGCTCGGCGAAGCGGTCATGCTCGCGCTCGGCGACGCCATCGGCCGGCTGGATGCGCACAAGCTCGTCGAGCAGTCGTCGAAGGCGGCGGTGGCAAGCGGCCAGTCTCTCTTCGAAGTGCTCGCCGCGAACGAAACCGTCACGCAGCATCTTTCGCAACAACAGTTGAAATCCTTGCTCGATCCGGCGAATTACGCCGGTCAGGCACAGGCCTTCGTCGACGCCGCGCTAGAGCTTCATCGCGCGAACGCGTGAGCGCACAAGATTCAGGAGCGATACAGCATGCCCCTTGCCGCTATCAACGGTACCCGGATTCACTATCGAGTCGATGCCCGCGCGGGCAATGACGCCCCGTGGCTCGTGCTGTCGAATTCGCTCGGCGCCGATGTCTCCATGTGGACGCCGCAAGTCGAAGCGTTCGCCGAGCACTACCGCGTGGTGCGTTACGACACGCGCGGCCACGGCCATTCGGACGCGCCAGCGGGGCCGTACACCATCGATCAGTTGATCGGCGATGTCGTCGGGCTGCTCGATCATCTCGGTATCGAACGCGCGCATTACTGCGGTCTGTCGATGGGCGGGCTCACGGGCATCGGGCTCGCCGCGCGTCATCCCGAACGTTTCTCGCGCGTGGTGCTGTCGAACACGGCGGCGCTCATCGGCTCGGATGCGGTGTGGACGCCGCGCGCCGCGAAAGCGCGTGAAGCAGGCGGCATGTCGTCGCTGACCGACGCCGTGATCGCGCGCTGGTTCACCGCGCCGTTCATCGAGCGCGAACAGCTCGTGCTCGCCAACATCCGCGATGTCTTCCGGCATACGGAGGGCGAAGGCTACGCGTCGAATTGCGAAGCGATCCGCGACGCCGACCTGCGCGCCGAAGCGAAGACCATCGCGCTGCCGGTGCTCGTGATCGCAGGCACGCACGATCTGTCGACGACAGCCGAGCAGGGCCGCGAACTGGCGGGTTATATCGAAGGCGCGCGCTACGTCGAACTGGACGCGGCGCATTTGTCGAACATCGAGAAGCGCGACGATTACACGCGCGCCGTGCTCGACTTTCTCGGAGAACAACCATGACTGATGACGAACGTTACGAAGCCGGCATGAAGGTGCGCCGCGCGGTGCTGTCCGATGCGCACGTGGACCGCTCGCTTGCCAACCGCACCGATCTCACCACGGATTTCCAGAACTTCATCACGCGTTATGCGTGGGGCGAAATCTGGACGCGCGATGGCTTGCCGCGTCATACGCGCAGCCTTCTCACCATCGCGATGATGGTCGCGCTCAATCGTGGCGAGGAACTCGCGTTGCATCTGCGCGCCGCGAAGAACAACGGCGTGACGCAGGACGAGATCAAGGAAGTGCTGCTGCAGACGGCCGTGTATTGCGGCGTGCCGGCCGCGAACTCGGCGTTCCATCTGGCGCAGAAGATCTTCGAGGAAGAGGCGCAGAAGAAGTAAGTAGCTTTCCGCCTGTTGCGGCATGTCAAGCCGAGGGCCGTTCATCGCGAACGGCCCTCGGCTTTTCAGAACGCGTAATACGGCCCGTTTCCTGCGGGCGTCGCGCGTCCTTCGAGCGCCGTGAACACGCGTCTCCCAAAGAAGAATGGCAAGCCCCAGTCGAAGTATCCGCTCGACGGTCCGGCGAGATTGCTGAACGCGAAATTGCCGCTTGCGATCAACGTGGTCGATTGCGCGACGCTGAACGAGACGTCGGTCGTGATGCCGCTCGTCGAACGCACGGTCGCGCTCAAGGCTTGCGTCGCCGCCGGGCAATACCACGCGCCGCATGTCGTGATGCTCGTCGAAGGGAAGAACAACCCGTTCGATCCGCTGTCGATGAAGCTCGTCCCATACTGACTGCCGCCGAAGCTCGTCGACACATAGCCGGAAGACGAACTCGATTTCAACACCGTCGCCGAGCCAAGCAGATTGTTCGCCTGCGTACCGATGCCGAAGGTCATCGTCCCCGTGACCGCGGATGCGCCTGCGGCTGGAATGGCGGGGAGTTCGATCAGCACGCCGTTGTTGTCGGCGGCGAAGTTGGCGACCGGATTGGTCACCTGCTGCGCAACCGGCAAGCTGCTCGCCGTGCAACCGCCCCCCGCGTTGCAGGTGTAGTACCAGCGCGGCATGGCGGAGGCGGCGCAGCCCGCGCCGCAATCGGCGGTGAACGGACCGACGCCGAGAATGCCGTTGCCGCGCAGCTTCGATGCGTCGAGCATCGGCAGGCCGGACTGTGCGCAATCGGCGGGCGCCGTGGGCGTCGATGCATCGGCGATCAACTGCACGGAGGTTGCCCCCGCGACTTGGCCGGCGAGCCGCACATCGGCGGTGCGCACGGCGCCCCATGTGTAGCCCGTGCCAAACACCGAGCATTCGGCGACGAACCCGTTCGAACCGCTTGCCGCGACGAGCGGCAGCGCGATTTGCGAGTTCAGTGCCGACGCCAGCACGCGCAGCCCGTGCGAGCCGGTATCGACCTGGATGTTGTCGATGGTCTGGCAAGTATTCGTGCCCGGCACGCAGATAGTGACGCTCGTCTGCAGCATGTTGCGCGTGCGAGTTGGCGTGCTGGTCACGGTGATGGTTTGCACGTTCGGCGTGGTCGATTGCACGACGGTGGTGGAGTCGGCACTCGGTGCGGATGCCGCGCTGGCGCTGCTGGCGGCGCTTGCCGCGGCCGGGACGCTTGCCGTGCCCGGCGCGCTGGCCGTCGCGGGCGCGCTGGCTTGTGCAGGTGCCGCGGGTGCCGGCGTGGCGCTGTCGGAACCGCCGCCACCGCCGCATGCGGTCAAGGCCAGTGCGGTGACAATAAGAAGCGTGAGATGCGTGCGAATAGGCATGCGTGCCTCCATCGTCATTGAATATCGGCGGTGGATACGCCAACTGGAAGCGCGCTCACGAGCCATGCGCGGCCACTGAACTCACGCAGCCGCACGTGATTTTCGACGACGAGATCGCCATTCGCGATGCGCGTCGCGTGCAGACCGGCATCGCCCGACGAAGCGTTCGCGCCGTCCTTGAAGCGCTGAAAGTACGCGCCGAGCAGCGCTTCTGTGTCGGGCATGGCCGGTCCGCGCCAGGAGATTGCGTACACGGCGCCGCTGGCCGAGACGTATTCGCGCACGACGATGCCGTTCGCGTCCGTCGTTTCGACGTAATCGAGCAGGCCGTGCGTCGATCGATGCGCGACGACACCTGGCGAAAATGCGGCGCTGCGCGCTATCGCGCCGAGTTGCGCTTGTGCAGGCGCGGCCATCGATCCGCCGAGCGCGATGCAGGCCGCCGCGAGGTAATGAGGATTTCTTAGCGTATGTCTTGGCGTAGTCACGTGTTCCTCTCTCAGTTTCACTCAGATAAGTCTTAATTTTGAGAGCGATTCTAGAGGGAAGAAGGGGATGGGCGATACCGTCGCCCGAGGCACTCGAAAGCCGCGAAAAGCCTTCGAAAGACGGGCGTGGTGCCTTGAAAATCAGTACGTTACGAAGCTCGAAAAGCCAAATCGCCTATTTTTGAGACTGTCATAAATTGTCATTTCGAGGCGAAGACGTTTTAATGGCTTGGGTGCATCCATGCCTTTTGACCGCAACAAAAGCGCATTCGCTGCCGATGGCGAATTGCCAACAAATCTCGGCGACAAAAAGCATCCAGTTTCCGTGGATCAATATCGCGACGAGCGTCGCGGAAAACGAAACCGGCCTCTTTTTGCCAGAGACACCGCCAGACCGGTAAAATGCTGGGTTGATCCACGGAAGAACCCGTGGCGTTGCGGAAGGACTTTCCAGACATGACAGATTTTCGTGTAACCAGGCGGGTTGCTGCGGTCGTCGCAGTGGCAGGAATCGTGGCGGGTTGCGGCACGTCTTCACCTAACGCGATCAACTACAAGAGCGATCAGCGCTCCAAGCAGGAAACCCTCGCGAATCCGCCGAACCTGCTCGACGAAGCCGTCGATCAGCGTTCGCTGCCGCCACAGGGCGGGCAGACATCCCTTTCCGATCTGCAGCAAGTCCAGAAGGTCGCACCCACCGCGCCCACGGTGGTGCCGCCAATCACGGGCATGCGCATTCAGCGCGATGGCGCCGAGCGCTGGCTCGTCGTCGACGACCGCGCGCCCGATCAGGTCTGGCCGCAGATCCGCCGGTTCTGGCAAGAGCAGGGCTTCTTGCTCGTCGTCGATCAACGCGATAAAGGCGTGATGGAAACCGACTGGAACGAAACGCATCCGCAAATTTCAGATGGCCTGATTCGCGACACGCTCTCCAAGGCCACGGGCAATTCCTATGTCACGGCCGAGCGCAACAAATACCGCACGCGTCTCGAAGCGGCGCCCAACGGCGGCACGTACGTGTTCATCAGCCAGAAGGGCATGCGTGAAGCGTTGACCGGCGTAAACAACGACACGAGCCAGTGGCAGGCGCGTCCGAACGACCCCGCGCTTGAAAACGAATACCTGCGCCGTTTGATGACTTCGCTTACCAACGCGGACACGCGTCAAGCGGGCGGCACGTCTTTGCCGGGCGCGACCGCCGCGGCGGCGAGCGCCAAGACTGGCGACAAGAAGGCTGCATCGGTTGCCGCGCAGAACGCGGCCAACGCAGGCAACAGCCCCATTCGCAACGAAGCCGTACCCGAAGCCACGACATCGGAGCTGACCCTGCCCGAAGCCTACGACCGCGCGTGGCTGCGCGTGGGCATCGCGCTGGATCGGGCGAACTTCACCGTGGACGATCGCGACCGTGGCCGTGGCGTCTACTATGTGCGTTACGTCGATCCGAACGACAAGACATCGGCCGAGCAGGGCTTTTGGAGCCAAGTGTTCCACGGCCGCAAGGAAATGGTCGCGAAGCAATATCAGGTCAACGTGCGCGCGGTCACCGAACAGCAAACACGCGTCGCAATCGTCGACGACAAAGGTCAGCTCGATTCGTCGCCGCAAGCGCGTCAGATCATGGCCTTGTTGGCCGGTCAGATCGGCTGATCATCGCGTTCGCAGCCTTCGGGCTCTCATCGTGTGCAAACCGCCTCGTCATCGAGGCGGTTTTTTTTCGTCAACCTTTCTCGGCGCGACAAGTTAAGCCGATGGCGAAAAAATCGGTCGTGCGATTGAACGCATATGCGAGCGTTCCGCGCTTATTGCGCAGAGGATTCTTTCTATCGCGCTATGTGCGCAAAAGCTTATAGAAAACGACCGAGTGGACAGTACATTACGTCATTGGCGAACACGGCACCGCGAAGCGCCGGTACAGGACAAACGAATAATGGTTCGCGTTCTCGCGAACCCCGATGGCCCCGTCGCCTATCCTCGTAGGGCGACGGTTTTTACCCGCGTTTCATTCGGAACGCGGGTTTTTTCTTTGTGGATCGAAAACGGCAGAGTGCGCCGCGCGCGGTTATGCTTCGCGTTCCATCCCAACATTGAAACGAGGAGAACACTTATGTCGGAAGTCGCTGTCGTCGCTATTTTTGTCGCGAAGCCAGGCAAGGAAGAGGAATTCAGGAAAGTGCTCGAAGCGAATGTGGAGCCGACTCGCAAGGAACGCGGCGCGTTGCAATACGACTTGCATCGCGATGTGAAGGAACCGCGCCGCTTCATCTTCGTCGAGCGTTGGGAAAGCGAAGAGGCGCTCGCCGAGCACGGCAAGTCCGCGCATATCCAGGCGTTTCGCGCCAAGTCGCCGGAACTGGCCGAGCACGGCGAGGTTCACGTCGCAGGCAAGATTCTCTGAACTGCGGCGTGAATGAACGGCGCGGATGCCGTTGGGTCGTTAGTGCGTTTCGTGCGGGACGTCGAGGATCAGAATGATGGTCCAGTCCGCATCGCCGTCGTGATGATATTGACGCTCGGCCACGATAAACGGTTGCTGTTTGCCTGACGGCCCAAGGAAAAGCACATCGCCTTCCATCGGCAAACATTCGACCGGCGGCAGTGCCAGATAGGCGTCCTTGCTGGCGTTGCGCGGCATCAGTTTCTCGATTTTGCGCGATGCCGCCTCGGTCCATTCGATATCGAGCTGGATATTGCTCATGCTGTCGTTCGCACGGTCAGTGCGCTCCACGGTTGAATCGTTAAAAAGACGATGCGCAATGTAGCACACGCCATGCGCGATTCGTTCGCCACGTCTCAATGAACAAACGGCCCGCAGGCCGTTTGTTCGCAATGCACGTTTCGCGATGAACGACTCAACCTTCGCGGGTCAGATCGCCTCGTAAAGCGGCAGGGTCAAAAATTCGGTGAACTGCGCCGAAGTCGACATCTCTTCGAAGATCTTGGCCGCGCGTTCGTAAGGCTTGGTATCGCTGCCCGCGCCGCCGACCAACTGCTTCACCTTCTCGAGTTCGTCGATGGTGATCTCCCGCACCATCGACGCCGTAACCTTGCGGCCATCGTCGAGCTTGCCCTTCGGCGAACGAATCCACTGCCACACTTGCGAACGCGAAATCTCGGCGGTCGCGGCATCTTCCATCAGATTATGGATCGGCACGCAGCCATTGCCCGCGAGCCACGAACCGAGATAGTGGATGCCCACGTTCACGTTATTGCGCAAACCGGCTTCGGTGATTGGCTCTTCCGGACGGAAATCGAGCAGATCGTGTGAGCTCACCTGTACGTCGTCACGTTGCTTCGCGATCTGATTCGGCTTGTCGCCGAGCACTTTCACAAATTCTTCCATCGCAATGGGCACGAGTCCCGGATGCGCGACCCAGCCGCCGTCGTAACCGTCGGTGGCATCGCGCGCCTTGTCGGAACGTACGCCGCCCATCGCTTTTTCGTTCGCGGCGGGATCGTTCTTGATCGGAATCAGCGCCGCCATGCCGCCGATAGCCGGCGCATTGCGCTTGTGGCACGTCTTCAGCAATTCGAGCGCATATGCGCGCATGAAGGGCACAGTCATCGTGATCTTGGCGCGATCGGCGAGGCAGAAGTTTGGATCGTTCTTGAACTTCTTGATCGCGGAGAAGATGTAATCCCAACGGCCTGCGTTCAGGCCGGAGCTATGTTCGCGCAGTTCGTACAGAATCTCGTCCATTTCAAAGGCGGCGAGAATGGTTTCGACCAGCACGGTCGCGCGAATCGTCCCGCGCGCAATGCCCACGCTTTCCTGCGCCGCGATGAAGATGTCGTTCCACAGACGCGCTTCGAGATGGCTCTCCATCTTCGGCAGATAGAAGTAAGGGCCGCTGCCGCGCGCGATCAGTTCCTTCGCGTTGTGGAACAGGAACAGCGCGAAGTCGAAGATGCCGCCCGAGACGCGCTCGCCATCGACCGTCACGTGTTTCTCATCCAGATGCCAGCCGCGCGGACGCACGATCAACGTGGCGACCTGGTCGTTGAGCTTGTATGACTTGCCGTTCTGTTCGAGCGAGATGGTGCGGCGCACGGCCTCCAACAGATTGAGCTGGCCGGTGATCTGGTTGTCCCAACTCGGCGCGTTCGAATCCTCGAAGTCGGTCATGTACGAATCCGCGCCGGAGTTGAGCGCGTTGATGATCATCTTGCGCTCGACCGGACCGGTGATCTCCACACGACGGCATTGCAGGTCCTTCGGCAACGGCGCCACTTTCCAGTCGCCTGCGCGAATCGATTCGGTCGATGCGAGGAAGTCGGGACGCTCGCCTGCGTCGAGCCGCCGGGTACGGTCGATACGCGCGGCGAGCAGTTCGCGGCGACGCGGCTCGAAACGGCGATGCAGCGATGCAACGAGCGCGAGCGCCTCGGGCGTGAGGACGGTTTCGAAGCCCGGCTTGATCTCGGCCGCGATGCGCATGCCTTCGGGCAACGAGAGCGGATGCGATTGCGATGTCTGCGTCATGTTCAAATCTCCTTGGTCGGTCAGACGGTTTTGCTTGTAGCGGTAAAGCGGTAAATCAGTTGCGCGGCGCCCGGCGCGCACCACGTAAGGGAATGTCCTGTGGCTTGCATCCACCTTCGATGAATTCGATCAGTTCGGCCATGCCGCGTCCCGTTGCACGTGGCGCGAGCCCGAGTTCTTCCACCGGCAAGCCGGCGCGATTGATCCAGAACGTCGTGTAGCCGAACCAAGTCGCGCCCGCGATATCCCAGCCGTTCGACGACACGAACACGATCTCGCGCGCCGCCACGCCGAAAGCGCGCGTGCCGAGTTCGTACGCGGCGGCGGCGGGCTTGTAGGCGCGCACCGCATCGACGGAAAGCACGTGGTCGAAGAGGCCCGTCATGCCCGCGCTTTTAACGGCGATATCGAGCATCGGCGGATTGCCGTTGGACAGGATCGCGAGGGGAATGCCTGCGTGCTCGCGCCATTGTTTGAGCGCGGTCACGGTATCGGGGAACGCGGACAGGCAGGCGTATTCGTCCATCAGACGCTTCTCGGCGGCGCTGTTGAGCGCATCGGCAAGACCGAGGCGGGCGGCGGCGTGGCGCAGGGCATCGATCGTGATGTCCCAGAACGGCGCGTAATGGCTACCCGACGGATCGGCGAGCGTGCGCAACTGCGTGTATTCGATCTGCTTTTGCCGCCAGAGCTGCGAGAGCGGCTCGCCCTTGCCGGGAAACAGTTGCTCGGCCACCGAGACGACCGAGTGAACGTCGAAGAGCGTGCCGTAGGCGTCGAAAATCACTGCGCGAGGAGATGGGTGTGTCGTTATGGCCGACATAGCCGTGCGCTCCATGTAGAGGTCGGGTTGGATTGTATTGGTGATCGTAGTGATGGAAAAAGCATCGCCGGATCACTTGATCTTTTACTTTTTAATACCTAATCTGAGCGCGAGTCCCGCATTTGACGAAAAAAACGCATGGATCGATTCAAGCAGATTGAGACGTTCGCGGCCGTCGCGGCAAAAGGCAGCTTGTCGGCGGCAGCGCAGGCGGAAGGCATCGCGCCCGCGGTAATAGGCAGGCGGCTCGACGCGCTGGAAGAACGGCTGGGCGTCAAGCTGCTCGTGCGCACGACGCGCAAGATTACGCTGACGTTCGAAGGCTCGGCGTTCCTCGAAGACTGTCAGCGCATCATCAACGACATGCAGAACGCGGAATCGAGCGTGTCGGCGGGCGGCGTGAAGGCGAGCGGGCATCTGCGCGTGTCGGCGCCGGCGGGCTTCGGGCGGCGTCACGTCGCGCCGCTCGTGCCGAAATTCACGACGCTGCATCCGGACGTTTCCGTGAGCCTCGATCTCACCGACCGCATGGTCGATCTCGTCAACGAAGGCTTCGATTGCGCCGTGCGTCTCGGCGAGTTGCCGGATTCGTCGCTCGTGTCGCTCAAACTCGGCGAGAACCGGCGCGTGTGCGTGGCGTCGCCCGACTATCTCGCGAAATTCGGCGAACCCGCGGACCTCGCGGCGCTTGCGCATCACAACTGTCTCGCGCTTGGGGCATCGGCGAATCAGCAGCGCGGCTGGGTGTTTCAGCAAAATGGCAAGGTAGTGACGATCAAAGTCTCCGGCACGATGGAGTGCTCGGACGGCGCCGTGCTGCACGAGTGGTGCATGGAAGGGCGCGGGCTCGCGTGGCGGTCGTGGTGGGAGGTGGGCGAGGATATCGGCGCGGGACGCCTCGAGAGCGTGCTCGATGCGTTCGCCGCGCCGCCTATCGGCATCCACGCCGTTTTTCCGCAACGCCGGCACTTGCCGTTGCGCGTGCGTCTTTTTCTCGATCTGCTCAAGCATACGTATAACGCTTCGGGATACTGGGGATGAACCGCCCTTGATCGCGCGTTTGCGGCACTAGAATGAAAGCACGCACCGACGCCCGAAGGAGGACGCCATGTTCAAACACATCCTTGTGCCGACGGACGGTTCCGAACTGTCGCAAAAGGCCATCGACGGCGCGATCGACCTCGCGCAATCCGTTGGCGCACGCATCACGGCTTACGCGTGCCTGCCGCAATACCCTTATTCGCCTTTCGCCGATGTCGCCGTCGAACCACCCGACGACTTCCACACGCGCGCCGAACGCGAAGCCCGCGATCATCTGCGCGCCGTCGAACGCGCGGCGATCGCGGCAGGCGTGGCGTGCGACAGCGTGACGAGCATCGACGCGGCGCCGTATATCGGCATCATCGAGGCGGCGGAGGGCAACGGCTGCGACGTGATCCTGATGGCCTCGCACGGCAGACGCGGGCTTGGCAGTCTCCTGATCGGCAGCGAGACACAGCGCGTGCTCACGCATACCAAGATTCCGGTCATCGTCTATCGGTGACAGGTCACGGTGAAATGAAAAACGGCGGCCATGTCGCCACGGCCGCCGTCGGTTTCACTGCGCTCCCTGATTCAGCCTGCCGCTTTTACGCGACCTTTTTGTCGAAGAACTGCTCGTCTTCCGTCGATCCATGCAGCGCGGTCGTCGATGCGTCGCGTTCGACCGTTTGCGTGACGGCATCGAAATAGCCGGTGCCCACTTCGCGTTGATGCTTGACCGCCGTGAAACCCTTGTCGGCGGCAGCGAATTCGGCTTGCTGCAGTTCGACGAAGGCGCTCATCTGCGAGCGGGCGTAGCCGTGCGCGAGGTTGAACATCGAGTAGTTCAGCGCGTGGAAACCCGCGAGCGTGATGAACTGGAACTTGTAGCCCATTGCGCCGAGTTCGCGCTGGAACTTGGCGATGGTCGCGTCGTCCAGATTCTTCTTCCAGTTGAACGACGGCGAGCAGTTGTACGAGAGCATCTTGCCCGGGAACTGCTTGTGGATGGCTTCGGCGAATTTCTTCGCGTATTCCAGGTCCGGCTTGCCGGTTTCGCACCATACGAGGTCCGCATACGGCGCGTAGGCAAGGCCGCGCGACACTGCCTGATCCAGCCCCGGACGCGTGCGATAGAAGCCCTCCACGGTGCGCTCGCCGGTCAGGAACGGCTTGTCGTTGTCGTCGATGTCGGACGTGACGAGATCGGCGGCTTCGGCATCCGTGCGCGCAATGACGAGCGTCGGCGTGCCGCAGACGTCGGCGGCGAGACGCGCGGCCGTCAGCTTCGCGACGTTCTCACGCGTGGGCACCAACACCTTGCCGCCCATGTGGCCGCACTTTTTCACCGACGCCAACTGGTCCTCGAAGTGCACGCCCGCTGCGCCGGCTTCGATCATCGCCTTCATCAGTTCGAAGGCGTTGAGCACGCCGCCGAAACCGGCTTCGGCATCCGCGACGATCGGCGCGAAGTAATCGACGTAGCCGGCATCGCCCGGATTCTTGCCTTCGGACCATTGAATCTGATCGGCGCGCGTAAGCGTGTTGTTGATGCGCTTCACGACGAGGGGCACCGAGTTCGCCGGATACAACGACTGATCCGGATACATCTCGCCCGCGACATTAGCATCGCCCGCGACTTGCCAGCCGGACAGGTAGATGGCCTTGAGGCCGGCTTTCACCTGCTGCATCGCCTGATTGCCAGTCAATGCGCCAAGCGCGTTGACGAACGGCTCTTCATGAATCGACGCCCACAGCTTTTCAGCGCCACGCCGCGCGAGCGTGTGCTCGACCGGCACGGAGCCGCGCAGACGCACCACGTCCTCCGCCGAATAGCTGCGCTTGACACCTTTCCAGCGCGAATCCGTTTCCCATTCCTGATGGAGTTGTTGGGCTTGCTGTTGACGTGAGGTCATGGCGTTTCTCCTTGAGATTGAACTGAGTTCCTTGGCGATTTGAGCTTCGTGCGCCGACGTCGGCGGTTTCGTTTGCTCAACTCTTATATAAGAGTCTAGGCAAATTGCCGCCCGCAACACAGTCCCTGCAGAGAGATTTGCGTATAAATATTTTCGTTAAAATACAGGGAGATGGAATAATATTTCCACGATGCGAAATACGGTTTTCCATCTTGCAATGCCCGACGTTGTGCCGCGCAGCACGTCTTTTGCGACGCAAAAGATCATTGCACATCGTGAAATATGGCGAGCGGACGAAAAAAAACCGACGCGCGAGGCATCGGTTTTTTTTGTGCAATCGGGCAAAGGGCTTTTATAGCCGCTCTGCCCTTTAAGCGATCAAGGCTTAGCTGCCGCGGCGCGGGGCGCGCGGACCATCGCTGCGGCGGGCGAAACCGTCGCGCTGGCCACCGAAACCGCCATCGCGCGAACCGCCACGATAACCGCCTTCGCTGCCGCCGGCGTTGGTGCCGCGATAGCCGCCGCCTTCACCGCGATACCCGCCTTCGCGCGAACCGGTGCTCGGCTTGTTACCGTATCCGCTGGCGTTGGATGCGCCGTACCCACGGCCACCGCCGTTACCGCTGCCGCCATTGCCACCGCCGCTGCCGAAGCGACGACCGCCGCCATTGCCGCCGCCCGGACGACCACGGCCGCCAGCGCCGCCACTGAAACCACCCTTAGGCGGCGACTTGCGCGGCTCGAAGCCGACCACGACGTTCACCGGCAGCGGCGAACGCACGAAGCGCTCGATACGCTTCAGCGCGCCGATTTCAGCGTAATGCACGAGGCTCACCGCGATGCCGCTGCGGCCCGCGCGACCCGTGCGGCCGATACGGTGCACGTAGTCTTCCGCGAACTTCGGCAGATCGTAGTTGAACACGTGCGTAATGCCGGGAATGTCGATACCGCGTGCAGCCACGTCGGTCGCGACCAGCACGCGAACGCGCTTTTCGCGCAGCGCGCGGATCGTGCGATTGCGTGCACCTTGCGGCAGGTCGCCGTGCAATGCGGCGGAATCGAAGCCAGCGTCCGACAGACGGTTGGCGATCAGGTCCGCGTCGCTCTTGGTCGCCGTGAAGACGATTGCCTGATCGAGGCCTTCGTCGCGCAGCAGATGGTCGAGCAGACGATCCTTGTGATCGCGGTCATCGACGTAATGCACGTGTTGCGCGATGTTGTCGCGCGCTTCGAGCTTCTGAACGATCTCGATGCGCTCAGGGTCCTTCAACAGACGGCCGGTAAGTGAAGCGATCTTGCCGTCGATGGTGGCCGAGAACAGCAGCGTCTGACGCGAAGCTGGCGTGGCGGCAACGATCGTTTCGATGTCGTCGATGAAGCCCATGTCCAGCATGCGGTCGGCTTCGTCGAGCACGAGCATGTCGAGAGTCGACAGGTCGATACGGCCACGTTCGAGGTGATCGATCAAGCGACCCGGCGTGGCGACGAGAATCTCAGGGTTCTTCGCAAGCAGCATCAATTGCTGGCCGTAAGCCACGCCGCCGAGAATGCTGACCGTGCGCAGACGCTTCAGATGACGGCCATAGGTCGTCGCGGCAGCGGAAACCTGCATGGCGAGTTCGCGGGTCGGCGTGAGCACGAGCAGACGCGGGCGCGCGACGGGTTGCTGACGGCGCACCGGCTTGGCATTCGGGTCACGCGGGGCGCGCGGTTGCTGCGCCTGGAGCTTCTCCATTTGCGCGAATTTTTCGATGGCGGGCAGCATGAACGCGGCCGTCTTGCCCGAACCGGTCGGGCTGGAGACGAGCAGATCGCGGCCGGCGAGCGCTGCGGGAATCGCGCGCTGCTGAACCGGCGTCGGCGACTGATAGCCTGCGGCGGTCAGCGCGGAGACGATGTCGGCGGACAGGCCAAGCGACTCGAACGTCGGGCCTTCGGGTTGTGCCACGGCTTGTACTGCGGGTGCTGCGGGGAGGTCTAGTGCTTGTGCTGCGATGTTGTCCAACGGGCTGGGGGTAATGCTCGAAGTCATGTCGATCCTTGAAACGGGAAATGAGGCGTCGGCGCCAATCGGCATACCCAGGTCGTTGGATTCAGCGAGCGAAGAAACAGCGAGCAAATCGAAAAACGGGGGGCCACTCGCACGCATAAGCGGCGAGAATCTTTTTAGAAGCTGTATAGGATACGGCAGACCCGAGGGGCGCTGACGTCAGCCTGATGCATGACGGGCCGATAGATGCGAACAACACAACGCGCTAATACAACACGCAGACGGCCTGGCAGGGAGGGGACAGTTTCTAAACTGGATTGGGGCAAAACGCTACGAAACGCTTTGTTGCTCGGAGGATCACCGATCTTGCTTGGGTCTTTCTCGGGTGATGCAACTTACAGTCAAGCGCTGACCGCTAGTATATCGTAGTTTGTTGCACCGCGCCACATGATGAAGCACCTGCGCGCCAATTTCGGGCATCGAAGCGCGCCGGCATGCTCAGCTCGTGAATTAGTCAGCGTCGCCGCGTCTGAGCGAATCGACCAATTCCACGTAACGCCGCTTGGCGTCGTCGGCGGGTGTGCCTTTGAGCGCGGCCCAGGCTTCGTACTTGTACTTGCCGGCGATATCGGTGAAGCCTGGCTTGTCGCCTTGAACGTCGCCGAGACTGCCTTGCTTGAATAGCGCATACAGGCGCAGCAGCGTGAGATTGCCGGGGCGCTCGGTCAACTGCGTGACATCATTCTGCGCCTGGGCGAATTGCTGATCGATCTCGGTCATGCGCGTTTCTCCTGCGAGTCTTTGGGCTGCCGATCTTAGCAAGCGCATTCTCCCGAATGGGTCGAGGTTTTCTTCGAACCGAGCGAAGCCTCCAGAGACCACGCATCGCCGAAAACGCGTCGCGCCGATTCAGATGGCGCGAAAGCGTCGCGGGTCCCGCATTACAATACCGGCTATGACACGCACCGTTCTGCTCGCCCTCGATACCTCGACGGAGTTCTGCTCCGTTGCGCTCTTGCTCGCCAATTCTTCTTCTCCTTCCGATACCGTCGCCCCGCAATACGTACACGACGACCTACGCGTCTGGTTTCGCCACGAGGCGACGGGCGCGGTATCCAGCACGCGGCTGCTGCCCGCGGTGCGCGAGTTGTGCGAGGACGCTGGCGTCACGCTTGCCGAATGTTCGGCGATCGCGTTCGGCGCGGGTCCGGGCTCCTTCACGGGATTGCGCACCGCGACAGGCGTCGCGCAGGGTTTGGCGTTCGGCTTGAACGTGCCGGTCGTGCCCGTGAGCACGCTCTTCGCATGCGCACAAGCGGCGCGCCTGCACGACGCAGCGCTGCCAGCGCGCGTGCTCGTCGCACTCGATGCACGCATGGACGAAGTCTACTGGGCCGACTTCGAGTTCGACGATGCAACTGGCGCGTGGCGCACGCTGCATCCCGCATCGCTCGATGCACCGGCGGCCGTACCGCTTCCCGATGTCCCCTTTGCGCTCGCGGGCAACGCTGCAACGGCTTTTGGCGAGCGTTTTCCCGCGCTTGCAGCCGCGACGGTCGTCGATCGTCATGCCTTGCCGCACGCGCTTCCCGTCGCGCTGATCGCGCTTCGCGAATGGCGCGCGGGACGGGCGATTGCACCTGAACTCGCCGCACCCGACTATATCCGCGACAAGGTGGCGCAAACGACGGCGGAGCGCATGCAGGCGCGCGCCGCATCGGGCGAGGGGGCGCTGCGGTGCGCGGCGCGCTGCGGGCGGCCCGGGCTCGGACGCCGAGGACCGAGGCCGATCTCGACGAAGTCGCCGCCGTCGAAAAGATGGCGTACGAGTTTCCGTGGAGCCGCGGCAATTTTCAGGACTCGTTGCGCAATGGTTATTACGGCGTGTGCTTGCGGCATGTGACGGGCACGCTCATCGGCTATTGCGTGCTGATGCCGGTCGTCGATGAAATGCATCTGCTCAACCTGTGCGTCGCGCCGAGTGCGCAGCGCGCTGGAGCGGGGCTCACGCTGTTGCGCGAGGCGGTGCGCATCACGCGCACGGAAAAGCTCGAAGGCGTGTTGCTCGAAGTGCGGCCGTCGAACCCGCGTGCCATTCAGCTTTACGAGCGCTTTGGCTTCGTGGCCATCGGGCGCCGGAAGAATTATTATCCCGCGCGGCACCGTTCGCGCGAGGACGCAATCGTCATGCGTCTGTCGTTTCCGAAGGAGAGTGCGCATGGCGCTCGATGATCTGCTTGTGGAAGAACTCGGCTTTGGGCCGGTGTGGGTGCGGCGGCGGGTGAGCGAGGCGGGTGGCGCGTCTTCGGCTTCCTTGACGTTGCCATCGGATGTTGCAGTCGAGGCGCGGCTTTCGCGTTCGTCGCGTGGCGAAGTGGCAAGTCCGGATGCGGACGAGGCGGCATCGTTGGCTTCGAAAACATCGGAGGCGCGGTTGACGCCTCTTCCGGCAGCCAATTCACACGACGCATCGGCGACGCGTCGGGGAGATGTGGCGAGCCCAACCTCGCGCGATTCGCTGCCGAACCAAGCGCCTGAAGGTCTTGCGCAACACGCATCGCCTGATGCCTTGGCCCACCAACCGCGCTTACGCGAAGCCGAAGCCGAAGCCGTCACTCGCGCCGATCGCGAACCGGCACGCGCCGCACGCGAACCAAGCCCGCCTCAAGACCACGAAGCCCCTTTCGAAGCCTACGACGATCTCCCGTGGACCGACGATGCGCCGTTTTACGCACCGTCGCCCGCCGCAGCCGACGCCCCGAGCGACATCCATACGCTCGATTGGGACACGCTCGCCGCGCGCGTTGCCGGTTGCGAACGCTGCCGCCTGTGCGAGCGCCGCACCAACACGGTGTTCGGCGTCGGCGACCGCGAAGCGGATTGGCTGCTCATCGGCGAGGCGCCCGGCGAGAACGAGGACAAGGAAGGCGAACCGTTCGTCGGCCAGGCCGGCAAGCTGCTCGACAACATGCTGCGCGCGCTCGAACTGTCGCGCGAGTCGAACGTCTTCATCACCAACGTGCTGAAGTGCCGTCCGCCCGGCAATCGCAATCCGGAACCCGAGGAAGTCGCGCGCTGCGAGCCTTATCTGCAACGTCAGGTCGAGCTCGTGAAGCCGAAAATCATCGTCGCGCTCGGGCGCTTCGCGGCGCAGAGTCTTCTCAAGACGGACGGCAGCATCGCGTCGATGCGCGGCCGCGTGCATGAATATCGCGGCGTGCCGGTGGTGGTCACGTATCACCCCGCGTATCTGCTGCGCAGCCTGCCCGACAAGGCCAAGGCCTGGGCGGATCTGTGCCTCGCGCGCGGCACGTACCGGGATGCGCTCGCCGCGCTCGGCGTCGAGGCGGGCGCGCAGGAAGGACGAAAGGTCGGCCGCTGATGTCGGCGCCATCGCCGGATTTCGCGCGCATCGTCGATGGTTTCGGCGACACGACGGTGCGGGATCTGGCGTGGCTGCTACTCTCGCCGGACTTGCTCGACGAGCATCATGCGGGCGCGCGGCTCGCTCATCCCTTCGACTCGGAAGCAATGCGGCGAACGACGCTCGCGTGGCTCGCCGAACTCGATGCCGCGCCCGACGCGCTCCACGCCCACACGCGCAACCCAAAGAGCACTCGGCTCGGCATCTATGCGGAAAGCCTGCTGGAATTCTTCCTGGCGCACGGGCCGGCGGCGCGCCTGATCGCCGCGAACGTGCAGATACGGCGCCAGCGTCGCACCATCGGCGAATGCGATTTTCTGCTCGAAACGGCGGACGGCGCGCGGCTGCATTGGGAACTCGCGGTGAAGTTTTATCTGCATATCGGTGAACCTGTCGCGCAGGGCGGTGGCGAGATCGACGCGTCGTTAGGCGCGCGTCTGCCAGATCGCTTCGTCGGTGAACGCGCCGCGCAAGGCGGTGGCGAGATCGACGCGCCGTCCGGTGCGCGTCTGCCGGATCGCTTCGCCGGTGAACACGCCGCGCAAGGCGGTGTCGATATCGACGCGTCGTCAGGCGCGCGTCTGCCAGGCCGCATTGTCGGTGAACGCGCCGCGCAAAACGTCGGCGCTGACGCCGCGTCGCCAAGTTCACGACTCTCCGACTACGTGGGACCGAACTTGCAGGATCGCTTCGATCTGAAACATGCGCGCTTGCTGACGCATCAGTCCACGCTGACGGCGCGTCCTGAGTTCATCGCGCTGGGTTACGAAGGACCGTGGGAGCCGCGCTTGTTCATCAAGGGGCGGCTCTTTTATCGCGATGAAGGCGTCGCGAGCGCGCCTGAAATCGGCGAGCAGCATTTGCGCGGCTGGTGGATGACGGCATCCGACTGGCGCGAGAAGCGTGGCACGGCAAGCAATGCCTGCGATGAGCGCGCGTGGATCGTGCAGCCACGACTCGCGTGGCTGGCTTCGCGGCGGCTCCGCGCAGACGATGCTGACGCGTTGTTGGCCGAGGCATCGGTGATTCATGCGCGTCTGCAAGAGATTGCCATGCCGACGATGATCGCGGCTTATCGACGCGATGAAGCGGGCAACTGGAGCGAGGAATCGCGCGGCTTCATCGTGCCGGACGACTGGCCGGAGCGCGCGCGGATCTTTGCGGCGGCGCGGTTATAGAGCGTTCAGGCGCGCGCCGACCGCTACCACCAGCGATAAAAATGATGCACCGGCCCGACGCCGTGCCCGACATCGAGCCGCGCGCTCGCTTCGATCGCTCCCGTGAGATAGCGCTTCGCTTCAGCCGCCGCGCTCGCGAGATCGTCCGTTTGCGGAATCAGCGCCGCAATCGCCGACGACAACGTGCATCCCGTCCCGTGCGTATTCTTGAGCGGCACGCGCACACCGTTCAGCCGCATCGAACCGCTTGCCTCGACGAGCCAGTCGGGACTATCGGCCGAAACAAGATGGCCGCCTTTCATCAGCACCGCGCGCGCGCCGAGCGAGCGCAACGCTTCGCCCTGACGGACCATTTCGTCTTCGTCGACGGCCGGCGTCGAGCCGAGCAGCGCCGCCGCCTCCGGCAGATTCGGCGTCACCAGCGTGGCAAGCGGAAGCAGTTCGTCGCGCAACGCCGCCACCGCTTCCGGCGCGAGGAGCGCGTGATTGCTCTTGGAAATCATCACGGTATCCAGCACGACATGCGTCGGCTTATGCCGCCTGAGCGCATCGGCGACAGCGCGCACGATATCCGCGTTCGCCAGCATGCCGATCTTCACCGCGTCGATGCGAATGTCGTCGAACACGGCATCGAGTTGCGCGGTGATGAACGCCGCTTCCGGCGCATGCACGGCCGTGACGCCGCACGTGTTCTGCGCCGTGAGCGCCGTGATGACGCTTGCGCCGTACGCGCCGAGCGCGGAGAACGCTTTCAGATCGGCCTGGATACCCGCGCCGCCGCCCGAGTCGGAACCGGCGATGGTGAGCACGTTGGGGATGGTTTTCGTATCGGCCATAAGGTGACGGTGAGGTTCAGGCGCGTTCGATGATCTCGCGCAAGACGCGCGACGCGTCGCGGGGATCGGCCGCCTTGCAGATTGCGGAGACGACGGCAAGACCCGCGGGTTTCGCGCGCATGACATCCGCGGCATTGTGCGTCTGAATGCCGCCGATCGCCACCGTGGGCAAACGCGCATCGGCGACGAGCGCAGCCAGGCCATCGATACCGCATGGCGCCGATGCATCGGTCTTCGTCGGCGTGGCGTACACCGGTCCCGCGCCGAGGTAATCGACGGTTCCTCGTAGCGCGTTCGCCGCGTCGAGTTCGGCGCGATCGGCCACCGACAAACCGATGATCGCATCCGCGCCCAGCAAGCGCCGCACGGCGTCGGCCGGCAGATCGCGCTGCCCGACATGCACGCCATCGGCCCCGACTGCAAGCGCGACATCGACCTGATCGTTGATGATGAGCGGCACGCCATGCGCACGCGTGAGCGGCAGCAGATCGCGCGCGAGCTCGTACCACGCGCGCTTGTGCCACTCGGGCGCGCGTAATTGCAAGATGGTCGCGCCGCCTTCGAGCGCCGCGCGCGCCACGGCAAGCGCCGCAGCGTGTCCGCCGCACTGCACGGGATCGAGCACGAGATAAAGCGAAAGATCGAAGGAAGGCCGCATTTGCCGAGCGATCAGGAAAGCGCGACGTCACGCGTGACGAGCGTCTGCCCGAACGCGTTCTCGTCGAGTGAGGCCAGCCGGTCGAGATACGCGACCGCGAAACTGCCGGGCAGGGCGGCATCGCGCGCGGCGAGTTCGCCCGCAATCGTCGTATGGGCGATGGCCGCGACCGTCGCCGCGAAGTGTTCATCGCGCGATGTCGCGGTGGCGATGAACGCCGCGACCGTCGCCGAGAGCGCGCAGCCCACGCCGGTTACGCGCGTCATCAGCGGCGAGCCGTTCGACAGCGCGACGACCTGCCGGCCATCGGTGATGTAGTCTGTGGCGCCCGTCACCGCGACGACTGCCTGTGTCCTGAGCGCGAGGATCTGGGCGGCGTCGAGCGCGGCGTCGGTGGCGGCGGTGCTGTCCACGCCGCGTCCGCTTGCAGCGCCGCCCGAGAGACTGATGATCTCGGATGCGTTGCCGCGTATGACCGCTGGCGTGAGATCGAGCAGTTCGAGCGCGAATTCCGTGCGGAACGTGAGCGGGCCGACCGCGACCGGGTCTAGCACCCACGGCTTGCCGGCGCCGTTGGCGGCATCGACGGCGGCACGAATCGCGCGGGACTGCGGGACGTCGAGCGTGCCGAGATTGACGGAGAGCGCGCCCGCGATCGGCGCGAATTCACCGACTTCCTCGCGCGCGACGACCATGGCCGGCGCGGCGCCGATGGCAAGCAGCACGTTGGCCGTGAAGTTGGTGACGACGAGATTCGTCAGGCAATGCACGAGCGGCGCATGACCGCGCACGCGCGTGACGAAGGAATAGAGATCGGCGGAAAGCATGATGGAAGAAGATTAGCCGATGCTTACGAGCAAAGCGTGCCGCGCGACTTCAATGCCGCGCTTCGCCGATCAGCGCGACGGAATCGAACGCGCGCTGATTCGCCTGATGCCGCCGCATGACGAAGTACATCATTAGGCACACGAAGGTGCCGAACAGCACGATCACGAACTGGATCGGCACGTCGAGCCACACCAGCACGGCGTAGAGGCACAGCATGACGAGCACGGAGAGATTCTCGTTGAAGTTCTGCACGGCGATCGAATGGCCCGCCGACAAGAGCACGTGCCCGCGATGCTGGAGCAGCGCGTTCATCGGCACGACGAAGAAGCCCGACAAGCCGCCGACGATCATCAGGAACAAATAGGCGACGAGCAGATACCCCGGAAAGTGCATCTTGCCGAAGTAGATGCCCCAGTGCGCGGGAAAGAGGTGGCGCGTGTAGAACGCCATCAGCATGACGGCGATGCCCATCATGATGCCCACCGGCAACACCGACAGCGAGCGCTTGAGCGGCACGCGCGCCGCCGCGAGCACCGCGCCGACCGCGACGCCCACCGCGATCACCGCCTGCAAGATGGCGGCCTGCGAGAGCGTCATGCCGAGCGACACTTCGGCCCATTTCAGTACGATGAACTGCAAGGTCGCGCCCGCGCCCCAGAAGAGCGTGGTGACCGCGAGCGAGATTTGTCCGAGCTTGTCGTGCCAGAGCGTCACGAAGCAACCGGCGAAATCGGTGATGAGCTTGATCGGCCGCGTTTCCTGCTTCGGATAACGCGCGCCGGTGTCGGGAATGCGCAGGTTGAAGATCGCGGCGATCACATACATCAGCACGATCACGAGCATGGCGGCTTCGGCGGGCGTATTGACTTTCGGAATGTGCAGACTGAGCAGATGCCCGGCGATATGCGGACTGATGAGCGCGCCGCCCATGACCGTGCCCAGGATGATCGACCCGACCGTGGTGCCTTCTATCCAGCCATTGGCGGCAACGAGCCGGTCGGCGGGCAGCAGTTCGGTGAGAATTCCGTACTTCGCGGGCGAGTAGGCCGCCGCGCCGAAGCCCACGATGCCGTAGGCCAGTAGCGGATGTGCGCCCACCAGCATGGTGATGCAGCCGACGACCTTGATGGAATTGGTGACGAACATCACCCGGCCCTTGGGCCGCGAGTCCGCGAAAGCGCCGACGAAAGCCGCGAGTACCACGTAGGAGAGCACGAAGAACAGCTTCAGGAGCGGCGTCATCCAGTTCGGGGCGTGAAGGTCTTTCAGCAGTGCAATGGCAGCAATCAGGAGAGCGTTGTCAGCCAGCGATGAGAAAAACTGCGCGGCCATGATGGTGTAAAAACCTTTTTTCATCTGATCCGAAGCTTTCCTCACTGCGGGTGATCCGCCCCGCCCGCCGGACATGCCGCTTGTCTTGCGATCGGGCTTATGCCTTTCGAAATGGGTTGTGCGCACGGCTTTATAACACGAAAATAGGCGCATTCTGACTAGCAGTAATCTCGATGACGCTCGAAAAACAGACGATCGTCCGCGAGTTTGTTCTTAAGATACTGATTCGCAAGGCGTCTTTGAGACCCGCAGCACGCAATGCCACGCTGGCGTATGCTCGCCCTTCCGACTGCCCGAACCGCAATTCCACACACGCTCATGCCGCGCCCCCTTTCCGCCACCATTCACACTGCCGCACTCGCCAACAATCTCTCCGTCGCACGAAAGCACGCGCCGAAATCCAAAATCTGGGCTGTCGTCAAGGCCAATGCTTATGGCCACGGACTTGCGCGAGCGTTCCCCGGACTTCGGGCAACGGACGGCTTCGGGCTTCTGGACCTCGAAGAAGCCGTAAAGTTGCGTGAATTGGGTTGGGCCGGGCCGATTCTTCTGCTCGAAGGCTTCTTCCGGCCGACCGATATCGACGTGATCGACCGCTACAGCCTGACCACGGCCGTGCATTGCGACGAGCAATTGCGCATGCTGGAAATGGCGCGGCTGTCCAAGCCTATCAATATCCAGTTGAAGATGAATAGCGGCATGAACCGGCTCGGCTACGTGCCCGAGCGGTTCCGCGCGGCGTGGGAGCGGGCGCGGGCGGTGCAGGGCATCGGGCAGATCACGCTCATGACCCATTTTTCCGATGCCGACAGCGAACGCGGCGTGGCGCATCAGCTGGCGGCGTTCGAACGCGGCGCGGAAGGCATTGCGGGGGCGCGCAGCCTGTCGAACTCGGCGGCGGTCCTGTGGCATCCGGCCGCGCACTTCGACTGGGTGCGGCCCGGCATCATTTTGTATGGCGCGTCGCCGTCGGGCGTGACGGCCGATGTCGCGAATCTCGGGCTGCGTCCGGCCATGACGCTTTCGTCGGAGCTGATCGCCGTGCAGACGGTCGAGGCGGGCAGCAGCATCGGTTACGGTTCCACTTACACGGCGGGACAGGCCATTCGCATCGGCGTGGTGGCGTGCGGTTATGCGGACGGATATCCGCGCGTGGCGCCGGAAGGCACGCCCGTTATCGTCGATGGCGTGAGGACGAAACTCGTCGGCCGCGTGTCCATGGACATGCTCACGGTCGATCTCACGCCGGTTCCGCATGCGGGCATCGGCTCGCGCGTCGAACTGTGGGGCCCGAATCTGCCTATCGACGATGTCGCCTCTTCGTGCGGCACCATCGGCTATGAGTTGATGTGCGCGATCGCGCAACGCGTGCCGGTGCGCGCGGAATGACCCAGGCATCGAACTTCAACCGGACTTATAGCAAGGCAGCGCGTGGCAAAAGCAGCGAAAGCAAAGACGCTCTATATCTGTAGCGAATGCGGCGGACAAGCGCCGAAATGGACCGGCCAGTGTGCCGCGTGCGGGGCGTGGAATACGCTCGTGGAGTCGGTGGAGCAGGGCGCTTCGGCGCATCGCTTCCAGGCGCTCGCGAAGAGTTCGCCGGTGCAGCGGCTCGCCGACATCGAGGCCTCCGACGTGCCGCGTTTCACCACGGGCGTCGGCGAATTCGACCGGGTGCTCGGCGGCGGTCTCGTGCCCGGCGGCGTGGTGTTGATCGGCGGCGATCCGGGCATCGGCAAATCGACGTTGCTCTTGCAATCGCTTGCGGAAATCGCCCGCGAGCGGCGCGCGCTCTACGTGAGCGGCGAGGAATCCGGCGCGCAGATCGCGTTGCGCGCGGCGCGGCTCGGCCTGACGGGCGCGCGGGACAGCGCCGTCGGCGACCTCGGCTTGCTCGCGGAAATCCAGCTCGAAAAAATCCAGGCGACCATCGACGAGCAACGGCCGGAAGTCGCGGTCATCGATTCGATTCAGACCATCTATTCCGAAGCGCTCACCTCCGCGCCCGGCTCGGTCGCGCAGGTTCGCGAGTGCGCGGCCCAGTTGACGCGCATCGCCAAGCAGACCGGCACCGCGATCATCATGGTCGGCCACGTGACCAAGGAAGGCAGCCTCGCGGGGCCGCGCGTGCTGGAACATATCGTCGATACGGTGCTGTACTTCGAAGGCGATACGCACTCGTCGTTCAGGCTCGTGCGCGCCTTCAAGAACCGCTTTGGCGCGGTCAACGAGCTCGGCGTGTTCGCCATGACCGAGCGCGGCTTGCGCGGCGTGGCGAATCCCTCGGCGCTCTTTTTGTCGCAGCACGAGCAGAGCGTGCCGGGGTCGTGCGTCCTGGTGACGCAGGAAGGCTCGCGGCCCTTGCTCGTCGAGGTACAGGCGCTCGTCGACACCGCGCACGTGCCCAATCCGCGACGCCTTGCGGTCGGGCTCGAACAGAACCGGCTCGCTCTCTTGCTCGCGGTGCTGCATCGGCATGCGGGCATCGCGTGTTTCGATCAGGACGTGTTCCTGAACGCCGTCGGCGGCGTGAAGATCACCGAACCCGCGGCCGATCTCGCCGTGCTGCTCGCCATCCATTCGTCGATGCGCAACAAGCCGCTGCCGAAGGGCCTCATCACGTTCGGCGAAGTGGGACTCGCCGGCGAGATCCGGCCTTCGCCGCGCGGACAAGACCGGCTCAAGGAAGCGGCCAAGCTGGGCTTTTCGGCCGCGCTGATTCCGAAGGCCAACGCGCCGAAGCAGCCTATCGACGGGCTGAACGTGATCGCGGTGGATCGGATCGAGGAAGCGATCGACCGCGTGCGCGACCTGGAGTGAGCTCCTGGCGCGCTTGGTCAGAGCTTCGTAATGCGGCGTAAAAATGTCGCGTCGATATGTAACCTGATTCGCGCGCGATCTTCTTATCCTTACAGGGCTACGGAACCGGCCGGCTTCGTCTGCTGTCTCGACACAGGCGAAGTGATTGCAAGGATCGAGAGGACCACGCTTTGAACCACATCAAATCAACGCGGCCCAAGCCCGCGTTTCATCTGCGCGGGTGCCGTGTCTCCGCGCCGCTGCAGCAGCCTTTCGGTGGCGGATGCCGGATCGTCGAATGGATCGACGGTGAAGGGCAGATTTCGCGCCGTGTCGTCGCGGCCGATGCCACCGAGGACGAAGTCGTCGCGACTATCCGCCGCCATGTGACGGGGCGCAAGCACGTGCTCGTCGATGACGAACGGCAACCAAGGCAGACCTTGCCGCGAAGGTGAAATTCGTGGCGGCGGCGTGGGTGAACGTGTTGCGTGTCGATCTGTGAAGGGTTGCGCTTCCTACGAAGCACGGTGGCGTTCGAAGGCTTGCGGCGCGCCAGGCACGCGAAGCTACGTGAGTCCGGCCGCTGGATCAGCGCGCCGCAAAGTCATCACCCGATCTGCTCAAGCTCTTCATGCGCTTCCAGCCACTCCATTTCGAGCGCCTCCAGCCGCGCGCCGACTTCGCCTTGCCGGCGAATGGTGTCGGTTAGCTTCGTTTTCATCGCGGCCTCGTAACTCGCGGGATCGGCCACGAACGCATCGAGCGTGGCTTTCTCCGCGTTCAGCGCATCCATTTCCTTTTCTATCTTCGCAATGCGTGACTGCAGCGGCTTCTTCAGATGCGCGAGCTTCTGCCGCTCCTGCGCCTCCAGACGGCGCTGTTCCTTGCGGTTCTGCGCGCTGTCCTGCGTGTCTGCGTTCGTGGACGACGCGCCATTCGCGTCCTTTGCCGCCGCGCGCGTTTCGGCGGCGTGTTGCAGCAGCCAGTCGCGATAATCGTCGAGATCGCCGTCGAACGGACTCAGACGATGCTTCGCCACCAGCATGAAGGTGTCGGTCGTCGCGCGCAGCAAGTGCCGGTCGTGCGACACGAGGATCAGCGTGCCTTCGAACTGCGCGAGCGCCATGGTCAGCGCGTGGCGGGTTTCGAGGTCGAGGTGATTGGTCGGCTCGTCCAGCAGCAGCAGATTCGGCTTCTGCCAAATGATGAGCGCCAGCGCGAGCCGCGCCTTTTCGCCACCGGAAAACGGCGCGATCTTCGCGGTCGCCATTTCGCCCGAAAAGTTGAAGCTGCCGAGAAAGTCGCGCAGTTCCTGCTCGCGCGTGTCGGGCGCAAGCCGCGCGAGATGCTGAATGGCGGAGTCGTCGGGACGCAGCGTTTCGAGCTGATGCTGCGCGAAGTAGCCAATCTGCAAGCCCTTGCCTTGCCGCACGCTGCCGGACAGCGCGGCAAGCGTGCCGGCGAGCGTCTTGATGAGCGTCGATTTACCCTGCCCGTTCGCGCCGAGCAAGCCGATGCGCTGACCGTTTTGAATCGACAGCGTCACGCCTTCGACAATCGGAATCTCGATGCCCTCGTTGCGATAACCGCAGCGCACGTCTTCCATGACCATCATCGGATTGGGCGCGGCGTCGGGCGCGCGGAACTCGAACGTGAACGGCGAGCTCGCATGCGCGGGCGCGATCAGCTCCATCTTCTCCAGCGCCTTGACACGGCTTTGCGCCTGCTTGGCCTTGGTCGCCTTGGCCTTGAAGCGGTCGATGAAACTCTGCAGATGCGCCACCGTTCTCTGCTGCTTTTCGTAGGCGTTCTGCTGCAAGGCGAGCTGCTGCGCGCGCAGCACTTCGAACCGGCTGTAGTTGCCGCCGTAGCGCTTGATCTGACGACTCTCAAGATGCAGCGTGACATTGCAGACCGCGTCGAGAAATTCGCGGTCGTGCGAAATCACGACGAGCGTGCCGGGATAACGGCCGAGCCAGTCTTCGAGCCAGATGATTGCATCGAGGTCCAGGTGATTCGTGGGTTCGTCGAGCAGCAAGAGGTCGGACGGACACATCAGCGCCTGCGCCAGATTCAGGCGCATGCGCCAACCGCCCGAGAAGCTCGTCACCGGTTCGCGTGTCTGCGCGAGCGTGAAGCCCAGGCCGAGCAACAGCGTTTCGGCGCGCGCGGGCGCGGTGTAGCCGTCGGCATCGGCGAAAGCGGCGTGGGCTTCGGCTTCGGCCGCGCCGTCATGCGCCGCCGAAGCCGCCGCGATGCGTGCCTCGATAGCCCGCAGTCGCGTGTCGCCGTCGAGCGTGTAGTCGAGCGCCGTGCGGTCCACGGCGGGCGTTTCCTGTGCGACATGCGCAATGCGCCACGAAGGCGGCAGCGCGAAATCGCCGCCGTCCGCGTGCAACTCGCCGCGCAACACGGAGAAGAGCGTGGATTTGCCCGCGCCGTTCGCGCCGACGAGACCGGCTTTCTCGCCCGGATTGAGCGTGAAACTGGTCTCTTCGAAAAGCGGCTTGGTGCCGCGGGAGAGGCTGAACTGGTTGAAGCGAATCACGGAAGATGGCGGCGCGGCATGAGGGAAACCGCTATTTTAGACTGCGGCCACGAAGCGCCGGGGGTCGTCCGTTCGGCCAATGGCGGTAAGTGGCGCGCGGTAGTAGCATCGCCTTTCTTCGAATCTTTCCAGCGGGAGCAACTCATGAGTGCAGCAAGCGACGACATTTACGCGTTCAAGGCCGAGACGCTGGGCGGCGAGACGGTGGGCATCGACCAGTATCGCGGCAAGGTGCTTTTGATCGTGAACACCGCGAGCGAATGCGGCTTCACGCCGCAATACAAGGGTTTGCAGGAAGTCTATGAGCGCTTCGCGGCGCGCGGTTTCGAAGTGCTCGGTTTTCCCTGCAACCAGTTCGGCGCGCAGGAACCGGGCGATGCCACGCAGATCGGCAGCTTCTGCGAAAAGAACTACGGCGTCACGTTCCCGATGTTCGCGAAAATCGACGTCAAGGGGCCAAATGCGCATCCGCTCTTCAAATATCTGACATCGAAGGAACCGGGCGTGCTCGGCACCGAGGTCATCAAGTGGAATTTCACGAAGTTTCTCGTGAACCGCAACGGCGACATCCTGAAGCGCTACGCGTCGCTGACGAAACCGGAGTCGATTGCCGAGGACATCGAAAAACTGCTGTAGCGCCTTAGAGGATAGGCGAGAAGAGGCGCGCCACGTGCATGGCCATGCGTCGCCAGGACGCCGCGCCGCGATAGTCCTCGCGGTCGATCTCATACGAAAGCGCGAAGTCGGCGAGCAGCATGCTTTCGACTTCACGCGCGAAAGCGTTGTCGACGGTCAGCACCATGACCTCGAAGTTGAGGCGAAAGGAGCGGTTGTCGAGATTGGCGCTGCCTATGGCCGCGCCGACATCGTCGACGAGCACGACCTTTTGATGCAGAAAACCCGGCTTGTAGCGGAAGATGCGCACGCCCGCCTGCAACAAATCGTAGGCATACAGCTTCGATGCCGCGAACACCACGCGATGATCGCGCCGGCTCGGAATCAGGATGCGTACATCGACGCCACGCATCACGGCAAGGCGCAGCGCGGAGAACACGGCTTCGTCGGGAATCAGATAGGGCGAGGTGATCCAGACACGTTGGCGCGCCGCGTTGATCGCCTCGACGAAGAAGAGCGAACAGGTCTCCTGTTTGTCGGCCGGGCCGCTCGACAACACCATGCAGTGCATGTTTTCGTCCGAATGCGGCGCGGGGCCGAGCTCGGGCAGGCGTTGCGTGGCCCAGTACCAATCTTCCGTGAAAACGAACTGGATGCTCGCCACGGCGGGGCCGCGCACCTCGACGTGGGTATCGCGCCAGGGCGTGAGGCGTGGATTGCCGCCGAGATACTCGACGCCCACGTTGTGTCCGCCGACGAACGCGCGCTTGCCGTCGACCACCACGATCTTCCGGTGATTGCGGAAGTTGATCTGGAAGCGGTGCACGAACTTGCGCTTGGCCGCGAACGGATGTGCCTGTACGCCGCTCGCACGCAGCGCATTCACGTAGCGATGCGGCAAGTCGAAGCTGCCGATGCTGTCGTAGAGAAAATAGACGCGCACGCCCGCTTTCGCCCGCGCGATGAGCATCTCCTTGAGCAACTCGCCGAGCGCATCGGCGCGCACGATGAAGAACTGCACGACGACATAGTGCTCGGCCGCTTCGATGGCGGAGAGAATCGCGGAGAACGTGGCGTCTCCGTTGACGAGCACGCGCACCGAGTTGCCGCGCAGGAACGGCATGCCCGAGAGGCGCTGCAAAGTGCGAATGGTCGGATTGCCGAGATAGCTCGCCGGTCCCGGCGCAATCTCGCCGCGCACGCCCGACGCGTCGAGCAGCGCGCCGGCTTCGTCGCGATGAATCGGGAGCGGCTGAGGCGCGTCGCTGCGATCCGTCGAGTCCCATTCGGCGGGTTTCGAGCGGCTGCGCAGAATCTCGACTTCGAGCCGACGCGCGTCGATATAACCCGCGAACTTGCTACGGCCGAGAAACAGATAAGGAATGAGCGTGAAGTAAGGCATGGCCACGAGCGACACCGCCCACGCCACCGCGCCCTGCGAGGTGCGCGTATTGATGATGGCGTGAATCGCCGCGATCACGCCGAGCACATGCGCGGCTATCACGAGCGTGCCGAGGTGTAGCCAGTCTGCTGCTTGCATGGAATGCCGTTGGTCCGATGACGACGCGTGCAGCCTGCACGGCGCGACAGCAAATGCGCTGCCGCGAGGATGCGTCATATTACCGAACCTTGGGCGCAAGTCGCGGCCCGAAAAGGACCGCGCTTGCGTTGAAACAACGCCGCTGAAGGCTCAGGCCGGCAGGTCGGCGGCCTGGATCAGGAACACGTTGTCGTCGCCGGCGCTGGTCGAGAGCCAGATTAGATCGAGACCGCCGAGCGCCGCTTCGACATTGGCGCGTTCGTTGCCGATCTCGACGACGAGCACGCCGTCTTCGGTCAGCCACTTGCTCGCCTCGTGCACGATACGCCGCACCACGTCCATGCCGTCCGCGCCGCCCGCGAGCGCGAGTGCCGGCTCGTGGCGATATTCCTCGGGCAGCGACTGCATGGCGGTGGCGTTGACGTATGGCGGGTTCGTGATGATCACTTCGTAGCGCGTGTCTTGCGGCAGCGGCGCGTACAGGTCGCCTTCGTAAAGCGAGATGCGTTCGTCGAGTTCGTAGTCGTCGACGTTGCGGCGCGCGACCGCGAGCGCATCGGCGGAGATGTCGACGGCATCGATATCGGCGTTTTCGAACGCCTGCGCCGCGAGCACCGCGAGGCAGCCCGAACCCGTGCAGAGTTCGAGCACGCGCGTGACCTGGTCGGGGTCGGCCACGTAAGGCTGCAAGCCGTCCTGCAGCAATTCGCCGATGAACGAACGCGGCACGATCACGCGCTCATCGACGTAGAAACGGTGTCCGTGCATCCACGCTTCCTGCGTGATGTAGGCGGCGGGCACGCGTTCCTTCGCGCGGCGCTCGATCACTTTCATGACGGCGTCGATTTCGGTGTCGAGCAGGCGCGCGTCGAGAAACGGGTCGAGCGTGTCGAGCGGCAGATGCAGCGTATGCAGAATCAGATACGCGGCTTCGTCATAGGCGTTGGTCGAACCGTGGCCGAACGAGAGTCCGGCCTGTGTGAAGCGCGTAACGCCAAAGCGCAGCAAGTCGCGCAGGGTGGTGAAGGGCAGCGCCATCGAATGGCTCCTTGTGTGACGGGTAGAGGCTTTAAGCGACGAGTTGTTCGAGCACGCGGCGGTAGATGTTCTTCAGCGGCTCGATGAATCGCACTTCGACATGTTCGTCGATCTTATGGATGGTGCCGTTCGGCGGACCGAATTCGATCACCTGTTTGCAGATGCGCGCGATGAAGCGCCCATCCGACGTGCCGCCCGTGGTCGACAGTTCCGTCGCCACGCCGGTTTCGTCGCGGATCGCTTTTTCGAGCGCCTCGGAGAGTTCGCCGCGCGGCGTCAAGAAGGGCAGGCCGCTCACGGTCCAGGTCAGGTCGTAATCGAGGCCGTGCTTGTCGAGAATGGCTTGCACGCGGCTTTGCAGACCTTCGACCGTGCTCGCGGTCGAGAAGCGGAAGTTGAACATCAGGTCCGCGTGGCCGGGAATGATGTTGGTCGCGCCCGTGCCGGAATGCAGGTTCGAGACTTGCCACGTGGTCGGCGGAAAGTATTCGTTGCCGTCGTCCCAGCGCTCCGCCACGAGTTCGGCAAGCGCCGGTGCGAGCGCATGCACCGGATTTTTCGCGAGATGCGGATACGCGATATGCCCTTGCACGCCCTTGACGACGAGCTTGCCTGTCATCGAGCCGCGCCGGCCGTTCTTGACCATGTCGCCGAGCGTGGCGTTCGAAGTCGGCTCGCCGACGATGCAGTAATCGAGTCGCTCGCCGCGCGCCTTCAAGGCTTCGACGACCTTCACGGTGCCGTCGGTAGCGGGGCCTTCTTCGTCGCTCGTGATGAGAAAGGCGAGCGAGCCGCGATGCAACGGATGGTTCGCGACGAACTCTTCGCTCGATACGACGAACGCCGCAAGCGAGGCCTTCATGTCCGCCGCGCCGCGCCCGTAGAGCTTGCCGTCGCGCTGCGTCGGGGCGAACGGCGGCGAGGTCCATTGTTCGAGCGGGCCGGTGGGCACGACATCGGTGTGGCCGGCGAAGGCAAGCAGCTTGCCTTGCGATCCGTCCGTGCCGCGCTTGACCGCCCACAGGTTCGTGACGCCGCCCGAGGCGATGGTTTCGCAGTGAAAGCCGATCGCGGCGAGGCGTTCGATCATCAGCGCCTGACAATGCTGGTCGTCGGGCGTGACGGACGCGCGTTCGATCAATGCTTCGGTGAGGGATAAGGTGCCGGACATGGTGTCTTGACGTTGATGCGATAAAAAATGCCGGCGCAGGGGGCCGGCACTCGTGGCGCGTCAGTGACTCGGAAAAGCGAAGTCACCGCACGGGATCATGCGAAGATCGTCTCGTACTGCTCGGCCGAAAAGCCGAGCGTCTTCACGCGCCCGTTCACGACGACGACCGGCCGCTTGATGATCGACGGCTTGTGGATCATGAGCGCAATGGCGCCCGCGGTGGTATCCGCTTCGGCCTTGTGCACGTCCGACAGCCCGCGCCAGGTCGTGCCGCGCTTGTTGATGAGCTGGTCGAGCGGCACGTCCTTCAGCCAGTCCTGCACCAGCGCGTTCGACACGCCGGCTTTCTTGAAGTCGTGAAACTCGAACGGCACGCCATGTTCCTCCAGCCACACGCGTGCTTTCTTCACCGTGTCGCAATTGGGAATGCCGTACACGACCGTTGTCTTCGCCACGATCAGTCGCCTCGCAGCAGTTCGTTCAGGCCAACCTTGGCGCGCGTCTTGGCGTCGACCTTCTTGACGATGACCGCGCAATACAGGCTGTGCGAACCGTCCTTCGAAGGCAGGTTGCCCGCGACCACCACCGAGCCCGCCGGAATGCGGCCGTAGCTCACCTGACCGGTTTCGCGGTCATAGATCTTGGTGCTCTGGCCGAGATACACGCCCATGGAAATGACCGAATTTTCCTCGACGATCACGCCTTCCACCACTTCCGAGCGCGCGCCGATAAAGCAGTTGTCCTCGATGATGACCGGATTCGCCTGTAACGGTTCCAGCACGCCGCCAATGCCCACGCCGCCCGACAGATGCACGTTCTTGCCGATCTGCGCGCACGAACCGACGGTGGCCCAGGTATCGACCATGGTGCCTTCATCGACATAAGCGCCAATGTTGGTGTACGAGGGCATCAGCACCACGTTCTTCGCGATGAACGAGCCGCGCCGCGCGATGGCCGGCGGCACCACGCGGAAACCGCCTGCCGCGAAGTCTTCGGGCGTGTAGTTCGCGAACTTCGAGGGCACTTTGTCGTAGAACTGCGAGTAGCCGCCGGCGGGCATCGGCGCGTTGTCTTCCAGACGGAACGACAGCAGCACCGCCTTCTTCAGCCATTGATTCACGACCCAGTCGCCGTCGCGCTTTTCGGCGACACGCAACGCGCCCTTGTCCAGTTGTTCGATGGCATGGGCAACGGCTTCGCGGACTTCCGCGGGCGCGGCCTTGGGCGACAGTTCAGCGCGGTTTTCCCAGGCTTGATCGATGATGCTCTGAAGTTGTTGCGACATAGTTGGTATCGAGGATGATGGAGAGATGGACTGGCCGCGCCCGTCACGGCGAGGCGGGTGCCGTGACCGGCGACAGCGTGCGGCAGAATTCGACGATGCGGCGGGCGCCTTCGACACATTCCTCGACGCCAGCGACGAGCGCGATGCGCACGAAGCCTTCGCCCGGATTCGTGCCGTGCGCCGTGCGGGCGAGAAAGGACCCCGGCAGGACCGTCACATTATAGTCGGCGTACAGACGCGCGGCGAACTCGGTATCCGTGAGACCGGTCTTGGCGACGTTGGCCCACAAATAGAACGCGGCGTCGGGCAGACGCACGTCGAGCACCTCGGCGAGCATGGGCGTGACGGTTTCGAACTGCCGCAGATACTTCGCGCGATTGTCGCGAACGTGCGTTTCATCCTGCCACGCGACCACGCTCGCTTTCTGAAACACCGTCGAAAGCGCCGCGCCATGATAGGTGCGATACAGCAGGAAACTTTTGAGGATAGCGGCGTCGCCAGCGACGAAGCCCGAGCGCATGCCGGGCACGTTCGAGCGCTTCGACAAGCTCGACAGCATGACGAGACGCTCGAAACCGCGATTCAGCTTGTGCGCGGCTTCGAGGCCGCCGAGCGGCGGATTGGCTTCGTCGAAATAGATTTCCGAATAGCACTCGTCGGAGGCAATCACGAAGCCGTGCTTGTCCGACAGCGCGAAGAGTTCGCGCCAGTTGTCGAGCGTGAGCACGGCGCCTGTCGGATTGCCCGGCGAACACACGTAGAGCAGTTGCGTGCGCGCCCAGATTGCTTCGGGCACCGTCGAGTAATCGCACGCGAAGTTGCGCGACGGGTCGCTATTGACGAAGTAAGGCTCGGCGCCCGCGAGCAGCGCCGCGCCTTCGTAGATTTGATAGAACGGGTTCGGACAGAGTACGATGGGCGGCTCGCCCGACGCCGCCGCGTGACTCGCGCCGCGGCTGTCGACAACGGTTTGCGCCAGCGCGAACAAGGCTTCGCGCGAACCGGAAACGGGCAGCACCTCGGTGGCGGGATTGATCGAAGGCAGACCGTAGCGCGTCATCACCCACTTGGCGATGGCTTCGCGCAAGGGCGCGCTGCCGAGCGTTGCCGGATAGCTCGCCATGCCGTCGAGCGAATCGATGACGGCGTCGCGTATCAGCGCGGGCGTGGGATGCTTCGGCTCGCCAATACCGAAGCTGATCGGCGTGAATCCGGCGCGCGGCTCGATGCCCTGAAAAAGCAGACGCAGCTTTTCGAACGGATACGACTGAAGTTTCTGGAGTAGTGGATTCACGGCGTGACCGGTTTTGCGGTTATGCGGTTATGCGTCTGTACGTATGTATGAGCGAACGGCATCCGACGCATGCGTGCAGCGGGCTTGAAGAAGAGCTTCGTCGCGACACGACGAACACGCGAAATGCACACGCAAGAGCACGAGATTATAGCGCGCGGCCTTATGCCGGACGCGTTGCAGCAAAGGACAAACGAATAATGAGCCTCATGAAAGGCGCACTGGTACAGCCGGTTGATCACGATGAGATGCGCGCAATCGCGCAGCCGGCCGGAGTAACACGATGAGCAGCCGCTTCCACGACGCCGGCCCGACGCTCGCCATCATGATCGGCGCATCGGTCTGGGGCCTCGTGTGGTATCCCATGCGCATGCTCGCCGCCATGGGCCTTTCCGGCACCGCCGCCAGCGCAAGCACGAGCGCGGTCGCCTGTCTCTTCGTGCTGCTGTTCCGGCATCGCTCGATCAAGAGCCTTTCGTGGCATTGGCTGCTCGTCGCGCTTGGACTCGCGGCGGGCGTGACGAGCATCGGCTTCGTCTGGGGCGCTATTCACGGCCAGGTGATGCGCGTGCTGCTGCTGTTCTATCTCACGCCCGCCTGGACCGCGATCTTCGCGCACTTCATCCTGAAGGAACGCCTGACTCGCGTGGATGCCGCGCTGTCCTTGCTGTCGCTCGCGGGCGCGGTCACCATGCTGTGGTCGCCCGAACTCGGCCTGCCGTTGCCCGCCAATCTCGCGGAATGGGCGGGGCTCATGGGCGGCATGGGCTTTTCCATCAGCAACGTGCTGGTGGTGCGCATCACGCGCACGCTTCCGGCAATGAAGCCGGAGATGCGCACGGCGGTGATCTTCGGCGGCGCGGCTATCGTCGCTTCGCTCGTCACCGTGTTCGAGCCGATGCCCGCGCCGCCTTCAGCCGCGCAATTGGGCACGGTCGCGTCGATCGTGCTGGGCCTCGGCGTCGTGCTCGCGGTGAACAACATGATCGTGCAGATCGGCCTGGCGCGCGTGCCCGCCAATCGCGCGTCGATCATCATGCTGTTCGAACTCGTCGTCACCGCGCTCTCGTCGTGGCTCTTCGCGCATGAAGTGCCGGGCCCGCGCGAATGGGCCGGCGGCGCGTGCATCGTGGCGGCTTGCGTGCTGTCGGCATGGGTGCATCGGCAGCGAAAAGAAGCCGCTGAAAATACATCGCGCGATGAAGGCGCAGGCAAAAAGAAATCGAGACGGGCGATGGTATGATGGTGACCGCTCGCCGGGTAGGGCTTTAAGCTCATGCCCGGGCCTCGACTGCCTTCAAGGCGAGCATGATCGACGGGCCGCTGTGCGGCCTGTCTGCTATTTACCTCCGTATTCATCTCAAACAGCGAAATCGCCGTGCGTCTGACCTCGATCAAACTCGCTGGCTTCAAGTCCTTCGTCGATCCCACGCATTTCCAGGTCCCCGGCCAGTTAGTCGGCGTGGTCGGTCCGAATGGCTGCGGCAAGTCAAACATCATCGATGCCGTGCGCTGGGTGCTCGGCGAATCGCGCGCGTCCGAACTGCGCGGCGAATCGATGCAGGACGTCATCTTCAACGGCTCCACGGCGCGTAAGCCGGGCAGCCGGGCAAGCGTCGAACTGATCTTCGATAACGGCGACGGCCGCGCCGCCGGGCAATGGAGCGCTTACGGCGAGATCGCGGTCAAGCGCGTGCTCACGCGCGACGGCACCTCCAGCTACTACATCAACAACCTGCCCGCGCGACGCCGCGACATCCAGGACATCTTCCTCGGCACGGGCTTAGGTCCGCGTGCTTACGCGATCATCGGCCAGGGCATGATCGCGCGGATCATCGAGGCCAAGCCCGAAGAACTGCGCGTGTTTCTGGAAGAAGCTGCGGGCGTGTCGAAGTACAAGGAGCGCCGCCGCGAGACGGAGAATCGTCTGCACGATACACGCGAGAATCTGACGCGCGTGGAAGACATCGTCCGCGAGCTCGGCGCGAATCTCGAGAAGCTCGAAGCGCAGGCGGTCGTAGCGACGAAGTACAAGGATCTGCAGGCCGAAGGCGAGGAAAAGCAGCGCCTGTTGTGGCTTTTGCGCAAGAACGAAGCGGGCAACGAAGCCGAGCGGCAGCAACGCGCTATCCGCGACGCGCAGATCGAACTCGAAGCGCAGACCGCGCGTCTGCGCGAAGTGGAAGCGCAACTCGAGACGCTGCGTGTCGCGCACTACAGCGCGAGCGACGCCATGCAAGGCGCGCAAGGCGCGCTCTACGAAGCCAACGGCGAAGTGAGCCGGCTGGAAGCGGAGATTCGCTTCATCGTCGAATCGCGCAATCGCGTGCAGGCTCAGATCGCCGCGCTCAACGCGCAGCGCGAGCAATGGCAAATGCAGGCGCAAAAGGCGCGCGACGAAATCGAGACGGCATCGGAAGCGCTCGCGGAAGGCGAAGAGAAAGCAGTCATCGCGCGGGAAAACGCTGCCGCAAAGCATGACGAACTGCCGGCGCTCGAAGCCCGCTGGCGCGACGCGCAGACGCATCTGAACGAAGAACGCGCAGGCATCGCGCGCGCGGAGCAGGCGTTGAAGCTCGAAGCGGCGCATCAGCGCAATGCGGATCAGCAGCTTCAGCAGTTGCAGCAGCGCGAGGAGCGGCTCAGGACCGAATCGAAAGGACTCGACGCACCCGACGAAGCGCAACTCGAAGAACTGCGCATGCAGCTCGCCGAGCATGAGGAAGTACAGAGCGAAGCGCAGGCGCGTCTCGCCGATGCGCAGGAAACCGTGCCGCGTCTGGATGCCGAGCGCCGCGCGGCGCAGGAGCGTGTACAGGCCGAAAGCGCGCAGAACCACCAGCTCGAAGCGCGGCTTGCTGCCTTGCGGCAGCTTCAGGAAAGCGTTCAGACCGAAGGCAAGATCCAGCCGTGGCTCGACAAGCACGAGCTCGGCGCGCTGCCGCGCCTCTGGAAGAAGCTGCATGTCGAAGCGGGCTGGGAAGCGGCGCTCGAATCGGTGCTGCGTGAGCGGCTGGCGGCGCTCGAAGTATCGAATCTGGACTGGATCAAGGCTTTCGCCGCCGACGCGCCGCCCGCCAAGCTCGCGTTCTATTCGCCGCCCGTCGCCGGCAAGCCGCTCGACACGCCGCAAGGCTTGCGGCCGTTGCTGTCGCTCGTGCGCATCGACGACCCGGGCTTGCGCGCGGTGCTGAACGAGTGGCTCGCCACGACCTTCATCGCCGACGACATCGGCGAGGCGCTCGCGGCGCGCACGCAATTGCCGGAAGGCGGCGCGTTCATCGTGAAGGCAGGGCATGTGGTGACGCGTGTCGGCGTGCAGCTGTACGCCGCCGATTCCGAGCAGTCGGGCATGCTCGCGCGTTCGCAGGATATCGAAAATCTCACGCGGCAAGTGCGCGCGCAGGCATTGCTCGCCGACGAAGCAAAGGCCAACGCGGTACGCGCAGAAGCCGCGCATACCCAAGGCTCGCAAACTCTTGCCGATGCCCGCGCCGCCGCCGAACGCGCGACGCAACGCGTCCACGCGCTGCAACTCGATGTGCTGAAGCTCGCGCAGGCGCATGAGCGCTACACGCAGCGCAGCACGCAGATTGGCGAGGAACTCGAGGAAATCGTCGCGCAGATCGAGGAACAACGCGCGCTGCGGGCCGAATCCGAGGCGGCGTTCGAACATCACGATACGGAGCTCGCGCAATTGCAGGCGCGCTTCGAAGACAACCAGATGGCGTTCGAAGCGCTCGACGAAACGCTCACGGCCGCCCGTCAGGAACTGCGCGAACTGGAACGCGCCGCGAGCGACGCGGGTTTCGCCGCGCGCGGTCTTGCCGCGAAGATCGAGGAATACAAGCGCAACATCGACACGGCGCACGACCAAAGCGAACGCGTGGCGGCATCGCTCGAAGATGCGCGCGCCGAACTCGAAACCATCAACGAACAGACGGCGCAGACCGGCTTGCAGGACGCGCTCGAAGTCCGCGCGGCACGCGAGGAAGCGCTGCATGCCGCGCGCGTCGAACTGGACGATCTGACGGCGCGTCTGCGTGCCTCCGACGAACAGCGGCTACTCGCCGAACGCTCGCTGCAGCCGCTGCGCGACCGCATCAACGAATTGCAGTTGAAGGAGCAGGCCGCGCGCATCAGTGGCGAACAGTTCGTCGAACAGTTGCAGGCAGCGGGCGTCGACGAAGCCGAACTGCAGGCGAAGCTCACGCCGGACATGAAGCCTTCGTATCTGCAAGGCGAAGTCACGCGTCTGAACAACGCGATCACGGCGCTTGGGCCGGTCAACATGGCGGCGCTCGAAGAGCTCGTCGCGGCCACCGAGCGCAAGCAGTTCCTCGACGCGCAATCGGCGGATCTGAACGACGCCATCGGTACGCTGGAAGATGCAATCCAGCGAATCGACCAGGAAACGCGCGCGCTGTTGCAAGGTACGTTCGACGAAGTGAACCGACACTTCGGCGAACTGTTCCCCCGGCTGTTCGGCGGTGGCCAGGCCAAGCTCATCATGACGGGCGACGAAATCCTGGACGCTGGCGTACAGGTGATGGCGCAGCCGCCCGGCAAGAAGAATTCGACCATTCACTTGCTGTCAGGCGGCGAGAAAGCGCTTACCGCGACCGCGCTCGTGTTTGCGATGTTCCAGTTGAACCCGGCGCCGTTCTGTCTGCTCGACGAAGTGGACGCGCCGCTCGACGACGCCAACACGGAACGCTTCGCGAATCTCGTGCGCGCGATGTCGGTCAAGACGCAGTTCCTGTTCATCTCGCACAACAAGATCGCGATGGAAATGGCGCAGCAACTGATCGGCGTGACGATGCAGGAGCAGGGCGTATCGCGCATCGTCGCGGTGGACATGGAGTCGGCGGCGGGCTTCGCCCAAAACGGCTGAAGCGCGCGACGCAGCACCAGGATTTGAATAAGTGGCAGGCCGGACGCTGATCCGGCCAGGCGCGCAGGCGCGGAGTGGTGCGCAAAAGACCCGAGGCGTGATGCCGGAACGCGGTCCGATGCGTGCGACAGATCGCGCGGCGCTTCGTAACCCAAAAGAACGATGGAGCGTGCATGGACGAGTTGACACTCGGTTTGATCGGAGCAGGAGCCGTGGTGGTGGGCGGCGTGGTGGTGTACAACGCGTGGCAGAGCGCCAAGGTGCGCCGCAAGATGCCGCGTCCGATGCCCGACGAGGCAGCCGACGCGCTCGCGCGTCAGGAGACGGACGACGAGCAACCGTTTATCGAACCGGTGCGCCAGCCGCGTCGCGAGCCGGTTTCGAGCGAGAGCGAAGCGCGCGTCGAGCCGAGTTTTGGCGGCGTGAGCCTTGCGGCCGAGCCGGCGCCCGTCGCGCCCGCGCCTATCGCTCCGGCTGACACCGCCGTCGATCTGCAGGCTGAAGCCACCGCCGCCGATGAAGCGGAACTCGCGAGCATCGACGAAGACGGACGCAACGAGCCGACCTTGCCCGCCACGAACACCATTTCGTCGGCGCCGCCGGCGCTGGTAGATCGCCGCATCGATTGCGTCGTGCCGATTCGCCTTGGTGGACCCGTTGCGGGAGACCGCGTGTTGCCGCTGGCGCAGCGTCTGCGTCGCGCGGGCACCAAGCCCGTGACGATAGAAGGCAAGCCCGAGGGCGATTCGACCTGGGAATTGCTGCGCAACGGCGCGCGTTATGAAGAGTTGCGTGCCGCCGCGCAACTGGCAAACCGCAGTGGCCCGCTCAACGAACTCGAGTTTTCCGAATTCGTGACCGGCGTGCAGCGTCTGGCCGATGCCATCGACGGTTCGCCCGAGTTTCCGGACATGATGGAAACCGTGGGCATGGCGCGCGAGCTGGACGCCTTCGCCGCCCAGTGCGACGCGCAGCTCTCCATCAATATCCTGTCCGACGGCGCGCCGTGGTCGGCCAACTACGTGCAGGCGGTGGCCTCGCAAGACGGCCTTTTGCTCTCGCGCGACGGCACGCGTTTCGTGAAACTGGATGCGAAGCAGAACCCGGTTTTCATGCTCCTTTTCGGCGATACCAACTTCCTGCGTGACGACCTCACGTACAAGGGCGGCCAGATGATCACGCTGGTGCTCGACGTGCCGGTGGCGGACGAAGACATCCTGCCGTTCAGGCTCATGTGCGATTACGCCAAGTCGCTGTCCGAGCGTATCGGCGCGCGGGTCGTGGACGATCAGCGCCGGCCGTTGCCGGAATCCGCGTTGCTCAACATCGAAAAGCAATTGATGACGCTGTACGCCAAGCTTGAGCAGGCGGGCATGCCAGCAGGCTCGCCCGCCACGCGGCGGCTCTTCAGCCAATAAGCGCGAGGTCTCACGGCGCGCTCGTCTTTTAGCGTGCAGCGGGCTTCGAAATTGCGCCCCCGACCGGGGCGCTTTCTTTTGCGCGCGCGGCATCGCACGTTTCGTCACATCCTGGCCGTTTGGCCGATGCCACGATTTACCGATCTTCTGAGACAATCGAACGGTCGTTGGCAGACTTAATTCACTTTCCCAAGTATTTGTCGCATGTCCGCTAAAACGAAAGCCGAATCCGCCGCTGCCAGAAAGTCGGGCGCAGCCGTCCCCAGTGCCGATCGTCCGGCCGAGCGCGCGGCGTGGTTGCGCTCGGAACTCGAACGCGCGAATTACGCCTACTACGTGCTCGACCAGCCGGATCTGCCCGACGCCGAATACGACACGCTCTTCAAGGAATTGCAGGGAATCGAGACGGACCGTCCCGATCTCGTCACGCCCGATTCGCCGACGCAACGCGTGGGCGGCAAGGCGGCGGAAGGTTTCGAGCCCGTGGTGCACGACGTGCCGATGCTTTCGCTCAACAACGGTTTCGCCGACGAAGACATCGCCGCGTTCGACAAGCGTGTGTCGGACGCGCTCGCGCACGCGCCGGTGCAATATGCGTGCGAACTGAAATTCGACGGCCTGGCCATTTCCCTGCGTTACGAGGACGGCCGCTTCGTGCAGGCGTCCACGCGCGGCGACGGCGCGACCGGCGAAGATGTGACGGCCAACGTGCGCACCATTCGCTCCATTCCGCTCACGCTCAAGGGCAAGCACGTGCCGAAGCGGCTCGACGTGCGCGGCGAAGCACTGATGTTCAAGCGCGACTTCGAACGGCTCAACGCACGTCAGCGCGATGCCGAGCAGCGCGAGTTCGCCAATCCGCGTAACGCCGCGGCGGGCAGTCTGCGTCAACTCGATCCGAAGATGACCGCGCAACGGCCGCTATCCTTTTTCGCGTATGGCATCGGCGTGCTGGAAGGCGCGGAGATGCCGGATACGCACGCCGGTCTGCTCGACTGGTACAAGGAAATGGGCTTGCCGGTGAACGCGGAACGCGGCGTGGTCGATGGCGCCGAGGGCCTGCTCGACTTTTTCCGCAAGACGGGCGAAAAGCGCGAGCAGCTGCCGTACGACATCGACGGCGTGGTCTACAAGGTCAACCGGCGCGACGAACAGGACAAGCTCGGCTTCGTTTCGCGCGCGCCGCGCTTTGCGCTCGCGCACAAGTTTCCGGCGCAGGAAGCGCTCACGCAGCTGCTGGCCATCGACGTGCAGGTGGGCCGCACGGGCGCCATCACGCCGGTTGCGCGCCTGGCGCCGGTCTTCGTCGGCGGCGCGACCGTCACGAATGCGACGCTGCATAACGAAGACGAAGTGCGCCGGAAGGACATCCGTATCGGCGACACGGTGACCGTGCGCCGTGCGGGCGACGTCATTCCCGAAGTGGTGGGCGCGATTCTCGACCGCCGTCCGGACGACGCGCGCGAGTTCGACATGCCGACCGAGTGTCCGGTGTGCGGCTCGAAGATCGAACGTCTGCCCGACGAAGCCATTGCGCGTTGCACGGGCGGCCTTTTTTGTCCGGCGCAGCGCAAGCAGGCGCTGTGGCATTTCGCCCAGCGCCGTGCGCTCGACATCGACGGCCTCGGCGAGAAGATCATCGATCAACTGGTCGAAGAGAATCTCGTGCGCACGCCCGCCGATCTCTTCAGCCTCGGTTTCTCGACGCTCGCCGCGCTCGACCGGTTCGCCGACAAATCCGCGCAAAACCTGCTCGATTCGCTCGACAAGGCGCGCCACACGACGCTCGCGCGTTTCATTTACGCGCTCGGCATCCGCCACGTGGGCGAGTCGACGGCAAAAGATCTCGCGAAGCATTTCGGCTCGCTCGACCCAATCATCGCCGCTTCGGTCGAGGAATTGCTGGAAGTGAACGATGTCGGGCCGGTCGTCGCCGAAGCCATCCATAATTTCTTCAGCGAAGAGCACAACCAGCACGTCATCGAACAATTGCGCGTCAAGGTGTCGTGGCCGGAAGGTCCGCCCGCACCGAAAGCGCCGCTGGGCGTGCTGGCGGGCAAGACCGTGGTGCTGACGGGCACCTTGCCCACGCTCACGCGCGAAGATGCAAAGGAGATGCTGGAGGCGGCCGGAGCGAAAGTGGCCGGTTCGGTATCGAAAAAGACCGACTACGTGGTGGCGGGCGCGGAAGCAGGCAGCAAGCTTGCGAAAGCGGAGGAACTCGGGGTTCCCGTTCTCGACGAAGACGGCATGAAGAAGCTTTTGGAAGGAGTCACCCCATGATCCGAGAAATCCTGAAGATGGGCGATCCGCGGCTGTTGCGTATCGCCGAGCCGGTCGAGCATTTCGACACGCCGGAACTGCACACGCTGGTGCAGGACATGTTCGATACGATGCGCGACGCCAATGGCGCGGGCCTCGCCGCTCCGCAGATCGGCGTCGATCTGCAGGTGGTGATCTTCGGCTTCGGACAGAATCCGCGCTATCCCGACGCGCCGTCGGTGCCGGAGACGGTGCTCATCAACCCGATCATCACGCCGAACGGTCACGACATGGAGGAGGGCTGGGAAGGCTGCCTGTCCGTCCCCGGCCTGCGCGGCGCGGTACAGCGCTTTTCGATGATCCGCTACCAGGGCTTCGATCAGTACGGCAACGCCATCGAGCGGCTGGCGGAAGGTTTTCACGCGCGCGTCGTGCAGCACGAGTGCGACCATCTGATCGGCAAGCTTTATCCGATGCGTATTACCGACTTCTCGAAGTTCGGCTTCACGGACGTGCTGTTTCCTGGGCTCGATCCGGTTGGCGACGACTGAGAACGTGCGGACGCGCGAGGGCGCGTTCCGCATTTGCACACATCAAAAGCCGCTCCTTGCGGGCGGCTTTTGTTCAGGCGAAGGATTTGGCCGTTCCGCTAACGGCAGGCTGGCGGAACAGCGCGACATGTTCAGGGTTCGCGGACGCTTGCAGACGTCCGTCCGGCAGGCGCGCAACCACGATTTCGCCGATGCCGGGGCTCATGACGACCACTTCATCTCGCAGGGCGAGCAAGGCGTCGAGCCGTCGACGGCCGCTGACGATTTCGAGGCCGCTTTTCGTTTCTCGGACAATGATCTCGACTGACATGGCGATTCTCCTTCGATCAGTTAAATGCTGAATCCTTGGTGCGCTGCAGGACGGTAAAAAAGTCTCTGCGTCACACTTGCCTAACGGAATAATGACTTATTTTCTTTAGGCGGTAATCAGCAAAAAAATAAAACTGGCGATCGATGCCGCGCCATCAGGGGATGCAAGTCGAGACGTCGCTTTTTTGCGACGCAGCCGCGAAGCGGAGAGGATTGCGAGAACGGTCGTTCGTGGTTCACTCCGAACGATGATCGTCCGGAGCGAAACGCGCGATCAGAAGCTCTCGTCGGCGCCGAGATAGCGCCAGTGACCCGGCGGCAGCGCGCCCAGCGTGACGCGGCCCATGCGGATGCGTTTCAGACCGACGACTTCCAGTCCGACCAGTTCGCACATCCGGCGAATCTGGCGTTTTTTGCCTTCATGCAGCACGAAGCGCAACTGCTCGCCGTTCTGCCAACTGACTTGTGCGGTCTTGAGCGGAACGTCGTCGAGCGACAAGCCGTGACGCAGCAGCGCGAGTTGTTCTTCCGGGAAGTGCTGATCCACATCGACTTCGTGTTCGCCGTAGCGCACGCGCACGAGGTACTCCTTGTCGACTTCGGAATGGTTGCCGATCAATTGCTTCGCGATGCGGCCATCCTGCGTGAGTACGAGCAGCCCGGTCGAATCGATATCGAGTCGGCCGGCCGGCGCGAGCGTGCGCAGATGACCCGGTGCGAAACGAATGCCGCTGCGGTCGTCTTGCCAGTGATTGGCCGGATTGATGAGCGTGACGGCGGGCTCGTAGCCGTCTTCTGCCTGACCCGATACGTAGCCGACCGGCTTGTGCAGCAAGATCGTGACGAGCAGCGACTGTGCGGAACGCGCGGCGGGCAGGACATCGATTTCCTGATCCGGGCGGATACGCGTGCCGAGCGTATCGGTGACTTCGCCATCGACGAGCACCCAGCCTTTTTCGATCCACTCGTCCGCTTCGCGGCGCGAGCAGAGGCCGAGTTCGGACATCACCTTCGACAGGCGGACGAGGCCGTCGTCGTGGGCGCGGGGCTTGTGGGCGGGTTCGGTGGATGCCGGGATGACTTCGGCGTGCGGTGGGCGGTCGTCGCGTGATGCGGGACGACGGTCGCCCGCGCCGCGCTTGTCGAAGCTCGGGCGTGAATCGTCGCCACGCGGTTTGAACGTGCGTCGTTCATCGGTGCCGGGCGTGCGGTCGTCGCGTACGAACGGCCGACGCTCCGACCGATCGCCCGCGCCGCGCTTGTCGAAGCTCGGACGCGAATCATCGCGCGGTTTGAAAGGGCGTCGTTCATCGCCACCGGTCGGGCGCTCATCGCGCGCAAACGGCCGCCGTTCGGAGCGATCGCCCGCGCCGCGTTTATCGAAGCTCGGACGCGAATCGTCGCGCGGCTTGAAAGGGCGTCGTTCATCGCTGCCGAGCGTGCGGTCGTCGCGCGCAAACGGACGGCGTTCGGAGCGATCGCTCGCGCCGCGTTTATCGGAGCTCGGACGCGAATCATCGCGCGGTTTGAAAGGGCGTCGTTCATCGCTGCCGGGGTTGCGGTCGTCGCGCGCAAACGGACGGCGTTCGGAGCGATCGCCCGCGCCGCGCTTATCAAAGCTCGGACGCGAATCGTCGCGCGGTTTGAAAGGGCGTCGTTCATCGCTGCCGGGCGTGCGGTCGTCGCGCGCAAACGGCCGGCGTTCCGAGCGATCGCTCGGGCCGCGCTTGTCGAAGCTCGGACGCGAATCATCGCGCGGTTTGAAAGGGCGTCGTTCATCGCTGCCGGGCGTACGGTCGTCGCGCGCAAACGGCCGGCGTTCCGAGCGATCGCTCGCGCCGCGCTTATCGAAGCTCGGACGCGAATCATCGCGCGGTTTGAAAGGGCGTCGTTCATCGCTGCCGGGCGTGCGGTCGTCGCGCGCAAACGGCCGGCGCTCCGATCGATCGCTCGGGCCGCGTTTATCGAAGCTCGGACGCGAATCATCACCACGCGGTTTAAACGCGCGTCGCTCGTCGCCGCCCGAAGAACCGGGCCGACGCTCCGACCGATCGCCCGCGCCGCGCTTATCGAAGCTCGGACGCGAATCATCACCACGCGGTTTAAACGCGCGCCGCTCGTCGCCACCCGAAGAACCGGGCCGACGCTCCGACCGATCCCCCGCGCCACGCTTGTCGAACCCCGCGCGCGAATCGCCCCCCGCACCGCGTGGTGTCGACGGCCGCTCGTGCGGCGTTTCAGGCCGCGTGGTCTTGCGGGCGGTGGAACTACCGGTGCGAACCGGCGACCGCGTCGACGATGTCGGACGCGGATGTTTGGCTGTCAGTTTGACGCGCATAAAGTTTCAGGCTGCGATCGCGCGCAGCAGTTCGGTCTCGATCTGGATCTGGGTGCGATTGTTCGACAAGCTCTTGCCGTCGAGCAAAAACACGTCCTCGACGCGTTCGCCAAGCGTGTTGATTCGCGCTGCCTGCACGCCGATCCGGTGTTGCGCCAGAACGCGCGCGATCGAATAAAGAAGGCCCTGCCGGTCGTTGGCCGACACGGAAAGGATGTAGTACTGGCCACGCTCGTCCGGGCGCAAATCCACACGCGGCGTGACAGGAAAGGTGCGCACGAGCCGCGATACGCGGCCCTTCGACGGCTCGGGCAAAATGCGCTCGTCCGCCAAAAGCGTGCTCAATTGTTGTTCGACGAGATTCGCGATGTCGCGATAACTCCCATCGTGATCGGGATGCGCCACGAGAAAGTTATCGAGCGCGTAGCCATGTCGCGTCGTCGTCACGCGGGCATCCAGCACGGAAAGGCCATTGCGGTCGAAGTACGCGCAGATGCCGGCGAACAGATCCGGCCGGTCCTTCACGTACACCAGCACCTGTAGCGCCGCGCCGATGGGCGACGGGCGCGCGCGCACGATCGGCGCGTCGCTTTCGACATGCCGGTACAGCACACGCGTTTGCCACGCAATATCCGCGGCATCGTGACGCAAGAAGTAGCCGACATCCAGTTTGTCCCACAGCTCGCGCTGCGCATTCTCCGGCACGGTTTCCAGACGCAGGAGCGCGAGCGCCGCCTCCTGACGCGACTTGAGTTCCGAGTGCGCATCCGGCTGTGCGCCGCCGAGCACGGCGAGCGTCGCGCGGAACAGGTCTTCGAGCAGCTTGCCCTTCCAGTTGTTCCAGACCTTGGGCGACGTGCCGCGAATGTCCGCCACGGTCAGAAGATAAAGCGCGGTCAGCCGCCGCTCGGTCTTTACCACGGAGGCGAACTGCTTGATGACTTCAGGGTCGCTCGTGTCCTGCTTCTGCGCGACATGGCTCATCGTCAGATGCTGCTGCACGAGCCACACGACGAGGTCGGTGTCTTCCTGACACATGTCGTGTTCGCGGCAGAAGCGACGGGCATCGGCCATGCCGAGGGTCGAATGATCGCCGCCGCGACCTTTCGCGATGTCGTGGAAAAGCGCCGCGACGTAGAGCACCCACGGGCGCTCGAAATTTCCCATCAACTGACTGCAAAACGGATACTCGTGCGCATGTTCCGCTATCGCAAAGCGGCGCAGGTTGCGCAGCACCATCAGGATGTGTTGATCGACCGTATAGACATGGTAAAGGTCATGCTGCATCTGTCCGACGATGCGCCGGAAGTTCAGCAGATAACGCCCGAGCACGCTCGTCTGGTTCATGAGACGCAGCGCGTGCGTGATGCCCTCGGGCTGCTTGAGAATCTCCATGAAGAGACGCCGGTTCTCCGGATCGCGCCGCCAGCCGCGGCCCATGAGTTCGCGCGCGTTGTAGATCGCGCGCAGCGTGCGCGCCGAGAGTCCCTTGATGCCGCGGGTCTGCTCGTAGAGCAGGAACGCTTCGAGAATGGCGTGCGGTTCGCGCTCGAAGACGTCGTCGCGGGCAATTTCCAGCATGCCCTGCTTCTCGACGAAGCGCCCCGAAATGACGCGCGTGATGCCGCTCGTCGACGGGAACAACTGCGCCTCGACGTTCTGAATCAGAATGGTCGCGAGCTGCGTGACTGCCTTTGCCGCCCAGTAGTAGCGGCGCATCAACTGCTCGCTCGCGCGCTTGGCGGTCGTCGGTTTGAAGCCGAAACTCTCGGCGAGCGGCGTCTGCAAATCGAAGACGAGAATGTCCTGGCGACGCTTCGCAATCACGTGCAACCGCGCACGCAAAGTCTTGAGAAACGCTTCGTTGCGGCGCAGTTCGCGCGCTTCGCGGTCGGTAATGAGACCGCGCAGGTCGAGTTCGCGCCAGCTACTGCCGAAACCGGCTGCGCGCGAAATCCAGAGAATGAGCTGAAGATCGCGCAGACCGCCCGGACTTTCCTTGATGTTCGGCTCGAGGCTGTACGGCGTGTCCTGAAACTTCGCGTGGCGCTGACGCATTTCCAGCACCTTCGCCTGGAAGAAGCCGCGCGGATCGAGCGTCTCCTTGTAGCGCGCGGAAAAGCGTTCGAACAGTTCCGCGCTGCCGAAGATGCGCCGCGCCTCCAGCAGCGACGTGAGGACGGTGACATCGCCGCTCGCTTCCGCGATGCATTGCTCGACCGAACGCACGCTGCTGCCGATATCGAGTCCGAGATCCCACGCCATGCCGATAAACCGCTCGACGCGCGCGTTGAGCGGGCCCACGTCTTCCTGATCGCCGCCGGCATCGGGCAGAAGCACGAGGATATCGACGTCCGAATACGGCGCGAGCTCGCCGCGCCCATAGCCGCCGACCGCGACCAGCGCCGCGTCCACCGGCATCTCGCAGGCGGCCCAGGCGCCCTTGAGCGCGTCGTCGGCGGCGCGCCCGAGCGCGTGCATCAACGGTTCGACGTTCGAAGCCGTCTGAAAGCGTTCGATGAGCGCCGACTTCGCCGCCTTGTAGGCAGCGCGCAGCGTTTCACACGGCGTGGCGACAGGGACTGTGACGCTCATGGGCTCGGATTCAGGAAGGAAGAAGGCCGCGCACGCAAGCGCGGCCGGAGAGCGGCGGAGCTCAGGAAGCCGTGGCCGCGATCAAATGCGAGGGCGCCTGCGTGCCCGCGGACACGGTCAGGACTTCGTAACCGGTCGGCGTGACGAGAACGGTATGTTCCCACTGCGCGGAAAGGCTGCGATCACGCGTCTTGACGGTCCATTGATCCGGCATCGTGCGGATCTCGCGGCGACCGGCGTTGATCATCGGCTCGACGGTGAAGATCATGCCCGCTTCCAGTTCGATACCCGTACCCGCGCGCCCGTAATGCAGCACCTGCGGCTCTTCATGGAACACCTGGCCGATGCCGTGACCGCAATATTCGCGCACCACGCTGTAACCTTGCGCCTCGGCATGCTTCTGGATAGCCGCGCCGATGTCGCCGAGATGCGCGCCCGGACGCACCTGATCGATGCCGAGCCACATGCAATCGAAGGTGGTTTGCACCAGACGCTTCGCCAGAATGGACCCTTCGCCGACGATGAACATGCGGCTCGTGTCGCCGAAATAGCCGTTCTTGATGACGGTGACGTCGATATTGAGCGCGTCGCCGTTCTTGAGCACTTTTTCGCCGGGAATGCCGTGGCAGATTACGTCGTTGACGGAAATGCAGGTGGCTTTCGGGTAAGGCGGATAACCCGGCGGCTGATAGTTGAGCGGTGCGGGCACCGTGCCCTGTTCCTTCACCATGAGTTCGTGGCAAAGGCGGTCGAGTTCTTCGGTGGTCACGCCAGCAACGATATGCGGCGTGATGAAATCGAGCACTTCGCTGGCGAGCCGGCAGGCGACGCGCATTTGCGCGATATCGTGATCGTTTTTCAGCGTAATGGACATGACTAGGCTCAGAAATGCGTGTATGCGGCCGTGAGCCGCGAAATCGGCATTATCGCACCTTAGAGAGGGCGCCGCAGCCCGAATCAAAGGCATGCGGGGCATGGATCGGGCTTCCCCAAGCGCTTTCGGGCACCTGCAAGCGGCTTGAGCTAGTCAATCCTCACATGCTATAGTTACGGGCTAAGTCCTATCCACACTTTTATCTAGGTGTAGTAGGGCTTGGAAAGTAGGTTGAAAGTTAGGGTGGCGGGACGTCTCGCTTCTCTTACAGACAATCGTTCGATTCGCAAGCCGGCGCACCCAGGGTGTCCGGCGTCCGGTTAGCTAGAAGCACCGGGCGCGGGATGCGGCAGCCGGCTTAAGACCCAACCCTCGCGGAGAATTTCATGGCAGTCACGATGCGTCAAATGCTGGAAGCCGGTGTCCACTTCGGTCACCAAACGCGCTTCTGGAACCCCAAGATGGCCCCGTTCATCTTCGGTCATCGCAACAAGATTCACATCATCAACCTCGAAAAGACGCTGCCGCTCTACAACGACGCGCTGAAGTACGTGCGCCAGTTGGCAGCGAACCGCGGCACGATCCTGTTCGTGGGCACGAAGCGTCAATCTCGCGACACCATCGCTCAGGAAGCCGCCCGCTCGGGTATGCCTTTCGTCAACGCCCGCTGGCTCGGCGGCATGCTGACCAACTTCAAGACCTTGAAGGTTTCGATCAAGCGCCTGAAGGACATGGAAGCATCCGTCGAATCGGGTGAAACCGAGCGCATGAGCAAGAAGGAAGCGCTTCTGTTCGAACGCGAAATGCAGAAGTTGCAGAAGTCGATCGGCGGCGTGAAGGACATGGGCGGCATTCCGGACGCGATCTTCGTGATCGACGTCGGCTACCACAAGATTGCCGTGACCGAAGCCAAGAAGCTTGGTATTCCGGTCATCGCCGTGGTCGACACGAACCACTCGCCGGAAGGCATCGACTACGTCATTCCGGGTAACGACGACGCCAGCAAGGCCGTCGCGCTGTACGCCGAAGGCGTGGCCGACGCGATCCTCGAAGGCCGTGCGAACGCGGTGAACGACGTGGTCCAGGCTGTCCGCGAAGGCGACGGCGACGAGTTCGTCGAGGTCAACGCAGAGGCGTAATCGAGCCCTGCGGCCGACATAAAAGGGGGCTTTGCGAAAGGCCCCTTTTTTTTAAGCCGCGGCACTCGGGAGCGCGGCATTGCGTTCTCGCACGTCTAGTACCCTTTCCCGTGGCGGATTCAAGCGGCGGGACGTATCAAACAGACTCAAGGAGCGAATGATGGCGGCAATTACCGCAAGCATGGTGGCAGAACTGCGCGCGAAGACCGACGCGCCGATGATGGAATGCAAGAAGGCGCTGACGGAAGCCGACGGCGACATGGCGCGCGCCGAAGAGCTGCTGCGCGTGAAGCTCGGCAACAAGGCGAGCAAGGCGGCATCGCGCGTGACGGCTGAAGGCATCGTCACGTCGTATATCGACGGCGGCGTGGGCGCGCTCGTCGAACTGAACTGCGAAACCGACTTCGTTGCCAAGAACGACGACTTCCTGGCCTTCGCCAAGACGATCGCCGAACTCGTGGCCAAGAACAATCCGGCTGACGTGGCCGCGCTCTCCGCGCTGCCGCTCGAAAGCTCGACGGTCGACGCCGTGCGCCTCGCGCTCGTCGGCAAGATCGGTGAAAACCTGTCGATTCGCCGTTTCGTGCGCTTTGAATCCGCGAACAAGCTGGCCTCGTATCTGCACGGTGCGCGTATCGGTGTTCTGGTCGAGTTCACGGGCGCGGACGAGCAAGTCGGCAAGGACGTCGCCATGCACGTCGCGGCCATGAAGCCGGTCTCGCTGTCGTCGGACGAAGTGCCGGCCGACCTGATCGCGAAGGAACGCAGCATCGCCGAGCAAAAGGCCGCTGAATCGGGCAAGCCGGCTGAAATCGTCGCCAAGATGGTCGAAGGCAGCGTCCAGAAGTACCTGAAGGAAGTGTCGCTCCTGAACCAGCCGTTCGTGAAGAACGACAAGCAGACGATCGAACAGATGTTGAAGGCCGCAAACGCGTCGGTGCAGAAGTTCGCGCTGTTCGTGGTGGGCGAGGGCATCGAGAAGCGTCAGGACGACTTCGCGGCGGAAGTGGCTGCGCAAGTTGCTGCCGCCAAGCAAGGCTGAGTTTTAAAGTGAAGGCGCTCGGCGGTATGGCGGCGCCGGGCATCGAAAGGCAGTAAGGCGGCAAGGCATCGCGCGGGCGCGGCGAATTCGGGAAAACCCGTATGCGTCGCGCCCGTCGCCCGATCCGGCCGCTTGCGGTAAATATTGTTTCACCCCTACAGTTCTACGTTGTTGCAACCCTCCTCGGCGCGATCGGAAACTCATATGCCCACAGCCTACAAACGCGTACTCCTCAAACTCTCCGGCGAAGCCCTCATGGGCGACGATGCCTTCGGCATCAATCGCGCAACAATCGAAAGGATGGTGGCGGATGTCGCTGAAGTAGTGCGGATGGGCACGCAAATGGCCGTCGTGATCGGCGGCGGCAACATCTTCCGTGGCGTGGCGGGCGGCGCGGCCGGCATGGACCGGGCGACGGCCGACTACATGGGCATGCTCGCGACCATGATGAACGCGCTGGCGCTGCAAGACGCCATGCGTCACGCCGGCATCGAAGCGCGCGTTCAGTCCGCGCTGCGCATGGACCAGGTGGTCGAGCCGTACATCCGCCCCCGCGCGATTCGCCAGCTCGAAGAAGGCAAGGTCGTGATCTTCGCGGCCGGCACGGGCAACCCGTTCTTCACAACCGACACCGCTGCCGCCTTGCGTGGCGCGGAAGTGGGCGCCGAAGTGGTGTTGAAAGCAACCAAGGTCGATGGCGTATACTCCGCCGACCCGAAGAAAGATCCGAGCGCCACGCGCTACAGCACGATCAGCTTCGACGAAGCGATCGGCCGCAATCTGCAAGTCATGGACGCCACGGCTTTCGCGCTGTGTCGCGACCAAAAGCTGCCGATCCGCGTGTTCTCGATCACGAAGCCGGGCGCGCTCAAGCGCATCGTGCAAGGCGACGACGAAGGTACGCTCGTCCACGTGTAAACTCTCGCGTTGAGAGTGGTCAACGAGAAGTTCAAGCGACGTTGAAAGGGCGCCGCGCCGCGGCCGGTGTGGAGCACGCCGGAAGATCGCGCGAAGGCGCCTAGATTGCCAGTAACCCAAGGTTTCGGAGGTTCAAATGAGTGTGGCTGACATTAAAAAAGGCGTCGACCAGAAGATGACGCGGTCGATCGAAGCGTTCAAGGCCGATCTCGCGAAGATCCGCACGGGCCGCGCCCACACGGGTCTGCTCGATCACATCCAGGTCGACTACTACGGCTCGAATGTGCCCATCTCCCAAGTGGCGAACATGACGCTCGTCGACGCCCGCACGATCGGCGTGCAGCCGTGGGAAAAGAAGATGGTCGGCGTCGTCGAAAAGGCGATCCGCGAGTCGGACCTCGGTCTGAACCCGGCAACGCAGGGCGATTTGATCCGCGTGCCAATGCCCGCGCTCACCGAGGAGCGCCGCCGCGAGCTGACCAAGGTCGTGAAGAGCGAAGGCGAATCGGCGAAGATCGCCGTTCGTAACCTGCGCCGCGACGCGAACGAGCAACTGAAGAAGCTCGTGAAGGACAAAGAGATTTCGGAAGACGACGAGCGCCGCGCGAGCGACGACGTGCAGAAATTCACCGACAAGTTCGTCGCCGAAATCGACAAGCTCGTCCAGACCAAAGAAGCCGAAATCATGACGGTGTGAGGCCGTAGATACGGTCTTGCCAGCCTCGACCATTTAGATTGAGGCTGGCTCTCACTTCTGTCGATTTCAAGATTCAACGGCCATGACCTATACCAGCTCTACCGTTCGCGTGCCCGATGTCGCGGCTGTCCCGCGCCACGTCGCGATCATCATGGACGGCAACGGCCGTTGGGCGACCGAGCGGCGCCTGCCGCGCGTCGCCGGTCACACCCGCGGCGTCGATGCGGTGCGCGCCACCGTCGAAAGTTGCGCGCGGCGCGGCGTCGAATTCGTCACGCTGTTCGCGTTCAGTTCCGAAAACTGGCGCCGTCCGACCGAGGAAGTGTCGTTTCTCATGCGCCTGTTCGTGACCGCGCTCGAGCGCGAGATCGGCAAGCTGCACGCCAACGGCATCCGTCTGCGCGTGGTCGGCGACACCGCCATGTTCGACGACCGCATCCGCGCGCTCATTCAGCGTGCCGAGACCAAGACGGCGCGCAATACGCGTTTGACGCTCACCATCGCCGCCAATTACGGCGGGCGCTGGGACATCATGCAGGCGACGAAGAAGCTCATCGCGCAATCGCTCGAACAGGGCGTGCCGGCGCGCGTGGACGACGAATCCTTCGCCGAGCATCTCGCCATGGCTTACGCGCCCGAGCCGGATCTCTTCATCCGTACGGGCGGCGAGCAGCGCATCAGCAATTTTCTGCTGTGGCAACTCGCCTACACCGAGTTCTATTTCACCGATACCTACTGGCCCGATTTCGACGCCGAAGCGCTGGATCGCGCCATCGCGTCGTATGGCGAGCGTGAACGCCGCTTCGGGCGCACCAGCGCACAAGTCGAAAACCAATCGCAGAAGGCCGACACCCTTTCATGCTAAGAACCCGTGTCATCACGGCAATCGTCCTGCTTGCGGTCCTCGTGCCGGTCACGTTGTTCGCGCCGATCGGCGTATTCGGGGCGTTGATCGGTTTTGTCGTCGTCTTCGCCGCATGGGAATGGGGACGGCTCCTCAAGCTCAACGGCGCGGGTCCGGTGGCCTACGCGCTCATTGCGGGACTCGCGCTCATTTTCAGCACGTTTCTCGGCGTCGCGCCCAAGGCGCTCTTCGAAATGGCCGCTATTTTCTGGGTGTTGGCCGGGCCATATGCGCTTTTGCGCAAGCCCGTGCTTTCGGCGGGTGCGTGGCGCGGCTTCCTGCTTTTTGCCGGAATCGTCGTGTTCGTGGCCTGCTGGCACGCGGTGGTCGCGGCCCGCACCGTGGGCGTGGCTTTCGTGCTATCGCTTCTTCTAGTAGTCTGGCTGGCCGATGTGGGCGCATACTTCGCCGGCAAAGCCCTTGGCCGCCACAAGCTGGCCCCGTCCATCAGTCCGGGCAAGACCTGGGAAGGCGCGATCGGCGGCTGGGTCGCGGTGATGGTCATCGGCACGATTGCCGCCGCCACCGCTTTCGAGGCGCCGACCGTCTTCAGCGCGTTCGTCGAACATCTAGGCTGGGCGCGCGCGCTCCTCGCGCTGACCGTGCTGGTTGCGTTCAGCGTGGTCGGCGACTTGTTCGAATCGCTCCTTAAGCGCCAGGCGGGCGTCAAGGATTCGAGCGGTTTGCTGCCGGGTCACGGCGGCGTACTCGACCGGATCGACGCGTTGCTGCCCGTACTGCCGATTGCATTGCTGATGCTCGGCTAGAGAAGAATTCATGCAAAAACGTCTTACATTGCTCGGCTCCACGGGCTCGATCGGCGACAGCACGCTCGACGTCGTGGCGCGGCACCCGGACCGTTTCTCGGTCTACGCGCTCACCGCGCATCGCAACGGCGACAAGCTCGTCGAACAGTGTCTGCGCTTCACGCCCGAAGTAGCCGTGGTCGGCGACGCGGAAACGGCTGCGCACGTGGCGGGCGCCTTGAACGCCGCGGGCTGCAAAACCGAGGTGACGCACGGCGAAGCCGCGCTGGTCGAGGTGGCGCGGGCGTCGCAATGCGACACCGTGGTCGCGGCCATCGTCGGCGCGGCGGGCCTTGCGCCTACGCTCGCGGCGGCGCGCGCGGGCAAGCGCATCCTGCTTGCCAACAAGGAAGCGCTCGTCATGTCCGGCCAGATTTTCATGGATGCGGTGCGTGACAACGGCGCCATCCTGCTGCCGGTGGACAGCGAACATAACGCCGTGTTTCAGTGCCTGCCGCCCTGCGCGGACAGCGAGGCAAAGCTGCACGGCGGCGTATCGAAGATCATCCTGACCGCATCGGGCGGCCCGTTTCGCACGCGCGAGCCGGCAACGCTCATCGACGTCACGCCGGACGAAGCCTGCAAGCACCCGAACTGGGCAATGGGCCGCAAGATTTCCGTCGATTCCGCGACCATGATGAACAAGGGCCTCGAAGTCATCGAGGCTCACTGGCTCTTCAATTTGCCCGGTTCGCGCATCGAGGTGCTGATTCATCCGCAAAGCGTGATCCATTCCATGGTCTCGTATGCGGACGGCTCCGTGCTCGCGCAACTCGGCAACCCGGACATGCGCACGCCGATCGCACATGCGCTGGCGTTTCCGGATCGCGTCGATTCGGGCGTCGCGCCGCTCGATCTCGCACAGATCGCCACGCTCAGTTTCGAAAAGCCGGACTTCACGCGCTTTCCGTGTCTCGCGCTCGCAATCGGCGCGCTGGAAGCGGGCGGTCTGGCAAGCGCGGCGCTGAATGCCGCAAACGAGATCGCGGTGGAAGCGTTCCTCGCGCGCCGCATCGGTTTCATGGCGATCGGCGATGTCGTCGATCGCGTGCTGAACTCCTTGCCAAACGGCAGCGCTGCATCGCTCGACGACGTCCTCGCCGCCGATGCGAACGCGCGCCGTCTGGCGCATCGGTTTGTCGCGGAACTCACCGCCAGCGCGCCAGGCGCCGAGTCCATCGCCCATTGAGGCCGTCATGAACTTTCTGACCGAAATCGTCGCCTTCGTCGTTGCGATTGGCGTACTTGTCGTCGTCCACGAATTCGGTCACTACAGCGTCGCGCGCATGTGCGGCGTCAAGGTGCTGCGTTTTTCCGTGGGCTTCGGCAAGCCGCTCGTGAGCTGGGTCAGCAAGAAGACCGGCGTCGAGTGGACCATTGCCGCGTTGCCGCTCGGCGGTTACGTGAAGATGCTCGACGAGCGCGAAAGCGAAGAGAGCATCGCGCCCGAGGACCTGCCACGCGCCTTCAACCGGCAGCCGGTCGTGAAGCGCATTGCGATTGTCGCGGCGGGGCCTGTCGCGAACTTCATTCTTGCCATCGTGCTGTTCGCGGCGGTATTCGCGGGCGGCGTGTCGGAGCCCGAAGCAATCGTCGCGACGCCCGTGGCGAACACGGCAGCCGCGCGCGCGGGTTTCGAAGGCGGCGAAAAGATCGTTTCGATGCGCGACGCGGACAACGGCGGCGAAACGCACGCTATTCGCTCGTGGTCGGATCTGCGTTGGAAGATTCTCGATGCATCGTTCGATCATCGCCGCATCGTGCTTTCGGCGAAGACGCACGAAGGCACGTACGACTTTCCGCTGAGTGTCGGCACCATTTCGGATGCGGACGCCGAGCAGGACTTCATGGACAAGCTCGGCTTCACGCCGGGCGGTGGCACGCTTACGGTCGCGGGTGTGGAGGCGGGCAGCGCCGCGCAAAAGAGCGGTCTGCAGGCGGGCGACAAGCTGCGCGCAATAGACGGCCATAACGTCGATAACGCGACGAGCTTCATCGACTACGTGAAGGCGCACGGCGCGAAAGCGGTCACGCTCACGATCGAGCGTGCGGGCAAGCAGCAGACGGTGCAGGTGACGCCCGACGTCAAGCACGATGCGGCGAGCGGCAAGGATATCGGCCGTATAGGTGCTGCGCTCGCCAATCAGTTGCCTAGCGTCGACGTGCGTTACGGACCGGTGGAAAGTCTGCGTCTCGGCGTGAATCGCACGTGGGACATCAGCATGTATTCGCTGCGCATGTTCGGGCGGATGATCACCGGCGAGGCATCGCTCAAGAACCTTTCGGGACCGGTCACGATTGCGGACTATGCAGGAAAGAGCGCGCGTTTGGGTCTGGCGGCTTTCGTTTCCTTTCTCGCGCTCGTGAGTATCAGCCTCGGTGTGTTGAACTTGTTACCGATTCCGGTTTTGGACGGTGGGCATCTGTTATATTATTTGGTTGAAGCCGTTACCGGCAAGGCGGTGTCCGATCGCTGGCAGCTGGTTCTGCAACGGGCGGGGCTGGTGTGCATCGTCGCTTTGTCGATGATCGCGCTGTTCAATGACCTGGCTCGCCTGATCCGTTTCTGATCCACTTTGACAATCTCTGGCGGCGTTGTTCGAGCGACCGCCGGAATGAATGCAGCTTTAAATACTGGGGAAGCACGTTGTTCAAACCTCATCGCTTTGTTCCTAAGACGGCTGTAGCCGCGGCGCTTGCCGCAACGGGTATCACGGCACACGCCGTTACGCCGTTCGTCGTGCAGGATATTCGGATCGAAGGTCTTCAGCGCATCGAACCGGGTTCCGTGTTCGCCTATCTGCCGATCAAGCAAGGCGACACGTTCACCGACGACAAGGCCTCCGAAGCGATTCGCGCCCTCTATGCAACGGGCTTCTTCAACGACGTTCAAATCGCAACCGAAGGCAATGTCGTGGTCGTGCAGGTGCAAGAACGGCCGGCCATTTCGAGCATCGATTTCGCGGGTCTGCACGAGTTCGACAAGGACACCATCACCAAGGCGCTGCGCTCGGTCGGCTTGTCGCAAGGCCGCTCCTACGACAAGGCGCTGCTCGACAAGGCCGAACAGGAACTGAAACGTCAGTACCTGACGCGCGGCTACTACGCGGCCGAAGTCACCACCACCGTCACGCCGGTCGACCGTAATCGCGTCACCATTCTGTTCTCGGTGGCCGAAGGTCCGAGCGCGAAGATTCGCCAGATCAACTTCGTCGGCAACAAGGCCGTGAGTTCGAGCACGCTGCTCGGCGAAATGCAGCTCTCCACGCCGAACTGGTTCTCCTGGTACACGAAGAGCGATCTCTACGCGAAAGAAAAGCTCACGGGCGACCTCGAAAATGTCCGCTCGTACTATCTGAATCACGGTTACCTCGAGTTCAGCATCGACTCCACGCAGGTGTCGATCTCGCCGGACAAGAAGGACATGTACCTGACCGTCGCCTTGCATGAAGGCGAGCCGTACAAGGTCAGCAGCGTCAAGCTGTCGGGCAATCTGCTGAGTCGCGACGCCGAGTTGAGCAAGCTCATCAAGATCAAACCGGGCGAACTCTTTTCGGCCGAGAAGCTGCAGTCCTCGACCAAGGCCGTCGTCGACAAGCTCGGTGAATACGGCTACGCGTTCGCACAGGTCAACGCGCAGCCGGAAATCGATCAGGCGCATCACACGGTGGCGCTCACGCTGCAAGTGGATCCGAGCCGCCGCGTGTATGTGCGCCGCGTGAATATCGACGGCAACACCCGTACGCGGGACGAAGTCGTGCGTCGCGAAATGCGTCAGCTGGAAAGCTCGTGGTTCGATTCGAGCCGCCTTGCGCTCTCGAAAGACCGCATCAACCGTCTCGGTTACTTCACGGATGTCGATGTCACCACCACGCCGGTGGAAGGCACCAACGACCAGGTGGACGTGGACGTAAAGGTCGCGGAAAAGCCGACCGGCGCCATCACGCTGGGTGCGGGTTTCTCGTCGACGGACAAGGTGGTGCTCTCGGCAGGCGTCTCGCAGGACAACGTGTTCGGCTCCGGCACGAGTCTCTCGGTGAACGTGAACACCGCGAAGACCTACCGTACCTTGACGGTCACGCAGGTCGATCCGTACTTCACCATCGACGGTATCAAGCGGATCACGGACGCCTACTACCGCACGTATCAGCCGCTCTACTACTCGACTGATTCGAGCTTCAAGATCGTGACGATGGGCGCGGACACCAAGTTCGGCATTCCGTTCTCCGAGCAGGACACGGTCTTCTTCGGCGTCGGCGCCGAGCAGAACACCATGGACGTCGACTCGGCCACGCCGCAGTCGTACATCAACTACGTGAACGAATTCGGTCGCGTGGTGAACAACTATCCGCTGACGGTTGGCTGGTCGCGCGACAATCGCGACAGCGCGCTCGTGCCGAGCCGCGGTTACTACCTGCAATCGAACGCGGAGTACGGCACGCCTATCGGCAACACGACCTACGCTAAATTCGACGCGCAGTTCCAGTATTACTACTCGTTCGCGCGCGGCTTCGTGCTCGGCTTCAACCTGCAAGGCGGTTACGGCAAGGGCCTCGACGGCCAGACGTACCCGATCTTCAAGAACTACTACGCGGGCGGTATCGGCTCGGTGCGCGGTTACTCGCCGAGTTCGCTGGGTCCGCGTGACGCGAAAACGGGCGACCCGATCGGCGGTTCGCGCATGGCGGTGGGTAATATCGAACTCACGTTCCCGCTGCCGGGAACGGGTTATGACCGCACGCTGCGCGTCTTCACCTTCCTCGACGCCGGCAACGTCTGGGGCGACCCGAATCAGGGCGGCACGAGCGCCGGCGCGAACGGCTTGCGGTATGGCTATGGTGTCGGTCTTGCATGGATCTCGCCAATCGGCCCGCTCAAGCTGAGCCTGGGCTTCCCGCTGCAGAAACATGAAGGCGACCAGTATCAGAAGTTCCAGTTCCAGATCGGCACGGCGTTCTAAGCTGCGTCGCGACGAGAACAGAGGCTTCATTCATTTCGACGTAACGTGAGGAACACTTTGCGAACCGGTAAGCTTTCGAAACATATGGCGCTGGCGCTTGCGTTGTCGATGGTTCTCGGCCTGGGTGCGGCTGCGAGCGCGAGCGCTCAGGAAGCGCGCATCGCCGCGGTCAACTCCGACCGCATCCTGCGCGAGTCGGCGGCGGCGAAGGCTGCGCAGTCGAAACTCGAGCAGGAGTTCTCCAAGCGCGACAAGGCGCTGCAGGACATGGCGCAGCGCATGAAGGCCATGTCCGACAACATGGACAAGAATGGCGCCTCGCTCGCGCCAACCGACCGCGCCGCGCGCCAACGCGATCTGGCGCAGCTCGACGCCGACTTCCAGCGCAAGCAGCGCGAGTTTCGCGAAGACCTGAATCAGCGTCGTAACGAAGAACTCGCGGCGGTGCTGGATCGCGCGAACAAGGTCATCAAGCAGATCGCGGAACAGCAGCATTACGATCTGATCGTGCAGGAAGCGGTGTATGTGAGCCCGCGCATCGATATCACGGATCAAGTGCTGAAGGCGCTGGCTGCGAGCACGCAAAATGGTGCGAGCGGCGCGAGTGGCGCAAGCTCGAACTGACACGGAGTAATTGAACGCATGGCATCAGGCATGGCGATCACGCTCGACGAATTGGTCAGCCGCTTTGGCGGCGAGATAGTCGGCGCGGGCACGCAAAAGGTCGAGGCGCTTGCGCCGCTCGACAAAGCCGGCCCCGCGCAACTCGCGTTTCTCGCCAACCAGAAGTATCTGGCGCAAGTCGAGACGACGCGCGCCGGCGCGGTGTTGATCTCGCCCGCCGATCTGGAGAAGGTGGGCAATCGTGCGGGCACGAATTTCATCGTCACGGCGAACCCTTACGCTTATTTCGCTCGCGTCGCACAGGCGTTTATCGATCTTGCAACGCCCGTCTCGAAGCCCGGCGTGAATCCGAGCGCGTATGTCGATCCGGCTGCGCACGTCGCGGCGAGCGCGGTGATCGGGCCTCATGTGACGGTGGAAGCGGGCGCGGTCGTCGGTGAGCGCGTGAAACTGGATGCAGGTGTGGTCATCGGACGCGGCGTGAAGTTGGGCGACGACGTGCATCTGTATCCGAACGTCACCGTGTATCACGGCTGCAAACTGGGTGCGCGCGTGATCGTGCACGCCGGCGCGGTCATTGGCGCGGATGGCTTCGGCTTCGCGCCGGATTTCGTGGGCGAAGGCGATGCTCGCACCGGTACCTGGGTGAAGATTCCGCAGGTGGGCGCGGTGGACATCGGCGAGGACGTGGAAATTGGCGCGAACACCACGATCGATCGCGGCGCCATGGCGGATACCGTCATCGAAGAAAGCGTGAAGATCGACAATCTCGTGCAGATCGGGCACAACTGCCGCATCGGCGCGTACACGGTTATCGCCGGTTGTGCGGGTATCGCGGGCAGCACGAATATCGGGCGGCATTGCATGATCGGCGGCGCAGTGGGCATCGCAGGCCACGTCACATTGGCGGACTACGTGATCGTCACGGCGCAGTCGGGCGTCTCCAAGTCGCTGACGAAGCCTGGCATGTACACGAGCGCTTTCCCGGCGGTGAATCATGCCGACTGGAACAAAAGCGCAGCGCTGGTGCGCAATCTGGACAAGCTGCGTGATCGCATCAAGGCGCTCGAAACGGCGTTGGGCGAGAAAGCAGGTAAGGGCGACGCGGGCTGCGCGGAGTAAGCAAGCCAAGATCCGCTGGTTCAAAGCACTTGCCGGCAACCTTGATACGGGCAGTAAGCCGGCGACGTCAGCAATTTCAGCAGCGCAAGGGGTTGGTATTCTCACCGAGGCAGCGTCGAAACGTGCCGTGAGCAGGCCGAGTCAAGCAGTGTAAAAGCAGTGTAAAAGCGTCGAGGGTTCGTATCATCGCCGGCGCATAAACGAAACGCGCAGTAAGCGAGCCGGGTTCAACGGTTTCAAAAGGCGTCGACGGTCCATCCCATCATCGAGGCAGCAACAATACACGCAGCAAGCCGCATCGAAGATAAACACAAAGGCATTTCCGGCGGGCGCAAGATTCGTTCAACGCGTCCGCAGTCAATTTCCGCGCACAATACGCGCGCGAGCAGAACGACCATGAGCACAGAAAAAATCAACCTCGATATTCACAAGATCCTCACGCTGCTGCCGCATCGGTATCCGATCCTGCTCGTGGATCGCGTACTCGAACTCGAGCCGCACAAGAGCATCAAAGCGCTGAAGAACGTGACGATCAACGAGCCGTATTTTCAGGGTCACTTCCCGACGCGGCCCGTCATGCCCGGCGTGCTGATTCTCGAAGCGCTCGCGCAGACCGCGGCGCTCCTGACTTTCGCCGAGGAACCGCACGATCCGTCAACCACGCTGTATTACTTCGTGGGTATCGACGGCGCGCGCTTCAAGCGCGTAGTGGAGCCGGGCGATCAACTGATCCTCAACGTCAACTTCGAGCGGTACATGCGAGGCATCTGGAAGTTCAAGGCGCGCGCCGAAGTGGACGGCGTGACCGCTGCCGAGGCCGAGCTCATGTGTACCGTGAAGAACACGGCCGCCTGAGGCCGCGTTCACCGTCAAGACACAGGCAGCACGAACAGCTTGAGGCGATAAGCGCATGAGCAAGATTCACCCTACCGCGATCATCGAGCCGGGCGCTCGACTCGACGATACCGTCGAAATCGGACCGTACGCGATCGTCGGCCCCCACGTCGTGATCGGCGCGGGCACGACGGTCGGTTCGCACAGCGTGCTCGAAGGGCACACGAGCATCGGACGCGACAACCGCATCGGCCACTATGCGTCGATCGGCGGGCGCCCGCAGGACATGAAATACCGCGACGAGCCCACGCGTCTCGTGATCGGCGACCGCAATACCATCCGTGAATTCACCACGCTGCATACCGGCACGGCGCAGGATCAGGGCGAGACGTCCATCGGCGACGATTGCTGGATCATGGCTTACGTGCACGTCGGCCATGATTGCCGGCTCGGCAACAACATCATCATGTCGAGCAACGCGCAACTGGCGGGCCATGTGACGGTCGGCGATCACGCTATCGTCGGCGGCATGTCGGGCGTGCATCAGTTCGTGCGTATCGGCGCGCATTCCATGCTGGGCGGGGCTTCCGCGCTCGTGCAGGACGTGCCGCCGTTCGTCATCGCGGCGGGTAACAAGGCCGAGCCGCACGGTATCAATGTCGAAGGGTTGCGCCGGCGCGGCTTCACGCCCGACGCCATTTCGGCGCTGCGCCAGGCGTATCGCATCGTCTACAAGAGCGGTTTGTCACTCGAAGAAGCGAAATTGCAACTGAAGGAGCTGGGCAAGGCAGGCGGCGAGGGCGATGCTCCGGTCAAGGCGTTCTCCGATTTCATCGCGACGTCGCAGCGCGGCATCATCCGCTAAGCGCGCCCGATGACGCCAATCACCCACTCGCCACGCATTGCGATGGTCGCGGGCGAGCCTTCCGGCGACCTGCTCGCGGCGTCGCTGCTTCAAGGTTTGCAAGAAAGGTTGCCTGCCGATACGCGTTACAGCGGCATCGGCGGTCCGCGCATGACTGCGGCGGGCTTCGAAGCCCACTGGCCCATGGACAAGCTGTCCGTGCGCGGCTATGTCGAAGCGCTGCGCCATATTCCCGAAATTCTCGGCATTCGCAACGAACTGAAGCGGCAACTGCTCGCGGAGCCGCCGTCGGTGTTCATCGGCGTCGACGCGCCCGATTTCAATTTCGGTCTCGAAGAGCCATTGCGCGCAGCGGGCATTTCGACGGTGCACTTCGTCTGCCCGTCGATCTGGGCGTGGCGCGGTGGCCGCATCAAGAAGATCGTGAAAGCGGTCGATCACATGCTGTGCGTCTTTCCGTTCGAAATCGCGTTGATGGAAAAGGCGGGCGTGGCGGCGAGCTATGTCGGCCATCCGCTCGCCGATGAAATCCCGCTCGAACCGGATGTCGCTGGCGCGCGACGCGAACTCGGTATCGCACAAGGCGGTCCGGTGATTGCCGTGCTGCCGGGCAGCCGCCGCTCGGAGATCGCGCTGATCGGCCCGACCTTTTTCGACGCCATGGAACTCATGCAGTTGCGCGAGCCCGGCGTGCGCTTTCTGATGCCGGCCGCGAACCCCGCGTTGCGCGAGCTTCTGCAGCCGCTCGTCGATGCGCATCCGAATCTCTCGCTGACGATTACCGACGGCCGCGCGCAAACCGCCATGACCGCCGCGGACGCCATCCTCGTGAAAAGCGGCACGGTCACGCTCGAAGCCGCGCTGCTCAAGAAGCCGATGGTCATTTCCTACAAGGTGCCCTGGCTCACGGGCCAGATCATGAAGCGTCAGGGCTATCTGCCCTATGTCGGCTTGCCGAACATTCTCGCGGGGCGCTTCGTGGTGCCGGAAATCCTGCAGCACTTCGCCACGCCCGAAGCGCTCGCCGACGCCACGCTCAAACAGTTGAACGACGAAGCGAACCGCCGTACCCTGACGGAGATTTTCACGGACATGCATATCGCGCTGCGTCAGAACACGTCGCAGAAGGCGGCCGACGCGGTCGCGCGAGTGCTGCAAACGCGGAGAGCCGGATAATGGCGCGTGAGACAAAGGCGGTGCGGGCGACACTCCAAAGCGGGCTGGACTTCAGTTCGCCTTTCGACATCGTCTGTGGCGTGGATGAAGCGGGGCGCGGTCCACTGGCGGGGCCGGTCGTGGCCGCCGCGGTGATCTTCGATCCCGCGAAGCCGCGCATCAACGGTCTCGACGATTCGAAGGCCTTGAGCGCGAAACGGCGCGAGGAACTTTACGAGAAGATCGTCGATCGCGCGCTTGCTTTTTGCATCGCGTCGGCAAGCGTCGAGGAAATCGACACCATCAACATCCTGCATGCTTCCATGCTCGCCATGAAGCGCGCGGTCGAAGGGCTTGCGGTTGCGCCGACGCTCGTGAAAGTGGACGGCAACCGCTGCCCGACGCTGTCGATCCGCTCGGAAGCCGTGATTGGCGGCGACGCACTCATCAAGCAGATTTCGGCGGCATCGATTCTGGCCAAGGTCACGCGCGACCGCATGCTGCTGGAATTGCACGACGTTCATCCTGTCTACGGATTCAATGCACACGCGGGCTACGGCACGCCGCAACATCTGAAAGCGCTTCATGAGCATGGGCCGTGCGAGCATCATCGGCGTTCGTTCGCGCCGGTGCGCGAGGCGCATATCCGTTTCGGCTCGATGCTGCCGGCCATCGCGCCCGAGGTGCTGCAAGCCGCCGCGACCATCAACGACGACCCCGATGCACGCGCGTTCTGAATCTTGAAATCGATCACCTCGCGGGACAACCCGCTCTACAAGCGTCTCAAGGCGCTCGCCGGTTCGACCGCGCAGCAGCGCCGCAGCGCTCACGCGCTCCTCGAAGGGCTCCACCTCGCTTCAGCCTATCTCGACGCCGCCGGTCAGCCGGAAACCTGCGTCTTGACCGAAGGCGCGCTCTCCCATGCCGAAGCGCGGGAGATCGTCGCGCGCATCGAGGAAAAACGTGTGATCGTGCTGCCGGATGCGCTCTTCGGCCAATTGTCGAGCGTCGTGCACGGCGTTGGCATGTTGTTGCTCGTTGAGAAGATCGATGCCGCGCTGCCCGACCGCGTCGAGGCAACCTGCGTGATTCTCGATGGCATTCAGGACGCGGGCAACGTCGGTTCCATTTTGCGCAGCGCGGCGGCGGCGGGTATCACGCGCGTTTTCTGCGCGCCGGGAACGGCTTACGCGTGGTCGTCGAAGGTCTTGCGCTCGGGCATGGGCGCACACTTTCTGCTCGATATCTTCGAGGATGTCGAACCGGCAAACCTGATTGCGCGCCTGGATGCGCCCGTGACCATCACCGACTCACATGGCGCGGTCGCGCTTTACGATTGCGATCTCGTGGGTCCGCTCGCATGGGTCTTCGGCAACGAAGGCGCGGGCGTGTCGCAGGTCTGGCGCGATGCAGTCACGCATCGCGTGACGATTCCACAGCCGGGCGGCATGGAATCGCTGAACGTGGCGGCTGCGGCGGCAATTTGTCTTTTCGAACAATGCCGCCAGCAGCGGCGCTGATCAGTAGTACGACGGCCGCTCCGGCTTGATCTCCTGCAGAATCGTGGTGGCGATTTCCTCGATCGACTTGTGTGTCGACGAAAGCCATTTCACGCCTTCGCGCTTCATCATCGATTCGGCTTCGTTGATCTCGTAACGGCAGTTTTCAAGTGCCGCGTACTTGCTGCCCGGCCGGCGCTCGTTGCGAATCTCCGAGAGCCGCTGCGGGTCGATGGAAAGACCGAACATCTTCTCGCGATGTTCCAGCAAGGGCGTCGGCAGTTTGCCGCGCTCGAAATCTTCCGGAATCAGCGGGTAGTTCGCCGCCTTCACCCCGTATTGCATTGCCAGATAGAGGCTCGTCGGCGTCTTGCCGCTGCGCGAGACGCCCACGAGAATCACGTCCGCTTCCGTGAGATTGCGGTTGGATTGACCGTCGTCGTGCGCGAGCGAGAAGTTGATGGCCTCGATACGGTTCTTGTATTCCTCGGTATCCGCGTTCTGGTGGACGCGGCCCATGGCGTGCGTCGACTTGATTTCCAGTTCGTGTTCGAGCGGCTCGATGAAGGTCTGGAACATATCGAGCACGAGCGCATTGCAGCCCTTGACGATCTCGTTCGACGCGCTGTCGACGAGCGTCGTGAAGACAATGGGCCGCCGTCCGTCCAGTGACACCACTTCGTTGATCTTCTCGACGGTCGCATGCGCCTTGTCGATCGAGTCGACGAACGGCACGCGCACCAGCCGGAATTTCTGGTCGAACTGGGCGAGGATCGAATGCGCGAACGTCTCGGCGGTGATTCCTGTACCGTCGGAAACGATGAATACGGATGGCGGCATCGGCGATATGGGGAACGAGTTGGAAGGCACGTGCTCGAAGGTAACGCGCGAGCACGGGAGCGGAAAAGGCCTGTGTTAAGGTAACTGGATTCGGGGTGTGCGCCGCCGAACCATCGGGCGTCAAAGACCTCGATTTTGCCGTCTATTTGCTGATTATGCCGGGACAAAATTGAGAAATGGCACGGTAGAATAGCGGCAACCTGTTCGATAAGCAATTGCGTATGGATTGATTGGGATTTTCGTCAAAACGAGGTTGCTTCGCTTATTTTTGCTTCAAAGAAGCATGAATCCGAGCAGTTTCAGACGTCCCTATCCATACCGCGATGGCTTATCAAACAGGTTGTACGAGATGCGTCTCGCGCTTCCAATGAGCGCCGCCGCATATGAGCCCACTCGTGCGATCGTGAATTTCATCCACCTTAGGGGCTTGTATGACTAACGCAGTTAATGTTGCGAACGATGTCGCAAAGGATCAGGCGTATGTAGTTCCATTCGAGCAGTTGCGAATGACCGACGTGGAAATCGTCGGTGGCAAGAATGCGTCGCTCGGCGAGATGATCAGCCAGCTTTCCGAAGCTGGCGTTCGCGTGCCCACGGGCTTTGCCACAACTGCACTCGCGTTTCGCGATTTCCTGCATCACAACAATCTGACCGAACGCATTGCGAAGCGTTTGGAGACGCTCGACGTCGACGACGTGAAGTCGCTCGCCGAAGCCGGCAAGGAAATCCGCCAGTGGATCGTCGACGCGCCCATGCAGCCGCGTCTCGAAGACGAAATCCGTCGTGGGTTCGACGTCCTTCAGAACAGCTCGCCCGAAGAGCTTTCGTTCGCCGTGCGTTCCTCGGCGACCGCTGAGGATTTGCCCGACGCATCGTTCGCGGGTCAGCAGGAGAGCTATCTGAACGTCGTCGGCATCGAAGACGTGCTCGACCGCATGAAGCACGTGTTCGCGTCGCTGTACAACGACCGCGCCATTTCTTATCGCGTCCACAAGGGCTTCACCCACGCCGAAGTCGCGTTGTCGGCTGGCGTGCAGCGCATGGTCCGTTCGGACGTGGGCGCGGCGGGCGTCATGTTCACCATCGACACGGAATCGGGCTTCAAGGAAACTGTGTTCATCACGTCGAGCTACGGTCTCGGCGAAACGGTGGTGCAGGGCGCGGTGAATCCGGACGAGTTCCACGTCTTCAAGACCACGCTCGCGCAGAACAAGTATCCGATCATCCGCCGTTCCATCGGCTCGAAGCTCATCAAGATGGAGTTCACGAAGGCCGGCGAAGCGGGCCGCGTGAAGACGGTGGACGTGCCGCACGAGCAGCGCAACCGCTTCTCCATTTCCGATGAAGACGTGATCGAGCTCGCGAAGTACGCGGTGATCATCGAGAAGCACTATCAGCGTCCGATGGACATCGAGTGGGGCCGCGACGGTCGCGACGGCAAGATTTTCATTCTCCAGGCGCGTCCGGAAACGGTGAAGAGCCAGGCTGCGGGCAAGGCCGAGATGCGTTTCAAGCTGAAGGGCCAGTCGAACGTGCTGACCACGGGCCGCGCAATCGGCCAGAAGATCGGCGCGGGTCCGGTGCGTGTGATTCACGACCCGTCGGAAATGGAACGTGTGCAACCGGGCGACGTGCTCGTCGCCGACATGACCGACCCGAACTGGGAACCGGTGATGAAGCGCGCATCGGCCATCGTGACGAATCGCGGCGGGCGCACGTGCCACGCGGCAATCATCGCGCGTGAATTGGGCGTGCCGGCAGTGGTTGGCTGCGGCGACGCAACGGACTTGCTGAAGGACGGCGCGCTCGTCACGGTATCGTGCGCGGAAGGCGACGAAGGCAAGATTTACGACGGCCTGCTCGAAACCGAAGTGACCGAAGTGCAGCGCGGCGAACTGCCGAAGATTCCGGTCAAGATCATGATGAACGTCGGCAATCCGCAACTTGCGTTCGACTTCTCGCAGTTGCCGAACGCGGGTGTGGGCCTGGCGCGGCTCGAATTCATCATCAACAACAATATCGGCGTGCATCCGCGAGCTATTCTCGAGTACCCGAATATCGACGCCGATTTGAAGAAGGCCGTCGAAAGCGTTGCGCGCGGTCATGCGTCGCCGCGTGCGTTCTACGTCGACAAGCTGACCGAAGGCATCGCCACGATCGCGGCGGCGTTCTATCCGAAGCCCGTCATCGTGCGTCTGTCCGACTTCAAGTCGAACGAGTACAAGAAGCTGATCGGCGGTTCGCGCTACGAGCCGGACGAAGAAAATCCGATGCTCGGTTTCCGCGGCGCATCGCGCTATATCTCGGACGACTTCGCCGAAGCGTTCCATATGGAATGCATCGCGCTGAAGAAGGTGCGTGAAGACATGGGACTCGACAACGTCGAGATCATGGTGCCGTTCGTGCGCACGCTGAAGCAGGCGGAGCGCGTGGTCGGTCTGCTCGACAAGTTCGGGCTCAAGCGCGGCGTGAACGGCCTCAAGCTCGTGATGATGTGCGAAGTGCCGTCCAACGCGATTCTCGCCGAAGAATTCCTGCAGTTCTTCGACGGCTTCTCCATCGGTTCGAACGACTTGACGCAGCTTACGCTCGGGCTCGACCGCGACTCCGGCATGGAACTGCTCGCCGCCGACTTCGACGAACGCGACGAAGCCGTGAAGTTCATGCTGAAGCGCGCAATCGAGACGTGTCTGCGGCTCAACAAGTACGTCGGCATTTGCGGCCAGGGCCCGTCGGATCACCCGGACCTCGCCGAATGGCTGGCAAAGCAGGGCATCGAATCCATGTCGCTGAACCCGGACACCATCATTGACACCTGGCAGCAATTGGCGACTACTTTGTCAAAATAAGTAAGCCGTGCCTTTCCGTGTGCTGACGGAGAGGCGCATCATGCTATAAAAAACACCCCGGACCTTTCCGGGGTGTTTTCGTTTGGAGACGAGCATGGCGACGAATGGACTGATCTGGTGGATCGCAGCCGGTGCGTTGATCGTAACGGAGTTGTTTACCGGCACGTTCTATCTGCTGATGATCGCGCTCGGGTTGATCGCGGGCGGTCTTGCGCATGCAATGGGCGCGTTGCCGCACGTGCAGTTCGGCGTGGCGGCGGTCGTCGCGCTGGTCGCGGTCGCCGTGTTGCGGCGTTCGCGCTTCGGCAACTGGAAGCGGCGCGACGCCACGCGCGATGCGGCGGTGAATCTCGACATCGGCGCGACGCTCGAGGTCGACGAATGGCGCGATGGCCGCGCGCGGGCGATGTATCGCGGCGCGCAGTGGGACATCGTGCTGGCGCCGGGCGAGTCGGAAACGGCGCGCTGGTATCGCATCACCGCGCTCGACGGCAGCCGGCTCGTCGTTGCCGCAAAAGGCTCCTGAGCGCAAACCGGTCGAAACTCGATCAACAAGAACCCAAGGAGTAGAAAATGATTTTCGCGCTAGTCTTGCTCGTCATCGCAATCGTGATTGTGGTGAACACGGTCAAGATCGTTCCGCAGCAGCACGCATGGGTGCTGGAACGTCTCGGCCGCTATCACGCGACGTTGACGCCGGGCCTGAACATCGTGCTGCCGTTCATCGACCGCATTGCGTACAAGCACGTGCTCAAGGAGATTCCGCTCGAAGTGCCGAGCCAGGTCTGCATTACGCGCGACAACACGCAATTGCAGGTGGATGGCGTGCTGTACTTTCAGGTCACGGATGCCATGAAGGCGTCGTATGGATCGAGCAACTTCGTTTTTGCCATCACGCAGCTCTCGCAGACGACGTTGCGTTCGGTCATCGGCAAGCTGGAACTGGACAAGACTTTCGAGGAGCGCGATTACATCAACCAGAACATCGTCGCTTCGCTGGACGAAGCCGCGTCGAATTGGGGCGTGAAGGTGTTGCGCTACGAGATCAAGGACCTGACGCCGCCGAAGGACATCCTTCACGCGATGCAGGCGCAGATCACCGCCGAGCGCGAGAAGCGGGCGTTGATCGCGGCATCCGAAGGGCGCAAGCAGGAGCAGATCAACATCGCTTCCGGCGCGCGCGAGGCGGCGATTCAGAAGTCCGAGGGCGAGCGTCAGGCGGCGATCAATCAGGCGCAGGGCGAGGCAGCGGCCATTCTCGCGGTGGCCGAGGCGAACGCGCAAGCCATCGAGAAGATCGGCGCGGCGATTCAGACGGCGGGCGGCATGGAAGCGGTGAACCTCAAGGTCGCCGAGCAGTATGTCGGCGCGTTCGGCAATATCGCGAAGGCGGGCAACACGCTCATCGTGCCGGGCAACATGTCCGACATGGGCTCGATGATCGCATCGGCGCTCGCTATCGTGAAAGGCGAGGGCGGGGGCGGCATCATCAGGAAGAGCTAAAGCAGAAGGGGCGCTTTGGGGCGCCCCTTTTTGCATGCGGAATCAACGCGCGGCCGTTCGCATGAGACGCGCGCGTTCGCGGTCCCAGTCGCGCTTCTTCTCCGTCTCGCGCTTGTCATGCAGCTTCTTGCCCTTGGCAAGCCCGATCTCGCATTTCACGCGGCCTTCCTTGTAGTGGAAGTTGAGCGGCACGAGCGTATGCCCACGCTGCTCGACCTTGCCGATGAGCTTGTCGATCTGATCGCGATGCAAAAGCAGCTTGCGCGTGCGCACCGGGTCCGGGTTGATATGCGTCGAGGCTTCGGGCAGCGGGCTGATATGCGTGCCAATCAGGTACAGCTCGCCTTGCTTGATGACGACGTAGCCTTCCTTGATCTGCCCGCGGCCCGCGCGCAGCGCCTTGACTTCCCAGCCTTCGAGCACGAGACCCGCCTCGAAGCGTTCCTCGATGAAGTAATCGAAGAAGGCTTTTCTGTTGTCGATGATGCTCATGAATGGAAAGTGCCCAACTCGTTTAAAATCACAATTTTAGCAGCGCGCCGTCTGTGGGACGATCCCATGCGTGAAGCGCAGTTGCCGCCCAATCAAGCCACCCGCCGCGCCCTTTATGGCAGACGTCCAAAAAACAGTATTGATCCGCCATTCAGCGGAAGAAATGTTCGACCTCGTCACCGATGTCGCCGACTACCCCAATTTTCTGCCGTGGTGCGGCGGCGTGGAGATCGGGCGGCAGGACGAGAACGGCATGGAAGCGAAGATCGACATCAGCTTCAAAGGCATCAAGCAGCACTTTGCCACGCGCAACGTGCAAAAACGTCCGACCAGCATCGATATGGTGTTCTTAAGCGGCCCTTTCAAGAAGTTCACGGGTTACTGGCGCTTCACGCCCCTGCGCGCGGACGCCTGCAAGATCGAGTTCGCGCTCCACTACGAGTTCTCGAACCTCATTCTGGAGAAGCTGATCGGGCCGGTGTTCAGCCATATTGCCAATACGTTCGTCGATTCCTTCGTGAAGCGCGCGGATCAACGGTACGGCAAGAAATGAGCCTTCGTATCGACGTTTGCTACGGTCTTGCCGATGGCGCGAGCTTTCTCGCACACCTCGATCTGCGCGAAGGTGCGACGGTGCGAGAGGCCATTGAAGTGAGCGGGGTCTTGAAGCAGCATCCGGAAATCGATTTGTCGACACAAAAGGTCGGCGTGTTCGGCAAGGCCCAGCCGCTCGATACAGCGTTGTCGGACTTCGATCGCGTGGAGATTTATCGGCCGCTCAAGGTCGACCCAAAAACCGCGCGCTTGCGCCGGGTGGCGAAGACACGCAAGGCCGGTTCGATCGAAGGCCGCAAGTGGCAGTCGAAGGATTCGCGTTAGCCGGCGCCTTTCAATGCGCAGGCGCTTCCTTGCTGACGCGAGGCGTCACGACGCTGTGCTGACGCACCGACCAACTCACGCCCGCAGTCAGCAAAGCGATGGCGCAGAATTCAGGCACGCGCGGCCAGCGGCCATCGTAGACAAAGGCATAGAGCAGCGCGAAGAGCGTTTCGAACGCAATCAACTGACCGGACAGCGTCAGCGGCAAGCGCTTGGACGCCGCGTTCCACAAGATGTTGCCGACCCACGAACCGCCCGCCGCCAGGGCAAAACTCACGAGCCAGAACAACTGCCAGCGTTCGAGCGACACGGCGGCCTGCACGCTGCCTGCGGGCAACATCCACATGATCGCGCCGAGGATTGCGCCCAGCACGCCCGTCACGATTCCCCACAGCACCGACCATTCGTTGCCGTCGAAACGATGGTTCGCCTGCACGTAGCGCGCGTTGACGACCGCATACCAGGTCCACGCGGCGAGCGCCCCGAGCGCGCATGCGAGGCCGGCAAGACGTGTCGGCACGCTGCTCGTCTCGACGCTGCCATGCTGCAAAAACACGTCGCGAAACACATCCAGATTGATGCACGCGATGCCCGCCAGGATCATCGACAACGGCCCGGCGAGGCGCCGCAATTCCACCGCGCCATCATCGCGCCGCCCCGCGAGCGTGACGGTGACGGGCAGGATGCCGACGATCAGCGATGTCGGCGCGACGCCGACCAGTTGCACCGCGCTTGCAAGCAGCATGTAGTAAAGAAGGTTGCCGACGAGCGCCAGTTTTACGAGCGCGAGGAGATCGGCGCGCGTGAGCTTGGTCATCAACCGCCGCGCGATAGGTAGCGCCACCGCGAGCGACACGGCGCCATACATCAGATACCGTCCGACGCTCAAAGCAAGCGGCGAGAAATCGGGCAACAGCCGCGGCGCCAGAAAAATGAAACCCCAGATTGCTCCGGCCGACATTCCGTACATCACACCGCGCTGCATCCCGACTCCCTGACCCACGTCCATTCGATGTAGGCGAGGGTAAAGGCGCGCGCCAGCCAGCGTCTTGTCTAATTCTGCATATGCCAGGAGCGGACAGAACGCCCGCACGCCCGGCCCGTAACTTGCATGCGTTTGGGCTAAGCCGCTGTTCGGGCAGTGAAAACCCGAGGAACTATCGGTATAATCTGCTTTTGCGCCCATAGGATTTGCCATGCGTCTGATCCAGAAAGCACTCACGTTCGATGACGTGCTCCTCGTGCCTGCGTTCTCCAGCGTACTTCCGCGCGATACCAGTCTGAAATCCCAGCTGACTCGCAACATCTCCCTGAATATGCCCCTCGTGTCCGCCGCCATGGACACGGTCACCGAAGGCCGGCTCGCCATCGCGATGGCGCAGATGGGCGGCATCGGCATCGTTCACAAGAATCTCACTGCCAAAGAGCAAGCGCGCGAAGTCGCCAAGGTCAAGCGCTTCGAGTCGGGTGTGGTGCGCGATCCGATCACCGTGCCGCCGGAAATGCGCGTACGCGACGTCATCGCGCTCACGCAGCAGCATGGCATTTCGGGCTTTCCTGTCGTGGAAGGCGCGAAGCTCATCGGCATCGTCACTAACCGCGACCTGCGCTTCGAAGAGCGCATGGAAGAGCCCGTGCGCAACATCATGACGCCGCGCGAGCGCCTCGTGACGGTCAAGGAAGGCACGCCGCTCGCGCAAGCCAAGGCGCTGATGCATAGCCATCGCCTGGAACGCGTGCTCGTGGTCAATGACGCGTTCGAACTGCGCGGCCTGATGACCGTGAAAGACATCACGAAGCAGACCGAGAATCCGGACGCGTGTAAAGACGAAGACGGCAAGCTGCGGGTGGGCGCGGCAGTGGGCGTGGGCGCGGACAACGAGGAGCGCGTCGAGCTGCTCGCGGCGGCGGGCGTGGACGTGATCGTCGTCGATACCGCGCACGGCCACAGCCAGGGCGTGCTCGAACGCGTGCGCTGGGTGAAGCAGAACTACCCGAAGGTGCAGGTGATCGGCGGCAACATCGCTACGGCGGCTGCCGCCAAGGCGCTCGTCGAATACGGCGCGGACGCGGTGAAGGTCGGTATCGGTCCGGGCTCCATCTGCACGACGCGCATCGTCGCGGGCGTGGGCGTGCCGCAGATCACGGCAATCGCGAACGTCTCTGAAGGATTGCGCGGCAGCGGCGTGCCGGTGATCGCGGACGGCGGCGCGCGCTTCTCGGGCGATGTCGCCAAGGCGCTTGCGGCCGGCGCGAACGTCGTCATGATGGGCAGCATGCTCGCGGGCACGGAAGAGTCGCCCGGCGACGTGTTCCTGTTCCAGGGCCGCCAGTACAAGGCGTATCGCGGCATGGGTTCGGTCGGCGCGATGAAGGACGGCGCGGCGGACCGCTACTTCCAGGACAACTCGGCGAACATCGACAAGCTCGTGCCGGAAGGCATCGAAGGCCGCGTGGCCTACAAGGGCTCGGTCAACGCCATCCTGTTCCAGGTCATTGGCGGTGTGCGCGCGAGCATGGGTTATTGCGGCTGCAGCACCATTGCCGAGTTGCACGACAAGGCTGAGTTCGTGCAGATCACGGCGGCCGGCATGCGCGAGTCGCACGTGCACGACGTGCAGATCACGAAGGAAGCGCCGAATTACCACGTCGACTGAACATATTGACTAACCCGGGGATCGATCATGAAACCGTTGCTGCGGGCCGTGCTGATCGTCAATGCGCTGATCTTTCTGGCGTTCGGCGTATTGTTCCTGCTGACGCCGTGGACCGGCCTGTACGCCGCGCTGCAACTCGATCCCATCCTCGTTCAGCCCGCCTTCGCCGGGCAATTGCTCGGCGTGGCGTTGCTCGGACTGGCGTGGCTTTCACTGCACGCGGCTATCGACGGCGCGTTGACGGCGCGGGCCGCAAGAGTTTCGGGCCATGTGGAGTGGCTTTCCGGCGTCATCGTGCTGGTCTGGCTGCTTGGGTTGCGCACGCCGGAAGTGGCCGGCTTCGGGCAGGTGAGCGCAACGCTCGTTGGCATCGTGCTCATGGTGCTAGGTCTTGGCAGCGTGCGTTTGTCGTCGGCCGTGCGGCGGCGTGAGCGTCTGGCGGCGGCAGGCAAGGCTTCGGCCACGCGGGCAGAACAGAAGGCGGCGGACAAGCGCGAGCAAGGCATACCGTTGGACACCGCGACACGTCCGTTGGCGCGCGCGCCGGAAGCCACGGCCATCGATCCAGTTTCAGGCCGCACGGTCGATTCGTCCGGGCGTCCGCTTGATACCGCGACGCCGCTGTCTCGCACGCGTATGGACGGCGGCGCGGTCGATCCGGTCACGGGCCGCACGTTCGACCCCGTCGGTGGCCGCGAAATCGATCCGGTGACGGGCAAGCGCATCGAGCCTGTAATCAGCGGCGATATCGATCCGGTCACGGGCAGACGCGTCGATCCGCTGACCGGTGCAGATGTGCGCCAGACGCCGCTCTGATGGCGTGCAGACGGCAGATCATCGTCGGGCAGTACCGCAGTAAGACAAGCACGGTCGGCCTTTGCGCCGACCGTCGATTTATTGGCAGCCGGACTTCGCGCGAGATTCGCGCGCAGCCGGCACAAGACCCATTCGTTCACTTAGCCTTTGGCCGCAGCCATGCACGACAAAATCCTGATCCTCGATTTCGGCTCCCAAGTCACGCAACTGATCGCGCGGCGCATCCGCGAATCGCACGTCTACTCGGAAATCCATCCGTACGACGTCGATGAAACCTTCATCCGCGAGTTCGCGCCGAAGGGCATCATCCTGTCGGGCGGCCCGAACTCGGTCACCGAGGCGGGCTCGCCGCGCGCGCCGCAGGTTGTGTTCGATCTCGGCGTGCCGGTGCTCGGCATCTGCTACGGCATGCAGACGATGGCCGATCAGCTTGGCGGCAAGGTCGAACTCGGCAGCGTGCGCGAATTCGGCTATGCGGAAGTGGCTGCGCTCAACCACACGGGCTTTCTTGAAGGCATCGAAGACTTCAAGAGCGCCGAGGGCGAGGCGATGCTAAAGGTGTGGATGAGTCACGGCGACAAGGTCGCCGACTTGCCGGCCGGCTTCAAACTCATGGCCTCGACGCCTGCGTGTCCGATCGCCGCGATGGCCGACGACGACCGCCGCTTCTACGGCGTGCAATGGCATCCCGAAGTCACGCACACCGTGCAAGGCCGCGCGATGCTCGATCGCTTCGTGCTTGGACTGTGCGGCGCGAAAGCGGACTGGGAGATGGGCCATTACATCGACGAAGCGGTCGCGAAAATTCGCGAGCAGGTTGGCAGCGAGCATGTCATTCTGGGCTTGTCGGGCGGCGTGGATTCGTCGGTGGCGGCGGCGCTGTTGCATCGCGCGATCGGCGATCAGCTGACTTGCGTGTTTGTCGATCACGGCCTCTTGCGTCAGAACGAAGCCGAGCAGGTGATGTCCACGTTCGCCGATCACCTTGGCGTGAAGGTCATCCACGTCGATGCGAGCGCGGAGTTTCTCGCGAAGCTCGCGGGCGTGACGGACCCGGAGGCGAAGCGCAAGATCATCGGCGCCGAGTTCGTCGAAGTGTTCGATGCGGAATCCCAGAAGCTCACGGATGCCAAGTGGCTCGCGCAGGGCACCATTTATCCGGACGTGATCGAATCGGCGGGCAAGGGCAAGAAGGGCGCGCATACGATCAAGAGCCATCACAACGTCGGCGGCTTGCCGGAGACGCTGAACCTGAAGCTGCTCGAACCGTTGCGCGAGCTGTTCAAGGACGAAGTGCGCGAGTTGGGCGTGAAGCTTGGTTTGCCGCACGCGATGGTGTACCGCCATCCGTTCCCGGGACCGGGACTTGGCGTGCGTATTCTCGGCGAAGTAAAGCGCGAGTTCGCTGACCTTTTGCGTCAGGCGGACGCGATCTTTATCGAAACGTTGCGCAATACCATCGACAAGGAAACGGGCAAGTCGTGGTATGACCTCACGAGCCAGGCGTTCGCGGTGTTCTTGCCGGTGAAGAGCGTTGGTGTCATGGGCGACGGGCGGACTTATGAGTATGTCGTTGCCCTGCGCGCCGTGCAGACGCTGGACTTCATGACTGCGCATTGGGCGCATCTGCCGCATGAGTTGCTTGGGCATGTGTCCAATCGGATCATTAATGAAGTGCGGGGGATTAACCGGGTGGTTTATGACATCTCGGGGAAGCCGCCAGCGACGATCGAGTGGGAGTGAATCGACGGGTCCTTATGGGCCATCGCCGGGTAACAAAGCCGTTACGAGCCGGCGGACGATGCCCTGACAGCTGAACAATCGTGGGTGGCGCGGGATCAAAAGCTTTTGGGAGGTGACGGGTTGACAAGCCCGTCGCTGCCCTGAGTTCTATGCTGGAGTGCCACCGCTAGAGCAGACGTGCAGCTTGCCCTTGCTTCGTCAGCAGTGACATCGCCTTCTGGTGGAAAGAAACGAAGGTCTCCGCTTTCATCTGCACCAACGAGAAAGGCACCGATGAGGTGGCAGTATTTCAGAACGAATCTAGCGTCAAAACAACCTCAACAACCCATCCAGCCCAACGAAGTTAAACGCGAGACTAGCCGCCTCCCTCACCACCGGCTTTGCGCGAAACGCCACCGACAGACCCGCTTTTGCCATCATCTTTAAATCGTTGGACCCATCGCCCATGGCGATCGCGCGTTTCGGATCGATGCCGAGCTCCAAGCACGTCTCGCGCAGCGTGCGCGCCTTGACATCCGCGTTGACGATCTCGCCTAGCACCTTGCCCGTCAATTTGCCATCGACGATTTCGAGCGTATTCGCGCGCGTGTAGTCGAGGCCGAGCCGCACTTTCAGCCGCTCGGTGAAGAACGTGAATCCGCCCGACACCAGCAGCGTTTTCAAGCCCGCTGCCCGCGCGCCAGCGAGCATGCGTTCCGCGCCCGGCGACAACTGCAGACGCTCGTCGAACACGCGTTGCAATGCGGTCGCCTCCAGTCCCTTCAACAGTGCGACGCGGCGCGTGAGACTCTCGTTGAAGTCCTTGATCTCGCCGCGCATCGAGGCTTCCGTGATCGCCGCGACTTCCGCCTTCAGCCCGCAGAAATCCGCGATCTCATCGATACATTCGATCGTGATGAGCGTCGAATCCATATCCATCGCGACGAGGCCGAAGTCGGTCAACTTCGCGTTTGCGTCGATGAACGCGTAGTCGAGCGCGTGCGTGCCGCAATAAGCGTCGATGTCGGCGCGTTGCAGCGGATCGGCATCGGTCAGGCGCAAGAGCGTGTCGTCGATACGCTGCGTTTCGCGCGAACGGGCGAGGGCGGCGAGCGGCTTCAGATGCGCATCGGAGATAAGACTGGGGCTTTGAATGACGAGGTTCATCGCAGGCGGATTGTGATAAGCGCGAAAATCGACATTGTACGGGCCACACGCGGGTGAAGACCGGCTAGCCTGTTCCAAAGCCAAAGCCCAAGCCCAAGCCCAAGCCCAAGCCCAAGCCCAAGCCCAAGCCCAAGCCCAAGCCTACCGCTGCACGCTTCCCGGATCGACGTCCCAATACGGCGGCTCGCCGAAGCGCTCGGCCAGAAAATCGATGAAAGCCAGCGTCTTCGGCGGCACGAACGCGCGACTCGGATACACCGCCCAAATCGCGACCGTCTGCGCGCACGGATAATCATCGAGCAGCGTCACGAGTTCGCCGCTCGCGAGCAGCGGCGCCACGCTCCACGTCGACTTCAACGCGATACCGACGCCCGCCGCGATCGCGTCCCGGATCACTTCGCCGTTGTCGGTCACGATGCGCCCCGACACGCGTACATCGATCACGCCCGTCGGCGTATGAAAGCTCCAGTCGCGCTGGTCGGATAGGATCACGCACTCGTGCTCCGCAAGCTCGGCCGGGTGCCGCGGCCGGCCATGCGCCTCGATATACGCAGGCGACGCGCACAACACGCGCCGGTTGCTCGCCAGCTTGCGCGCGACGAGCGTCGAGTCCTTCAACGCACCGATACGAATGGCGAGATCGATGCCCTCATCGACGAGATCGATGATCTGATCCGTCATGCGCAACTCGATGCTCACGCCCGGATACAACCGCAGAAACGCCGGAATCAGCGGCGAAACATGCTGACGCCCAAGCGACGACGGCATGGTCACCCGCAGCCGTCCGTGAGGCCGTTCGCGTGCGCGGCCCACCGATGCGCGCGCGGCCTCGGCGGCATCGAGCAGTTCACGTGCGTGGGCCGCGAAAATCTCGCCTTCCTGCGTGACGCTCACGCGCCGCGTCGTCCGATGCAAAAGCCGCGCGCCGAGCATGCGCTCCAGCCCCGCGATGCGCGCGCTCGCCACCGCCGGCGAGAGGCCGAATTCACGCGCCGCCGCCGACAAACTGGCAAGCGCCGCCGCGCGCACGAACAAGCCGACGTCGAGCAGATCGAGACGTTCGCGTGCGTCGGAATCGGCATGGCTGGCAAGCGGTTCGCTAATCATTCGATGGATTTCCCAAAAAATGTTTCAACGATTATGACGGTTTTACGGAACGCCGACGGCGGCTAAGATGACTACACCTCATGCAATCAAACACGGAGCTCGAACATGAAAGCCATTGGACTGACTCGCTATCTGCCGATTTCGAATCCCGAATCGCTCGTCGATATCGAGCTCGACAAACCTGCACCTTACGGGCGCGACCTGCTCGTGAAAATCGAGGCGATCGCCGTCAACCCCGTCGACACGAAAGTGCGCGCGCCGAAGGACAAGACCGAGGCCACGCCGCGCGTGCTCGGTTGGGACGCGGCGGGCGTCGTCGAAGCGGTCGGCCCCGAGGTCACGCTCTTCAAGCCGGGCGATGCCGTCTATTACGCAGGCGACATCACGCGGCAAGGCGCGAACAGCGAATTTCATCTGATCGATGAACGCATCGTCGGCGCGAAGCCGAAGTCGCTTGATTTCACGTGCGCGGCGGCGTTGCCGCTCACGACCATCACCGCATGGGAAGCGCTCTTCGACCGCCTGAACGTGTCCGCCGAAGGCAAGGACGCGGGCAAGACGGTGCTGATCATTGGCGGGGCGGGCGGAGTGGGGTCCATCGGCATTCAGTTGGCCAAGCAGGTTGCGAAGCTGAACGTGATCGCCACCGCATCGCGGCCGGAATCCGCGCAATGGGCGAAGGAGCTGGGCGCGGATCACATCGTCAATCACTTCGAGGACATCCCTAAGCAGCTGAAGGACGCGGGCTTCCCGCAAGTCGATTTCGTGTTGATCTTCAACGACACCGACAAGCATTTTCCGGCAGCGGCGGAAGTGATCAAACCTCAAGGCGGCATCTGTACGATTGTCGAGAATGCGAAGCCGATCGCGGTCGAACTGCTGAAGGCGAAAAGCGCGGCGTTCCACTGGGAGTTCATGTTCACGCGCGCGATGTTCCATACGCCCGACATGATCGAACAACACAAGCTGCTCACGGAAGTGGCGCGGCTGATCGACGCAGGCGCGATCCGCACGACGCTCGGCCGCGACCTCGGCAAGATCAATGCGACGAATCTGCGTGAGGCGCATCGCCTGCTGGAAGAAGGGCGCGCGATCGGCAAGCTCGTGCTGACCGGTTTTTGACGAACTTCAACGAAGCGGGCCATCGTTCAAGTGCACACGGGTTTTCCATTAGGAGACCCGGGCATGCTCGGCGCTAGACTGAATTCGCCTTCAGTCATCCGGCGCGTCGTTCGCGGCGCGCCGGAATTCCCCAAGCGTTTAAACGGAGGTGCCGGCATGAATCGTCGCCCGAATTTCAGTCGCATCGTTTCAGCGTTTGCGCTCGCGTTGGGCGTGATGGCGAGCGCGCATGCGACGCCAGGCATCAAGGTTCTCTCCGAAGCGCCCAATGACGGGCCGATCAAATACAGCGTGAAGATGGTGTCGAAGAGCTTCGGCAACGAACAGGAAACGCGCACCATCCGCTCGGGGCAGAGCGACGACTTTACCTGGCAGGGCGCGGCGCCCGCTGGCGCGCAGCCGGTGCCGGATGGCTGTCCGCAGGCGGCATCGGTGCCGCATAGCGCGGACGGCGCGGCCGTGCGCCAGGTGCAGATTCGTTTTGCGCCGGTCATCGCGGATAACGGCGCGGCCAATGTGCAGATCAGCTTTCGAGCTTATGCGCCGAAGGGTGTAAATAAGGTCACGGTCGGCGGCAAGAGCTTGCAGTGTCCCGTCGATAACCGCTTCAGCCAAGTCGTGCGCTTTTCCATGTCGACTTCGACCGGCTCCAAGAAGACCGTCACGCTCGATGATGGAACGCAACTGACGATCACGGCGAGTCGGAAGTAGGGCGCTGATGGCGCGGGCTTGTTTCGCGCTGATCGTGACTCGCTGCTTTGATCGGCATGTAAGCGGCGGGGCGGTGGCTTAAGCATCGGCCCCGACGATGATCTCAGTGCAATCGGTCCGCGTGCGTCTCAGGTGAGGTCAACGAGGCTCTTGCCAGAGGCGATGTCGCAACCGCAATGCACAAGCGC
>NZ_JARUXJ010000001.1:1551142-1654071 GCF_031451465.1 Caballeronia sp. LZ003 | reverse complement strand
ACTCAAGCGCACTCAAGCGCACTCAAGCGCACTCAAGCGCACTCAAGCGCACTCAAGCGCACTCAAGCGCACTCAAGCGCACTCAAGCGCACTCAAGCGCACTCAAGCGAAGCAACTAACCGTCCATTTCCTCGCCATCTAACTACTTCGACGTACACCGCTGTCACCGATACATCTCCGTAAAGCTTACAGCCAGCAGCACCCTCCGCGGATCAGATCCAACAACGCAATCAGAGCCCGCCGCCAACCTCCCTGATTTGGCACGCTTCCTGCGGTACACCCCGATGCCCGCTTCAAACGCAGCTTTCAACCGCGCGTGAAGCGCACCCCATCGACCGTTCCGCCAGCGAGGTTTTCGCGATGCCGCACATGATCTGGAAGGGTGCGATCAGCTTCGGGCTGGTCCACGTGCCCGTGCAACTGTATCCCGCCACGCAGTCGGACAAGGTCGGCTTCAATCTGCTCGACAAACGCTCGATGGACCCCATCGGCTACAAGCAGATCAACAAGAACACCGGCAAGGACGTGACACGCGACAACATCGTGCGCGGCTTCGAGTACGAGAAGGGCAAATACGTCGTGATGACCGATGCCGAAATCCGCGCGGCCAATCCCGAGTCGACTCAAACGGTCGATATCCTCGCTTTCGTCGATGCCCCCGAAATCTCGTTCCTCTCGCTCGACACGCCGTACTATCTCGCGCCCGATCGGAAAGGCGAAAAGGTCTATGCGCTCCTGCGCGACGCCTTGAAAGACACAGGCAAGGTCGGCATCGCAAGCGTCGTGCTGCACAACAAGCAGCATCTGGCCGCATTGATTCCCGTCGGTCCCGCGCTTGCGCTCAACACCTTGCGCTGGGGCGACGAAGTACGCGATTTCAGCGACTTCAAGTTCCCCGATGAAGACACGAAGAAAGCGGGCGTATCGCCGAAAGAACTCGACATGGCCAAGCGCCTGATCGACGACTTGAGCGACTCGTGGGACCCGACGAAGTATCACGACACCTTCAAGGACGACATCATGGCGCTCGTCGACCGCAAGGTGAAGGAAGGCAAGGTCGCGGAAGTCATGAAGATCGACGAGGGTAGCGGCGGCGAAGGCAAGGCATCCGCCGATATCCTCGACCTTTCTGAACTGCTCAAGCGCAGCCTGAAGAAGGGCGGCGCGGCGCCGGCCAAGCGCGGCGACGCGGCATCGAAAGACGACGATTCGGGTGAAGAACCCGCCGCGAAGCCCGCGCGCAAGACTACGCGGCGCAAGCGTGCCTGAAGCGTGAGGCGTGCCGGCCGCACCCATGAGCTGCGCGACGGCACGTTACGCGGTCTGATGAAGCAGACAGAACGTGGCGACCAACCCCGCAACATCGGCGACGTTTGACGCAATCACACACAGCCCCACGACTACCAAGCCTCCCATAAACGGAGCCACGAAAACGATGGCCGGCAAACTCGAAACCTATCAGCGCATGCGGCGTTTCAACGAGACGCCGGAGCCGTCCGGGACGCAGAAGGCTGCCGCGAAGAAACGCGCAGCCAAAAAAGCCGCCGCGGTCGAGACGCTCTCATTCGTGATCCAGGAACACGATGCGCGCCGCTTGCACTACGACTTTCGCCTGGAGCTCGACGGCAGCCTCAAGTCGTGGGCCGTGCCGAAAGGCCCGAGTCTCGATCCCACGGTCAAGCGCCTTGCGGTTCATGTCGAAGATCATCCGATCGATTACGGTTCGTTCGAAGGCGATATCCCCGAAGGAAATTACGGCGCGGGCAGCGTGATCGTCTGGGATCGCGGTCGCTGGGCGCCGCAAGCCGGCAGCTTCGACGAAGCCCTGGCCGAATATGAAAAAGGCAAGCTCAAGTTCGTGCTCGATGGCGAAAAGCTGCAAGGCGGCTTCACGCTCGTGCGCAGCCACATGCGCGGTAGCGGCGACAAGGAACAGTGGCTACTCATCAAGGAACGCGACGACGAAGCGCGTCCCGAAAGCGAATACGACATCCTTCTGAAGCGGCCCGGCAGCGTCTTGTCGGAATCGCTCGGCGCGCGGGGGAAGAATGGCGCGGTCGTCGAGCGCACCGAACGCAAGACCAAGCCTGCCGCCAAGAAAGCGGCCACCAGAAAAACCGTCAGCAAGACAGCGAATGGGCGCGAGCATCCGGATATCGTCGCGAACCGGAACGCGGAGTCGTTGCGCACGCTCTCGCATGACCCGGCGATAGAAGGCGCGGTCAAGGCCAAGCTGCCCGCGACGTTCAAGCCGCAACTGGCCACACTCGTCGATACCGCGCCGCCCGGCGAAGACTGGGCCTATGAGATCAAGTTCGATGGCTATCGCGTGCTCGTGCGGATCGAGACGATCAAGGGCAAACGCGATATCCGCATTTTCACGCGCAACGGCAACGACTGGACGGCGAAGTTCAGCAAGCAGGTGAAGGCGCTCGAAGCACTCGACATAGAAGACGGCTGGCTCGATGGCGAAGCCGTCGTGCTCGACGATCGCGGCCTGCCGGACTTTCAGGGGCTGCAAAACGCGTTCGATGTGGGACGTCCGCAAGATATCGTCGTGTACTTCTTCGATCTGCCTTATTTGAACGGGTACGACTTGCGCGAGGTGCCGGTCGTGCAGCGCCGCGCCATTCTGAAAGCGATCGTCGAACCGCTCGCCGATCCCGTGCTGCGCTACTCGGAAGACTTCGCTTTTCACGCCGACGATCTCCTCAAAAGCGCCTGCGACATGGCGCTGGAAGGGATTATCGGCAAGCGGATCGACTCGACTTATGTCTCCGGGCGCAGCGCGTCGTGGATCAAGCTCAAGTGCCGGCGCCGGCAGGAGTTCGTGATCGGCGGCTATTCGGAACCGGCGGGCACGCGCGGTGAGTTCGGCGCGTTGCTGCTCGGCGTGTACGACGCCAAGGGCAAGCTGCAATACGCGGGTCGCGTCGGCAGCGGCTTCGATCACGCCACGCTCACCGCCGTGAAGAAGGAACTCGACAAGCGCGAAACCAAAAGCATGCCGTTTGCGAGCGAGCCGCAGGAGCGCAGCCGCACGCCGGTGCATTGGGTGAAGCCCGAACTCGTGGCGGAATGCAATTTCGCGGAATGGACCAAGGAGCGCATCGTGCGACAAGCATCGTTCGTCAGTCTGCGCGACGACAAGCCGGCCAGGCAGATCGTCAAGGAAGAAGCGGTATCGGCGCAAAAGGTGGAAGACGAGGGCGCGCCGAAGAAGACGGCTGCCAGGAAAATCGCCGCGAAGAAAGCGCCCACGAAAACCGCGGCCAAAAGCAAATCGGCCGCCGAGGTCGAAGGCGTCAAGATCAGCCATCCGGATCGCGTCATCGACAAGTCCACGGGGCTTCGGAAAATCGATGTCGTCGGGTATTACGCGTCGGTCGCTCAATGGATGCTGCCGCATCTGCACGACCGGCCCGTGTCCCTCGTGCGCGCCCCGGAAGATATCGGCGGCGAATTGTTCTTTCAAAAGCACAGCGCAAGGCTCGCGATTCCGCACATCACGCAGCATGCGGATATCGATCCGGGACATCCGCCGCTGCTCACCATCGAATCGGCGCAAGCGCTCGTCGGCACGGCGCAGATGGGGACGATCGAACTGCATACGTGGAACGCGCTGGCGTCGAACATCGAGAAACCGGATCGCATGGTGTTCGACCTCGACCCCGGCGAAGGCGTCGGCTGGAAGCGCATGGTCGAAGCCGCGAAGCTCACGAAGGAACTGCTGGCCGAACTCGGACTGACCTCGTTTTGCAAGACGAGCGGCGGCAAGGGCTTTCATGTGGTCGTGCCGCTCGCCAAACAGTCGGGCTGGGACGAAATGAAGGGCTTCTCGCAAGCCGTCGCGCAGCATATGGCGAGTACCTTGCCCAAGTTCTTTTCCGCGAAGATGGGCATGCAGAATCGCAAGGACAAGATATTCATCGACTATCTGCGCAACAACCGCGGATCGAGCACGGTGGCGGCGTTCTCGTTGCGCTCGCGGCCGGGACTGGGCGCTTCGATGCCTATCGCCTGGGACGAAATCGACGAGGTCACGAGCGGCGATCAATGGAACATCGGCAACGTGGCCGAGCGCATGAATTCATTGCGCGCCGACCCGTGGGCCGACTACGCGAAGGGCCGCCAGCGTCTTACGGCGGCAATGAAGAAACAGCTTGGCATCGACGCTAAAAGCAAGACCAAGTGAACGCATCAAGGAGAGGGACCATGAAGCCAGTCAAGACAGCACCCGAAAGCGCGCCCGAACGCGGCCGCGAAATGTCGAGCAAGGACGAACAGACGCAAGTGGACGACGATTCATCGAACGCGGCGCTGCCGCACGAGGCGGATCAAAGTGTCGACTCGCAGGATGAGCACGAGCCGCGCGAAGTCGGCAAGCAGGCGCATGACGATGTAAAACGCGGTCTCGTCGATACCGACCGGCGCGGCGGCGGCGCGTATCAGGAAGCCACGCAGCGCGACGATCACGCGAACGAGAATAGCGGCGGCGGCAGCGGCGGCCCAGGCGCGAATTGAACCAGATGGTGAAACCACGAGTCTTGCACTGACATTGCGTGAGACGGTTGCGTAAAATGATTTTTGTTTCGAAAGCAGAACACGTCGATCATGCGTTTTCTACCGGATCATTCAGTGCCGCGCGCGTTTCATCCGGTAAGCGCTTCCGATGCAAGCCTCGTTTGCTTGCTTGAACATCCATAGCGTCCTCAGCCAACCCGACGGAACATGTCCCAAGATCTATTGTCCCGGCTCAAGAACGAAACCGCCGTATGCCATACGCGGCTCGAGAACGCGCTCGACCTCATGCAGGACAGCCTGCAACGCGCCGAATACATTGCGCTGCTCGAACGCTTCTACGGCTATATCGCGCCGTGGGAAGACGTCGCGGGCGCGCAGATGCCCGAGTCGCTGCAAGTATTTTTCGATGAGCGCCGCAAGACGCCGCTCATCGCCGCCGATCTCGCCGTGCTCACGGGCGAGCGCGTGCCCGTGGGTTCGGTCCCGCGTGCTCACGCGCTTTACGATCTGCCGCAGATCAAGAGCGTCGCGAGCGCGATCGGCTCCATGTACGTGATGGAAGGTTCGACCCTGGGCGGGCGTTTCATCGCGCCGCATGTTGCCAAGCTGCTTGATCTCGAACCCGGTTTCGGCAACGCCTATTTCGAAGGTTACGGTTCGCACACCGGCAGCATGTGGAACGCCTTCCGCACGACCGCCGCGGCGACGGTGCCCGAGGCCCAATACGACGAAGCCGTGCATGCCGCCATCGCGACCTTCGAGAGCATGCATGCGTGGCTGTGCCCGGAATCCGCGGAGGTCCAAGACCTGCAGGCCGTGAGCGGAGTGGCCACATGAGCGAGGCGGCAAGCGGACCAGCCGGTTCTGCGTCCTTTCACGGCGACTCGCAAGGTCCGCCGGATGCCGTCGCGCGCCGCCTGACGCTCGACTCCGGCGTTGCGAGCAAGGACTGCGACGCCGAGCCCATCCATGCACCCGGTGGCATCCAGCCGCATGGCTATCTGCTCGTGCTGGACGACGCTCTGCGCATTCTGCAGGCAAGCGAGAATCTGGCTGCGCTCACGGGCCGCGACATCGAGACGCTGCCTGGCGAATCGCTCGAAACAGTGCTGGGCGATGTGGGCGCCAAGCGCATTGCGAAAGCCGCCGCGACGGCGGAGATCGACGACGCGCCGCTTTACGTCGGCCCGGTGGATGCCGCCAAAGCGGACCACGCTTCCGTGCGCCTGGATGTCACGGTGCATCGCCATGAAGGCGCGCTCATCGTCGAGATGGAAACGGCCGCAATCGGCGACGCCGCTTTCGCGTCCATGTATCCGCTCGTGCGCACGTTCGCGCGCGGTTTGCAGGATGCCGGCACCGTGCAGGAACTCGCGGAACTCGCCGTGCAAGAAGTCCGCGCGATCACCGGCTTCGGTCGCGTCATGCTTTACAGCTTCGACGAGGAAGGCCGCAGTCATGTTCTCGCGGAAAATCGCGACGAAAGCTACGCGTCCTTTCTGCATCAGTTCTTTCCGGCTTCCGACATTCCGCGTCAGGCGCGCGCGCTGTATATGCGGCACCGGATCCGCCTCGTCGCCGATGTGAACTATCGCCCCGCGCGCCTCGTGCCGGCGCTCAATCCGCTGACCGGCCGCCCGACTGACCTCACTTACGCCACGCTGCGCAGCTTCTCGCCCGTGCATCTGGAATACATGCGCAACATGAACACGCATGCGTCGATGTCGGTATCGATCGTCGTGCGCGGGCGCTTGTGGGGCCTCATTTCCTGTCACGATCACGATCCGCGCATCGTGTCGTTCAATACACGGCTGGCGGTCGAACATCTGGGGCACATGCTGTCGCTGCAGATCGAGGCAAAGGAAGAGCGCGCCGAGGGCGAATATCTCGCCGAGCTGCGCCGCACCATGGGCCGTCTCGTCAGCGCGATGGGCGAGCACACCAATTTCGTGGCCGGCTTGCAGGCGGCGCCGAAGGACGTGCTGGGCTTCGCGCGTTCGGCGGGCGCGGCTATCGTCTTCGATGAAAACGTCACGCTCATGGGCGCGACGCCCGATGAAGACACGGTGCGCGCGCTCACGCACTGGCTCGCGGAAAACACCACGGGCGTGTGGGCAAGCGACTCGCTCGCGCGCGAATGGCCGCCTGCCAAGGCGCACGAGGACAAGGCGTGCGGCGTGCTCGCCGTGCCGGTATCGCAGATTTTCCGCAACTATTTGCTGTGGTTTCGCCCCGAGGTGATGCAGACCATCAAGTGGGCGGGCGAGCCGGTCAAGATTCGCGACGCGGAAGGCGCCAGCGCCCCACGCACGAGCTTCAGTCCCTGGCTCGAAACGGTGCGCGGGCATTCCGCCATGTGGCGTCAGGGCGAGATCGAAATCGCCAACGAATTGCGCGGCGCGCTTCTGAATATCGTGCTGCGCCGTGCCGAGGAACGCGCGGAACTCGCGACCGAACTCGCACGCGCGAACAAGGAACTCGAAGCGTTTTCGTATTCGGTATCGCACGACTTGCGCGCGCCGCTGCGCCATATCGCGGGTTACGGCGACCTGCTGCGCGAACTGGAAGGCGAGCGCATGTCGGAAAAGAGCCGGCGTTTTTTGAACAACATGCTGGATTCGGCGCGCTTCGCGGGCACGCTCGTCGACGATCTTCTGACCTTCTCGCAGATGGGCCGCGCGGCGCTCAGACCCGCTCCGGTCGACCTGAACCAGCTCGTCGGCGTGATCGTGCGGGAGTTCGAAATGGATGCCTCCGAGCGCCGGATCGAGTGGGTTATCGGCGATCTGCCGCGCATCACGGGCGACGCCGCTTTCCTGCAACTGGCGCTGCGCAACCTCATTTCGAACGCGGTGAAATATACGAGAACGCGAGAATCGGCGAAAATCGAGATATTCGCCCAAAAAAGCGGCGACGAGTACATCGTCGGCGTACGGGACAATGGCGTTGGCTTCGACATGAAATATGGAGCCAAGCTGTTCGGCGTGTTCCAGCGGCTGCACCGCGCGGAGGAGTTCGAGGGCACCGGTATCGGCCTCGCCAACGTGCGGCGGATCATCGAACGGCACGAGGGACGCACGTGGGCGGAAGGGCGGCTCGGAGAAGGCGCGGTATTCTATTTCTCCCTGCCGGTCGTGTTTCGACATGTCACGGGCCGCGAAGGCGTCCGCCTGGGTTCCGGCGCGCCGTCGGGAACCTGAATATCAGCGTCAATACCAGACCATGCTTAAACCGATTTTGCTTGTCGAAGACAATCCGAACGACCTCGAACTCACGCTCGTGGCGCTGGACAAAAGCCAGCTTGCGAACGAAGTGATCATCGCGCGCGACGGTCAGGAAGCTATCGACTATCTCACTTGCGAAGGCGACTGGAGGGAGCGCACGCCGGGCAATCCCGCCGTCATTCTGCTCGACTTGAAACTGCCGAAGATCGACGGGCTCGAAGTGCTCGACACGATCCGCTCGACCCCGGTTCTGAAAAGCGTGCCGGTCGTCATGCTCACGTCCTCGCGCGAAGAACAGGACCTCGTGCGCAGCTATGAACTCGGCGTCAATGCTTATGTAGTCAAGCCCGTGGAGTTCGCGGAATTCGTCGAGGCGATCAGCGATCTCGGCGTGTTCTGGGCCGTGCTCAACGAGCCGCCGCCGGGTTCCACACGCTTTCGCCGACCGCCGTCCGCGCAATGACCGACGTGAACTTCGTGAACTTCGTGACTGCCAATATCGACCGCATCGTGCGCCGCCGCGCGTTTTCTCGCGAGGCCGCCTAGACCATGCAGCCCCTGCATCTGCTTCTCGTGGAAGACAACGCACTCGATGCGGAGCTGACCATCGCTCAGCTCGAGCGCGCCGATTACGCGGTGGATGCGTCCATCGTCTACGACTCGGCGAACTTCATCGCGGAGCTCGCCGCCAAGCGCTTCGACGTGATCCTCGCGGACTTCGTCATGCCCACGTTCTCCGGCATCGAGGCGCTGAGCATCGCAAGCGAGCGCGCGCCGGATACCCCGTTCATCTTCGTGTCCGGGCTGCTCGGCGAAGAACACGCCGTCGACATGCTCAAACGCGGCGCGACCGACTATGTGCTGAAGCAGCGTCTGCAACGGCTGCCCGCGGTGGTGCGCCGCGCCATGCGCGAGAGCGACGAGCGTGCGCAACGCATTGCGGTGGAGCGCGCGCTGCGCGAGACGGAGACGCACTTTCGCATGCTGATCGACGCGTTGAAGGACTACGCCGTCATCACGCTCGACCCGGAAGGGCGTATTCGCACGTGGAACGCGGCGTCGGAGCGCATTCTCGGCTTTCCGGCGCAAGACGTGCTCGGCCAGAGCGCGAGTATCTTCTATAACCAGGAAGACCGCGAAACCGGCGTATTCGAGGACGAACTCGACATCGCGCGGCGCGAGGGCAGCGCCAGCGACGACCGCTGGCTGTGGCGCAAGGACGGCCACTCGTTCTTCGCCTCGGGCGTGACCACGGCCATCCGCACGGAAAACGACGAACTGATCGGCTTCTCGAAGATCGTGCGCGACGCCACCGACGCTCACATGGCCGCCGATGCCTTGCGGCTCGCCAAGGATCAGGCGGAATCCGCAAATCGCGCGAAGGACCATTTCCTGGCGGTGCTGTCGCATGAATTGCGCACGCCGCTCACGCCGATTCTCGCCGCCGTGCGTCTGCTCGAAATGAAGCATTCGCTGTCGCACGAGGCACATCCCACGCTCGAACTGATTCGCCGCAATGTGGAACTGGAGGCGCGTCTGATCGACGATCTGCTCGATCTGACGAGCATCGCGCGCGGCAAGCTGAGTCTGAATTTCGCGAGCGTCGCGCTCGATACCTTGCTCACGAGCGCACTCGACATGTCGGAAGCCGACATGCGCGCGAAGAATCTCACGCTCGACACGCGCTTCGACGCGCACCAGTTCGTCGTTTTCGGCGATGCCGCGCGGCTTCAGCAGATCGTCTGGAACCTGATGAAGAACGCGGTGAAGTTCACCCCGGCGGGCGGGCGGCTCGAAGTACGGACGTGGAATCCGGATCGCGCGACCATCGCTGTATCGGTGACGGATAGCGGCATCGGCATCAGCGCCGAAGCATTGCCGCGCATTTTTTCCGCGTTCGAACAGGCCGACGATTCCATCACGCGTTCCTTCGGCGGGCTGGGCTTGGGCCTGGCTATCGCCAGCACGCTCGCGCAGAAGCATGGCGGCACGCTCTCGGCCTACAGCGAAGGCCGCGATGCGGGCGCGCGTTTCACGCTCACGTTGCCGCTCGCGAAAATGGAGCCGCAGCACGAGGCCGAGCCGCTCGTCGAGGCAAAGCGGCACGAACACGGCCGTTCGCTGCGCGTATTGCTCGTCGAGGACAACGAGCAGACTTCATCGGCGATGGCGGAAGTGCTGGAGATGCTCGGTCACGTCGTTACTGTCGCCAGCACGGTGGCAGTTGCGCTCGAACGCGCGAAAGAGGCGTCGTTCGATCTTCTCGTGAGCGACATCGGCTTGCCGGATGGCACGGGTCTCGACATCGCGCGCGCGTGGCGCGAGCTACAGCCCGACAAGCCCGCCGTGGCCATCACGGGCTACGGCATGGACGAAGACATTCGACGTTGCCGGGAAGCAGGTTTTCGGGATCATCTGACGAAGCCCGTCAACTTTTCGCGGCTCGAAGGGCTCATTCAGACGCTGGCCGAAACGCCGGACGCCTGAGCTGCAAAAAAATCCGGCCGAAGTCCGGATCGATGTCGATTGACGCCTGGCTTGCACGTTGTAGGGTAGGAGAGCGGCGCCGATTCCCGGCGCGTCTCGTCACTTCTACGGAGCCAGCCATGTCCACACCCGCCGTCAACCCCATTCCGCCTGGCATGCGTTCGCTGACCCCGCACCTCACGTGCGCGGGCGCGGCGGAGGCGATCGACTTCTACGTGCGCGCCTTCAACGCCGTCGAACTGGGCCGTCTGCCCGGACCGGACGGCAAGCTCATGCATGCCATGGTCAAGATCGGCGATTCGGTGCTGATGCTCGTCGACGAGAACCCGACCTTCGGCATGCTCGGCCCGAAGGCGATCAAAGGGTCGCCGGTGACCATCCACCTTTATGTCGACGATGTCGATGCCACGTTCACGCAGGCCATCGATGCCGGCGCCGAAGTCACCATGCCGGTTGCCGAGATGTTCTGGGGCGACCGTTACGGCCGGCTCGTCGACCCGTTCGGGCATCAGTGGTCGTTGGCATCGCACGTACGCGACGTGAGCCCCGAGGACATGCAAAAGGCGATGACCGTGCCGCGTGAATAACGCGCCTTTCAAGGAGAGACTCATGAACAAGATATCGCCATGCCTATGGTTCGACGGCAACGCGCAGGAGGCCGTCGACTTCTATCTGAGCGTGTTCAAGGACGCGCGCATCGTTGAAACCATGCTGCATAACGAGGCCAGTCCCGGCACGCCGGGCAGCGTGCTCGCCATTCTGTTCCAGTTGGAAGGCGAAGACATCATGGCGCTCAACGGCGGCCCAGAATTCAAGTTCACGCCCGCCCTGTCGTTGTTCGTCAAATGCGACAGTCAGGCCGAGATCGACCGCTACTGGGACAAGCTTCTCGAAGGCGGCCAGGCGATGGCCTGCGGCTGGCTCACGGACCGTTTCGGCGTGACGTGGCAGATCGCGCCGAGAAAGCTGCTCAAGATGCTGCAGGACCCCGACCCGGACAAGGCCAATCGCACGATGACCTCGATGAGAACGATGGTGAAGCTCGACCTCGACGAACTGGAGCGGGCATACCGCGGAGCGTGACGCGAAAAGGAAGCGCTTCAGGCAGAGCGCTTCTTCGCCTTCCTCTCCACGAGTTTCGCGGCCATGAAGCGGTGATCCGGCGAGAACAGCCGCCGATACGTCAGCACGACTGCGCCGACCACGCCGAGCGCCGAAGCCGCCGCGATCAGAAACATGATGACGATCTGATAGCGCACCGCCTGCAATGGCGATTGTCCCGCCAGCACCTGACCGGTCATCATCCCCGGCAGACTGACGAGGCCCACGACGGTCATCTGGTTGAGCGTCGAAATCATGCCCGCGCGCACGGCCTGCCGCGCGGGCCCTTGCGCGGCTTCCCAGCGCGTCGCGCCTAATGCGAGCGACATCTCCACGGCCGCGCGTCCGGCGGTCAGTTCCTCCGTCATGCGTTCGATGCCGAGCGACACGCCCGTGAGCGTATTGCCGAGAATCATGCCGAGAATGGGTATGGCGTATTGCGGCTCGTACCACGGATGAATGCGGATCACGACGAACAGCCCGAATGCGCCGATCAGCCACGAACTGGCCCAGATCGACACGATGCTGTCGGCGCGTTGTCCGGCGTAGGTGCGCCGTCCGCGATTCGAAGCGGACAATCCCGCGATGATGGTCATCAACGCCATGAGCGGCAGCACGACATACCACCGGCTGAAGGCAAACACCCAGCCGAGCACATAGCCTATCAGCAGCAATTGAACGACGGTGCGTATGGCCGCGATCGCGAGCTTGCGTTCGAGCCCGAGATTGAGCGCGATCGACAACGCGCCGTTCACCACGATCAGCGCCGCCGCAAGCGCGATATCGAGGAGACTGAGGTTTTGATAACCGTTCATGGCGCGCTCGCTTCGGTGAGGACGCCCGCGTTCATCGACAAATGACGCGTGGCCACGCGCGCGGCCTGTTCGGGGTCGTGCGATACCCAGATGCTCCCGCGCTTGTTGCCCGGTTTGTCATCCGCTTTGTCCGCCGATTCGAACCACGCGTTGACCAGCGCTTCGATCGAACGCGCCGAAGCCGGATCGAGCGATGCCGTGGGCTCGTCGAGCAGCAGCACGTCGGGCGCGAGTTGCAGTACACGCACGAGCGCGGCGATCTGCGCCTCACCGCCGGACAACTCGCTCGCGGCCTTGTCGAGAAAGTCCGCGCCGCGTCCCGCCGCTTCCGCGAGTTGCGTGGCCATCGCGCGATCGAAACGGGCATCGCGATAAGCCTTGAGTGTGTACGGATAACGCAGGTTGTCCTCGACACTTCCGTCCAGCATCGCGGGCCGTTGAGCGATATAGGCCACGCGTCGTCGATAAGCCGGAATGCCCGCGCGCGCGATACGCTCGCCGCGCCAAGTCACGTAACCCTCGTCGCAGGCATCGAGCAGCGCGAGGGTACGCAAAAAGACGCTCTTGCCCGATCCCGACGGTCCCGTGATCGCGGCGCGCTCGCCTTCGCTCAGCACGAAATCCGTGGGATGCAAAAGGACGGTGCCGCGCGCGGTATCGCGCCGTGCGACGCCAACGGTTGCGACGAGTGAAGAAGAAGGCATCGGGCCTCGTGGGGCGTTTATCGAGCCGTCATCTTACGGAAAAGGCCGGGCGTTGCCCATGACATGCGGCGCTCATGACACACGTCGACCGTCACGCGGGCACACTCTGTGCTGCGCCACACACAATCAGAAAAAATGGATGGAGAGGTCATGGCGCAGGCCCGCACGAGCAGAAAAATCGGAAAGATCGTCGCATGGTTTTTTGCCGTTCTGGCGGTACTGATAGCGGTGATCGTGGTTATTTTCCTGACGTTCGACTGGAATCGCCTGAGGCCGTGGGTCGATGACAAAGTCTCGCAAGCTATTGGGCGGCAGTTTCATATTACCGGCGACCTGAAGGTAGGCTGGCGCCGTCCGCCTAACGAAACGGGCTGGAAACGCTGGGTGCCGTGGCCGCGCTTCTCGGCTGAAAAGATCACTATTGCGAACCCGGACTGGGCGCGCAACCAGTATTTCGCCACGCTCGACGAAATCGACTTTCAGGTGGCCGTGCTGCCGCTGCTCGCGCACGACATCGTCATTCCCGCGATCAATCTGGTGGATCCTTCCATCGATGTCGAGCGGCTCAAGGACAACCGCAACAACTGGACGTTCAAGTTCAAGCAGTCCACCGAACCTTCGATGTGGAATCTCAAGCTCGGCGATATCTCGCTTGCAAAAGGCACGGTCGGCGTGCACGACGAAGTGACCAAGGCCGAGATGCAGGTCGATATCGATACGCTCGGCCAGGCCGTGCCGATCGGCGAAGTGATGAAGCAGCAACAAGAGGCGTCGAGCAAATCGTCGGCGGAGATGGTCGGCAAGAGCGGCGCGGCCAAGCTGGAAAAGCAGACGGATGCAGCGGCGGCCTCGGAGGCGTCCGCCGCTTCGGCTGCATCCGCGGCTGCGGCGGCGAATGCGTCGGCGCCGAATCCGGCGAGTACGTCGGCCAATCAGAGCATCACGACGAAAGAAGGCGTGAAGCCGCCGATTCCGCCGTATGCCTTCGGCTGGACGGTCAAGGGCACCTACAACGGCGGCAAAGTTTCCGGCGACGGCAAGCTCGGCGGCGTGCTCGCGGTGCAGGACGCGGCGCGCCCGTTCCCCGTTCAGGCCGATGTGCGCCTGGGTGACACGCATATCGCGTTCGTCGGCACCGTGACCGATCCCGCTCATCTCGCGGCGCTCGATCTGCGGCTGTGGATTCAGGCGGTCAGCATGGCGCATCTGTATCCGTTCACGGGCGTGACCCTGCCGGAAACGCCTCCTTTTGCCACGGAAGGGCGTCTCACCGGTCAGTTCAAGGAAGACGGCAACGTATTCCACTACGAGAACTTCACGGGCCGCGTGGGTGGCAGCGACATCAACGGCTCGCTCGTCTATGCGGGCAGGAAGCCGCGACCGCTGCTTCAGGGCGAACTCGTGTCGCATCTGCTGCGTTTCGCGGACCTCGCGCCGATCATCGGTGCGGATTCGAACGCGAGCAAAGCCAAGCGCGGCGAGACGGAAAAGCAGCCGTCGGCGAAGGCGTTGCCGACCGAGGAGTTTAAAACCGATCGCTGGAAGGCCATCGATGCCGACGTGAAGTTCACCGGTCAGCGCATCATCAAGGACCCCGACCTGCCGATCACGGATCTCTATACGCACGTCGTGATGAAGGATGGCGTGCTGTCATTCGAACCGCTCAAGTTCGGCGTGGCGGGCGGCGCGTTCTCGTCGAACATTCATCTGGATGGCAGTGCGGCGCCTCTTAAGGGACGCGTGTCGGCGGAGGCGCGGCATCTGAAGCTCAAGCAGCTGTTCCCGACCGTGAAGACCATGCAATCCGCGCTCGGTGAAGTGAACGGCGACGCAGCTTTGTCCGCCACCGGCAATTCGCCCGCCGCGCTTGCTGCAACGTCTAACGGCGAGATAAAGGCGCTCGTGACGCAGGGCACCGTGAGCCGGCTGTACATGGAAGCGGCGGGCCTGAACGTGGCGAACGTCGTCTACGAGAAGCTCTTCGGCAAGCGCGATGTGAACATCAACTGCGCCGCGACCGATTTCGTCGTCACGGATGGCGTGCTCGACTCGCGCGTCTTCGCACTCGATACCGACGACGCGGTCATCAACGTCGACGGCAACATCAATCTGAAGAGCGAACAGATGGATCTGGGGATTCATCCGCATACGAAGGGCTTCCGCATCTTTTCGTTGCGTTCGCCGCTGTATGTGAAGGGCACGTTCAAGGACCCGAAGGTTGGCGTGAATGTCGGCGCGTTGGCGGTGCGCGGCGGTGCGATGGTCGGTCTTGGACTCATCAACCCGTTTGCCGCGTTGATTCCGCTGATCCAGCCGAGCAACAACAAGCCGTTGCCGTGCGCGCAGATGCTGGCCGACATGCGCAATGCGCCGACAGCGCCGCCTGCCGGACAGAAGCAGACGACCAAGGCGGCGCCGGCTTATATGTCGTCGGGTGCGGCTGCGGGCTCGGCTTCCAAGCCGCCGGCGAAGAAGGCCGTGCCGGCCGCGCCGGCCAGTGCGGCGCAGTATCGCGGGAGCTAAGAGCAACGTACTGCACAGGCTTGTCCACAGAATCTGTGGACAAGTCGGTCAATGTTCGAGCTATTCGTTTGCCACGTAGAGCATGACTTGATCCGCACCGCACGGCGATTTGCGAACAGAATCAAGAGATTAGCTGAGTCGCCAAGCGCTTTTCCACAGGCATTTCCCCGTTTGCGGGGGATAAGTTATGCAGAGGGCGCGGGCAGGTTGGCGCGACTTGAAGCGCAGGGTGTTTTTCGTTGCGCGTCAAATGCTTAGACGAGTTCACAGCGGGTTTTCAACAGGGTGGTCCCCAATTGCTGGGGACAACTTCGGCTCTTTGAGACGCCCTTCCTAGACCGAGATTCCCGGACCGCCATTGCTTCCGAGCAACTGCTCGACGGAATTCGCATCCTTATAGTCTTGCTCGGGCAGACCATCGAAGACAGCAATCACATCGTTGCTGACACCGGCTTCGCGCGCGGCATTCACTAGTGCGTCCTTGTTGGCTGGGAACGTGGCATAACGCAGGACTTCGGCGATTTCATCGTCGATGGGTTCGTCGTTCAGGCTCTGAGTTCCGGGTGTATCCGACATGGAATTCCTGTAGATGAAGAAGTGAGCGCTTCAGGTCTGTACCTGAATGGTCTGGCTTGCCATACCGTGACTCGGCGTACGCGATTTCGGCAGCGGCACATGACGCCAGTGCGCGTGGTCGAGACTATCTGCCGCGATTTCGGGCGCGGGCGGCGCGACCGGCCCGGCGTTCACACGCAAGGCAGCGCGCGTTGCGGCCACTACGGCCGAATCGTCAGTCGAACTCGTGTGCAGAGGCGCGGCGTAACACGACGCCGAAACCAATGCCATCGTCAACAACGTTGAGGTCTTCATCGGGCAACCCCTCCTCACGTAGGCAGCGAGAAGCATCAAGCAAAGCCTATGCCGATACGTCCCTCACGCACCGTTCGTGCGTGGATGCCAATGAAGCAGACCTCGCACGGGCGCAACGAGCGGTGCTCGCGCGCAAACACTTCGCGTGATTTCTAACTTATGAATAATCCGCTTTCACCCAGCGTTGCGGATCGGCATGCGCCGCGAAATTGCACAGCCGCGCACTTTCAGCGCTGCGTCGGATTCAGACGGAAGTATGCGTCGAGAAGAGAGGTTTTGTACACGACACCGAGCAGCAGCGGTTCGCTCTTTTTTTCGATGACAGGAAGCCGCTCGCCCTGAAACGCGAGGAAGTGCTGCAGTGCTTCGCCGAGCGACATGTCGGGTGTGAGCACGTCGAATTGCGGCTGGAGGTAATCGGCGGCGGTACGCGCGGATGTGTCTTGCTTGTCGAGAAGATCGGACGTGATGTCCTTGAGTGCGACCACACCGCGAAAGCGCCCCGCGTCATCCACGACATACAGATACTTCACGGGATATTCGAGGAACACGCGCGTCATGTCGTTCACGTTTGCATCGAGCGGGACGACGGTATCGGGCGGCTTGACGAGTTCGCGCATCTGCGTGGCCGCGAGGCGCAGACGCTCCTTCTCTTCGCGCGTGCGACGCAGGGTGACTTCGTACATCGACGTCTGCTCGGAGGTTCGGGCAATGAAATATGCCACCACGCACGAAAGCATGAGCGGCAACACCACCGAGTACGACAGCGTCATCTCGAAGATCATGAGGATCGCCATGAGCGGCGCGTGCGTGGCCGCGGCGAGAAACGCGCCCATGCCCACCATGGCGTAGGCGAATGGCTGTGAAGTCGAATGCGGCCAGATGGCGTGAACGCCGAGACCGAAGAGACAGCCGAGCACGGCGCCGACGAAAAGCGTGGGCGTGAAGATACCGCCTACCGCGCCCGAGCCGGCCGTCGCGGCGGTGGCGAGGAGCTTGAAGACGAGCACCAGCAAGAGCGCGGACCACGTCCACGGCTGATGCAGAAGCGAGTTCACCACTTCATAACCGTTGCCCCAGACTTCGGGCCACCAGATCGAAATGACGCCGACGATCAGTCCGCCGAGCGCGAGACGAATCGGCAAGGGCAGCGGCAACTTCGCAAAGCGCTTGCGCGACTCTGCGAGCAGCCGCAGGAAGTGTGGCGCGAGCGCGCCGCACAGCAAACCGAGCACGACGAAGAGCAGCACTTCGAGGCCCGCGATGGGCGGGAACACCGGCATCTGGTAAGGCGGCCGATACCCGGCGAACTCGCGCATCGTAATGTTGGCGACGACCGACGACACGACGATCGGCCCGAAGCTCTCCATGACCATGGAGCCCAGCACGATTTCGGTGACGAAGAACGCGCCCGCGATCGGCGCGTTGTATGCGGAGGTGATCCCGGCCGCCGCGCCGCACGCCACGAGCAGTCGCAGGCGCGGCGGATCGAAGTGGACCCAGCGTCCGATAAGCGATGAAGCGAGCGCGGCGAGCTGCACCATCGACCCTTCGCGGCCGATGGAGCCGCCGCTCGTGATCGTGAAAAGCGACGACAGGCTGCGCCAGATGCTTTGCCACACGGGCACGACGCCATCGCCGATGGTCACCGCTTCCATGTAATCCGTGTTCGCGTGCTTGTCTTGACGAACCCGTGCGACGATCAGACAGAAGCCCGCGATGAGCCCGCCCGCCGCTGGCAACACGATACGCAGCGGCCACGGCAGGCTTTCGGCCATCTTGACGAAGTTGCCGGGTTCGCCGCCGAACGCCCGTTGCAGCGAATCGATGCCTTCACGAAACGCCGATGTCGCGAACGCGCCCGCAACGCCGACGACGACTGCCCAGATGAGCATGGTGTGCGCATCCGACAAACGGAAGAGTTGTTGAGCGCGCGTGCGCAGCCGAAGCAGGAACGAAAGCACGGATTATCGTGGAAAGCTTAGAAGCAAATGGAATAAGGCCGACGCAAGGATAGCATTGCGCATCATCCGTCCACTTTCGAGCGCGCGAAAAAAAGCCCGGCTATCGAAGACAGCCAGGCTTTTCAAGTGATGCATCCAGCGCTTCGGTCTACGCGCTCACCACTTCGGCGCGAACGAAGGATTCGCGTTGCGCTTGCCTTCGTCGAGCTTGTCGATCTTCGCGATGTCGTCGGCGTCGAGCTCGAGCTTTTGCGCATCCCAGTTGATCTGTTGATGCTCCGGATTCGTCGATGCCGACAGCACCACGATATCGCGCGCCAGAAGCCATGCGAAGGTCACTTGCGCGGGCGTCGCGCCGTGCTTCTTCGCGATGGCCTTGATGGTCATGTCGTTATGCGCGCGGCCTTCGCCGAGCGGCATATAGGCGGTCACTTTCACGCCGAGCCGTTGGGTGGCTTCGACCAACGCGCGGTTCGCGAGGAACGGGCTCACTTCGATCTGGTTCGTCACGATCTCCTTGCCGCCCGGCGCCTCGAGCGCTTGTTCGAGCAGCGGCGCGGTGAAGTTCGACACGCCGTAATGACGGATGAGGCCGAGCTTCTGCGCTTCCTGAAACGCGCCAAGCGTTTCGGCGATAGGCACCGCGCTCTCGGGCGACGGCCAATGCACGAGCGCGAGATCGATCGTGCCGATATCGAGCTTTTCGTGACTGTCCTTGAGACTCGCGATCAGCTTGTCGTGCTGCAGCCGGTCCCACCAGACTTTCGTCGTCACCCAGACGTCTTCGCGCGGAATGCCTGACTCGCGCACGCCCGCGCCGACGGCGGCTTCGTTGTTGTAGAACTGCGCGGTGTCGATATGACGAAAGCCGATCTGCAATGCGCTTCTGACGGCTTCGGTGGTCTTCGCGGCATCGACACGGAATGTGCCGAGGCCGAAGGAGGGAATCGTTTCGATCATGCTGGCTCCTTGTTTCGTTGAGGCGATCAGTGAACTCAGTGACGCGTCTTACTTCGCGTCCTGATCGAGTTCGGGATAGTGCCTGAAAATGCCGGATTCGTTGAACGGGATGCGCCGTTCCGAATCGACATAAGCGGCGATATTGGGCCGTTGCAGCACGGCGTCATGCAGCGCCGCGACACGCGGATAGTGCTTGCCGAAGGTCTTCATCGCGCGCGGGAAGGCGTAGTGCAGGCCATCGACGAGTTGAAAGACGGAGAGATCGACGTAGGTCGTCGTGTCGCCGACCATTTGCGTGTCGCCGTGCGGATTCTGCTTCAGCACGCGCTCGAAATAACCCATGAATTTGGGCACGCGCTGGTCCAGGAAATTTTTCGAGCGCGTTTTCGCGGCTTCTTTCTGGTCTTCGTAATAGAGATCGGTCGCGAGCGGATGATGCGTGTCATGCACTTCCGCGACGATATCCGCGATGGTCAACTGCAAGCCATGGGCTACGTAGCGCAAGCCTTCGTCCTTCGGCGCGAGCTTTAGCTTCGGGCCGAGATACAGCAGGATATTCGCGACATGCGGCACGATCAGATTGCCGTCCTTCAGAAACGGCGGCGCGAACGGAATGTGCGGCTCGGTCTTGCTGCCGAGGAGCTTCATCATCGCGTCCATGCCTTTCTTCGAACGCGCGACATCGATGTATTCGGCGCCCGCGTCTTCGAGCGCGAGGCGCACATATTCGCCCCGGCCTTGCAATCCGTCCCAGTAATAGAGTTCGTAAGCCATGCGTGGGCTCCTTGTCAAACGTGCCGTGCTTTTGACGCCATGCGCGGCGGATGCTTGGGTTGGCAAGTTAATCGCGTGCTGCTTGCCGCGCGGTCGAGCACGCGAACGAGTGTTCAGGCGAGCAACACGCGTACCCGCCTGGGGCCGTGGCGGCGCGGGCCGCGATGTAAAATGAAGCCTTTGCTCGAGGGCTGACTCGCGATGCCCGTCAGAGAGCGAACGACTTCGAAGCGGAGAGAAGATGGACAAGCAAGGCTTCACCACTGGCATCGTACACGGCGATCGTGACGCGGGCGTCGAGCATGGCGGCGTGCGTCAACCCATCCATACGTCGGTTCAGTATGGCTTCGAACGCGTGGAAGATCTCATCGGCGTGTTTCAAGGCACGAAGAAGGGCGGGTTCAACTATGCTCGTCAGGGCACGCCGACCACTGCGGCGCTCGAGCGCAAGATCACGAAGCTCGAAGGCGGCGCGGGTTCCATCTGCTTCAGCACCGGCATGGGCGCAATCTGCGCGGTGTTTCTCACGCTTCTGCGCGCGGGCGATCATCTCGTGTCGAGCCAGTTCGTCTTCGGCAATACCAATAGCGTGTTCGGCACGCTGCGCGCGCTCGGCATCGAAGTGACGGTGGTCGATGCAGGCGATGTCGCTAACGTCGCCAACGCGCTCAAGGCCAACACGCGCATGGTGTTCGTCGAGACCATCGCGAATCCGGGCACGCAGATCCCGGATTTGAAAGGTATCGGCGAACTGTGTCGCGAACGCGGGCTCGCTTATGTCGTCGATAACACCATCACGTCCGCAGCGCTTTTCAGGCCGAAGGATGTCGGCGCGAGCCTCGTCGTCAACTCGCTGACGAAGACGATTGCAGGACACGGCGCGGCGCTCGGCGGTGCGGTCACGAACACGGGCGTCTTCGACTGGAGCACGTACCCGAATATCGCGGATGACTACCGGCGCTCGCCCGCAAAGGAGCAAGGGCTTCTGCAAATTCGCAAGAAGGGTTTGCGCGACATGGGCGCGGCGTTGTCGTCCGAGCAGGCGCATCAGATTGCGCTAGGCGCGGAGACGTTGGCGTTGCGAGTCGGCAAGAGCAGCGATAACGCGCTCGCACTGGCGCAGTTCCTGGAGAAACACGAAGCGGTGGGTCGCGTGCTTTATCCGGGTTTGCCGAGTCATCCGCAATATGAAGTCGCGAAGAGTCTGTTCAAAAACGGCTCGTGGCTCTTGTCATTCGAGTTGCGCCATCCCGAACGCATGATCGACTTCGTCAACGCGCTGCAGATCCCGATCAAGGCGACCGGTCTCGGCGATACACGCACGCTCATCATCCCCGTTGCACCGACCATCTTCCACGAAGCCGGTCCGGACGTACGCCGCGCAATGGGCATTTCGGACGGCATGCTGCGCTTGTCGCTGGGTATCGAGGATATCGACGATCTCATCGCCGATTTCGAACAAGCGTTGAAGCACGCGTAAGCCGCGAAAGCGGGCTTCGAATGCAAAAAAGCCGTCGGTTCAGTCGACGGCTCTTTTGTGTCCAGCATCGATACGATCAGCCGAAAAGACGCTCCACACCATACGTGATCGCAAGTCCACCGCCGATCAACCATGCATACAGAATCGCGCCGGTTGCAATCGCACGCGGACCCGCTTCGCGAATCTGCGCGATGCGCGTTTCCATGCCGAGTGCGGTCATCGCCATGGTGAGCGCGAAGGTATCGAGCGTGTTGAGCGTGCTGGTCGCGCTGGCGGGCAACACGTGCAGCGAATTCACCACCACGAGCGCGAGGAAGCCGAAGGCGAACCAGGGCACCGCGAGCTTGCCCGTGCCGCTTTGTGCGCTTTGATCATGACGCTTGCGATTGATCCAGAAGCCGACCACGAGCAGGACCGGCACGAGCAACATGACGCGCGTCATCTTCACGATTGTCGCGATATGCGCCGCTTCCGGGCTCACGTTGCTTGCCGCGCCAACGACCTGCGCGACTTCGTGAATCGTGCCGCCGAAGAAAAGGCCCGTGCCGAGCGTGTCGAGATGCAACCAGCCTGCGTGAATCGCGAGCGGATAGAGGAACATGGAGAGCGTGCCGAACAGGACCACGCTGCCAACGGCCATCGCGCTCTTGTGGGGCTTCGATTGCAAGGTCGATTCGAACGCGAGCACGGCCGCGGCGCCGCAGATGGCGCTGCCGGCGGCCGTGAGCAAGGCGGTATCGCGGTCGAGCTTCATGACCTTCATGCCGAACCATGTGCCGATGGCAAGCGTACTCACGACCACCAGCACAGATACCGCGAAACCCGACAGCCCGACGTGCGCGATTTCCTGCAGACTCACGCGCAGCCCGAAGAACGCCACCGCGATGCGCAGCAATTTGCGCGCGGAGAAGTTCACGCCCGCCGCCCAGCTTTCGGGCATGCCGTGGCGCAGCGCGTTGCCGTAGATCGTCCCCGCAGCAATGCCGACGATCAACGGGCTGATGCCCAATCCAGCGATGAACGGCAGCGCGGACAGATGCGTCACGGCTGCCGCGAACAGCGCGACGAACAGAATTCCGTTGAGCTGCCCACGCGTGGACGATGCTTCGGCGATTGACGGTGCGGCGGGTACGGCGGACATGGAGACGTCCTTTTGACATTGCGTTGCGATTTGCTAATCCTAAATCACTCATAAGCATATGAAAAATCGTGATTTAGGATGCAATGTATCGGTTTATCTGATAGATTGGCAGAATGACCCCGGATCAGCTGATAACTTTCGCTATCGTCGCCGAGCACGGCAACATCAGCCGCGCGGCTGTTGCGTTGCATTTGTCGCAGCCTGCCGTGTCGGGGCAGCTTCGGCTTTTGCAGGACGAATTCGGTGAATCGCTTTATCTGCGCGACGGCCGGGGCGTTCGCCTGACCGCAGCCGGCGAACAGCTGCTCGTCCACGCGGAGCGTGTGCGCGAGAGCTTCCGGCAAGCGCACGCGCTGCGGGACGCGTTGCGCGGGCTCGAGCGCGGCACTTTGCGCATCGGTGCGAGCACGACGCCCGCGAGCTACCTGCTGCCTTATCTGATCGCCGCATTCCACAAGCGCTATCCCGATGTGACGCTGACGACCATCGACGGGAACACGGCGGAAATCGTCGCTGCGCTCGGTTCGCTCGATATCGCGCTCATCGAAGGCCAGCCAAGTGGCGAGTTGCCGTCGGGCACTACGGTGACTGCCTGGCGCGACGACGAGATCGTGGCTATCGTTCCGCGCGGTCATCCGCTCGCCGAAAGGCAAGACGCCACGCTCGATGAAATCGGCGGCTATCCGCTCGTGCTGCGCGAAAGCGGCTCGGGCGTGCGGCAGATCGTCGAGCGCGCGTTCGCCCAGGGCAAGGTGGCCGTGCGCGTCGCGCTCGAAATCGCGGGCGTCGAAGGCGTCAAGGAAGCGGTGCGGGCGGGCATGGGTATCGGCTTCGTCTCGGCAATGTCGATCCGGCACGAGGACGGCATGCTGCAACGCGTACACGTCGGCCCGGCGCCGCTCACGCGCCGCTTTTCAATCCTGTTTCCTCATGCCGACGCGCCTTCGCGTGTCGCCGCGCGCTTTCTCGAACTCTGCCAGGACGCCTCGATTCTCGGCTAGGGAATTCCACTATGGCGCAACGCGCACCGCCAAGAGCACTATTCGTCTTCATTGGGGCGCCGCGGCGTCCTTTTCAAACAGCAGTAATGGAACCGGTTCCAACCACTAGTTTTTGTCAGTTTTCAATGGAAAAGAGGCGTGATTTCATCTGATGTTTCAAAAATCGGCATGCGCCCGGATGTCGTCGTAGTCGCCAGCGCCTTCGGCTCCGCCACGGTGCGCACCGATGGTCACGCAGTCTGCGCCGAAGCCGCCGCGCGCGCTGGCGCCCAGGGTTTCGAAGTGCGCCGCGAACTTTTCGCCGACGAATCCGATGCCAGTTTCGACGCGCTCTCGCGTCTCGGCGCGCGCATCCGCACACTCGGTTTGTGGGCCGTCCACTCGACGCCCGCAACCTTGTTTCGCGACGATGGCGCTCTCGATGACAGTGCGCTCGCCCAGGCCATCGGCGAGGCACATGCGCTGGGCGCGCGCATCGTGAAGCTGCAATTGGGCGGCACGGAACGCGGCGTGGCGACCGATGCGGCAACGCTCGATCGGTTGCTGAACGCGGTGGCGTCGTCACCGGCGCGGGTGGTCGCCGAAAATGGCCAGTTGAAGGCGGGCGGCACGATCGGCGCGTTCGAGGCGTTGTTCGCGGCTTTGCCCGCGCAGGCGCAAAACGGGCTTGCGATGACCTTCGACACTGGCAACTGGCGCTGGCCGGATCAAGACCCGCTCGATGCCGCCGTGCGTCTCGCGCCGCACGTGGCCTATATCCATTGCAAGGCAGTGACAGGCGAGGGCGCGCGACGTTTCGCCATAGCCCCGTCGCAAGACGATGCGCACTTCGCCGCGCTCCTCGCGCAATTGCCGCGTGACGTGCCGCGCGGAATCGAATATCCCTTTCTCGACGCCGATGACGCCGCCGTTCAGGTCGCGCGTATCGCGGCATTTTGAATACAAGGTACCGCATGCAATCACAACGAAACGCCCTCGACATCGTTACGTACGGCGAGGCGATGACCATGTTCGTCGCCGCCGAAACCGGCGATCTGGCAAAGGTCGGCCAGTTCACCAAACGCGTCGCGGGCGCGGATCTGAACGTGGCTATCGGGTTGTCGCGGCTCGGCTTCAAGGTGGGCTGGATGAGCCGTGTCGGGCGAGATTCCTTCGGTCAATACGTGCTCGATGTGCTCGCGGCCGAAGGCATCGATGCGCGCCGCGTGAGTATCGACGAGCGCTATCCGACCGGCTTCCAGTTGAAGGGCAAGTGCGACGACGGCAGCGATCCGGCAGTCGAATACTTCCGCAAGGGCTCGGCCGCAAGCCATCTTTCGCTTGACGATTACGCCGCTGATTACGTGCTCAACGCGCGGCATCTGCACCTGACAGGCGTGGCGCCAGCCATTTCCGCGAGTTCGCGTGAACTGGCTTTCCACATGGCCCGCGAAATGCGTGCAGCAGGCAAGACTATTTCCTTCGATCCGAATTTGCGCCCGACACTCTGGCCGTCGCGCGACGCGATGGCGCAATCGCTCAACGCGCTCGCGGCGCTTGCCGACTGGGTGCTGCCGGGTGTGAGCGAAGGGTTGACGCTGACGGGCTACGAGAAACCCGAGGACATCGCGAAGTTTTATCTCGATCAGGGCGCGAAAGGCGTGGTCGTGAAACTGGGCGCATACGGCGCGTATTTCCGCACCGTCGATGGCGATGCCGGCATCGTGCCCGCGGTGCCCGTCGCGAAGGTCGTGGATACCGTCGGCGCGGGCGATGGCTTCGCGGTCGGCGTTGTGAGCGCGCTGCTCGAAGGCCGCGACGTGCGGCATGCAATCGCGCGCGGCAACCGCATCGGCGCCCTGGCGATTCAGGTGATCGGCGACAGCGAGGGCCTGCCCACGCGCGCCGCGCTCGACGTGCTCGAAGCTCAGGATGTGGGCGCTGCCCTCGACGCGGCGTGATCATCAGAGACTCAATCGAACTGTGTTCGGAGACAACCATGCAAGCATCTTCAACCCCGACTCTCGCCGTGCGCCGCTGGTGGATGATCATGCCGATCGTCTTCATCACGTATAGCCTTGCGTATCTGGATCGCGCGAACTACGGCTTTGCGTCGGCGGCGGGCATCAATCAGGATCTGGGCATCAGCAAGGGACTGTCGTCGCTGATCGGCGCGTTGTTCTTTCTCGGCTACTTCTTCTTTCAGATTCCGGGCGCGATCTACGCCGAACGCCGCAGCGTGAAGAAGCTCGTCTTCTGGAGCCTGATTTTATGGGGCGGTTGCGCCGCGCTGACGGGCATGGTGAGCAACATACCGTCGCTGATGGCGATCCGCTTCGTGCTCGGTGTCGTCGAAGCGGCGGTGATGCCCGCGATGCTCGTCTTCATCGCGAACTGGTTCACCAAGTCGGAGCGTTCACGCGCGAATACGTTTCTGATTCTCGGCAATCCGGTGACAGTGCTGTGGATGTCGGTCGTCTCGGGCTATCTCGTGAATTCGTTCGGCTGGCGGCACATGTTTATCGCCGAAGGTTTGCCTGCGGTGGTGTGGGCGGTGATCTGGTGGTTCATCGTGAAGGACAAACCCGCGCAGGTGACGTGGCTCACGGACGCGGAAAAGCGCGATCTCGATGCCACCTTGCGCGCCGAGCAAGCGGCGATCAAGCCGGTGAAGAACTATGGCGAGGCATTCAAGTCTCCCGCTGTCATCAAGCTGTGCGCGCAATACTTCTGCTGGAGCATCGGCGTGTATGGCTTCGTGCTCTGGCTGCCGTCCATCCTCAAGAGCGGCTCCACGCTCGGCATGGTCGAGACGGGCTGGCTATCCGCAGTGCCTTATCTCGCCGCGACCATCGCCATGCTGCTCGCTTCCTGGGCCTCCGACAAACTGCAGGCGCGAAAGGCCTTCGTATGGCCGTTCCTGCTGATCGGCGCGGTGGCGTTCGCGGGTTCGTATCTGCTTGGATCGAACCACTTCTGGGCTTCGTACGTCTTGCTCGTGATTGCGGGCGCGGCGATGTACGCGCCTTATGGGCCGTTCTTCGCGATCGTGCCTGAACTGCTGCCGAAGAACGTCGCGGGCGGTGCCATGGCGCTCATCAACAGCATGGGCGCGCTCGGTTCGTTCGTGGGTTCCTATGTCGTCGGATACCTGAACGGGGCCACTGGATCGCCGGCTGCGTCGTACGTCTTCATGAGCGCGGCCTTGCTCGTGGCCGTGGCGTTGACGCTGGCCGTAAAGCCGCCAGCGGTGGTGAGTCCGCGCGTCGCCGTGGGGTCTTGATGTCCAGAGCTCCAGAGCGCTGCTGCTGTCTATGCTTTAATGGAAAGCATGAACGTAGCGGCCGTCATCCACTCTTACCATGAGCCTGCAAAGGTCTGAAAACTCCATGAGCCGAAAGAAAATCGTAGCCTACAAGTCCTTGCCATCCGATGTCGAAGCGTACCTTCTCGATCATGCGGATGTCGTACACGTCGATCCGGCCGATCACGATGCATTCGTGGCGGCGCTCAAGGATGCCGACGGCGCCATCGGTGCGAGCGCGAAGATCACGCCCGCGATGATCGAAAGCGCGACGCGTCTGAAGGCGCTTTCGACGGTCTCGGTAGGCTTCGATGCGTTCGATGTCGACGACCTGACCAAACGCGGCATCGTGCTCACGCATACGCCTGACGTGCTCACCGAATCGACCGCGGATACGGTCTTCGCGTTGATCCTCGCCAGCGCGCGCCGCGTGGTGGAACTCGCGGAATGGGTCAAGGAAGGGAACTGGAAAGCGAGCCTGGGCGAAGAAGGTTTTGGCGTGGATGTGCAGGGCAAGACGCTTGGTATCGTGGGGCTCGGTCGCATTGGTGGCGCGGTGGCAAGACGCGCGTCGCTGGGCTTTCGCATGAACGTGCTTTACACGAATCGCAGTTCCAACGAGCAAGCAGAGAAGGACTACGGCGCGAAGCGTGTCGAACTCGACGACCTCCTTGCGCAATCCGACTTCGTGCTTCTGCAAGTGCCGCTCACGGCTCAGACGCGTCATATCATCGGCGCGGCGCAGCTCAAGAAAATGAAGAAGAGCGCAATTCTCATCAACGCATCACGCGGACCGACCGTCGATGAAGCGGCGCTCATCGAAGCTCTCAAAGACGGCACGATTCGCGCGGCAGGCCTCGACGTGTTCGACAAGGAACCGCTGCCCGTCGATTCGCCCTTGCTCAAGCTGAAGAACGTCGTCGCGTTGCCGCACATCGGCTCGGCCACGCATGAAACGCGTCACGCGATGAACCTCAACGCCGCCGAGAACCTCATCGGCGCGCTCGATGGCACGCTCACGCAGAACATCGTGAATCGCGAAGTCCTCAAGCGCTGAACGCGGATCGGATCGCCGGGCAGCCACGATGCGCTAACATGCGCATGCCGAGGCCAACGACAACGATGTCGATACCGCTCGCCCGATGTCGGGCGTTCGTCAAGCCATCACGACCACCATGTCCGACGATCCCACTTCAAGCAACCGGCCGCGCGTTTTCGGGGCGCGCCGCGCGACTATCACCGATGTCGCGCGCGAAGCCGGCACCGGCAAGACCAGCATCTCGCGTTATCTGAACGGCGAGACGGGCGTGTTGTCGCCCGATTTGCGCGAGCGTATCGAGGCGGCCATCGCGCGGCTGGACTATCGACCGAATCAGATGGCGCGCGGCCTGAAGCGCGGGCGCAATCGACTGATCGGCATGCTGCTCGCCGACCTGACCAATCCGTACTCCGTCGAAGTGTTGCAAGGCGTGGAAGCCGCGTGCCATGCGCTCAACTACATGCCGCTCATCTGCCACGCGGCCAATGAAGTCGACATGGAGCGGCGTTATCTGCAACTGCTTACGACGTATCGCGTCGAAGGCGTGATCGTGAATGCGCTCGGCGTGAAGGAAGCGTTGTTGCAAGGCTTCACGCAAGGCGGTATTCCGGTCGTGCTGGTCGATCGTTCGGTGGAAGGCATCGTTACCGATATGGTCGGGCTCGACAATCCGGCGGCCGTTGCACTGGCAACCGGACATCTCATCGATGAAGGCTTCGACGAATTGCTCTTCATCGTGCAGCCGGTCACGCATGTCAGTTCGCGTCGTTTGCGCGAGGCCGCGTTTCGCGAAAGCGTGAGCGCGCGTGCTGCAAACGGCGCGACGCTCGTGATCGATCTCGCCGATGCGGCATCCACGCTCGAAGAAATCGATCGGCGCATCGAAGGTGCGCGCGCGGCGAACCGGCGCGTCGCGTTGTTCGCGGCGAACGGTCCGGTGGCTCTGCGCGTCGCGGTGCATCTCAAGGAACGATACGGCGCGGACTGGCAAGCGGGCGTCGCGCTGATGTCCATTGACGATTCCGAGTGGGCGCAACTCGCCGGCATGACGACGGTGCGGCAGCCGACTTACGATATCGGCCGACGCGCGGTGGAGTTTCTGCATGAGCGGCTCGGCGGCGCGGTCATGCCGCCACGCGAATGTCTGTTGCCGGGAGAACTCGTCGTGCGCGCATCGACGACGAGAGCAAGACACGAAGCATCACAAGGAACCTGAATGGTCAGTCTATCGACGTTGCTGTGCGTGGGATTCGCCACGCTCATCATCGCTGCATTGCCGGTCGTGTTGTACAAGCTCGCGAGGCCGCGTTTTCAGCTCGTGCCGCGCGAGGCGATACTCGGCATTGCCGTGTTTGCGCTTTTCGCCATGGTGATCGAGCGCGCGCTGCACGGCTTCATGCTGGGCAATCCGGCCACGTCCGCGTGGTTGATGAATCCCGCGGTCTTCGTGGTCTATGGCGCCATCACTGCGGGCCTGTGCGAGGAAGTGGGCCGCTTCCTGGCGATGAAGTGGCTCATCTCGCGCGAGCCCGGCGCGCTCGATCGTCCCGGTCCAGCGCTCGGTTACGGCATCGGACATGGTGGCGCGGAGGCGTGGATCGTCGGCGTGCTCGTACAGGCGCAATGGATCGTGTATGCGATCCTGGCCAACAACGGTACGCTCGATGCGCATTTCGAAAGCGCGCCGCTCGATGCAGTAGCGCGTATTCACTTGGTGCTCATGAGTCTCTCGCCTGTGTCGGCGGCTATCTTCGTGGTCGAGCGGGCGAGTGCGTTTGCCTTCCAACTCGGCTTCTCGGCACTGATGTGGCAGATGCTGCGCGAACGGTCGCGTCATGCGCTTGGCGTGCTGATTGCGGCCCACGCGCTCGTCGGCATGCCGGCCGCGCTCTTCCAAGCGCGCCTGATTCCGCTCGCCGCCGCCGATGCCGTGTATCTCGTGCTCGGCGTGATCGTCACCGTGGCGCTCGTGCGCTACTATCGCGCCGCAGTCACGCGCCAATCCTGATTCATCGAGTATCCATGGACGACTACCAATACGACTGCCCGAGCGCGGACATCGACATGCTTGCGCATGTCATCAGCGATCTCTTCCCCGAGCAGACGCAATTCGCCGAACGCCTCGACGACGAAGGCCGTACCTCGCTGACGATTCATTACATCGCGATGCGTTTCGGTTCGACGGCGCGGCGCATTGCCATCGACGTGCGTTTCGATGCTGCCGCGCTGGCACGATATCGAGCCATGCCGGTGAGGATGCATGCACGAAGCTATGCAGTGTTACGTGCCTATGTGGAGGCGACGCTGGGTTCGCTGGAAGAAGCATACGCGAATGGCGAGGCGGTCCCGCGGCAGCTTGAAATCGAGATGGGAGAGGATTTCGCGTGAAGGGGTAGGTTGCATTCTGTATGCCGACAGGTTGCGTTTTGTATTCGAGATTTGAGCGAGGTGGGGCGGAACGGGTGATCGATTTAGATGCGAGTTGGCTGTTCGCTTTCGCATCTTGCACTCGGATGTGCGTGCGCTATGCGGCTGTCCGCGTCGGATGCGGCTATCTGAATTCTGTATGCCACGCCTTGGCATTTCGCATTCGAAGTCGCGTGGATTTATTGAACCTGGTTGAGGCTGTCTTCGGCATACGTGCGATTTGAATTCCGTATGCCACGCTTCTGCACTTCGCATTCGAATTCCGCGTGATTTGCACGCTCGTTGAGGCCATCCCCGTCGAACGCAGCAACTTGCATGCTGCGTGCCACGTCCCTGCATAGCGCCTTCAAACTTCGCGATAAACCTTGGCGAAGCGCGCCGCCTTCACGACGCCATAGTCGCCCGGCGCATACTGCATGACCCAATCGCCCGCCTCGCCGGTGAGCACGTCGCCATTCTCTGACCGCGCGATGGAAAAAGGCTCATGCATCTCCCGCGCAAGAACCACGCTCGGTTTGTTGCGATAAGTCCCAGCCTCGCCATGCGCGATGCCGCCTTCCGGCACGTACTTGGGATCGAACCGGTCACGCGACACTACCCAGCGTTCACCCGTCGCGCCAGTCACGATAGCGTCGGCGGGCGCATAGCGATTCGGACCTTCCAAGCTCATCAGCTCGCCAGGCGCAGCGGCGAATTCCACGGTCACGGCTTCGTCCTTGACGACGCGGCGCGCGGCAGCATCTGTTGTGAGATCGAGGCGGGATAGATGGAGCATGATTAGTCGGCCAATGCGGTTGCGGTGCGGGATCGTAACGGCAATCGGATGATTTTGCATCCAGAATACGAAAAACCCGCTTCGTTCGCCATGATGACGCCCGATGCGGGTTTTGGCAAAGCTGCCGAATGCCAAGCATTCAAGCGCTTACGCGCTGCGGCTTAAGGCTTTGTCGTCGATGTCGGTTGTGTTGCGCCCGCGCGCGACGGATGACGAGCGCGTGCATTCTTTGCGCGATCATGATGCTCTTGACGGAAGCTCGTATCGGCAAGCTTCTTCTGCTCCGGCGAAAGGCTTGCGTAAAGCGGCTCGAAAGCCTCGACCAGACGTTTCGTGCCGTCTGCATTGGCCTGCGTGATCTGCTCGTATTGCTTCATGTCATCGAGCGCGGACATGGTGTCGCGTTGTGCAACGCGTTGGCGGTATAGATCGCCCACCGTGTGCGCGTTGTCGCGCATCACGTCGGCGAACTTCGACCACTGATCTTCCTGCTGCGATGTGATCTTGAGGCTTGCATGCAATTGGGCGATACGTTCTTCCACGCGAGCTTCGCGCTTCGTGGCGCCGGGCGCCGATGCCGCCGTCGTGGCGGAGGCAGATGCCGCGGAGGGCGCCGCGGTCTGTGCGAACGCGGCGCTAAGCATGCAAGATGCCGCCAGTGCTAAAAATGTTTTTTTCATTCCGAAACCTTAGTCGAATTAAGAGAAAGCGCGCTTGCTGGTTGATCTCAGTCAAGGCAGAAACGTCGTCGGCGGTTATTAGTAACACGCCTGCCTGACAATTCACCTCGATTGCCACAACTGCTTACATCCGATACTTCTCTGGAAAATTCCGTAAAGGAAGCTCAAGCAAGATCGGGCGGTGACGTCGGCGATAATCCTGCTTGCGGCCGATTGCATACCGCATGCGGTACACAAAACGCATAACGCAATACAAACGCCAAACATCACAGCGAGAAGGACGACATGAGACCCCCGCGCCTCGACCAGCTCGACGACATCGACCGTAACCTCGTCGCGCTATTGCAGACGAACGCGCGTGAAAGCGTTGCCGATCTCGCGCGTCAGCTGGGCGTGGCGCGCACCACAGTCATCGCGCGCATGGCGCGGCTCGAAAAGAACAACGTGATAGCGGGCTACGGCGTACGGCTAGGCCAGGACGTGCTCGACGCCAGTATTCAGGCTTACGTCGGCATCAAGCTCGCGCCAAAGTTCGGCCGCGACGTGCAGAAACGCTTCGCGCGCATGCCGGAGATGCAGCTGCTTTGCGCGGTAAGCGGCGAGTTCGATTACGTCGCTTGGTTGCGTGCGGACTCGCCCGATCGCCTGAACGACTTGCTCGATGAAATCGGCGCGCTGGAAGGTGTGGAGCGCACCACCACCTCGATCATTCTGGCGCGCAAAATCGACCGTTCGAGTTAGGACGATACAAAACGCAGCGATACATCGTCAAAACGTCGAAAATTATCGTCGATACGCATCATTTTGCGTCTAGGATCAGTATTCGTCGGTCCCTAAACTGTATTCAGTATGCCTTCCCAGGCGACACAAAATGCAAAATACACTAGGAGAACAACGATGAAAGTAGCGTTAGTCGGCGCCGGATTGATCGGCAAGAGCATCGCCCACTTGCTTCGTGACACGGGAGACTTCGAAGTCGTTGCATTCGATCGCGACGAACAGGCGCTCACCGCGCTCGAAGCGGAGGGAATCGCGACTCGCCGCGTCGATTCCGCCGATACGCCCGCGCTGCGTCAGGCGCTCCACGGCTTCGACGCACTCGTCAACGCGTTGCCGTATTACCTTGCCATCAGCGTTGCATCGGCGGCCAAGGCGGCGGGCGTCCATTATTTCGATCTGACCGAGGACGTGCGCGCAACGCATGCAATTCGCGCCATCGCGGAGGGTTCGGACGTGGCCTTCATGCCGCAGTGCGGGCTCGCGCCGGGTTTCATCGGCATCGTCGCGCATGATCTGGCCGAGCGGCTCGATAACGTGCGCGAAGTGAAAATGCGCGTCGGTGCGCTGCCCGAGTTTCCGACCAATGCGCTCAAATACAACCTGACATGGAGCATCGACGGACTCATCAACGAGTACTGTCAGCCATGCGAAGCGATCCGCGATGGCCGCACGCAATGGGTCCAGCCGCTCGAAGGCGTCGAACATTTTTCGCTGGATGGCATCGAGTACGAGGCCTTCAATACTTCGGGCGGGCTCGGCACGTTATGCGAGACGCTGGCGGGCAAGGTGGAATCGCTCGACTACAAGTCGGTTCGATACCCCGGCCATCGCGATCTGATGAAGTTCCTCCTCGACGATCTGCGCATGTCGACCGATCGCGACGGTCTCAAGGCAATGCTCAAGCGCGCAGTGCCATCGACTTCGCAGGACGTGGTGCTGATCTTCGTCACGGTAACGGGCATGCGCGGCGGCCCATCGGGACAACTCGTGCAGAACGTCTTCACGCGCAAGGTCTTTGCCAAGGAAGTCGGCGGCATGCCGATGAGCGCAATACAGATCACGACGGCGGGCGCCATCTGTGCCGAGCTCGATCTGTTCCGCGAAGGCGTGCTGCCGCAAAGCGGGTTCGTGCGTCAGGAGCAGGTGCCGCTCGCGGCGTTTTTGAATAACCGTTTTGGAAAGCTCTATCAAGGCGCGAATATGGTTTCGAGCGCGCCGCGGATGGCGACGCTCTGAACCAGCCACTTCAGATACGCCTCGTCGGTCTGCGGGGCAATAACGGACATGAGAGCGCACCTGAGAGCGGACATGAAGACAGCGCCACTTCGGCATTTTGCATGCACGCTGCCACACCTCAAGCCTGATCGATTACACGCTGATACCGCTTCATCAAGGGCGTCGCCGTGACGCCATGAATGATCACCGACGCCACGATCACCGCGATGACAAGCGGAACGAGCGGCTTGGCCACGTCCTTCGGCGCCTGCTCGATTGCATACAAAAGATAGTAAAACGAGCCGACACCGCGTATGCCGAACCAGCTCATCAGCCGCCGTTGCGCGCCATGTGCGCCCGATCCGATGAGCGATGCCTCCACCGACAGCGGCCGCGCCACGAAGAACAGGCAGCCGATCAGCAAGGCCGCTTGCCACGTGAACAGCTCGCGCCAGATAGTGGCGAGCACGGCGCCGACCATCAGCATGATCGCGACTTCGGCGATACGTTCCAGTTCGATCGTGAAGCCATGCACGCGCTCGGCCATGAAGGCGTGCGCGCGGGCCGGGTCGGATGCGGTGGCGCCGACATCGTCGGCGTCGATCGTGCCGACCGCTTCGCGCGCGGACTTGTCACCGCTTGCTTTCTGTTCCACGCGTCGCATGGCGAGTCCCGCCGCGAACACGGCGAGGAACGCATACGTGTGCAGCAATTCGGCGACGCCATACGACAAGGCAATGAGTCCTAGCGCATAAAAACCTTCCGGACCGAGCGCCTGTCCGTGGCGCGTGCGCAGATAAGCCACGAGCCGCACAGCCAGTTCCCCGAGGAACCAGCCGCTGCCGAGCGCGCCGGCAATGCCCCACAAAGCCTGCAATGCGAAGCTCCAATGCAGCACCGCTGCAGGCGACGCTTCGAACCGGCATACCGCGATGCCGAGCAGCGCGAAGGGCAACGCGATGCCATCGTTCAGTCCGCCTTCGCCTGTCAGCGAAAAGCGCAACAAGTCGATGTCGCCAGGCTTTTCGACCTGGACATCATGAGCGAGCACGGGGTCGGTCGGCGCGAGCATCGCGGCTAGCAGCAGCGAAGGCCCCCAGCTGAAGCCGAGCACATACACGCAAAAGACGGTGAGCAGGGCGACGGTCAAGACCATCGCGACCACGCCGAGCCGTAGCGGCAGTATCCAGATGCGGTCCGTGGGCGGCACGCGCAGACGCAAACCGATGGCAAAGAGCGACGCGAGCATCGCGACTTCGGTGATGCGTCGCAAAACCGTGGCGTCGGTTGCGAGATCGAAATGCAGCATGTTCGCCGCGCCCGGCCCCAGCACGAAGCCAATGGCGAGGTAGCACATCGCGGTGCTGATCGGCAAATGCCGGAATGTCGAACTGGCGAGCCCCATGAAAATGAGCACGCCGCCGACGATGAGAAACCACATCGTCTCGGTCATGGAAGCCCTGTTCGATTGTTTCGAGGATGGCGGGGAGCCGTCTGGATCCTTGTTTGCATTCTGCATGCAGGATCAATGCAAGCGGCTGAGAAGACAACAGCAAGCACGTCACATGCCCATGCCTGCAGCAAACCTGCTTGGGCCCAACGATCCGCGTAATATTGGCTGGCTAATTTGCGTTTTGCATGCTGTATCCATTTGGTTCGGCGACACCGGTTCAGCGTGCGCATTCAGGAGATCAAGGCATGTCACAGCACTTCGATGCGGTCGTCATCGGTACAGGTCAGGGCGGCTCGCCGCTCGCCGTGCGGCTGGCACAGAGCGGAAAACGAACCGCCGTGATCGAGCGGCATCTTTTTGGCGGCACGTGCGTGAATGTCGGCTGCACGCCGACCAAGACCTATGTGGCGAGCGCGCGCGCCGCGCATGTGGCGCGCACGGCGGCAAAGTACGGCGTGATCGTCGGCGGCGACGTGAAAGTGGACATGGCGCGCGTCAAGGCGCGCAAGGACGAGGTCATCGCCGGCTCGCGCAATGGCATCGAGGCGTGGCTGCGCGACACGCACGACATCACCGTATTCGAGGGACACGGGCGCTTCACCGGTCCGCATGCGCTGCAAATCGAAGCCGCCGATGGCTCGAAGCAGGACATCGACGCGGACATGATCTTCATCAACACGGGCACGCGAGCGTCGGTGCCGAAGGTCGACGGGCTCGACGGCGTGCCGTATCTCACGAATTCATCGATTCTCGAACTCACCGAAGTGCCCGAGCATCTCGTCATCGTGGGCGGCAGTTATATCGCGCTCGAATTCGGGCAGATGTTCCGACGCTTCGGCAGCCGCGTCACGCTTCTAGTACGCGGCGAGCGCATCCTTGCGCGCGAAGACGAGGACGTCGCGCTTGCGATGCAGGACGTGCTCCAGCGCGAAGGCATCGAGTTTCGCTTCGGCACGGAACCGCGTCGCGTGGAAACGCAAAACGGCGGCGTGCGAATCGTCACCGAGGGCGAAACGATCGATGCCTCGCATCTGCTGTTCGCCACCGGCCGCACGCCGAACACGGACGATCTCGGTCTGGAACACGCTGGCATCGAGCCGGACAAGCACGGCATCATCGAAGTGGATGGGCAATTGCGTACGCGCGTCGAGGGCGTATGGGCGCTGGGCGACGTGAACGGACGCGGCGCGTTCACGCATACGTCGTGGAACGATTACGAGATTATCGCGGCCAACTTGCTGGATGGCGAAACGCGCAGCGTCGATACCCGCATCATGGCTTACGCCGTGTTCGTCGATCCGCCGTTCGCGCGCGTCGGCATGAGCGAGGCGGAGGTCAGGAAGGACGGGCGTGAGGCGCTCATCGCCACGATGCCGATGTCGCGCGTAGGCCGCGCGAAGGAACGCGGTGAAACGGATGGCTTCATGAAGGCGCTCGTCGATGCCCGCACCGAGCGGATTCTAGGCGCGCAGATCTACGGCATCGAAGGCGACGAGGTCATTCATACGTTCATCGACATCATGAATGCCGACGCTTCCTACAAGACGCTGCAACGCGCCATGCACATTCATCCGACGGTGAGCGAACTGGTGCCGACGCTTCTCGGCATGCTCAAGCCATTGAAGTGATTATCAAACCTTGACGGATGGTTCGGCGGTGCCGGCCTCGGCTTTCTCCGCTCCGCGCGTCTCCGGCATCGCGAGCCAGACGAGCAAGACGGCGAGCGCGCCCGCAGCGGCGAGGCCGAAAAAGCTCATCGACGTGCCGAAGCGATCGGCGGCAAAGCCTGCGGCCGCGGTCGACAAGGTTGCTCCGACGCCCGCTGCCAGCCCGAAGAAGCCGATGGTCAGGTTGTAATGCCCGCGCCCGCCGGCGACATCGGCGGCGATGAGCGGCAGCATCACGCCGAAGACGGCCGCGCTGATGCCATCGAGCATCTGGACCGGCACGAGCAGATAAGGGCTGCTGACGCCGGCGAAGAGAATCGCGCGCAGGGGCAAGGCGCAGAAGCCGATGATCAGAACCGGCCGGCGTCCCCAATGCTGCGCCTTGCGCCCGACCCACGGCGAGAGCGCCGCCACGATGAACTGTGGCACGATGATGCACGCCGCGATCACCAGTTGAACGTTGTCGCCCATGTGCGCGGTGACTTCGCCGGCGGCAAGATTCAGCATCGCCGCGTTCGAGAGATGGAACAGCACCACGCAAGCCGCGAAGATCAGCAGGCGCCGGTCTTTCAGAAGCTCGCGCAAGGACTCGCGCTCTTCGCCTTCCGGCGTCAGGTTCGGCTTGCCCGCAGGCATGCGCGGCACGACGGGCGGCGCATCGTAATGAATCATGCGCAAGGCGAAGATTGCCGGCAACGCGAGCGCCGCCGTGAGAAAGAACACCGAGCGCAAGGACAGATATTCTCCGAACGCGCCCATCAACGCGGCGGTCAGCGCGGAGCCTATGGACGCCCAGCGCGCGTTGCGGCCGAGCCGGTCGCCGAGATCGGCACGCGAGACGAGTGCGAGCGAAATCGCGGCCATCGCCGGGACCAGCATGCAGCTCGCGAAGCCGTGCAGCACTTCGGCGGCGAACACCGGAATGAAGGTCGGACTCGCTGCGAGCAACAACGCACTCGCGATGATCGCGACGATGGCCGAAAGCGCGGCGAACTTCTTGTTGCGCATGGCATCGACGAGCGCGCCCGCGGGCAGCTGGCTCGCCATCGCGCTGATGGTGCCGACCGACAGCATGAGGCCGATCTCACCCTGCGTCCATTTGTTGGCAGCGAGATAAGAGGCGATGAAAGGGCCGAAGCCCGTCTGCACGTTGGCGACGAAGAAGTTCAGCCAGTCGAGCGCGCGCAGACTTCGTGCAATTACCATGTTGTGATTCGGTTATCGATCTCGTGAATCTTCATGTGCGTCTTTTGCGTCATGTGCGTCGTCTGCGTCATTTGTTCGGGCGCGCGCCGGACGATGCCGACGACTGCGCCGCCACGGACCCGGATGCGGTCGTGCCGGTGGACGAGTTCGAGGCCGGCGCGCCCGCCGATGCCGCAGCCGCCGGCGAAGAAACAGGCGCGGCGGGCGCGGCTACGACCGGCGAAACGATCTTGATCGGTTGCTCGGGCGAGTAGGTCGGCGAGGCCTTCAGTTGCGCTTCGGTGAAGTCCATCTGCAAGCTCGCTTGCTTGTTGCGCGTCACGACATGCAGATCGCCCCAGTTCGCGGCCACATGGCGCTTGTCTTCCGCGAGCGAATTGCTCAGGTCGAGCACAAGCGCTTCTGGCTCACCTTGCGAATCGACGAGCACGTCGACCACCCGTCCAATACGCGCGCCGGTCTTCTGGGTCACGGTCGAATCGACGAGTTGCAGGTAGCTCGGCGGCGCTTCCGCGACCGGTTGCGGCTTCGGCGCGGGGTCGGCGGGCTTGCCCTTGACGGCGGGCGCGGGCGGCACGAAGGTGATCGGCGCGGTCTTCGAGTTGGGCGCGAAGCGGAACGCGGTCCACGGGAAGTTGACTTTTCGGTCGCCTACGCCGAGGAAGCCGGCGAGGTTCACCATCATGAGCTTCGGCTTGGCGGCGGTATCGATATACAGGTCCACCGCGCGGCCCACGACCTTGCCATCGGCGCGCTGCACTTCGGCATCGAGCAGGCCGTGCAGCTGATCGTGCTGCAGGATACGCGTGGAGATGATCGGCGGGGGCGGCGGCGGCGGCTCGGGCGCCTCTTGCGGCTGCACGATCACCGGCTCCGGCGGCTTCGGTTTGACGATACGGCGTTTGGGCTTCGGCGCGGGCGCGGGCTTCGGCGTCGATGCGGGCTCGGGCACGGCGGCGACAGGCGCGGGTTCCTCGGGCTCGGTGCTCTCGGTTTCGTCCGGCGTCGGAATATACGAATGCTCGACGATGGGCGCGGGCGTCTGCACCGGCAAGAGTCCGCAGGCGGACAGGGCGAAGGCCGCGAAGATCACCGCGAGCGTTGCAAGCGGGAATCGCTCATGCCGCGCAGGGTGCCGCATCAGCGATGCGACAGCGCGCCAGGCGAGGCGCACAGCGAGCATCCCCGCTACGAGGCCCAGGGCGGCGAGGCCGGTCGTCGACGCATCGCTTCGATGCGAGAGTCCGCCTGTCATCACAAAAGCTCCATGGTTCCGTGTCACCTGTCGATCGGAGCGGGCACTGCGCGCCTCGCTCCGGTGCCATGCAAGAGGGCGGCTTCGTTACCGTGCATTCAGCGCGGGCCGTGCTAAGGGCGTGTCATGCGCGCCGTCACACATCGGACGGGCGTGTGTGCGTGCTCGCCGCCTGTGCAAGACGCGCGGCAGTGTCCGGCGCGCCCATTTTTTCGGCGGCGTCGCGTGCGGAGAAACCGCCCTTGTCGCGCGCATCCGGATTGGCTCCACGCGCGATCAGATATTCGACGATCTCCACGCGATTGAACATGGCCGCGATCATCAACGCCGTGCGTCCGTCAGGCGATGCGCCTTCGACATCGGCGCCATGTTCGAGCAGCGTCTCGATTACTGACTTGTAGCCCTTGAAGGCCGCGCCCGCGATTGGCGACTGGCCGTTATCGTTGCGCAGGTTCGGGTCGGCCTTGTGTTGCAGCAGCACGCGCACGGCATCGGCGTGGCCGTGATAGCTCGCGAGCATGACGAGGCTGTCGCCCTTGTCGTTGCGCAGGTTCGGCGGCAGGCCCTTGGCAAGCAGCGCGTCGAGCATGGCGGCGTCGCCTTTGCGCGCGACTTCGAAGACTTCGGTCGCGAAGGCGATCATTTCGTCGTCCGGGCCGTCGGCGGGGCCATTTGCCGGCGAAGCGTGCTGCGGGGCGTTGCCCGAAGGCGTATCCCTGGTTGGGTCGTGCGGCATGGTCAGCTCCATGGTTTCGCGTTATCTGGATCGCGCTGCGGGCAACCGGCTGCTCATCGGGTAAGCTTGAGCGCCGCGCGGAAATCTTCCGGGAGCATACACGGGGTTGCGTGCGCGCTTCATAACTCCGGCGCGCGGCGGCCTTGGCAACGCTCGTGCGACGGGGCGGGCAGCAGGAATCGCGCCAACTCTTTAAGCGTGTGCCACCGAAGCCCTGACGCTCAACGAATCCAAACTCAACCGCGCTCTTCAATGACGACCACTTCCCCCGATGACGATGCCCGCGTGCGCCGCCGCGCTCCCGCCGCCGAACGCAATCGCGATGCGATTCTATCGGTCTTGACGCGCGTGCTGCCGTCCGCTGGCGTCGTGCTGGAGATCGCGAGCGGCACCGGTCAGCATGCCGTGCATTGCGCGGCGGCGTTGCCCGGCATCGTGTGGCAGCCAAGCGATGCGGATGCCGCCGCGCGCGCATCCATCGACGCGTGGCGCGAGCATGCGTGCCTCGCGAACCTGAACGCGGCGCTTGCGCTCGATGTGCGTGAGGACGACTGGCGCATCGGCGAGGACGCGGGAATCGCGGCGGTCGTGTGCATCAACATGATCCACATCGCGCCGTGGGAGGCCGCCGAGGCACTGTTTCGCGGCGCGTCGCGGCATCTTCCGGCGGGGGGCGTACTTTACCTGTATGGGCCGTATCGGCGCAATGGCGCGCATACCGCTCCGAGCAACGAAGCGTTCGACACGGAGTTGCGCGCACGCGATCCGCGCTGGGGCGTGCGCAATCTGGAGGCGGTGGAGGCGTTGAGTAGATCGGTGGGCTTTGCGCGCGAGGAAGTCGTGCCGATGCCGGCGAACAACTTCAGTCTGGTGTTTCGGCGCGGTTAGATCAGGTCGATCGGTTTGCGAGGCCCGACCGCGCCGCGAACCATCCGCGCCAGGGCACTGTCGCCATCAACGAGGCGAGGACGATCAGGCCGCCGCCGATCCATCCCGTCGCCGATACATGCTCGCCCAGCCAGACGCTTGCGAAGAGCGCGCCGAACGCGGGTTCGCTGCCCATCAAAAGCGATACACGCGTCGGACTGCTGCGGCCGATCGCATAGTTTTGCGCGAAGAACGCGAAGAGCGTGCACGCGATCACGAGATACATCACCGAGCCCCAGAACGCGCCGTGTCCCGCGAACGACGGCAAGGGCTGCCATTGCGACGGCACGAAGAAGAACGCCAGCAACGCGCTGCCGCTCGCGACGACGCCCGCCTGCACCGCCGTCACGGTGAGCGCCGGAAGCGGCGAGGCGCGCATCACGCGCTTGGTCACGCACACCGAGAGCGCGCGCAGCACGGCGGCGACCAGAATCAGCGCATCGCCGGGATTGAAGCTGAACGCGCCATCGCCGGCGAGCAACCACGCACCGCCGAGCGACACCGCGACCGCGAGCCACTCGGTCGCGCCGGGTTTGCGACGCAGCATCGCCCATTCGACGAGCGGCGTCATCACCACGCACAGACTGATGAGAAACGCGGCGTTCGCGGCGCGCGTGAGCATCACGCCAAAGGTCTCCGCGAGGAAGATGGCGAGCAGCAAGAGGCCGCAAGTCAGCACACCCATGAGCGTTTTCAGGTCGACACGGCGCAAGTGGCGCAGGTTCACGCTCAACAGCACGAAGGTAATGCCGAACCGCAACGCAATGAGCGCCAGCACCGGATAAAACACGAGCGCGTTTTTGACGACGCCATAGCTGCTTCCCCAAACCATCGCCACCACGAAAAGCAGCAAATCGGAGACAGGAAGCAGGCGGCGAACAGGCGATGCGAGGGTCATGCGACGTCTCCGGTAAGTGCTGACTGGCAGTGCCCAGCAGCAAGCCGTCATTGTCGAATGATGCGTTCAGCGCGATAATTGGGTCTGGACGCACAGATTAATTGTCGCGGATGCACAAATGAACCCTTCGGATCTTTTCGACTTGCTGCCGGACATGGCGGTATTCGCACGCGTGGTCGATGCCGGCAACTTCTCGATCGCGGCGCGGCAATTGGGCAGCACGCCATCGACGGTGAGCCGGCAAATCAAGCGGCTCGAAGACGCGCTCGCCACGCGCCTGCTCGAACGTTCGACGCGCAAGGTGCGCGTGACGGAATCGGGATATCAGGTGTATCGGCATTGCCGCGACATGGCGACGGCCGCGTCCGGCGCGGTGGATGCCGCCGGGCAACTATCCGGAAAGCCACAGGGCAAGGTCTCGCTATCGGCGCCCACGGCATATGCGAAGTCGGTGATTCATCCGCTCGTGCCAGGCTTTCTCGCGGCTTATCCCGAAGTGGATTTGCAGCTCGTGTTCAGCGATCACGACATCGATCCGCTCGAGAGCGACGTCGATCTCGTCATTCGCGCCACCGGCGATCCGCCGCAAGGTCTCGCGGCACGGCGCATCGGCCGCGTGCGATGGCTGCTGTGCGCGGCGCCTCGTTATGTTCAGACGCGCGGCGAGCCCGCGCATCCGCGTGATCTTGGGCGTCACGATTGCATTCCGCTCGGCGAGACCGTGGACGATCATCGCTGGCGGTTTGCGCGCGGCGGTGAGACGGCGACGGTCGCGGTGCACGGCCGGTACATCGCCAATCACGCGGGCGCGCGGCTCGACGCGGCTGAGAACGGCATGGGCATTGCGACTCTGCCGGAGTTCGCGGCGCGCGAAGCGCTTGCGAGCGGCCGCGTGCAAGCCGTGCTGGTGGATTGGGAGGTGCAGGCGCGCGCGTATCGGGGACCGGTGTGGCTGCTTTATCCGCCCAATCGCTTTTTGCCGCCGAAGGCGCGCGCGCTGATCGATTATCTGCACGCCCATCTCGGCGAGTCAGACTGACCGAACCGGCTTGACATGGCCCACATTGACGAAACGCAGGCTGCACGCGCACCGAATCGGGCCGCGCCGTGTAGACTGCCAAAGGTCGTTCATCGCGCCGCGCATCATGCGTGGCGCTCAATCCGATCTCCTTTTCCGGAGGCGTCGTACATGCACGCAGCGTTGCCGCAGGGCGAACAGGAAGCCGGTTCGGTCGATACAACAACAAGAGCGCCGCGCGATCTGCGCCGCGTCGATATTCATCCGGATCACTGGTATCCGCTTGCATGGTCGCGCGAGGTCAAACGCGGCAAGACGCACGCCGTGAAGTTCGCGGGCGATCCCATCGTGCTCGTGCGCAGTGAGTCGGACAAAGTGTTCGCGCTGGAGGACCGCTGCGCGCATCGGCAAGTGCCGTTGTCGGCGGGTGTCGTGGATGGCGAATCCATCCGCTGTTGCTATCACGGCTGGACTTACGACTGCACCGGCCGTTGCACCGACATTCCGTATCTCGGCCGCGAACGCTTGCCCAACGGCGTGCGTTCCTATCCGTGCCGCGAGGAAGCGGGGCTCATCTTCGTCTTCACCGGCGACCCGGCCAAGGCCGACGAAGCCAAGTTTCCCAACCTCGTCTCGGCGAGCGACAAAGCCTACAAGACACGCCGTTTCGGCAAGCCCGTGAAGTGCCATTACAGCTTCATGCATGAAAACCTGATGGATATGAACCATCAGTTTCTGCATCGGCGGCAAATGGGCAGCATGCGCGCGCGCTCGGTCGGACGACGTCGCGGCGACGACTGGATCGAAGTCGATTACACCTTCGCGCGCGAGGCGGGCAAGCAGCCTATCGGGGAGGCGCTCGTGTTCGGCCAGAAACGCGGCACCAAGGCCGACGATTCGCACAAGGACGTGATGACGATTCGCACCGAGTATCCGTACCAGACGCTCAAGATCCACACGAAGGACGAGACGATGGTAATGGACCTGTGGATCGCCTATGTCCCGCTCGATGCCGAACAGCGCACCAACCGCACCTTCGGCTTGCTGTCGATCCGCCGCCCGAAACTTCCCGGCGTGCTCGATGCCGCGTGGCCGTTGCTCGTGTGGTTCACCGAGCGCATCTTCAAGGAAGACCGGTGGATCGTCGAGCGCGAGCAGGAAGCGCATGACAGGCAGGGCGCGGATCACAACCACGAAGTGTTTCCGGTCATTCTCGAATTGCGCGCTTTGCTGACCGAGCATGGCGTGGCGCACCGCGCCGGTTATGGCGATGCCAAGCGCATCCATTTCATGCAGCCGGTGATGGACTTGCCGACGTCGTGATGCCACCGATTGCGGCGGCATCGCCACGGCGCTATACAAGAAGAAGGCCATTCGTCTGGAGGACCATCACATGAACGGCGACCCGACTGATCCGCGCAATCTGAACGATCCGCGCGCAACCGACCCGGCGGTTGGCGAAGCGCATCCTGGCGTCGAGCATTTCGATGCGGCGCTTTCACACGTCGATGAATCCGTCGCGGCAGGCAGGATGGCGGCCGGCGCGGCAAAGGGCATTCTTTACAGCATCATCGAGACGCTCGGCACGCTCGTCGGCGACCCCGATTTGCCTGCGCATGCGCGTTCGGGCTATGAAGGCTTGCTGGAAACAGCGCGCGAACTGCGCTCGAAGATCGACGACTGAGCCATCCGCGCGCAGTCTCATGAACCGCATGGTGACCATCCATGCGGCTTTCCCAACAATCGATTAGTGATTTACATATTTCCTTCGGCACCGTAACGGCTTTCGTCGGGCCGTAAGCCGTGGTCAAACTCAGTCGCGCCACGTGGCCGGCACTGTGCAAATCCTTTCAGTCGTGTCTTCGGCCCAGGCCGAGTCCTCGGGCACGCTTTCTTTCTCCGAGCATCAAATTTTCACATCGAGCCTTATCCAGTAGGGCTTTGAGGCGATCCCGCCGGCTTCGTCACAACTTTTCCCCGCTCTCGTCACATCTCGATATCCGTCCCGCAGTTGTCAGCTACCGGTCAGTTTCATGACCGGATGCCCAATATTTGCGCGCCAGAAAATACTGGTTAACCACACAGTGCAAAAAAAAGACACGAATCTGCCTGATTCTTTCGCATTGCATCCGTAAGCCATACACTTGCCAGCGATGAAATGTTACGAATTTATAAGGCGGTTCAGCGTTAAGCGGCATCCGTTACCGGCTCACTAAAGATCAGAAGATTTGCCATTCGCACACAGGAGAAGAAATGAAGGGTTTCCGCTTGACCAAGGCTGCCATCGTCGCCGCCACCGCCTTTGCCGCAGCAGTCCCGGCGTTCGCTCAAAGCAGCGTGACGCTTTACGGTATCGTCGATGACTCGATCGTCTACCAGAGCAGCCAGGGCGCACTTGGCTCCAACAGCGGCGGACGTTCGAACGTCAAGCTGGCATCGGGCATCTGGGCGGGTAGCCGCTTCGGCCTGAAGGGCGCCGAAGATCTCGGCGGCGGCAACAAGGCAATCTTCCAGTTGGAATCGGGCTTCAACATCAACAATGGCGGACAGCAATACGCCAACGCGATGTTCGGTCGCCAGGCTTGGGTCGGTCTCACGAACCCCACCTACGGTACGTTGACTCTCGGTCGCCAATACACGTCGTATTACACGCTGATGGCGCCGTATAGCCCGACGAACTGGCTGACCGGATACTTCGGCGCGCACCCGGGCGATCTGGACGAACTGGATACGATCTACCGCGCGAACAACTCGATCGTCTACACGTCGCCGAAACTCTTCGGCTTCACGGCAAGCGGCTCTTACTCTCTGGCTGGCACGCCGGATAGCGCCTATCGCGGATCGACGTGGTCGGGCGCCTTGCAGTACGCGCAAGGCCCGATCGGCGCGACGGTCGCGTTCACGCGTATCAACAACTCGACGATTGGCGGCGGCGTGTACGGCGCGGATTCGACGACCAACACGGGCGGCCAGTCGGGCATCTCGGCAGTCACGAACGGTTATCAGGGCGCGCAAGCTCAGAACCGCTTCGCGGTTGGCGGCGGCTACACGTTCAACAGCCAGTGGGATATTTCGGCGACGTACACGAACGTTCAATACATCCCGGGTATCAACTCGAAGTTCACCGACACGGCGATCTTCAATACGGCTGGCACCGTGCTGCACTGGAAGGCAACGGCGGCATGGGACTTTGCTGCTGGCTACAGCTACACGTGGGCAAGCAAGGCGAACGGTATCGACGATGCAGCGTCCTACCATCAGTTCAACCTGAGCCAGTACTACTCGCTGTCCAAGCGCACGGGTCTGTATGCACTGGAAGCATTCCAGCGCGCCAACGGCCGCACGCTCGGCACGCCGACGTTCACCGCTGCGGGCGCGACGAATCGCCAGATCAACGCCACGGCTTCGATCGGCGACGGCTTCCAGAGCGCTCCGTCGACCTCGCGCAGCCAGTTCGCGGCAGGCGTGGGTATCATTCACCGCTTCTAAGCTTTCGGGCTGCGGAGCGGGTTGTACAAAGCTGCATGCAGAAAACCGGGCGCTTCGGCGTCCGGTTTTTTCGTTTACGTGGTCGATGCCGGGTTCACGTCGGGTTGCCGGGTTGCCATATTGCCGGGTTGCGGGCTTGCTGGCGCAGCCTTTGCTGCGAATGGTATTTCGCATGCAAACGTCGGCATTGAGTCTCGCTCAAGGGCCCGGTAACGGAGATACGGACATGACCACCAAAGACGAATCACTCGATGAACAGTTGTTTCGCCTCTTCGCCGTCGAACAGCGCGTACTGGCACAGAATGTCGACGGCAAGGTTATCGACATCGGTGCGATCGAATCCAAAGACGGCGAGTATTGCGCGAGTCTCGATGTAGGCGAGATTTCAGTGGAGCCCAAGCGCAGCCCGGAACTGGCGCTCAAGGCTTTGGTGGAAGAGCTGTCGTTCGATTATCTCGATGGACTGTTCACCAGCGAAGGCGAGACGGAAGTGAGCGGGCGGTTGCAGGATTATCCGAACGTGGAATTTGCGCTCGATGAACCGCTGCCGCGTGGTTTGACCGATGGAACGCCACCACAGGTGTTCTGATGAGCATTTGCATGCTGCATTCTTAATGCGGCATGCAGCATGCAAAATCACGCGTGCCCTCGCGGCGATTCACCACCTTCGACAGACCGGGCCGCGGCGCTGCCAGCCGAAATTCTGGTCTTACCGCCAGACAGCGTTCCAGAAGCATGCCCCCGGGCCGGCGGTGCGTCGCGCGGGGGAAACATCGCGCCGACGAGGCGATCGACGAAATAGAAAAACTTGTCCGACGCGTACCCCGCAATGAACGCCAACGCGAGCGGCGATACGTCCTTGCCGCCCTCCAATAGCTTGCTGAAGAGTCCAATGGAAATGCCGACGATGATCGCGCTCGTCACATGTGCGCGATTCGCCACTTTCGAATGCTCGGGATGAAACGTGCTGGCAGACGACTCCGCGCTCAACTGCCGCAAGATCGCGGCGCACGCACCGAGCCATGCATACAGCACGGGCAGCAAGAAGCCGGTCACAGCACCCACAATGGAAAGAATGATGTCGTTTGCATACAGCGCCATCGCGCGGATGTCCTGATAGACGGCGATCTTCTGAAACCCTTGCTCGACAGCGTCGAGATCGGTTGGCGGATGCTCGTCCCCGGTTTGCGCGCGCGGCTTGGCCAGTAGCGGCAGTGTGATTTCGAGCACCTTCCGAGCGACGTCCGGATTGCATTGCCAGTCGCTGTCTACATTGCCGCCGGTGTATCGACGCGAATGCGAAGTGCGGTACGCGCTCTGAAAATTAAGCACGCTCTCTTGATCGTCGCAAGGCCGCTTATAAGGGCTGCGGATGACACCGAGTCCAAGGCCGGTGGTCAACGCACTAATGCGGGACACGTCCGCGAAAAGCTGCCGGTTATTGGTCGCGAAGTTCTGCAGTTCCTCCTTGATCTGCAGAGCGGGCTGCGAGTTCTGCAGCGCGATGAGAGCGGCATCGTCCTTCTTTTTGACAGCCTCGCCGATAGCCACCGCATGCGCCTGCAACTGGTTGTGCAGTGTGAGCGCGGCCGCGTCGTTGCTCTTCACGACGTTGGCGATATCGCTCGAAATCTGATTGCCCACGAAGAGCAGGCACGACAACGACACCACCAGCACGGTGAGCGCAATCGCCGAGCGCGTATAGATGCGGATTGCACGACGCGCGCCTTCGCGTGCTTCGTTGCCGGCAGTCGCGGCGACGACAGGCGTCACCGCATGCGCGATACGGCTCATCGCGGCATAGAAGGCGCTCTCCGTTTCCGCGTTCCACGTGCGATTTTGCTGGGCGGCGCGTGCCCTCGACATGGCTTCGACATCGTGTTCATCGAGCGGTTTGCCGTTTTGTGCGCCATACGAGACCATGTCGCGGCAGTGATCGAGATCGGCGACGATGCTGCTGCCCGGATAATGCGACGCTGCCGCGATACGGCTCATCGCACCATAAAACGCACTGGCGGTAGCGCGGTTCCACACGCCGCGACCGAAGGCGCAGCGCGCGTTACGCACGGCGTCGACGTCGGCGTTGTCGAGGATCGTACCGGTTGCGGCAGCGCGCGAGATGAGTGCTTCGCATTTGGCGAGATCCTCGGCGGCGCGCGGCCCGGGATCGCCGTGCCCGGCTTCCGTATCGCTCGGCTCGATATGTTCGCGCTCGCCTGCGCGGAGTTGCGGTGTAGACGGTACGCTCATTACGGTCTCCCGTCGATCAAACCGAACAGGCGACAGCCCTGACGCTGGGATCGCCAATTGATCGGATTACTGATCGATCGACTGCTTACTCATTGACCAACTGGCAGCCTGCGAAGCTGTGCGCAGAGTTGCGGATAGATGTCCAGAAAGCCGGGCGTATCGAGCCGCTTGGAAAGGCTTGGATCGATCGTCTCGTTGAGCGCCGTACCTGCAACACGTGGTGCCTTTTCGCAAACATCCCTTAGCACGGCGCTTTTGCTAATGAACTCGGCGTATGAATCGATTGGCTCGCACGCGTAAGCGGCTAACGGAATATCGATTGGCTTGTCGAACACGAGGCCATGCGATGCCGCTTTCTCACGCAGCCATTCGGCGGGAATCAGCGGTAGCAGGTCTTCGGGGGTGCGTGGTGGACTCAGGTAGCCGCCGCCGACATTGGCATGCGCGCCCATGAACCAGCGCTGCTCGAGCGGCAAGTTGCCACGATCCTCGGAACCTTGCGTCCACAACGTCGGCGCATAGAGCGAGCGATATTCGTTGGCCGCGATCGCGTGATACGCGGCCTTCGTCGTGTTGGACAGCGTCGTATCGTGGAACTTGTAGTAGCTCGAAAATCCCGGCACCGGCAATGTGCCGACTGGAATGCCCAGCTCGCCGACCGTATCCCAGACGCCAACGAATGCGATATCCACATCGCGCGAGAACTGCTTGCGATACGCGACGACTGCGTCATCCGTGGCGCTCGCATTCTGATCACGATAGATGCCGTATGCCTGATCGATCGAATCTTGTCCCGTGTCGGTGGCGAGCCCGCATTTGCGGATCAGCCCGGCAAGACTGCGCGCCGAATAGGCGCCGCGACTGAAGCCGAGAATGAAGATCGATGCGCCCGGTTTGTAGCGTTCGCAAAGCCACGCATAACCGGCCTTGATGTTTTCCGATAACCCGTCGCCGAACGCGCCGCCGAGGAACTTGCTGGCCAGCGCGAACAACCCGTTACCTTGTGTCCCGACGCCTTGAACGTAGAGCGTTTCCTGCTCGTCCGTCTCGGGTGCGAGCTTGTAGAGCAGATATGCGTTGGTGCGATCGTTGGGTTCGTTCCAGGTGCCGTCGAAAAAGATGGCGAGATTCATGATGAAGGGTCTCCTTACCAAGTCTCGATACGCTCTCATACGTTGTCAGCGGTCTGACAAAAGCGCCTTGAGTAAGGGATAGGAAATCGCGGGGCAAGCTGCAAGCATCGGATACGCGAAAACGGCGCGCGGGCATGGAGCGGCTGTATTTTGGCGGATACGAGGGGGACCCATGCATCTTGCGCACGGACGGATCGACATGAATGTGCCATCCTTGATCCACGGCCGATGCGATAGGGCGTGATCGGGCCGTCGACTATTGCGGGGGTGAATCATGAAGAAAACGTTTCTTGCCATGATCGGTTTTGCATGCGCTGCAACACTCGGTGCACCGGCATTCGCACGCGACGATGGTCCACGCTTCGCGCAGGACCATCTCGATCGGTTGGTCGCGCAGCATGCGGACGCGAATCGGCATATCCGCGGTGGGACGCATGGCGCGGCGGCATCGGGAACGGTGTCATCGCAAAGTTTTGGCAACGACGCTTCCAAGTGATCGCTCGCGGCTTTCGCGACGGCTTGTGTGCCGGCCGGGTGCACTAGGCACCAACGTGTACGGCGCCGGAAAAGAGACGCTTTCGTGCAAGGCGAGAGCGGAGAGGCATTACGCATTGGGTCGACCGCATGCAAAATGCAAATCGTTAGGGCGCGCCTAACAGCAACATGCGACGCTCCGAAGGAAAGCCACGTTCGTGCGACGCGAAGATGGCGCAGGTTTTAGGCATCCGGTCCACCGCATTCGACATGCAATCGGTTGGCAAAGGTATGAAATTTGCGATAACCGCCCGAATGTTCCGCGGCGACATGCCGACGATCCTCCCCGTTAATTTCCCCGAGAGCCATGACACGGAAAGCCCTATCGATAGCTGTACTCTCTGCATCTTTTCTGGCGGCAGGCTGCGCGGGCATCGGCCCGAGCCGTCTAAAAGCCGATCAGGTCGCCTATTCACGCGCACTCGGCGATGCCAAGAAGCGCGAAATTCTTGCCGCGATCGTCGGTTTGCGCTTCGCGGATTCGCCTTCATTCCTCACGGTGAGCAGCATCATTGCCGCCTACACGTTCGATACCACCGCTGGCGCCACGCTCAATGCGGGTTCTGGCAGCGTGCCGAACTACGCGGCAGCCACCGGAAGCGTGTCGTATTCGAACCATCCGACTTTCACCTTCACCCCTACCACGGGCGACGCCTACGCGAGCGCATACATCCGCCCGCTCGCACCCGCGCTCGTGATGCCGCTTGCCGAAAGCGGCATTCCGGTCGATCTGCTCTTGCGCATCACGGCGCAATCCATCGGCGGGTTACAGAACGGCACGGCGCTCGGCGGCCCGAATGGATCAGGCGCGCCTGAATTTTTCATGTTGATTCAAGCGCTGCGCCGTCTGCAACTGGCCGGCGAATTGAATATTGAATCACGTAATGGAAAGGATGGCGGCGTGTTCATCACGCTCGGCGCAACGCGCAGCGGCACTAACAAGCAGACCGTCGGCGATCTCACGCTCGTGCGCAAGCTGCTCAAGTTGTCCCCGAAGATGAAGACGTATGAACTCGTCTACGGCCAGGCGGCGGATCATGATCGTATTCCGATGGTCACGCGTTCCGTGCTTGGGATCCTGACCGATATCGGCGCGCAGATCACCGTGCCGGACGAGCAGGTGGGAACGGGAGCAACCAAGCCGACCATCGGGTTGATCGGCGGAGAGACGCGTCCGACCATCATCGTGCAAGTGGGCGAGAAGCCGCCGCAGGATGCGTATGTCAGCGTGCCCTACGACAAAACGAACTATTGGATCGACAGAAGGGACTTCGATTCGAAGTACGCATTTACCGTCGTGCAGAACCTGATGGCGCTAGCCGAAGTGACGGACACATCGAAAGCGCCGGTCGTGACGATCCCTGCCAACTGAGTTGTCCGCGCGCTCGGCGTTTGCTCGTTACTGTTCTTGTAAGAGGCAGATCGAGTGGCGCCGCCGCTATGGATGTCCTCGTGTCGCAATGTCGCGAAGCGCGAGATGAGATTGCCCGCACGGCTCGGATAGGCCGCTTGAATTTGAATGCAAAGTACCTTGGCTTTGCATTCTGCATCCAATTACGCGCCAAGCAACACAAGCACACGCCAAGCGCAGACAACCCCAGCGCTTACTGCCCGAAAAACGTGCCGAACGCGCGAGGTTGAGTGCTCGCCGTGCGACCAGCTTGCGACGACCCAGCCGTGACCGAACCATAGTCATTCGACCGCGCTGACGCTTGCGCAACGGATTGCGTGCTCACACGCGCTTCGGCTGCCTGAAGATTCGACGGATAGGTAGGATCGGCTGCGACCGGGTTGTAGCCGGCGTTCTCTAGTTGCGCGAGTTCGGCGCGAACCTGCGCGCGAGTAAGCGGCGCATCTGTTTGCGCGTAAGAAAGGGCGGGGACGGCAAAAGCAGCGGCGATGGCGATCGCAGAGAAGAACGGTTTCATGGATGTCGGCTCCGTGGTGGATAGGTCGTGCTCTTCGAATAGCTTTCGGGACAGCGTTTGCACGGAGTGTAGAGAGGGTTGAGTCGCGGATCATCTATCGATCCGTTGAAGGATATTTCTAGGGATGGCAACAATCCATGGATGCGCTTGAATTAAAAATACCACTCACTGGCATACAAAATTAGGGTTTCACCTAACCTATCGGCGTTCAAGACGTTCATCTCAAAATTAATCAACCGGACGGTCGGTTAATCGATATACTCGCTGCATCGCTTCTCAAAATAGAGCGGAGTCTCGCATGTACACGCAATCCCTCGATCTTCCGGGTCAGCCCGCGGTTTCGGACGCTACAGCCGAGGCGTCGTCGCAACAGCAACATTTCGATGCGGTGATGCAGGCGGATGGCAAGATCGAACCGCAAGACTGGATGCCCGAGGCGTATCGCAAGACGTTGGTGCGGCAGATTTCTCAGCACGCGCACTCGGAGATCATCGGCATGCAGCCCGAGGGCAACTGGATCAGTCGTGCGCCTAGCCTGAAGCGCAAGGCGATCCTGCTCGCCAAGGTGCAGGACGAGGGCGGCCACGGCTTGTATCTCTACAGCGCGGCTGAAACGCTCGGCGTCTCGCGCGATCAACTGACCGACGCGCTGCATGCGGGCAAGGCCAAATATTCGAGCATCTTCAACTATCCGACGCCTACATGGGCCGACGTGGGCGTGATCGGCTGGCTCGTGGATGGCGCCGCGATCATGAATCAGATACCGCTGTGCCGCTGTACTTACGGCCCTTACGCGCGCGCGATGATCCGCATTTGCAAGGAAGAGTCGTTCCACCAACGGCAGGGCTTCGATGCCCTGCTCGCAATGATGAAAGGCACGCAAGCGCAGAAAGACCTCGTGCAGCAAGCCGTGAATCGCTGGTGGTGGCCCGTGCTGATGATGTTTGGACCGAGCGACAAGGATTCCATTCATAGCGGCCAGTCGTTCGCGTGGGGCATCAAGCGAATTTCGAACGACGACCTGCGGCAAAAGTTCGTCGATGCCACCGTCGAGCAAGCGAAGATTCTCGGCGTAACGTTGCCCGATCCCGATCTCAAATGGAACGAAGCGCGCGGTGCGCATGACTACGGCGAGATCGACTGGGACGAATTCTGGCGAGTGGTCAATGGTGACGGTCCGTGCAACAAGGAACGGCTTGCGACTCGCGTAAAGGCGAATGACGATGGCGCGTGGGTGCGCGAAGCGGCGCTCGCTTATGCCGACAAACAAGCGCGCAAAGCGCAGGATCAGCAGAAACAGGCCGCATGAAGGAGACGACGATGAGCAAGGAATGGCCGATCTGGGAAGTGTTCGTGCGTAGCAAGCAGGGTCTAGATCACAAGCATTGCGGCAGCCTGCATGCGCCCGACGCGGGCGCTGCGTTGAGAATGGCGCGCGATGTCTATACGCGGCGTCAGGAAGGCGTGAGCATCTGGGTGGTGCCATCATCGGCTATCACGGCATCGGCCCCGGCGGACAAGGGCGAATTGTTCGAACCCGCGATCGACAAGATATATCGGCATCCTACGTTCTTCGTGCTGCCGGACGAAATCAATCACATGTAAAGGCGGGACATGACGACGCTCATTCCGACGCGCGAACATCTCGCTTACGTCCTGCGCCTCGCCGACAACGCGTTGATCCTCGGTCAGCGAAACGCCGAATGGTGCAGCCACGGTCCCGCGCTCGAAGAAGACATCGCGCTCGCTAACATGAGTCTCGATCTCATCGGACAGGCGCGCTTGCTTTATTCGCATGCGGCAACGCTCGAAGCCGAGATGACCGGCACGCAGAAAACCGAAGACGACTACGCGTACTTTCGTGGCGAGCGTGAGTTCGCCAACTATACGATTGCCGAGCTGCCGCACTATGGACCGTTCGCGGGCACGGTGCGAACCGAGCGCGATTATGCAGTGACCATCGTGCGCAACTTCCTCTATTCGGCGTTGATGGCTGAACTATGGACGGCCTTGCAGGCATCGGCCGATGCGCAGCTTGCCGCCATTGCCGCAAAGTCGATCAAGGAAGTCCGTTACCACTTGCATCATGCACGCGACTGGCTCGTGCGCTTCGGCGACGGCACGGAGGAATCGCATCGACGCGCACAGGCAGCACTCGACTATTTGATGCCTTACACACGCGAGTTTTTTGTGATCGATGCAATCGAGCGTGCCGTTGCACAAGCAGGCATCGCGCCGCTTGCGAGCGATTCCGAAGCGGCATGGCGCGCACAGCTCGACGACGCTTTAAACGAAGCTACACTCACCGCGCCCGCCGATGTAAAGCATGTCAGCACAGGCAAACTCGGCGAACACTCCGAGCATATGGGTTATCTGCTCGCGGAGATGCAAAGCCTCGCACGTCAGCACCCGGGCGCAAGCTGGTGAACACGTGCACGCCGATACTGTCTTGCAATACGTATGGTCCGTGCTCGAAGCCGTGCCGGACCCGGAGATCCCCGTCGTATCCATACGCGAACTGGGCATCTTGCGCGACGTGCGTCATGGCGCGGACGGCGTGCTCGAGGTCGTAATTACGCCGACTTACTCGGGATGTCCCGCCATGTCGCAGATCGCCGAGGACATCGCGTATGCAATCCATAACGCGAAGCTCGGGGCGCATCGCATTGAGACGGTGCTCGCGCCGGCATGGACCACCGACTGGATCACCGATGAAGCGCGCGACAAGCTACGACGTTATGGCATCGCGCCGCCGACGGGGCAATGTGGAACTGCTGCGCCGAATCAGGAGCAACCGCTGCGTTTCGTGCCATATAAGTCTATGAAGCAGGAGCCGGTCGCGTGTCCTCGTTGCGGTTCGACGCATACGGAAAAGCTCGCGCAATTCGGCTCGACGGCGTGCAAGGCGCTGTACCGATGCGTCGATTGCCGCGAGCCGTTCGATTACTTCAAGCCGTACTGATCCGTTTCTTTTTTATCGATTCGACGCTCATGGCCACTCCGCAATTCCATCCGCTGCGCATTCGCGAGGTTCGTCCTGAAACGGCCGACGCGGTCACCGTCTCGTTCGATGTACCGCCACTGCTGCGCGACGCGTTCCGCTTCACGCAAGGGCAGTTCGTGACCTTGAAGGCGCATATCGACGGCGAAGAGACGCGCCGGTCCTATTCCATCTGCGTGGGTGTCACGGACTACGATCGCGATGGAGAATTGCGTATCGGCATCAAGCGCGTGCGCGGCGGGCGTTTTTCGAACTTCGCATTCGACACGCTGAAGCCCGGCCACGAGATCGAAGTCATGACGCCCGATGGCCGTTTTTTTACGCATTTGAACGCGGACCACGCCAAGCATTACGTGGCGTTTTCAGGTGGCTCGGGCATCACGCCAGTGCTCGCCATCGTCAAGACCACGCTCGATATGGAACCCACGAGCCGCTTCACGCTTGTGTACGGCAATCGCAGCGTGGATGCGATCATGTTTGCCGAAGAGCTCGAAGATCTCAAGAACCGTTATATGAGCCGCTTTTCGCTCTATCACGTGCTCTCGGACGACTTGCAGGATGTCGAACTCTTCAACGGCGTGCTGGACGAAGCAAAGTGCCGTGCGTTCCTGCAAACGCTGGTGCCTCCGCAAGAAATCGATGAAGCCTTCATTTGCGGTCCTGGGCCGATGATGGATGCGGCTGAAGCCGCGCTCAAGAGTTCGGGCGTCGCACAGAAACAGATCCATGTGGAGCGTTTCGGTACACCCTTGCCGCAAGCGGGCGTTCCGACCGTCGAAATTACCGAGAACACGCCTGCGGCCGACCTTGAACTCGTCATCGACGGAAAAAGGCGCAAACTGCGTTTGCCCTATGAAGGTGTGAGTGTGCTCGACATCGGACTCAAAGCGGGTTTGGCGCTGCCTTATGCGTGCAAAGGCGGCGTGTGCTGCACGTGCCGCGCAAAAGTGCTTGAGGGAGAGGTAAAGATGGACCGGAATTTCACGCTCGAACAACACGAGATCGATGACGGTTTCGTGCTGACGTGCCAGTGTCATCCGGTTAGCGAACGCATAGTCGTGAGCTTCGACGAACGCTAGACACAGCTTAGCGTGGCTTTAGAAAAACAATTCAGAAAATATCGGAAGAATTCTTTACGCATAAACCCTCGCAAGCGTTTGCACAAATTGTTTTGTAAGCTTTGTTTGTGTCATCGTACGGATGCTTTCAGCGCTTAGTTGGCGCTTAGCGAAAAGTGTTCGAATAGCGAACATCAAACGGGGCAAGCGAAACTTCGATGTGGATCGTCAGACTCGCGCTTAAGCGCCCGTACACGTTCATTGTCCTGTCGCTGCTGCTGCTTATCATCGGCCCGCTCGTGATCATGCGCACGCCGACAGATATCTTTCCGAACATCGACATTCCGGTCGTTAGCGTAATCTGGTCGTACACGGGCTTGCCTCCCGATCAAATGGAGCGCCGCATCACGCTCAATTACGAGCGTGGGCTTTCGGTGGCGGTCAACGATATCGAACATATCGAATCGGAATCGCTCCCAGGCATTGCGGTCATCCGCATATTTTTTCAGCCGAACGCAAACGTGGATGAAGCGATCGCGGAAATTACCGCGCTTTCGCAGACGCAGCTTCGTCAGTTGCCACAGGGCATCACGCCGCCGAACATCTTGCGCTTCAATGCGTCGACCGTGCCGATCTTGCGGCTTGCGTTGTCATCGTCGGAACTCACCGAGCAGCAGCTCTACGACTTCGGCAATAGCTTTCTCAAGACGCAGCTTGCGACAGTGCAGGGTGCATCCGTGCCGTTGCCCTATGGCGGCAAGCAGCGGCAGATCATGGTCGACATCGACTCGCGCAGGCTGCAGGCAAAGAATCTTGCCCCCACCGATGTCGTGAATGCCATCAGCGCGCAAAACCTGATCTTGCCGACGGGCACGACCAAGATCGGACCGACCGAATATCAAGTGGGACTCAATGCGAGCCCGGATACGATCGAAGGTCTCAACGACATTCCGATCCGAACAGGGCCTGGCGGCACCATCTATATTCGCGACGTGGCGCACGTGCGCGATGGCTTTCAGCCGCAAACGAATATCGTGCGACTCGATGGCACGCGTGCGGCGCTTCTGACGATCAACAAGAGCGGCAATGCATCGACGCTCGATATCGTGTCGCGCGTGAAGAACCTGTTGCCGACGCTGCGTGGCATGGTGCCCGAATCTTTGAAGATAGAGCCGGTCGCCGACCAATCGCTGTTCGTGCGCGCATCGGTAGAGGGTGTGTTGCGCGAGGCCGTGATCGCGGCGGGTCTGACCGCGCTCATGGTGCTGCTGTTTTTAGGTAGCTGGCGCGCGACGCTTATCATCGCCATCTCCATTCCGTTGTCGATGCTCACGTCGATCGTCGCACTCTCGGCGATCGGGCAGACCATCAACATCATGACGCTCGGCGGACTGGCGCTCGCAGTCGGTATTCTCGTGGACGATGCGACCGTCGCTATCGAAAACATCAGCCAGAATCTCGAAGAAGGCAAGGAACTGGAGCAAGCGATTCTCGATGGCGCGCAACAAATTGCCGTGCCAACGCTCGTTTCCACGCTTTCCATCTGCATCGTTTTCATTCCGATGTTCCTGCTTACCGGCGTTGCGCACTACCTCTTCGTGCCGCTGGCCGAAGCAGTCGTTTTCGCCATGATTGCGTCGTACTTCTTCTCGCGCACGCTCGTTCCGACGCTTGCGAAGTATCTGCTGCGCAACCACGAACACATGGGTGGCGATGTCGAATCGATGAAGGGTTCGCGCAACCCCTTCGTGCGTATTCATCTCGGTTTCGAGAGGCGCTTCGAAGCGGTGCGCGGACGCTACCGCGCCTTTCTCGAAGCTCGGCTCGCGCATCCCGCGCGCTTCGCTTCGTTGTTCCTCGTCTGCTGTCTGCTCTCGCTCGCCCTCGCACCGTTTCTTGGCCGTGACTTCTTTCCTTCCGTCGATTCGGGCGTGATCGCACTGCACTTGCGCACGAAAACCGGCACACGTATCGAGGAAACAGCGGCATTGACCGATCGTGTCGACAAGCGCATTCGCCAACTCATCCCGTCGCGCGAGGTGCATTCGATCATCGACAACATGGGCTTGCCGGTATCGGGCATCAATCTTTCGTATAGCAACACCGGCACCATCAGTTCCGCCGATGCCGACGTGCTTATCACGCTCAACGAAGATCACGCGCCGACCGACGACTATATCCGCCAACTCCGCAAGCGCTTGCCGCAGGAGTTCCCCGGCGTGGCGTTCTCGTTCCTACCTGCGGATATCGTGAGTCAGATTCTCAACTTCGGTGTCCCGGCGCCGCTCGATATCGCCATCACGGGCCGCGATGTGCGTGGCAATCGCGCCTTCGCCAATCACTTGCTCGAGAAGATTCGTCGCGTGCCGGGTCTCGTCGATGCGCGCATTCAGCAGCCCTCCGATCTTCCATTCGTCAACGTCGAAGTAGATCGTACGAAGGCGCTTCAGGCAGGCTTTACGCAACGCGATGTCGCAAGCAATCTGCTCATCACGCTGTCGGGAAGTCAGCAGACGACGCCTACGTTCTGGCTCAATCCCGCGAATGGCGTGAGCTACAACGTCATTACGTCCGCGCCGCAATACGATATGAACTCGTTGCAATCAGTCGCGAATATTCCAGTGACATCGGCTAGCGGCAAGACGAATATTCTTGGCGCGCTTGCTTCATTGTCTCGCGGGTCGCGCGATGCCGTCGTGTATCACTACAACGCGCAGACCACCATCAATCTTTATGCAAGCACCGAGCGGCGCGATCTGGGCGCGGTGTCGGATGACGTTCAACGCATCATCGACGAAGCGCGCGGCCAATTGCCCAAAGGCTCGTCAATCGACATGCGTGGACAAGTCGAAACGATGAACGGTTCTTTCTCGGGCCTGGCGTTTGGATTGATTCTCGCCGTCGTGCTGGTGTATCTGCTTATCGTGGTGAATTTTCAGTCGTGGCTCGATCCGTTCATCATCATCACCGCGCTGCCGGGTGCGTTAGCGGGCATTGTCTGGATGCTCTTCCTCACGCGTACGACGCTGTCCATTCCCGCATTGACCGGCGCGATCATGTGTATCGGTATCGCGACGGCCAACAGCATTCTCGTCGTGAGCTTTGCGCGTTCTGCATTGCAGGAACACGGCGATGCCATGCGCTCGGCGCTCGAAGCCGGCTACTCGCGTTTCAGGCCCGTGCTGATGACCGCACTCGCGATGATGATCGGCATGGTGCCCATGGCCATCGGTCTCGGCGAGGGCGGCGAACAGAATGCGCCGCTCGGCCGCGCGGTGATCGGCGGCCTGATGGTCGGCACCATCGCCACGCTCTTCTTCGTGCCCGTGGTGTTCTCGATGATCTATAAGCGTATCGAAGCGAAGCGCGGCGGCGCAAAGCACCTGGATGGCGAGCCGCAAGGCCAGTCGTGATGCCGATATATACGGAGTTCGAATGAACGAGCAGTCAAACGAACGATCGACACGCAAGCGCGGGCGCATGTGGCTCGTGATCGCGCTTGTGGTCGTCGTGTTGCTGGTGGCGCAGGGTATCTGGTCACGCCATTCCGCGCACGCGGAACTGGAACGCGATGCTGGCGAGCACAGCGTCCAGACCGTCGAAATCATCAAGCCGACGCGCATGAAGCCGACACAGGACCTCGTCCTCGCGGGCGATATCCGTGCCTTCTCCGATGCCCCGATTTTTGCGCGCACCAATGGCTATCTGAAACGCTGGACCGCGGATATCGGCACCAAGGTGCGCAAAGGACAGCTGCTTGCGGAGATCGATGCACCCGAGATCAATGATCAGCTGCGCCAGGCTCGCGCCGATGCGCAGACGGCGCGCGCCAATTATTTGTTGGCGAAGACCACCGCCGATCGTTGGGTGCAGATGGCGAAGAACAACTCGGTCTCGCGGCAGGAGACAGATGAAAAGACCGGCGACATGCTCGCCAAGGAAGCTGCGTTCAACGCCTCGCAGGCGAACGTGTCGCGACTGGAGCAGATGGTTTCGTTCCAGAAGATATATGCACCGTTCGATGGCGTCGTGACGGCCCGCAACACCGATGTCGGCCAGTTGATCGATGCGGGCAGCGCGGGGATCGGCCGCGAGCTCTTCCATATACAAGATGCCACTACGCTGCGCGTGTTCGTCGATGTGCCGCAAGCCTATGCGCGGCTCGTGACCCCCGGCTTGCCAGCGGAACTGATCCTCAACGAAGAGCGCAATCGCAAGTTCGAGGGCGTCACGGTGCGAACGGCGGGAGCGGTCGATCCGGTTGCACGCACCATGCGTGTCGAAGTCGGCGTGAAGAATCCAAGCGGGGAATTGCTGGCAGGCGCCTATGCGCAAGTGCGCTTTCACCTCACCAACGCGAGCGCGTCGTACACGCTACCCGGCAATGCGCTGCTGTTTCGTCCGGATGGCGTGCATGCGGCGAGCGTCGATGCGAACAATCGCGTGAAGCTGCTGCCGATCACGCTTGGAACCGATTACGGCACGCGCGTTTCGATCGCAGCCGGATTGTCCGGCGATGAGCGTGTGATCGTGAATCCCCCGGATTCGATCATTGATGGAGCGGCGGTGCGCATCGGACGAGCGAACGCCACGCCTGGTGCGAGTCAACCGAAGCAGGGCGGCGAAGCATCATGAGCATGCTGCATGCAAAATGCCGAATGCCAAGTTTGGCGGCGGTGCTGGCGCTAATGTTAAGCGGATGCGCGGTCGGGCCGGATTACAGCAAGCCCGACGTGGCGATGCCCGTTGCATACAAAACGGCAGAACCCGCCGATGCGCCCGTTCATGCGGACACACTGCCGCAAAACTGGAAAGCCGCGCAGCCCGCCGATGCCAGGCAACGCGCTCCCTGGTGGGAAATCTACGGCGACCCGCAATTGAACGCTCTGGAGGAACGCGTCGCGAGCGCGAACCAAACGGTGGCGGCGGCATCCGCGCGTTTTCGCGGCGCGCGAGCGGCCGTCGCGCAGGCGCGTTCGGCATACTTTCCGACTGTCACGGCGAATGCTGCATTCAATCAGTCGCGGGCGTCGTCGAACATACTGTACAAGTCGAGCGCGGGCGTGACAGTGCCGGACTATCTGGTCGATGCGCAAATCTCGTGGGAGCCCGACTTGTGGGGCCGCATTTCCCGCGCGGTCGAAGGCGGACGTGCGGGAGCGCAGGCAAGCGCAGCCGACTTGCAAAGTGCGATCCTGTCGATGCAGGCCGAGCTTGCAAGTAACTACTTCGAGTTGCGCGGCACGGTGGAGGAAGAGCGGCTTTTAAAGGAGACGCTGCAAGCCTACGACAAGGCGCTCGCGTTGACGCGTGACCGGTTTGCAGGCGGCATCGCGGCCGAGTCCGATGTTGCGCAGGCGGAGGAGCAGTTGCGCTCGACGCAGGCGCAGTTGATCGATCTCGAAACCGCGCGCGCGAGCCTCGTGAATGCAATCGCGATTCTCGTTGGCGAGCCGCCGTCGAGTTTCACGCTCGATGTCGAGCCGCTCGATGAAGGGCATGCGCCGCGCCCATCGGCGGCACTCGCTGCGCTGCCGCTTTCCGTGCCTTCCGCGTTGCTGGAGCGACGGCCCGATATCGCGGCGGCCGAGCGCCGCGTCGCTGAGGCCAACGCACGCGTCGGCGTGGCGACGGCCGCGTTCTTTCCGAATCTGCTGCTTGCCGCGACGGGTGGCCTCGAAGCCACCAATTTCAGCTCCTGGTTGATGGCGCCAAGCCGCTTCTGGTCGCTCGGGCCGCAACTCGCTTTCACCGCACTGGACTTCGGTGGCCGTGCCGCGGCACGCGATGCGGCGCGCGCGACTTACGACGAGAGCGTCGCTGATTATCGTCAAACGGTGCTCACGGCTTTCGGGCAAGTGGAGGACAACCTCAACGCGCTGGAGGTTTTGCGCCGTGAGAGCGAAGCGCAACGCGACGCGGTCGATGCGGCGAAGCGCGCGTTATCGAAGGTTGGCAATCGCTACGAGAACGGCGCGATCACGTATCTGAACGTAGTGGTGACGCAGGCTATCGTGTTATCGGATCAACGCACTGAGGTGCGTATCGAGCGGCGGCGCATGGCGGCCAGCGTCGCGCTGATCAAGGCGCTCGGCGGCGGATGGACGACCGCCGCGTTACCAGATGCGGAAGAAGTATCGCGGCAAGAGTGAGAGCGCATTTTGCATTCAGTCTTTTGCATGCCGAATGCAATTGCCTGGCAGAAGCGCTCGCCATGTGAAACGCCGGGCCGCATTCGTCGCGTTCCCGGCGTATCGCCCAGCAGTCAAATACCTCAACCTTGCGCTTTCGGCCTGCAGATCATGAAGTATTGCGAACTCAACCACCAAGGCATATGCGGCACCGGGCTCATATGCACGGCATCGATATCGAAGCCCACGCTTACGAGATCGCGCAACTCACGGAAGTCGAAACCCTTATGCGTGATGCGCGGATTGATCGGCCGGCTTACGGACATGCCGACCATCGACTTGAGCACTTCGGAAGGCGTGTATTCCGACTTGAAGGAACGACTGCGGAGCATCCAGTTCGATACCTTCGGCGCGATCGCGAGGCCGTACATGATCGGCACCGAGATCACGAGCGCGCCGCTCGGCTTGAGGATGCGCGCGGCGTCATCGAGCAGCATGGCCAGTTCGTTGTCGTAGAGATGCTCGCAGACTTCGAAGGCGGTCAGCACGTCGACGCTTTGCGGCGTTACGTTGTTCAGCGACTCCGCGTATTTGACTTCGGGAAAGGTGGGCGCCATGTATGGATCGTGACCGACGAGCGTCACGTCCGGGCGCGCTTCGCCGAGCGTGTGCAAAAAGAGTCCAGGGCCCGCACCGAAATCGACCACCGTGCCGCGTTTCGCACATAGTCCGGTCACCAAATCGACCGCCATGTTCATGCGCGTTCGATGTGCATAACGCGCTAGCGGATTGCCGGATTTGACGGTTTGTTCTTCGTATGAAATTTCGCGCATCGGTGTGCTCCCCCTCGTTCGACTAGGCCATTTGTTCCTGGAATTTTCTGCGCCGCGTTCTTTTATTTTTATCGTTATGTCGGTTGATATTGCCGGGACTGACTGAGTCACGCAATCGACGACAGTAGGCCTTTAGCGCCTAACTTCTGCCGGCGTCCGCCACGTGCATCGGCCCTTGAGGCCTGTCTTGCAGCAGCGGAATCCAGACTACACGAAGAGCCACGCGCCGCATGCGATGAGGGCCACACTCCAGAGCCAATCGACGTTGACCCACCCCGTGCGTAGAAACCCGAGCCCCACACGCTCATGCACCGTCACGGCCAGCATGGAGATGACGGCAATGACGGCAAGCATCGACGCCGTGTGGATGGCGAGCGCGAGGGCGCCCGCTTCGAGCGCGCCGCCGGCAAGCTTGCCCGAGCACAGGGGCAAGAGCGCCGGCACGAGCATGAGGCCCGCGCCGTGTGCGCTCGACATCACGAACGACCACAACGCGAGGCCCGCGAGGCCCGTGCGCATGCCAACCGAAGGCCGTCCACGATGACCGCGCCACAGCCGCCATATGCCCCAGCCGATCAGCACCAGGCCTGCACCACGCGCGAGCATCTCATGTCCAAGCATGGTCCCGAGCGTAAGCGCGCCAACCAGCACGAGCCCTACCGATAACGCATGACCGAGCGCAATCGGCACGAGCGAGATCAGAACGACGCGCCTGCTATGCGCATAGAGTCCGAGCGCGACGGCAAAGAGCCAGCCCATTGCGGGATTGAGTCCATGAAAGGCGCCCAATCCCGCAGCCGTGAGCCATAACGCCGACGAGGAGGTCACGGGTAGCAGAACGAATCCGACGAGCAATCGCCGCCTTGCAGCCTGATCTGATGCGGCCTGTGCCCCTTCGGCCAGTCGATGAAGAAGTTCTTGTCGGTGCTAAGGCCGCCGTTCGGATCGGCGTCGAGCTTCACCATCCAGCCGTCGATGCCTTCGGGATAAAACTGCGCGTCCACCGCGCCATAAAGCGAGTTGGTGAAGTAGACGCGCCGACCATCGCGACTGACTTCGACCATTTGCGGTCCGCCATTCAGTGCACCGTTTTTAGCGCCGGGATGAGTGGCGCGCGACACGATCCCACCGATGCGGACCTTACCCGTGAGCTTGGGCGAGAAGGGATCGGAGACGTCATACTGAAGCATGTCGCCTGTGCCCCAGCAGGACACGTAGAGGAAGCGATCATCCATCGAGAGATCGATGTCGGAGACGAGCGGCGGCACCGCGCCGAAGCCTTGAAGAAGCGGCGGCAGAACCGAGGCATCGGCAGGTTCCGCGGGAATGTCGATGATCTTCTTGACGGCCCACTTGTCCTTGTCGCGATACCAAGTCCATATCGACGAGGACAGATCCTTCAAGCTGATGACGCAATTCACGAAGCCGTATGCCTTAGTCGGATCGTGCGCGGGGCGCAGTTCGAACACGAGTTGATACTCGTCGCCAAAGTCGATTTCCTGAATATGCTTGCGCTTGGTGAAGTCCCAGAAATGCAGTTTTCTGCCGTATTTCGCGCCTAAAAGAAGTTCGGGTACGAGGCCGCTCTCGAAGGTATCGGGCGTGCCCCATTCGCTCGTCACCATCGTGTCGTAACCGAGATGCCACCAGCCATCGTAGGCAAGCTGTTGCGGGCCGCGGTCCACTTCCCATCGGCCTAGTGGATCGAAGCTCTGTTGATCGAGCATCAGCACGCCACCAGGCGCTTTGCCTTCTGCATTGCCCAATGCCGTGATGTAGATGCCTCCCGGTCCGCAATGCACGGTATGCGGACGCGTATAGCCCGTTTTCTCGGCGAGTTCATCGGGCTCGATCGTACGCACGATCTTGAGTTGCTTTGGATCGGGCTTCGTATCGACGATATGAATGCGCGACGAGCGCAGCCCCGGCACCACGAGATAACGCCTTTCCATATGCGGGTGCGGCGCATTGGGGCAAAGACACGAAGAGCAGGCGTTCCAGCCGAAGTGATGCAGTTCGTCGCCGGTATCGGGCATGGCGAGTTCGCTGACGATCTTCGTATAGTTCGGCGAATCGGGATCGACATCGACGACCGCCAGCTTGTCGGGCGTCTTGCGCTCGGGGTCGAATGTCGCGACATAGGCGAGTGTTTCTCGCGGAGCCTTGGCTGCAAGGCGAGGCGAAGGATAGAAGCTCGGGTCGGGTTTCCATGTTGCCATGTTGCACGTCTCCGGTTAGCGGTCCTTGAGCGGCTCTTCTAAAGCGTTCTTGCGACTCTCTTACGTCTCTTCAAGTCTCTTCATCATAGGACAAGCGTGCGCGACTCGTTCTGTCAAGCTTCGAAGTATTTGCGCAATACAAAGCAACGTGCGCTTAAGGATCGCTCGGTCGCTCCAAGCTTTGCCTCAGGCTGGCTTGAAAAATTCCATCGGCATGCACTGCGCCGTGAAGTTCGTTTAAGCGCATGATGCCTGGAAGCGCCGCACGCTCTCAAGCAGTGCAAGCGTCGCCCCTTGTTCCGCTAAGGAGGTTGCTTATGACCGAACCGATGATCAGCCTGATGGTGGGCATTGTCGTGCTGCTATGCGCCGCGGTGATTCTCGTGATACATCATCGTCATCCGCATATCAACGTCCCCAAGGCACGATGGCTCGATACACATCCGCCGCGCGACTGGATGCGTCACAGACATTAAAGCTCACAGTGTTTTAAGCACATGCGGCGCCGGCTGATTACCGGCGCTTTTTATTGCCTTGGCCTGGCCGCTATGAATCGCTTTAGCGTCTTGGCCCTTTCATCACTTCGGCTTCCATGGCGGCGTGCCATTCCTCGTTGTGCTCTATCGGGTCCATGTCTTCGTCGATGAACGCCGATGCACGCTCGGCCACGGAGCGCGTTTCCTCTTCATCGTCGATGTCGGCGGTATTGTCGTCATCGCCAGGAGGGTCGAGCATGTCCTTGATCATTGCGTTGAGTTCGGGCGTATCCCACGGCTCGTTCCGCTGCTTTTTCTTCTTGATGTAATGCCGCACTTCGGCGTCCTGCTCGGTGGTCAACGGCAGCCCGCGGAAGGTGCCTTGCGCGTCCAGGTCATCCATGATCGGTGCTCCTATTGCTGAGGCATTCAAGCGTTTTTGAGCCGTTCTAGTGTAACGCGCTTCGACCTCGTGCCACGTCGTATAAAATGGCGCGCTTTTCCCGAACGCATCGATACCTCGCCATGTGGTTCAAAAACCTCCAGCTTCACCGTCTGCCCGCACCGTGGAACATCTCCCCTGAAAAGCTGCAGCAGTGGCTCGCGCCACTTGGCTTCAGTGCTGCATCGAGCGTCGAGAACGAACGGCGCGGCTGGGTTTCGCCGCGCGGCGACGACTCGCTCGTCTATGCCGTCAACCGACAGATGCTCATTACGTATCGCGCCGAGAAGAAGCTCTTGCCTGCTTCGGTCGTGACGCAGTTCACGAAGGAACGCGCGCTCGAAGTGGAAGAACAGCAGGGCTTCAAACCCGGCCGCAAGCAGATGCGCGAGCTCAAGGAGCAGATCACCGACGAACTCTTGCCGCGCGCGTTCAGCATCCGGCGCGATACGCGCGTGTGGATCGACCCTGTAAATGGCTGGCTTGCGATCGACGCTGCGTCGGCGACGCTATGCGACGACATCATCGGTCTGCTCGTCAAGTCGGTGACCGATCTTCCGTTGATGAGCGTGCGCGTGGCACGGTCGCCCGTTTCCGCGATGACCGAGTGGCTCCTCACAGGCGAAGCGCCCGCGGGCTTTACGCTTGATCGCGATACGGAGCTGCGTTCTGCTGGCGAGGGCAATGCAACGGTCCGCTACGTGGGTCAGGCGCTGGAAGCGGAAGACATGCGCCGTCATATCGAAGCGGGCAAGCAGTGCATGCGGCTTGCCATGACGTGGAACGACCGCGTTTCTTACGTCTTGACGCCATCGCTTACGTTGAAGCGGGTCAGCGCGCTCGACGTCATCAAGGAAGCCGCCGATCCCACCGCGACCAACGACGATGAACGCTTCGAATCCGACTTCACGCTGATGACAGGCGAACTCGCGCGCATGCTCGCCGACCTGACCGATGCGCTCGGTGGCGAGGAAGACCTTCGTGCAGCGGCCTAGATAGAAGCGGAAGCAGATGCAGCGGGTGCGAGAGAGGCGAAGGCATAGTTGTTCTTGCCGTTACGCTTGACTGTGTACATGGTGTCGTCGGCGACCGCGACGAGGCGCCAATAGTCGCTCACCCGGTCCGGGTAGCTCGCGATGCCGATACTTGCTCGCACCAGCGAAAGACGCATCTGCATGTCGGTTTCGGTCACGCAATCGATAATCCGTTGCGCGATCGCGGCCAGCTCCTTGTCCCCGGAAAACTCGCGCACGAGCACGGCGAACTCGTCGCCGCCGATACGCGCGACGACGTCGCCACTACGCACGGTCTGGCGAAAGCGTCGCGATACCGCAATCAGGAACTCGTCGCCGATACGGTGACCGTGCGTATCGTTGACGCGCTTGAAGCCGTCGAGGTCGATATACAACACGGCGATGCGTGCCGGTTCGGCGCCGTTCGCAAGGCGCGCGGCCGACTCCTCCAGCGACGCGAACAGCTTGCGTCGATTGGGCAGGCCCGTCATCGCGTCGTGCAGTGAAGCGTGTTCGAACTCATGCGACATGCCGACCAATTGTCGATTGCGTTTTGCATACATTCCGATCGCCGTGATCAACACGCCGAACACGATCGCCGATAACGCGATGAGCGTATGCGACACGCTCACGATGCGCTCGCGCAGATCGGCGCTGGCGCGGTCGCGCTCGGTGCGCCAGTAGGCATAGACGGAATCGAGCGCGCTGCTGGCCGCGCGAAAATCGGCAGCAGGCGAGAGGACGTCAGCGGGCATTGGCGGCGCGGGCACCGGGCTCGAACCGATGAGCGCGTGCAGGCTTCCGAGCCGCGCGGCAAACTCGATGCGCGCCTGGCGGTACGCAATGTGGTGCTGTGCATCGCTCGCCGGCGTGCCCAGCAGCACCACCGAGGCGCTACGCGCGGCATCGGCACGCTCGACTGCTTCGAGCACGAGCCCGATGTATTCCTGATGCAATTGCACCGAAAAGATGGTGCGAACCTGAACCGCAAGAAAAAGCAGGCCGATGAGCAGCAGCGACAATGCCACGGCTGCAAGCGGAGCTGGCCCGCGAATGCCCGCACGCCGGGCGAGCGCCTGAACGGTATTCAAAATGCGATGCGGCAGCGGCCGATCCACGGCGTCTTCATCCGCGGGCATCGGTGGCGCTGCCGATGCTTCACGGACGGGAATATTCCTCTCGCTGACCGGCTGTTGCATTGCGTCGATAACTCACTCGATGGAAGAACGCGCCCACGCGCGCGAAGAGGCCGGTGTCCGTTCTGGCGCGCGCCGCGCGACGGCGTGCAGCCTGAGTCTGCCCGGCGCTCGCTTGGGCCGAAGCCGCACGGTTTCCGCGCGCCGAGGCAGTTTGCGACTGAGGTCGCGTTGCGGCCACCGCGCTCGGACGTTGCACGGTCGGCGCCGCTTGCGTTGGAGCGGCGGCGATAGCGGCGGCATCCACTGTGTCCGCGCCATAGACGGCGGGTGCAGTCGTGCTCACGGACGCATCGCGAACGGAGACGGGCGCCGCTTCCACTGTGCCAACGGCTTGCGTCTGCGTTTGCACCTGTGCAGGCACCTGAGCCGCGACAAAAGTCGGTTGATCGACACCTAACGTCTGGCGTGCGCTGGACATCGCTTCAGCATAGACGCGTTGATCGTGCGAGAACCACATGCTGTAGGCGATGGTTCCCAGCACGCCGACGGCCAACGCGCCCGCCGACGCGCTCCACAAGGCGAGACGCCCAAAGCGCAATGGTGTGCGCTGCGCCACGGGCTCATCCTCCAAATCGAGCGGCGGTGTTTCCATGGCAATGACAGTGGGATCATTCGCGGGTCGTGCGTGACCCGCGATGCTCTCCTGGGGTAGTTCAGCGTGGTGAGGCATGACAGCGCTCTCCGGAACGTGATCGTCGGGCGGTGTCCAACTAGCGTTACACAACACGCTCGACACCGCCGTATAACAGTGGAATGGCGCGCGTGCGATATGAAGGCCCGCGTGGCGCACCCATTCAAACGAATGGCCCACTGGATGATGAGTACAGCCTTGAAGATCGATGGCTATGCAGCGACAGCCGACTGATCCTTCTCGCCGCAACAAAGCATGCCGAACGCCTCCGTTACCCGGCGCTCAACAATGGATGCAATTCAGTTTGCTTTGCACGATGCCCGCGTAAGGAGGGCTGGCGCCGCATTTTATAGGCGAAGTGCTTGGAGCGGCACCATGCCATCGACATTTACAGGACGTGTCGCTCGCATTTTGAATACTACCGTAGCAGAGTTCACGCCCGCGCATCGAAATGGGGAATCTAGCGCTATTTGTCGGACGAGAAAGTCAAACTTATGTGCGATAGCGCACATAAAATGCAATCGGACAATCAGGCGGATAGGTTCAGCCCGTGCCAGTGTGGAACCGTTGCGGCTCGGTGGCCTGAGGCAGGCCGAAACGCTCGAACTCGGAGATTACTTGCGCACCGAAGAGCAACAACGTGGCGAGTGCCTCCAGACTAAACAGCACGACAATCGACGTCGTCAGCGATCCGTACACCACGCTTACCTGCGAAAGCGTCGCGAAGTACCAGACAAGCACGTGGCGCGTGATTTCCCAAAGAATGGCAGCGGTCACGCTGCCTATCAACGCGAGCCGCAGTGACGGACGTCCCACCGGCATCACGAGATAGATCGATGTCAGCACGAAAACCTCGCCCGCGAAGCCGAGCAAATACAGCAAAAGGCGCGACACGCCCTTGAGCGATATTTCGATGCCGAGGAAATAGAGGCTGTTCGTGCCCATCGCCTGAAGCCCGTTCGAGACGAAAGTCACGATCAGCATGCCGACGCCCAAGAACAGGATGTAGCAGTACGGCAGCAAGGCGGACAGGAGAAAGTGCCGACGGCGGATCGCCACGCGATGCACGAAGATCACCGACATCGCGTTCTCGAGCACGGTGAAGGCGAGCGAACTGAAGAAGATCATCGTGATGAGAAGAAGCCAACCGATGACCGCCCGATGCGTCAAAAAATTCGCGAGTTCACGCACGACTGCGCGTGCCTGTCCCGGCACGAGCCATTCGAGTAAATGGGAGAGCGTGTCGAGTAGTTCCTTCTGTCCGATGAATTTCGACAGCACGATCACGATGAGGATCAGAAGCGGCACGATCGACAAAAGCGCGTAATAGGCCACCGCGCCCGCGAGCAGCATGCCCTGGTTGGCGCGAAATGCCTTGATCGTGCGCATGACGAAGCCGAACGGATGACGTGCGACGTTCGCTACGTGCGGGCCCAGTATCGGACCGAGTATCTTCGACATGGAGCCTCCGCGGCGCGTGGCCCACGGCGCCATGTCGTTCTGAAAAGCAAGTAATGCTCCCGTCCGTGAATACTCTTGCTCAGCCGGGACGGCGCGCCTCGCTACGGGCGGCCGCTTGCTGCGCGGCTTCTTCGAAGGCGAGGTCGAGCAGTGTATCCACGTCCTGGGCGGGCAAGTCGGCGGCATCCACGTTGCGCAGACGGCAAAAAAGGGCAAGCGCCTCGGCGGCTGCGGCGAAGGCGTTGTTCATATCGCGGGAGTGTAGGCGTTTCTTTCTCATGCACCGCATAACGGCATGCGGATCACCCGACTTTAGCGTGTGGTAAGCGTGTCGTTGCTTGTCGGTGCAATGATGCGCGCGGCGTTAGGCGACACGGGCGTGGTGGACATCGACCTCGCGCCGCCGATGAATCTACTCGGCTCAACGCAGCCACTTGCGCACGTCCTGCTCCCAGTCGGGCTGTCCGCAGTTCGGCGGGTTTTCCGGGCCTAGAACGGTGATGTAGCCTTTGCTCTTCATACAGGATTCGTAAGCGCGCACCTGTGTGCAGCGGTCCGCGCCTGCCTGTCGCGACTGCGTCTTGCAGGCGTTCATCGAGTTGTCCATGCCGCTGAAGTCGGCGGGACCGTCCTTGTCGGAAGCGGGTGGGTTGGCGCTCGCGGAGAATTCGACCGGGCCGGTCTGTGCGCAAGCCGAAAGGAATAGGGCGGTCGCGATTGAAAGCGCTCGGAACGGCAGACCCAGCGGGAAAGTTCTCATCTTCTCGATTCTCCAGGCGTTATCGATGTTTTGCGTGGTTGTTGTCGTGCACGTTCGAGGTGACATGGCCCGGTGCGCTGGCGTGCTTGATGGCTGTGGCGCAAAACGGGCAAAGTTGCCGGCGACGCTGGGCATTTTGTGTTTTGCATGCGGTGCACCTAATGCCAAGGGTGCTATTCGCAGTGCCGTTTGGGATGATGCCGTCGTGTCTATTATCCGCGCGGAGGTTACTGCGTGTCCCGGATCGTGACGTGATGGCTTTCTGCGTTTGACACGCGGCGGACTTGGCGCCCGCGCCTGTTTTGCCGCAGTCCCTCCCTGGTGGGATGACGTCGGATGCATTGTTCCTGTGTGTAGAGCGAATCGTGCTTTGCGCTTGGCATTTTGCATGTGGTGCTTTGCATGCCATCCGCATCATTCACCATTCGCCATCCCTGCGCCAGGCACTGTATGCAAATCCCCGGTCCAGAGAAAGCCCATTTTCGCCGATACCTCTCGTCTTTGAGACGATCGAGTAGTCAATCGAGACGCTACGACATTCGCGTAACGGCCTGACGGACCTAAGCTTTCTCCATCGACGGACACAAGAGCGCAGCACGCGTTCTTACCCGCGCATTCACGGAGAAGGGCAATGGACACCAATGATCGTATGAACAAGCGTCAACCGATGCCGGTCGCTTTTTTCGGCATCGCGGTGGGCCTTCTGGCCTTGGCGGGCGCATGGCGAGCGGCGGCGCATGTCTGGGCGATTCCGGCCGTCGTGCCGCCGCTCTTGACCGCGAGCGCGCTGTCGGTTTGGCTCGCTTTGATGATCGCGTATGCACGCAAGTGGCTTGTCGAGCGCGACGCGGCCATCGCCGAGATGGCGCATCCCGTGCAGTCGTCGTTCGCCGCGCTCGCGCCTGTATCGACGTTGCTCGCGGCGCAAGCGGTGCAGAACTATTCGCGGGAGTTGGCGATCGCGTTGTTCGTCGCGGGTGTGGTGAGTCAGCTCGGCCTAGGCGCTTATCTTCACGGACGCTTCTGGCAAGGCGGCCGGAAGCCCGAACTGACGACGCCGGCCATCTATCTGCCGACCGTCGCGCCGAGTTTCGTCGCGGGAACGGCGGCAGCGAGTCTGGGTTGGACGCAGATCGGCGCGTTGTTCTTCGGGGCGGGTGTGTTCTCGTGGCTCGCGATCGAATCGATCGTGATGCATCGCGCGGCTGTACACGATCCGCTGCCCGACGCGCTGCGTCCCACGCTCGGCATCCAGCTCGCGCCGCCGGTGGTGGGAGGCGTGTCGTATCTTGCGATTACGCATGGCGTGCCGGATCTCTTCGCTTACATGCTGCTCGGCTACGGTCTGTATCAGGCAATGATGCTCACGCGGCTCCTGCCGTGGATTCGTCAGCAATCGTTTACGCCTTCGTACTGGGCGTTCAGCTTCGGCGTGGCAGCGTTGCCGACGATGGCAATCCGCATGCTGGAACGCGGCGCAGCAGGCCCGCTGCTTTGGCTGGCTCCGGCATCTTTCATCGTGGCGAACGTGGTATTTGCGAGTCTCGTCGTCGGGACCGTGCTGGCCCTGTTCAAGGGTAAGCTTTTTCCGATAGTGGCGACGCACGTCAAGACAGTTTGAGACGACGAGCCTGCGAGGTGCAGGCTCGTTCAGCACCAACATGCAACTAATGGTCGGCTTTTTGAACATCCACATTCAACTGTCGACGTCGTACCGTTCTCCAAAGCTAGCTTCAAGTTTGGTCTCGACGTAATCACGCAGAAACGCTACCCAAGTCTTGATCTTCGCATCGAGGTATTGGCGCGAAGCGTACATTGCATACACCGTCATCTTTTGCAGTTCCCAGTCCGGCAGCACGCGCACCAGCGCGCCATTCGAAAGCGAGGGCAGGGCAGACAACATCGGCAAAGGCGCGATACCCAGACCATTGGCCACCGCGACGGCGAGTGCATCGGCGGAATTCACGCGAAGGCGGCCAGGCGGAAGTTCGACATCGACTTTTCCTTGCGCGCCTTCGAACGTCCATCGATCCACCGGAAAGAATGTCGTGACGAGTTGAAGGCACGCGTGCTTCGAAAGATCTTCCACGGTCATCGGCATGCCGGCCCGCCGCAAATAGTTCGGCGATGCGCACAGCACGCTCGGCATCGTGCAAATACGCGTGGAGACGAGCGCGGAGTCGGGCAGCGTCGAACTCGTGACCTGCAGGAAGACGTCGTAGCCTTCGTCGAGCATGTCCGGAACCTGCTGCGACAAGGTCAACTCGACGCGCACGAGCGGATGCTCTTCCAAATACTGAGAAAGCGCCGGCACGACATAGTGATGACCGAAGGTGATCGGCGCGTGCATGCGCAACACGCCGCTTGGCGACACTTGCGCGTCGCTGGCTTCCGCTTCAGAGAGGTCGACCAGCGAGATCACTTCCTTGCAGCGCGCCAGATAGCGATTCCCAGCATCGGTCAATGCGACGCGGCGCGTCGTGCGATTCAAAAGACGCGTGCGCAGATGCGACTCGAGTTCGGTGATCGCGCGCGACGCTTGCGCGGTCGTAATGTCCATGTGCTGCGCGGCGACGGTAAAGCTTGCCGCCTCGGCTACCCGGACAAAGATTCGCATGCTGCGCAAGAGGTCCATTGGCCGGCATCCTTTTTATCGAGCCGGAAATATCCCATGCACGATACGAGCGCGCAACCCGCTGACGGGTTCAACAGGGCACTGCAAGCTTCATTTCAGTGTTCACATCTGTTACAGCGCTTGTAACTCAAGCCTGCGAAGGCGTCGCTAACATGGATTCATGGCTGCGATGCGCGGTCGCTTCGGACGAGGAAAACATGAACGTGAAGAGTCTCATCGGACTGGGTATCGCGTCTTGTGCGGGGCTTGCTTGTGGATCGGCGCTGGCGGGTGTGAGCGTCGGCGTCAATCTGGGTGTACCGGTGCCGGTCTATGCGCCGCCTCCGCCCGTATATGTGGCGCCCGCCGCGCCGGTTTATGCCGCGCCGCCTCCGCCGCCTCCGGTCGTGTATCAATCGCCGCCCGTGGTCGCTTATCAACCGGCGCCCGTCGTGGTCGCGCCTGGCCCTGCTGTCATCGTCGGATGGCATGGCGACCGGTATTGGGACGGCTATCGGTACTGGAACCGGCGTGACTGGTACGCGCATCACGGTGGATATGGATATCGCCGCTGGTAGGCGGGGACGAACGGGGAGTCGCATCGATCATGAAAAACATTAATCGACAACAGGGTAAGCGAGGTGCGGTTCGAACGCTCGCGACTGCAACTGCGATAGTCATCGCGGCGGGGCTTGGCGGCTGCATCTATGCGCCGCCTTACGGCTATGCGCCTGCGCCCGCTTACGGCTATGCACCGGCGTATGGCTATGCCTACGGCCCCGGTTATTACGCGGCGCCGGCGGTTTCAGTGGGGATCGGCGTGGGCGGTTATGGGCATTGGCACGGGCATTGATGCGTGATGGTTGTGAGGGCGGCAGGAGACGCCGTGACTTCGTTGGAACACACGTTGCTCCTCCGTCGTCAGACCCGGAGGATCACGTCATGTCCCATGAAACCAAAACCTCACTTTCCGCCAACGCGCGCTGCGAATCTTTCATGCTGGCGCCAAACGGCTGGGTACCGAATAACACGCGCTTGCCGGTTCTCGTCTGGCGTAATGCAATCGACTCGCGCGAGTTCGACATCGCCGGCCGTTTCGAATCTCTGTTTCAGCAAAACGGCTGGCCGCCGCAATGGCGCGACGGGGTCTTCGACTATCACCACTTTCACTCGACCGCGCACGAAGCGCTCGGCGTGATCTCGGGCGAGGCGGAATTGATCATCGGCGGGCCGAAAGGCCGAGTCATCGCGATCCGCGCGGGCGATGCCATCGTTCTTCCCGCCGGCACCGGGCACTGTCTTTTGACGAGTGGTCGGCGCTTTCAAGTGGTGGGCGCCTATCCGCCGGGACAGCAGTGGGACATCCGCCGCGAAGGCATCAGCGAGGCGGAACGACAAGCGATGGAAGCGTTGCCGTTTCCCCATGACGATCCCGTGGCCGGCGAAGATGGCCCGCTCGTCCATCTCTGGCGGTAAAGCCACGCGCTCCTGGCGTCACTGCTTCGCCGCGGCTGCGCGTCGTGCGCGCGGCCACGCAACGCGCTTGACCACGCCCGTTGCAAGCCCTGTCCCGATCAGCACGATTCCGCACGCCACCGCCATCCCGACCGATACACGTTCGGCGAGAAATAGCGCGCCCCACAGAATTCCGAAGATTGGAATGACGAAGGTCACGGTAATCGCGCGAGCGGGCCCAGCCACGGCGATCAAATGGAAGAACAGCATGTAAGCGACGCCTGTGCATGCCACGCCCAATCCGAGCACCGCGCCCCACGCGTGCGTCGACACGCTCGCTGTCGGCCACCAGAACAGCGCAAACGGCAGCAGGACGAGCGTCGCGGCGCTCATGGTGCCTGTCGCGACGATCAACGAATCGACACCCATGAGATGCCGCTTGGTGTAACTGGCGGCGATCCCATAGAACAATGTCGCGCCCAGTGCGGCCAGGGCGGCGAGCGCAGTGGCGAGCGGTGCAACGGGCGCGGCGCCGGCATCGTGGACGAACATCTGATCCCAAACCAGCGCGAGCACGCCCGCAAAGCCGATGGCGAGTCCCGCGATGCGTAGCTTGCTCAGGCGATCGTCGAGCCAGATGTAGGCGACGAGCGCGCCCCACAGCGGCGTGGTCGCGTTGATGACGGAAGTGACGCCAGCCGACAGCGTCAACTCCGCATAGGCGAAAAGGCAAAACGGCGCGGCCGAGTTGAGAATGCCGACCATCAGAAGCGGCCATGCGCGCTCGCGCATCGTGGTGAGTGCCTGACGCATGCGGCCGCGAAGCATGAGCACCGCAAACAAAAACACTGCGCCGATGCCGACGCGCAAGGCCATCAACGGCGCCACGCCGAAATCCGTTACGCCGATACGAATGAAAAGGAACGAACCGCCCCACAGCGCGGCAAGGATGAACAACTGGACCAGATTGACGGGATTCATGGCGGGCTTCGCAAGAGGAGGGAAGAGCGAAGCCATGGTATCGGCGCTTGTTGGGCGGATGCTTCCGCGCGGCGTGAAACGAATCATGCAGCATCAAGCCCGCATTACCGATAAACGCTTCGTTCTTGTTCGCCGAATCGTAGGCTGGCCGTGTGGGCGTCGCAAACGAGCAATTCTCACGGATATGTGAGCCAGATTGCGATTGATTCGATATCGCGTGGCGCCATATCGTCAGGAGCGAGTTGCCGCGGCGCCCATTCGGTGCGACTCTTGCGTAAGGGTGACATGGGCGTCATGACAGGCTTGATGACTTGGTGGGACGACGTAAAAAGGAGAGCGCCATGGACAATGCAAACGGCAACAAGAAGGGAGTTGCGGCATCGGGCGAATCGCTGCCGCTTCGGCAAAGGCGCGTGCAGGGCGCACTCGGGTCCGCGCTCACGCCCGGTCTCGAACAGCATCAGGGCGTGATTCCACTCTCGCCCGGCGCGCCGCACAAACCGGCGCACGCGGCGCATCCGTCGCATCCGTCGCGGCACGTGCATGGCAGCGTGCTGGAAGGCGGCGACAGTCCGGCCGTGCTCGCGCAGCCCGCAGCAGTCACGGCGCAGCATCTAGGTAGCCGGTTTCATCCGCAGGCGGCCAAGAACAAGTTCATCGAGCATGGGCGGCGCGCCAAGGACGTCGTTGCGATGCGCTATCGCGATGTCACCGAAGGCGCCGACGATTACGTGCACTACAACCCGTGGAAGTCGATAGCACTTGCGGCAATTGGTGGACTGATCGTCGGCTTGCTGGCCGCCCGCTGAACTTTTGTCGAAGTGCGGGCCTCGTCCTTGCTAAATCACGCAAATGGCGCGGTGCTTATCATTGCGTCATTCCCACATGAACCGACGACCCTTCAACACGCGCCCCGGGCGCAGCGAAATATGGAATCAGCGTACCGCCGTGGAAAGCGATCCACGACGCGTAATGTTCGTGCATTCCGAGTCCGATGTCGGCGAATCTTTCGCGATGATGCTCGCCATGCGTGGCTTCGATGCCGTGCAGATCGCGGATGCGCAAAGCGCGCTTCATTTCGCTCACATGTGGCGGCCGCAGGTATTGTTCATCGATACACGCGTGAACGAGGCGCACGAGGTGCTGGCAAAGCACGACCATGCACTTGTACGCGCGTTGCGCGAATGTGGCAGGGAGGCATCGCTGGATCAGATGTTGATTGCGTTCGCGGCCGAGGAGAGCAGCGACCCACGCGACGTTTTGTTGAGCGCCGGCTATGACGGATTCTTCAGAATGCCGTGCCCCGTGTGGCGTCTTTTCGATGCAGTGACGCGTTTTTACGTGCACTGATAAGTGCATCGAGCGTCGATTCGTTCACCGAGGCGGCGGCGCCGCCCCGATGCAACGCGTACGCGTTTTGCTATTGCTTCGTGCTGTTCCTGAAGTCGCCGGTTTCGAGTTCCACGGACTGGCCGTGATTGCGTTCGAGCGCTCGCCGCGCTGAATCTTCGATTTCAACGCGTCCGCCTTCGAACGCGCTGAGGATGGCATGGGAAGAGGTGCCGGTATCGCCGAAGTGATCGTTGAGCGCATCGAGAGAGACGCTGCACCAGACTTCACGTCCATCTACATTGGCTTCGAACGCAACTCGCGCTGCCGCCACGACGTGACGCCGCCCACTGAACTCTATCGTCATCCTTATTACCTCCGGTTGTTCGTTTGAGGCACGTGGACCGCAATGCTCGTGATCCACGCTTCAGGTCGCGCAACGGCAATGACGCTGGTACTCGACTCAAGCTGCACAACTACGCGCCTGTCCCGTGCATCATACGCCGCCCGCCACGGGTTCGTGCTTTTGCAATGGCCGTGCCCGAACGCATGTGGACACGCGTGCATCGATCAGCCACAACACGCACAACCGCCGCGATGGCGCATGCCGTAGCTCCCCGAATCTTCGCTCACGTTGGCGCCGCCGTTACCGCCGCGTCCAAGCGATGGCGCGCCGATGGTGACGCGCGCGCTGGTTTCACCGCAGCGTGGACAGGCTGCGGGTTCATCGCGTTCGGCGATACGGCGATTTGCTTCGAAAGTGCCGCAGTCGGCGCATTCGTAATCGTAGACAGGCATGGCTTCTATCGGGCAGAAGATGGAATGAACGACCAGTTTATCAAGTTCGAGCAAGCGACATTCCGCTTCGCGCATTCTCGAATCTGCCAGAAAAACATTGAGTGGCACCTGCATTGCTGACAACAGGTAGCACCAATCGCCACAGGAGGCCACATGAAACGCAATATCGTTATGATCGTCACCGCGCTTGCAGCAGCCGCGCCAATCGCGAGCTTTGCACAGACCGAAGCTGCCAGCACCACGCTTGCCAACGACCTTACGCAACCGGACAAGGATTTCGTGCAGGGCGCGTCGTCTTCGGGATCGACGGAAATCGATGCCGCCAAGCTTGCTCAGACGCGCTCGCAGGACAAAGACGTGAAGAGCTTCGCGCGTCATATGATCGTCGACCATACCAAGCTGACCGTGCAGCTAAAAATGGCGGCGCCCAAAGGCGTGACCGTGCCCAAGGACAATTCGGATACTTCCGCGATCGATTCGCTCAAGGCATTGCACGGCAAGGCATTCGATACCGCATATATCCAGAAGGTTGGCGTGCAGGGCCACCAGGAGGCAGTGGCGCTATTCCAGAAGGAAGCAGACGGCGGCCAGAACGCGAAGCTGAAGGAAGCGGCGCAAAAGGCGTTGCCGACGATCCAGGATCACTTGAAGATGGCTCAGGATCTCGCGTCGAAGAAGGGCGTGCAGTAATCGTTCGTTGCGGCGTCAGCCCTATATTGACGCCGCCATTCTCATGTATTTTCAACGCGCCTGTTCGCGTAACAGGCGCAAGCGCGCTTCGGCAATCGACTGGAAGCCGCCCCCGTGTTCGTCGAAGATCGATACCTTTCCCTGCCCGATGTCGTATACCCAACCCTGCACTTGAAGCTGGCCAAGCGCGAGCCGTCCCGCGACTGCCGGATGCGTACGCAAATGCGTAAGTTGAAGGCGGATGTTTTCTTCGACCATCGCCTGAACCATGCGCTCGTGTTCCAGCTTTCGCGCCCGTACCACACTGCGCGCCGCTTCTGCGTTGCGTAACCACGCGTGCACCGTAGCCATTTCATCGGCGATGGTTGCGCCCGAGGCGAGGCCCTTCATCGCGCCGCAGTCGGAATGGCCGCAGATCACGATCTGCCGCACGTTCAATGCGAGCACCGCGTATTCGACTACCGCCGACACGCCGCCGAGCATCTCCCCATAAGCCGGCACGATATTGCCGATGTTGCGGCACACGAAGAGCTCGCCGGGCCGCGTCTGCGTGATCATCTCGGGCGACACACGCGAGTCCGCGCACGTGATGAAAAGCGTGTGCGGTGCTTGCCGTCGCGCAAGACTCTTGAAAAGCGCTTCGCTATCGGGGAAGACGAAGTGGCTGAAATCGTCCGCGCCTTGAAGCAGATAGAGGAGGTCGGGCGTGTCGGAGCCGTTGCGTTCTTCACTCATCGATTTATCGGACATGGGCGCCTCGGGTTCTGGACAATGCGCGGCGTTGGTTCGCGCTCAGGCGAGAGCTTGCGGGGTTTTGAGATGGATCGCAAGTCGAAGGAGCGAGGGGCGGCGCACCAGGAGGGGGCGTGAGTAGGGGAATCGCTTTGCAGGCGAGGACGTTTCTTTATAGTTATTGACGAATTCGGACCGGTGGTTTGTTATCTTTGGGTCCATTTTCTTTTGCGTGCCCGAATCATGTCCGCCAAATCCGATTCATACGGCGCAGCAGCGGCGTTTTACTCCAGCGAGCGGTTCGTTGAAGCGCTTGAAGCGCTGGAATATCAAATAAATCAGCCGTACGCGGATATCGAAGCGCTGAATCTCGCCGCGGTGTGTTGCTATCGGCTGAATCGACTCGACGAGGCCGAGTCGCATTGGCGTCGTGCGGTAGCGCAAGACCCTCAATACGCCGGCGGATATGCCAACCTCGGTAATTTGCTGATGCTGCGAGGAAGATTGGAAGATGCGGAAACTGTCTATCGCGAGGCGATTGCCATTCGTCCTGATTTCGCGGAGGCTCATTACAATCTCGGTAATCTGCTTGTCAAAAAGGGACGTCTTGTGGAGGCAGAGGCCGCGCTTCGTCAGGCGTGCGCCGCGCGCGCCGATTTTGCGGACGCACATTTCAATCTCGCGAATCTTTTGAAGATTCAAAGTCGATTGGCTGAGGCTGAAATTGCCTTTCAACGCGCAATTGCTGCTAGAGGAAATTACGCGGACGCATTCAACAATCTGGGTAATTTATTGCGTGAATCAGGACGCCTCGTGGAAGCGGAGGCGGCTTTGCGGCAAGCCGTGGCGTGTCGCCCTGATTTTGCTGAAGCAAATTTTAATCTCGCTCAGGTTTTGAACGATCTGAAAGACTTTGCGCAAGCTGAGGCGTTTTACCGGCGCGCCGTCGAACTCCGACGAGACTACTCGGAGGCACACGTCGGTCTCGGCGCGGTTTTACATAAGCTGCAACGCGTGCAAGAAGCGCAAGCGGTATTTCTCGCGGCATTGTCGATTTGTCCAGACGACGCGAATGCGCTTATGGGGCTGGCCAATGCCTACCACACACTCGATTCGTTGGAGGATGCGGAACGCATATATCGTCGAGTTCTCATTCTGGAGCCGGATAACATACAGGCAAGAACCACACTCGGTTATACGCTTCAAAAGCTGGAGCGCCTTTGCGATGCCGAGACTGAATATCGCAAGGCGTTGATTCTGGCGCCCGATGCTGCCGATATCCACTACAACCTCGGCATACTTTACGGTCATCAAGATCGCCTAATCGACGCTGAACGGACATATCGCCGGGCAATAGAATGCTGTTCGGATCACGTCGAAGCGCATAACAACCTTGGCCGCATTTTGCAAAGCCTCGGTCGCCTTGAAGAGGCTGAATCAATCCTGCGCCGGTCGATTGCAATCCGAGACGATATTCCCGAGGCTCATAATAACCTCGCCGGCGTACTCAAGGATATGGGCGCAATGGAAGAGGCAATCCAAAGCTTCCGTCGCGCCGTCTATTGCGGACCGAACGATGAATGTGTGCATCGAAATCTCAACTACGCGCTGACCTATCACGCGGAAACGCCACGCGAAATTTTCGAAGAATGTTTGCGCTTCGCCGCGCGACACGAAGCGCCGCTGCTTCGCCATGACATCGTCCATACCAACAATCGCGATTCTGAGCGACGGCTCAAAATTGGCTACGTCGCGCCAGACTTCGACGGACACTGCCAGGCCATGTTCACCGCGCCGGTCTTCGCGCAACACGATCACGCGGCGTACCACATCTTTTGTTATTCCAGCGTTAAAACGCCCGACGCGATAACACACCTGATCCGTCCGATGGCCGATACCTGGCGAGACGTTCACGCGCTCGACGACGAGCAATTGGCGCAACTCGTTCGCGACGATGGCATCGACGTATTGGTCGATCTGACGATGCACATGTCGCGCGGCCGGCCATTATTGTTCGCACGCCGACCGGCGCCTGCGCAAGTGCAATGGCTCGCGTATCCGGGCACGACGGGCAGCAGCGCCATCCGCTATCGCCTGACCGACCCGTGGATCGATCCGCGCGACACGGCCGATCTCGCGGATCGTTATAGCGAAGAGACCGTGTGGTTGCCCGAGACGTTCTGGTGTTTCGATCCGCGCGTCACGTCGCCGAATGCACCGGACGTGAATGCATTGCCAGCGTGGCGCAACGGTCACGTTACATTCGGATGCCTGAATAATCCGTGCAAGGCGTCCGAGCGCACGTTGCGCATGTGGGCGGCAATACTCGCCGCCGTGCCCAATGCGCGCTTCATTCTGCTAGCCGGTCCGGGCCCGCGCGAACGTTTCAGTGAGCGTCTCGGCGCGTTGGGCGTCGATCTGTCGCGCGTTCTGTACGTGGGATATCAGTCGCGCGTCGATTATCTGCGGACCTATCAATCAATCGATATCGGCCTCGACACCTATCCGTACAACGGCCACACGACTAGCCTCGACGCCCTGTGGATGGGCGTGCCCGTGCCATCGCGCGCGGGCGACACGTCGGTCAGCCGCGCGGGTCTGAGCCTGCTGATGAATCTCGGCATCGGCGAGCTCGTGGTTCATGACGACGCGGCGTACGTCGATGTCGTGACTCGCCTCGCCAACGATCTGCCGCGTTTGACCGAGTTGCGCTCGACGCTGCGCGCAAGGCTCGAACGCTCACCGATGATGGATGCACCGCGCTTCACGCGTAATCTGGAAGCGGCGTATCGGCAGATGTGGCGCGCGTGGTGCGCTTCGCCAGGCGCTTGAAAAAGAGCGTCACTTCGGTTTTTACGAACCGACACCTCTGGAAAGTTACGTTTTTCAATGTCGAATGCTGCGATAGGCTTGGGTCATCGTAAGCAAAAAGAAAGGATTCGACATGAAATGCCCCGTGTGTCCCGCGGCGGATCTCCTGATGACCTCGCGCGAGAGCATTGAAATCGATTATTGCCCGTCCTGTCGGGGCGTGTGGCTCGATCGCGGCGAGCTCGACCGGCTCATTCAGCGCGACGAACAGGTCTCGCCGCAGCAAACGGCAGGGCGCAAAGCGTGGCGCGACAAGGACGACGATCGCGACCATCGCGTGCGACCGCGCTATGACGACCATCGCTATGGCGACTCGCACTCGAACTATGGACATTCACGCAAGAAGAAGTCGTTTCTTGGCGATCTGTTCGACTTCGGCTGAACCCGTCGTTCCAACTTTTCAGGCAATCCGACCCAACCGCGCGCTGCGCGAAGGAGATCAAGCATGGCAACGGTAAAGCAAGTACTCAAGGCCAAGAGCGATGACATGGTGCATACCATCGACGTCGAAGCGAGCGTGTTCGATGCGGTCGTGCTGATGTCGAAGGCCGGCGTTGGTGCCGTCGTGGTCACGGTGGGAGGGCGCGCGGACGGCACGGTGTGCGGGATCGTCACCGAGCGCGACTACGCGCGCAAAGTCATCTTGCAGGACAAGGCATCACGCAATACGACCGTGTGCGAAATCATGAGCGCGCCCGTGTTGTCGGTGAGCCTGCGCACGAGCACCGACGAATGCATGGCGCTCATGACCACGCGCCATGTCCGTCATTTGCCGGTGATCGAATGCGGCCGGCTGATGGGGATTGTTTCCATCGGCGACATGGTGCGGCAGTTGATCGATGAACAGCAGTTCGCGATCGAGCAGCTGGAAACGTACGTTCGCGGAACCAGCGAAGAAATGCCCGCTTGCGCGCTTACCCGGCGCAGTCCCGTGCCGCAGACGTTGGCGCTGCGCTTCGCTTGATGCGCAAATCAGCGCGCATCCGCATTCAACAGACGTCCCAGGTTATCCGCCAAGCCACGCCATCCCCCCAACTCGTTGGCGCGTACGAGCCGCGTGGCCGGATACCACTTCGTTACCGCCGGATCGCTCTCGTACCGCCATTCAGCGACCTGATTGAGCAGCAAGTAATTGCGTTTGCCGAGCGCGCCCGCAATGTGCGCCAGGCTGCCATCGTTGCCGGCGAACGCATCGAGCCGGTCGAGCAGGGCGATGGATTGCGCGAAAGCCGTGTTGGAATCGAGCGTCGTGAAACGGTTGAGATTGCGTGAACGCGGGTCCTCCAGCCAACGCTTGCGCTCGAAGCCGCGCTGCATGATCACCCAGTAGATGTCGCCGGAGTGGTCGAACAGCGCGTCGAGATCGGGCAAACATAGGCTCCGATGACCAAAATTGTCCGGCGATTCGGACGACGACCAGAAGATGCCGACGCAGCGCCTGCCGCGCGCGCGATGCCAGATCGTGTCGAGAATGGCGTCGGCCGCATCCGGCTCTGCGGGCTCGATATAGCGCCCGAACGGCATATGGCCGAGCGCCGGGAAGAGGGACGTGAAGAGCGCGAAGGGATCGGTCCACATGTCGCCTTCCGTCGATGCGCGTGTGAAGCCGGCCGCGCGCATCGCGGCAGCAAGCGCCTCGTGTTCGGATTCGGGTATGACGAGCCTGAACCGGCTGTCTTCATACTCGACTTTCACTCCCATGACTTCCAGCGCGCCTAGATAGCGCACCCATTGAATGAGATCCCCGTAACCGGATGCAATCGACTTGACGGTAATACGCGCGGGCAATTCACGCTGGCCGCTCCAGTATCCGTCGAGATTCACATGTGGAAAGAGCGCGCGCCGCGCTTCTGGCGACGACCACCATCGATGCATCGCCGCAACGCCGTGCTCAATGCCTTGCAGCCGCATCTGGCTGCGTGCCTGGTGATGACCGAGCACGTAGACTGAATGCTCGTCGACGCCATCCGCGCTCAAATCGAGCACGCGTTGATCCTCGCCGAGATAGTGCCAGCCGTAGACGCGCCACAAAAACGCGCCGATGGCCGGCGTCGTCGGCTTTTTCCCGAAATAGTCGATTGCGGTGAGCGCCGTTTCCTTGAGCCCCAAATGGGAGCAGGCATCGGCGAGACAGTGAATCTGGTAGCCGAAGACATCCGACTCGCGCGTCAGGTAAAAGCAAATGTCGAGCGCCTTGTCGAATTGCTGCGCGCGCAAGTACGTTACCGCGCGCCAATGCCAATAATCGGCGCTATTGCTGTCGGCGGCGCGGCGTGCATCGAGAAACTCGAAGCATTCGTCGATGTCGCCGGCATAGAGTTTCGGCGGAAGGTCCTGGTAGTTCTCGATCATGCGATGACTCTGTCGTTTGACGCGGACGCGCTCAATTGGCGTAACCGGGTAGTCTGACACTTCGATGTCACTGTGTTTCGAAATTTCGATTAATCTTTGAGAAAGATGACAATTTTTGAATTAATCGGTGACGAACGGCTATTAAGTATAGGTGGATGTTGCATGCAAAAACACGGCATCTCCTTATAGTTTTGCCGTTGAATGGTGCTACTTCTAAGTCTTGCAAAGTAATTGGCAACGGATTCGGTGTTGGCGCATTGCGTGATCATGGCCGCGAAGGGAGACTCGATGGATGGCCAGGAAGGACGACGCTGCCCGCCAGCGGGTGCGAGCCGCCCCGTATGTTGTCGGGCTTGACGCCATCCGCGTAGCGCCTAAAAAACACGCAGAATCTCATCGCGCTACGAAATCGACTTGTCAGACTGCGACCTTCAACAGCGCACAACAGAATGGCTGCGAATGCGGATTCTGCGTCATCAACGCCAAGCAGCCCTTCACTCCGGGCCGCGTGGCGCGTAAATCTTTTGTGCAAGGTCCGAAAATCAACTCCGCTTCGACGACACGAAAGGCGGCGAGCATGTACTTCTAAATGCGGAGCGCAATCGGGATATTGCAGTCGAGACTCACTGGGACGGGCACGACACGAAGTTCATCGGAACAATGAAACCACCGTCGTGAAGCACGACCGGACCGAGTCGGTTGGCCATGACGAAACGATCACCATCGGTATTGATCGTAGCGAGCGGGGGAACAACAACGAGAAGATTCCCATCGGCGCGAACCGGACCGATACCGTAGGCGAGAAGAAGCCATCACCGTTGACGCCAAGCGCACAATCCTCGCCAAGCCCTGGAGACCGCGACCGTGCTCTTGCAACGCACGCGGTGGGCATCGATGAAACCGTTTCGGTGGCGCGATGCGGAGAGGTGACCATCGGCGCGTTTCAGGCGGTGCCGATGGTGCTTACGAAAGCGTGAAAGTCGGCGCGAAACAGACGATCGAACTGCAAGGAGATATTAACTGCGACCAAGTTATTTTCATTTCTAGCAGTAATCTATCTTTTGAAAATGCCCTATGGCAATTACGTAATTCAGCTTTTCCCGTATTTTGATCGAGTGCAAAGGACGTGAAATTACAGCTTCAATACTTCACCTCACGTGATAGGCTGCCAATCATTGATCTTTCCGCTTGTAACGGAGCAGGTAAAGTTTAGCGCGATTGGTTTTCCAACGACGAAAGAGATCATTTCCGAGATATCCATGTCCGGCGCCTTTAGGCCGCACCGCCAAGTACGCGACACGCGCCAGCAATCGACACCGTTGCTTTAGCAGTCTTAGCTTACTTTTTCTTCGGATAATCAGACATATTCGGCAGTGCTCGAAAATCACAACTAGAAATGTCCTAATCAACATCTATCGCTTCCCCCTATTAAAACCCTGTCCGTGCCGAATAAGAATTAAGCCGTCGAATTCAAATAAACGTGATTCGAGAGCAGGCGCGACTCGCCGACAACAGTGTAAGAACTGTAGTCCTCGCAAGTGACGCGATGGATTCCAGACGCTAAACAAAACGCGCATGGAAGGTCAATTTTTCTGAGCGCGCACGAGTCCATTTATCCGAACAGATCGCCGCTTAGCACGCGAGCATCCCAAATGAATCGACGTGCGCAACTAGAATCAGTCAAAGAGGAACAAGAAGAGATGAATTCCGGCTCGTTATTCGAAGTCTTCGTCCGCAATACAAACCGTGGAGTAGCAGCCTCTTACACCAGTCTACGGGACGGAGAAACCGTCGAACGCACATTGACTCACGTCGAACTACTCCAGCGTGCCAGAGCGTTGGCAGGGTGGATGAAGCAGAAGGGCTTCTCGGGTAAGCGCGCCATCATGGTGTTCCCAGTTGGCTTGGAGTTCGTGGAAGCGTTTCTGGCGTGTCTCATGGCGAATGTTATAGCGGTGCCGGTTGCACCGGTGCCGCTCACGGGCGACTCCAACAAGGTTCGGCGAATGCTCGCGATCATGGAGGATTGCCAGCCATCGCTAGTGCTGGGTGTCAGCAAGAGTATCGGCAATTCGGCGCTCTTCGTGGGACGGTATCCCCAATATGGAAACCTGACGTGGCTGGAAGTCGATCGATTCGACGAATGGGATTCGTTGTCCGACTTAAGCTTCGACATGCCGTCTCCCGAAGCAATTGCATTGCTGCAATACACGTCTGGCTCCACGGGCATGCCCAAGGGAGTCATGCTGTCGCACCGAAACATCCTCAGTAATTTGCAGCAATGGGATCAGGGACTGGGGCATGACGACGACAGCAAGCTCGTCTGCTGGGTGCCGCATTACCATGATCTCGGCTTGCTGTACGGCATTCTGTTCCCGATGTATCGATGCATCTCGGCCTATCTGTTGCCGGGCGTTGCGGTCGCGCAGAAGCCATCGCGCTGGCTGCGCGCGATTTCGGATTTCAAAGGCACGCACAGCATGGGGCCCAACTTCATCTACGGGCATTGCTGTGAGCGCATGACAGAGCAGGAATGCGAAGGTCTCGATCTGTCTTCCTGGCGCATGGCGCTCAACGCCGCAGAGCCGATCCGCGCGGAAACCGTGGAGCGATTCACCCGAAAGTTCCGGCCGTTCGGCTTCGATCCTCTCGCCATGACGGCGGCCTACGGTCTGGCCGAAGCGACATGCATCGTCACAGGCCAGAACTGGGATTCGCCATGTCGCATTCTGCGCTTGTCCGACAAGGAACTGCAGCGCAACAAGGTCCGGTTGGCGGGACCGGACGAGACGGTTGCGTCCCTGGTGGCCTGCGGTCAGCCGCTATCGGACACCATCGTGAAGATCGTCGATCCCGCAGGCTTGACCGAATGCGCGCCGGACGAGGCCGGGGAAATCTGGGTATCCGGCGACAACGTGGCGAGCGGCTACTGGATGCGGCCCGACGAATCGGCGGCGACGTTCGGCGCCACCCTGCCCAGCGTTCCCGGCAAGGTTTTTCTGCGCACGGGTGACCTCGGTTTCATTCACGAGGGCGAAGTCTTTACGACCGGGCGCATCAAGGATCTCATCATCGTGCGGGGGGCAAACTATTATCCGCAGGATGCTGAAAGCCTCCTCGAGCGCGCCCATCCTGGTTTCGTGCATGGCTCCTGCGCTGTTTTTTCGGTGCTAAAAGAGGGCGAGGAGCGCGTGGTCGTGGTCCAGGAACTCACGCGCGGACATCGCAACGGCCCTTATGAGGAGATGTTCGATGCGATCCGGCGCGCGGTGGGGGCGGCGTTCGATCTCCCGGTGGAATCCATCGCCCTGATACAGCCAGGCACCACGGCCAAGACCTCGAGCGGCAAGATTCAGCGCCGCCAGTCCAGGCAGGCTTTTCTCGACGGTAGTCTGCGGCTCGTCGCAACGTGGAGTCGCGAACGTAACGCGGATGTGCCTGCCGTCGGGACCGCCGCGCCAGCCCAGGCCAACTCGGAGAAAATGGAACACTTTCTGATCCGGCGTATCGCGGATATTTCGCGGCTTTCGCCAGAAAGCATCCGTGTGGATCGCCCGTTCTCGGAGTACGGACTAGGGTCGCTTGATTCGACGCGCATCGCGGAAGAACTGGCGGTCCACTTCAAGATCGCCGTCTCTCCCGCAATGTTTTATGACCATCCGGATGTCCAGCGGCTGGCGGCGCATCTGGGCAGCCTGGTGCGGACGCCCGCGCCCGCGTCCGGGCAGCCGCGCGTGGCCACGGCATCGCCCGATGCCGACACTCTCGTCGTGGTCGGCATGGCATGCCGGTTTCCGGGTGCGAGTCATCTGGCGGCCTACTGGGAATTGCTGTCGGAAGGACGAAGCGGGGTCGGCACGCGCCGCGAAGCGGATGGCGCGACGCGTCATGGCGGTTTCGTGGACGACGTGGGGCAATTCGACAACGCATTCTTCATGATCACCAATCGCGAAGCGGCGTGTATCGACCCTCAGCAGCGCATGGCGATGCAAGTGGCCTGGAATGCGCTCGAAGATGCCGGCATCATTCCGTCCACGCTAGCCGGAACGGAAACCGGTGTGTTTTTTGGCGCTTCCGCATTCGACTACGGATCGCTTCAGTTGGCGCACAGTGAACTGGACGCTTACAGCAATCAGGGATCGGTGCTGGCGGTCATTGCGAACCGGATTGCCTATCATCTGGATCTGCGCGGCCCGTCGTTCGTCGTCGATACGGCTTGTTCGTCGGCACTGACGGCGGTGCATCTCGCTTGCCGCAGCTTGCGCGAGCGCGAATGCCGTACGGCTCTTGTTGGTGCGGTGAACGTTCTGCTTGCCAAGGACTGGGATATTGGACTGACCAAGGCCGGTATGCTCGCGCCCGACGGTCAGTGCAAGACCTTCGACGCAGCGGCCGACGGCTACGTGCGCAGCGAAGGCTGCGGCGTGCCGGTCGTCAAACGATACGAGGACGCGCTGGCCGACGGTGACCGAATCTATGGCGCCATCCTTGGTACGGCGATCAATCAGGACGGACGCAGCAACGGCCTGACCGCACCCAACGGCAGTGCGCAGGAAGCGCTCGTGTTGCGCGCGCTTGCGGATGCGAAAGTCGACCCGTCCGATCTTCAGTATGTCGAAGCGCACGGCACTGGCACGGCGCTAGGCGATTCCATCGAATGCCGGGCCTTGTCACGCGTTCTGGCGCAGGGCGCCCACGCGGAAGGAAAGCCATGCTATCTGGGGTCGGCCAAGGCAAACGTCGGTCATCTCGAAGCCGCTGCCGGCATGGCCGGAATCATCAAGACCTTGCTGATGCTGCATCACGGGTCCATTCCGATGCAGCGCAATCTGTCGCGGCTCAACCCGCTGCTCGATCTTGGCGCGCGCCTGCGGATTTCCCGCACTCGCGTCGATTGGCCTTCGTCGACCGAGGCTAGGCGCTACGCATCGGTGAGCGCCTTCGGCTTTTCCGGTGCAAACGCCTGCGTGGTGGTTGGGGACGCGAGCGATGCAGCTGGGGCGCAGCCCGCGCCGGTACCCTCTTCAGACGTTCTGCCCTTCGTCATGAGCGCTCGCGACAGGGCGGCGCTAGATCGCCTGGCCGTCAGTTATGTCGAGATGCTTTCGACCTTGCCCGCGCAGGATTGGCCCGACTTCACCTACACCAGCAGTTGCCGCCGAACGCCGCAAGATGTCCGTTTCGCAGTTACGGCCGACGGTCCGGCGGCGCTCGCGGCGAAATTGCAGGCTCTGGTCCAGGGTAGCGATGAATACGTATCCAGGCGGGCCGCGCCGAAGATCGCTTTCGTCTACACAGGACAAGGCATGCCGCTGAAGAACGCTGCGCGTGAGTTTCGTCGGATGCCCGTCTTTCAGGATACCTTGAAGCGTTGCAACGAGGTATTGCAGCCGGTGCTCGGCATGACGCTCGACGCGTGGCTCTACGAGGACGCTACCGGCCCGCTCACGAGACGGCCCGCCTTGGCGCAACCGGTCCATTTCGCCCTGCAATACGCCATCAGCCAGGTCGTGCTGTCGTTCGGCATCCGTGCCGATCTCGCGTTGGGTCACAGCCTCGGCGAGTATGCGGCGCTAGTAACCTGCGGGGCCATGACCCTGGAAGACGCGCTCCGGTTGGTCCTCGTACGCGGCGACCTGTGCGAGAACCGGGTCGCTTCGGGCAGCATGGCAACGGTCTTTTCCGATGAAGATACAGTCCGGCGCGCAATACTGCTCGCAAATGGTCAGGTTGAACTGGCCGCGGTCAATGGCCCGCAACATTGCGTGGTGTCCGGGACCACCGATGCCGTGTCGCAGTTCTGCGCTCGCCTCAAGGAGCAGCGCGGAATAGACTCGCGCAAGTTGCAGGTCGAGCGTCCTTACCATTCGGCTCTTTTGGAGCCGGCTCTACCCGCGCTGATGAACGCCGCCGAGGCGCTGGAACTGCACGCGCCCGAGATTGGCTTCGTTTCCACCGTGACGGGTAGCCTTTGGAGTCCGGGAAAGAAGCTTAACGGCCACTACTTTGCGCGTCAGTTGCGTGAACCCGTGCGCTTTGCTGATTCGCTGCAAACGCTGGCACGCGCTGGTATCGACCTGGCAATCGAAATCGGCTCCCGGCCGGTTCTGTGCGCCCTTGGCAAGGCGTGCCTGGGAGATGCTGGCCCTCGCTGGCTGCCGCTGCTGAGGCAAGACGACCGCGACCACGAGAATGTGATCGAAAGCCTGCTGGACGCGATGGGCGCGGGCGCGGACATCGATTGGCGGCCGTTCTTCGACGCATCGTCACGCAAGATTCTGTCCTTGCCGGTGTACGAGTTCGAGAAAGTACAGCACTGGTTCCAGTCGCGTTCTCCGGAGCTGCCTTCGCCCGATGTTCCCGCCGCAACGACGCAATTGCCTACACGATCAGATCCATCGATTCCATTCGTCGGACTGCCGGCTTGGGATGCCGTTGTCCGCCGCGGCGAACAGGCCCTTGACGGCTTCCGCGCTGCCGAGCGCCCGGCGTTGGCGCGCTTTGAGGACATTTGGCAACGTCTAGAAGAGGCCTGCCCGCTGGTCATGGCTGCCTCACTGGCCGAACTGGGGCAGTTCCGCCAGCCTGGAGAAACGGCGTCCGCGCAATCTATCTGCAAACGGTTCGGACTCAAAGCCAATCGGCTTGCGCCGCTCGGACAATGGCTAATGACGCTCGAGCAGACCGGCTTCGTCAAGGCGGCCGGAAGTGACGGCCTCTTTCGCAACCTCGTTGCGTTCGATGCGGTGAAGCTGCGCAGCCAGGTCGCCACGCTGTTCGCCACGATCCAGGCGGACGACGACGTTCGACCGTTCGTGGACTATGTAAGGGCGTGCGCCTTCAGTCAGGTCGGGCTGCTCAAGGGCCTGACGAATCCGCTCGACTTGTTGTTCCCTGACGGCCAAACCAGTGTCGCCGACTCGCTTTATCAACTCAATCCTGTATCCAGAATGCAGAACCGTATCGCGGCGGAAGTGCTAGGGGCGCTCGTGGCCCGGCACACCGCTTCGCGCCGGACTCCCATGCGCATCCTGGAACTGGGCGCGGGGACCGGCGGCACGACGGCGGCGCTGCTGAAGGCGCTGCCGCAGTCAGGCGTCGTCTATCGCTTCACGGATGTCTCGCACTTCTTCACAGACCGCGCCCGGGCGCACTTCGCCGCTGTGCCGTTCATTGAGTATGGCCTCTTCGATCTCGACAAGGGCTTCGCCGAACAAGGCTATCAAGCGGCTTCTTTCGACCTGATTCTGGCCGCGAATGCTGTGCACGCCGCGAAATACATCGACCGGACGTTGCTGGACCTGCGCCGGCTTCTCGCGCCGGGCGGCGTAACCATGCTGATAGAGGGCACGGTTAATACGCCAATTCAGATGCTGACGCTCGCGCACATCGAGAGCTTTGGCCACTATCAGGACCACCGCAAGGTCAGCAACCTGCCGTTCATGGCGATCGATCAATGGCGCGAGTGTGTGCTGAAGGCTGGTTTCGAGCACTTCAGCGCCATTCCGGGCACGGGCGTTTCGTCCACGGCGTGGCCGCAGAACGTGCTGCTGGCCTTCGCTTCGGAAACCAACGCTGCGTTGCCTCCGGCGGCCGCGTATGGCGCGCCCGCGATTCATCCGCCGGCCGCGGTGGCTAAGAAAGCGCCTAGTTCGGACGCACGGACCGAACCAGGCGTAAACACCATGGACTCGCTGAAGAGTCTGCTAGCAAAGCTCATCCACGTCGATGCGGCGAGCATCGATCCTCACGCCACCTACATGGAGCTTGGCGTCGATTCCATCGTGCTGATGGAATTCACGCGCGTCGTCAGTCGGCAGCGTGGCATGAAGCTGACGGTGCCCCAGCTCTTCGAGCACTACCCGAGCCTGGATGCGCTGTCGCGCTTCCTCGATGCGAGGGAGACCAGTCAGGCGCGCTTGCAGGATATCGACGCCGCACAGGAGATCTCATGAGCGGAAGAATTGCGACCTTGCCTGTCCCGAACGACAGCGTCCGCGGGGCCTACCCGTTGACTCCGATGCAGCAGGCTTACTGGATCGGCGAAAAAAACGGCTATCGACTGAACACCGCGGCCAGCCTGTATCGCGGCTTCCGGACGACGGAACTCGATGTGCAGCGGCTGGAGCAGGCACTGCTCGTCCTCATGGTCAACCACCCGGCGCTGCGAACCCGCGTTCATGCGGACAGCACGCAGTCCATCGCCGCTATGCCCGAACGCTACGAGGTGCGCATTCGTGACTTGCGGCATCACGAAGTGGCATTCCAGGAAAGCGTCGCGGGTGGCCGGAAGGACGCGGCGAGCGAGCATCTGCCCGGCATCGACAGCGGCTGCCAGTTCGCCTGCTTCGTCGATCGTGTTCACGACGGCTATCGTGTTCATTTCCTGTTTCGTCTGCTGATCCTGGATGGTTACTCGCTCGCGTTGTTTTTCAACGACCTGACGCACGCGTATAGCGGAAGGGCGATAAACGCGCCGACGGCCGCGTTTCGCGAGTATGCCGAACGGCTGTCTGTGGAAAGGTCCGAGCCGGAGTATCAGCTGTCCCTCGATTACTGGAACGACAAGCTCAAGACACTGCCTTCCGCACCGGATCTGCCCATTCGGGATCTGGATGAAATTCCTGGGAAGTCGGTCTTCCGTCGCCTCCAGATCTGCCTTGAACCGGCCGATGTTCAGCAACTCGGCTCGCAGGCAAGAAAGCTCGGCGTCACGCTCAACGCTCTGCTATGCACGCTGTTCGCGGATGTCCTGCGCATGTGGTCGCGTCATCCGGCCTTCACGTTGAATCTGCTGATTTCCAATCGTCCCGCAGACGATGCGCGCTTCGATCGCACCATTGGCAATTTCAGCAACACCCTGCTGTTGGAAGTGCCCGTAGTCGAAGGCGATTTTCAAGGGCGCGCGCGCGCCTTGCAAAGGCAACTCTTTCGCGAGATCGAATACCGCAAGGTGTCCGGCGTGGACGTGATCCGGATGATGAGCCGTCCGGCGCCCGTGCTGCCGGCCATGCCGGTGGTGTTTGCCAGCACCTTGGGACTCGAGAATGGCTCGATGACCGCACCGGCCGAACTGGGCTGGCGCACCGACGGCGGCGGCATGAACACGCCTCAGGTATGGCTCGACCATCAGGTCTACATGGATGAAGGCCGTCTAATTCTGAACTGGGATTACGTCGACGGCGTGTTCATGGTCGGCGTGATCGAGGAAATGTTCGAGACGTACGGCAACGCCCTGCGTCAACTTCTGGCGCTGGAGGACTCTTCTTCGCTCGTTCCGAGTCTGCCCGAGACCGCGCTTGCCGCCCGCCGCCTCGCGAATCAGACCGCACGGGTGCTGCCTCAGGGACTGTTGCATGACTTCTTCCACGCGGCGTGTGGCGCTTATCCCGAGCAAACCGCGCTGATCGCGTCCCGCGTCGAGATCAGCTACCGCGAGTTGTTTCACAGAACCACGCATTTGGCGGCGACATTGCGGCGCCTGGGCGTATGCGCCAATGACCTCGTTGCCATCGTGGCACGGCGGAGCTGGCGTCAGGTGGCCGCGGTCATTGCCACGGTGCAGTCTGGCGGCGCGTACCTTCCTGTCGCCCATGACCTTCCCCAGGCACGAAAGCAGTGGTTGATCCAGCAGCCGGGCGTCAAGGTCGTTTTAGGCGAGCGGGAGTGCGTTGCTAGTCTGAGCGTCCCGGCAGACGTGATAGTGCTGGCGCTCGAGGACGTGCTGCCGGACGAAGCGCCCACCGAGGCCGTCGCACTGGCCAACGTTCAGCATCCGCACGATCTGGCCTATGTGATATTCACCTCCGGATCGACGGGCCAGCCAAAGGGCGTTGCCATTGATCATCGCGGGGCTGTCAACACGCTCCAGGACGTCATCGCGCGGTTTGGCCTAGACACGCACGATCGCGTCATAGGTCTCTCGGCCTTCAATTTCGATCTCTCTGTCTACGATATCTTCGCCACTCTGGGCCGGGGCGCAACGCTGGTGCTGCCGCCTTACGGCGACGGCCCGTCTCCCGCCGATTGGGCCAAATGTCTTCAGGAGCATGGCGTCACCGTCTGGAACAGCGTGCCCGCGCTATTGGAAATGCTGCTCGAAGTATCGGCAGGTCAGGCGGCCGCGGTTTTTGTGAGTTTGCGGCTGATCATGCTGAGCGGCGATTGGATTCCGGTATCCCTGCCGGGGCGCATGGCCGCCGTCGCGCCGAACGCGACGTTTGTCAGCATGGGCGGAGCCACCGAAGCCTCGATCTGGTCGAACTATTTCATCATCGATACGGTGAACCCGGCGTGGCGGAGTATTCCATACGGATGGCCGCTTTCGAACCAAAGTTTCCACGTGCTCGACGACGCCTTGCAGGCCCGGCCCGCGTGCGCTGTCGGCGAGCTGTATATCGGCGGCATCGGTTTGGCGCAGGGCTACTACCGGGACCCAGAACGGACTAGTCAGAGCTTCATCACGCAGCCTCAGACCGGTGAACGTCTCTACAAGACGTCGGACCTCGGCCGCTACCGTTCGGACGGCTGCCTGGAGTTTCTTGGGCGCAACGACACCCAAGTCAAGATTCATGGGCATCGCATGGAATTGGGCGAGATCGACGCTGTGCTCGAACGATGCCCCGGCGTGCGTAGCGCCGCGTCGCTAGTCAAGACTGTCGGTGAACAGCACGGGCTGCAACTGCTGGCATTCTACGTTCGCGATCGCGCTGTTTCAGAGCGCGCTGTAGCAATCGAGACATCGATACGACAGCACTTGAGCGATTTGCTGCCCCAGTACATGGTGCCCAGTTTGCTCGTTGAAATCGATCATATGCCCGTGACGGCCAACGGAAAGATCGACCGCGCCGCATTGGGTCAAAAAGCAGCCGTGCTACAGATAACAAGTACGGAAAGAATCTTGCCTCGCAACGACACCGAGTGTGCCTTGTCGAGCCTTTGGGAAGGCTTGCTGGGTATCGAAAGTCCCGGCGTTCACGACGACTTCTTCGCGCTGGGCGGCAGTTCGCTGCTAGCGGTGCGCCTGCTCAACGCTATCGCGGTCGAGTTCGGGCAAAGCTTGTCGCTGGCCTCGCTGCTGCGTCACGGCACGATCGCGGCTCAAGCCGGATTGATCCGCGAAAGCGCCCCGCAAGATCATGCCCGGAGAGCCGGTTCAAATCTTCCACGAAAAGCGGTGGTGTGCATTCGGGACGCGGCTCCCGAGTCTGATTCGCGGGATGTGCTGGTCGCTGTTCATCCAGTAGGCGGCAACATCTTGTGCTACCGGGAACTGCTGGACTACGTTCCCGCGGACATGACTGTCATCGGCATCCAGTCGCGCGGCGACGGCGTTGCAAGGACGGTGACGGGTATGGCCGCCAGTTATTCCGAGGAATTGGCTAGCCACATTTCTTCCAATGCCCGGATCTCGCTGTGGGGATGGTCCATGGGCGGCGCCATAGCGCAAGAAATGGCACGTTTGCTGGAGAACGCCGGCGCGACGGTCGCGAACCTGATCATGATCGACAGTTGGGTCGGGAATCCAGCTCTCGATCGTACGGTGCTGGAAGGGCATCGACTCTTGGAGAATTTCGCTCGCGATCTGCTACAGACGCAGGACAGTCCGAAAGACCTGGAATTGCTGCTGTCGTTGCCTGAGGCCCGGAGGTTGCAGGCAGTCAGGTCGATGCTCGACGAGGCGGGCGGTGTGCGCTTGTCGGCGGCCGATTTCGACAGCCTTCTGGCCGAGCATCGGGCGAACTTCAACGCGCTGATTGGTCACCGGCCGCAAGCAACCCGTATCGCACCAGTGCAGTTTCGCGCGACGCGACTCTCCGACTTCCCCTTCCTCGTGCCTTTCCCGGCGTCAGTTGGCAATGCGGCCGCGCCAGGAGAGACGATCGATCTCGACGAAACCCATTTTTCGATTGTCCGCGGCGAGTGTCTTCGCCGAATCACGGATATGACTCTTGGTAGCAAAAACCTCGCATGAACCATCGATCATCTTTCATCAATACCGTGGACACGCTCGTCATCGGCGCCGGACAAGCTGGTCTGGTCACGAGCTATCACCTTTGTTCGCACGGCATCGAGCATCTTGTCATCGAGAGCGAAGGCCGCCCGGCCCACAAATGGACGGACCGTCTTTGGGACTCCTTTACCCTCGTAACACCCAACTGGACTTTCCGGATTCCTGGCGCGGAGTACGACGGGACCGATCCCCACGGGTTCATGACCAAGGCCGAAGTGGCGGCTCGTTTCAAGGCTTACGTCGCGAAGTATCAATTGCCCGTGCTTTACAACACCCGGGTGCTGTCAGTGACCGCGGGCGTGGACGACGACTTCGAGGTGGAGACCAATGCCGGCAAAATGCGGGCGAAGCAGGTGGTCATGGCCACGGGCCTGTTTCAGACACCTCGCATTCCTTCGTTTGAACGGGGCTTTTCCAGCCACGTCCGTCAACTGCATTCCAGCGACTACAAGAACCCTGAGCAGCTGGGACGAGGGGCCGTGCTCGTGGTCGGAAGTTCCCAATCTGGCGCCCAAATTGCCGACGAAATCAATCGCAGCAACCGGAAGGTATTCCTGTGCGTCGGCGAGTCGGGCCGGGCGCCGCAGCGGTATCGCGGCAAGGATAGTTCGGAGTGGCTGGAACTGCTTGGCCTTGCGGATAAAACAGTGGACCAGTTGATGTCGCCAGGAATCAAGTTCGCGGCCAACCGCTTTGTCGGCCGATCGGATGGCCGCGATATCAATCTGCACCGCTTCCACCGCGACGGCATCACGCTACTGGGCCGGCTGATGGACGTGCGCAATAGCACAATTTATCTTGCGCCGGACCTGCACCGGAATCTGAAACTGGCCGACGAGTTCGAGAAATCGCTTCTCGAGCAAATCGATCAGTACATCGCAGAGCATCGACTCGACTGCGAATCGCAACGCGTGACGCAGTGGAAGGACGGTTTCGAGTGCGAGCAACTTTCTTCGCTCGACGCCACGCGAGAGGGCATCGAAACCGTCATTTGGGCAACAGGTTACCGGTTCGACTTCAGTTTGGTGGACTTCCCAGTGTTTGACGAGGACGGATATCCCGTCCAGAAGCGCGGCGTCACCGCACAGCCAGGCCTCTACTTCGTCGGACTGCCGTGGTTGTACAAGCAGAAGTCCGGCCTTCTGGGCGGCGTGGGCGACGACGCGGCGCACGTGGTGTCCGAGATCGTGCGGCGCATGTCTGCCGTAAGACACGGTTGATGCTTCATCACCGTCCTAATTCATACAGATCACACAAAAGGTGGAGATGCCTGAGTATCAAGATACGGCGGCACGGTTATCCGTGCCCGATCCGAACGACGCTGCTGCTTCCGCAGTTTCGGCCCAGCGGCGCGATGGCCGCCGGAAGAACCGGTTGATCATCGGCGCGGTCGTCGTTGCGGCTTTGATGGTTGCGGCACGCATGGCATGGCGAAGTCACTATTTCGAGGAAACGGACAACGCTTTTCTCGACGGCAACATCACCTTCGTTTCACCGCGTATCGCCGGCACGGTGAGCAGGGTTCTCATTAAAGAAAATCAACGAGTGAGCGCCGGGGACCTGATGATCCAACTCGACAAATCCGATCAGGAAATCAAGGTCCGCGAGGTCCAGGCCCAGTTCGTGGAAATCGATGCGCAAAGCAAGCAGGTGGAAGCGCAGATCCGGAAATCGACCGCCGAGGTCGAATCGGCCAGGGCAGAGGTCGAGCGCGCCGAGGCACAAGCACGCCGGGCGCGCACCGACGCAGCGCGCTACAAGACCGTGTTCACCGAGGAAATGCGGGCGGTGTCAAGGCAAGAGCTGGATAATGCGGTGGCCGCCGCCGACGTGGCTGCCGCCGAGTTGCTCGAAAAGAAGGAACGGCAATCCGCGGCGCAGGCCAACATGGCTTCGGCCGTCGCGTCAAGAGACATCCTGCTCGCCAAGAGAAGTGGGCTGCTCGTTCAACTTCAGGACGCGCAACTTCAACTGAGCTACAACGACATCCATGCGCCAGTCAGCGGCGTCGTAGGCAGGAAGAACGTGGAGGTCGGATCCCGGATCGCGCTAGGTCAGCAGGTGCTTGCCATCGTGCAGGACCATGTGTGGGTCAATGCAAATTTCAAGGAAACCCAGCTTGGCCAACTGGTGCCGGGGCAGACTGCGACCGTTCACGTGGATGCCTTTCCGGCGCACGATTTCGTTGGGCATATCGAGAGCTTCTCGCCCGCGTCCGGCAATCAGTTCGCGCTGCTGCCGCCGGACAACGCAACCGGTAACTTCACCAAGATCGTTCAGCGCGTTCCCGTGCGAATTTCGCTGGAGCCGTCCTCCGTCGATGCCTACAAGTCGCGTCTTGCGCCGGGCATGTCCGCAGTCGTGGAGATTGATCTTCGGCAGGGTCGCCCCGCGCATCCTGCCGCGGCAGCCAGTCATCAAGGGCGCTCATGAAGACCGTCGGCACCGATATGTTCCAAAGCGGCCCCGGCAAGCCGTCATCACCAGACCCGCTTACCGACGATGCGGCGTTGCGTCGGACGTGGGTGGCGGTCTCCGCCGCGATTCTCGGCGTATTCATGTCCATTCTGGACATCCAGATCACCAATGCATCGCTCAAGGACATCTTCGGCTCGCTGTCCGCCACACAGGACGAAGGCTCGTGGATGTCCACCGCCTATCTGGCGGCCGAGGTGACGGTCATTCCGGTGACGGCCTTTTTCATGACCGTTCTTGGTCTCCGTATGTACATGCTGGCCAGCGGATTTTTTTTCCTCGTGTTTTCCACCTTGTGTGGCTATGCGTGGAATCTGGAAAGCATGATCGTCTTTCGCATGCTGCAGGGCCTGGCGGGCGGCGCGCTGATTCCGATGGCCATGACGCTGCTGTTGACGCGCCTTCCGCCGGCCAGCCGCCCGGCAGGACTTGCGTGGCTGATGCTTTCCACCACCTTGGCGCCGGCCTTCGGTCCGACCATCGGCGGCGTGCTCACGAGTATGTATGGCTGGCCGTCGATCTTTTTCATCAACTGGGGGCCGGGCATCCTGTTGCTGATTGGCCTTGCCCACGGGCTCGACCACGATGCGGGCAAGGCCGGTGCGCTCCGGCAAGCCGACTGGCTGTCCATCGCGACAATGACGGTGGGGCTAGTCTCGCTGATCGTCTTCCTCGAAGAAGGCAACACGCGCGACTGGTTCGACTCGCGCTTCGTTCAGGTCTTCTTCGGGCTGGCGCTGGTGAACCTGAGCATCTGGATATACAGGATGTTCTCGCGCACGAGCCCTTACGTGAACCTGCGACTCTACGCGCGCCGGAATTTCGGCGTGTCGTCCATCGTCGGCGCCACGAGCGGCATGGCGCTGTACGGGTCGACATTTCTGCTGCCGTTGTTTCTCTCGCAGATCGCGGGCTACAACTCCTTCCAGATAGGCCTGGTCATCATGTGGATGGGGCTGCCACAAATATTTCTGATGCCTGTCGTGGCCAGGTTCGCAAAAGTCTACGACAACCGTCTAATTTGCGCGCTGGGTCTGATTCTGTTCGCCGTATCGTCGTTTATGAATACCAACATGACGGCGGGCACCATGCACGACCAGCTAGTGGCCTCGCAACTGTTCAGAGGTCTGGGTCAGCCGATGATCGTGTTGACCTTGTCCAATTTCGCCACGGCCCGGATGGAACTGACCAACATGTCCTCGGCGTCCAGCCTGTTCAATATGTCGCGAATACTGGGTGGCGCCGTCGGGACCGCCATTCTCGCGACATTACTCACTACGCGGGAGAAATACCATTCGATGCGCCTTGGTGAATCGGTTTCTTTTTTTTCAAACAGTGTGCTTGAGCGAATCGGGCGTTTGTCGTCCGGCTTTCTGCAAAGCGATGCGGACTCGTCCAGTGCGACCAATCAGGCTTTCGCGGCGATTTCGCATGTTGTGCGCCGGGAGGCGTACGTCATGGCCTATAACGACTGTTTTTTCGTCCTGGGTGTCGTGTTGAGTGCGTCGGCCGTGGTCATCTGGCTGGCAGATAGAGTGGTTTCTGGAACGGGAAAATGAGCATCCGCAAGAACAAGTACCAGCTTCTTTTGTTGACGCTCGCGTTGTCGCAGGCGGGTTGTTCCACGGGTCCGCTGACTCCCATGGAAGGACCTGTCAACGCGCCGCAGCAGTTCAAGGGTGACTTCAACGGCGAGCGTATTCAGGGCAAGTGGTGGGAAAACTATCACGACCCAGTCCTCAACCAGCTCGTGAAAACGAGCTTGCGGGACAATCCCAATCTGGGTGTCGTTTATGCCCGATTGCGTGCTGCCCGCGAACAGGTCAATGCCGTCTCGTCCACATCACTACCGCGTCTTGATGCCGACGCCGGCATTGGCTACTCTCGCACTTCGCCTAATACCCCGTTCGGCCTAGCGCTTGGGCAGCAATCGATCAAAGGCAGCCAGTATTCGATCGAAACCAGAGCCTCCTGGGAACCGGACCTGTGGGGACGCGTGGCCAATGCTGTGAAGACAGCCAATACCCGGGTCGAGTTGGCGAAGATCGACATCGATTCGTACATGTTGATTCTCTGTTCCGAAGTGGTTCAGTTTTATTGGCAGATGCGCTCGGCGGAAGCGGATCTGGCATTCCTGCAAGCTGTTCAGCGCTCACATGCCGAAACTGTTGGCCTGCTGACAACGCGCTATCGCGGTGGATTGGAGGGAGAACTCGACTTGGCCCGGGCCCGCGCCGAACTGGCGAACTCCACGGCCGACATGGAAGAAGCGCGCAAGCGGCGCGAGTTGAACGAGCACAGCCTCGCTACTCTGACCGCGCGGCCGGTGGCGGAGTTTTCCGTGCCGGCGATTCATCACGACGAGGCCACCGCCGACTGGCTTCCGCCACCGCCGCCGCGTATGGCTCCTGGCGCGCCCGCGACGATCCTTTCGCGACGTCCTGATCTGGCAGCGAGTGCGCAGGACATCCGGGCGGCGATTGCCGATCGAAACATCGCTGAAACGGCGTTTTACCCGACGATCAAACTGACGGGAGATTTTGGATTCGCGTCCAGGGATCTTGGTTCGCTGCTCAGCGGTCAACAGTTGTCGTTCGGCCCCCTGGCCATCTCCTTGCCGATTTTTGACGGCGGCAGGAACAAGGCAAACCTCGCGGCGGCGGATGCGCGCTACCAAGAGGCCGTGGCATCGCACAAGAGCAAGCTGTTGCTGGCGCTGAAAGAAGTCGACGATGCGCTGACTGAAATCGCGACGAATGAAACCGCTGTGACGGGACGACAGCAAGCGCTCGATGCTGCCAGACGAGCAATTGCAGTCGCCAAGGCCCGTCAGAAGAGTGGCTTGACCAACTACCTGGATGTGCTGGAGTCGGAGCGCACGATGCTGACCATCGAACGAGCCAGCCTGCAAAACCGCATGCGGGCACTCGTCGCTAGCGTCGAACTAGTGCGTGCGGTAGGCGGGGGATGGGACGCAGGGAGTGCGGTAACTCCCGGCCAGTTGGAGTGATGGCGTCGCCAGGATGCGCGTTGAGGCGCCTCCTGGCGACGCGACGCTTCTACGACGATTCCAACCGCGTCGCCCTCTGGGCGGCGGTCTGGTACACAACAACAGCCAGGCCGCACAAAGGCCC
>NZ_JARUXJ010000001.1:1549534-1551132 GCF_031451465.1 Caballeronia sp. LZ003 | reverse complement strand
GGGGGGGGGGGGGGGGGGGTGGGCGGGGGGGGGGGGCCCCCCCCCGCGGGGGGGGGGGGGGGGGGCGGCGCGGGGCGGGGGGCGCCCCCCCCCCCCCCCCCCGCGACGCTTCTACGACGATGCCAACGGCTTCGCCTTCTGGGCGGCGATCTTCTCCACAAGACCTGCGAGCCAGCACATGGGACACCCCTTGAGCAGGAAGAGGGCGGTGACAAAGCAAACCATGGAAAACAGCTTCACTGCCGAGGCGGAAAAAATCAGGAAATACATGCCCGCGCCGATGAGAAGGAGCGCTAGAACTCCCCTCAACAGATGAATGGTGATAGATCGACTGCAATACATGGATGCCTCCGAAATGAGTGTTGTCGATGCGTCTTCGGGAAGATTCGAACGGAGTTCGTTATCCCTTAAGTCTTCGGCCCACCATCGCGCACATTGGACAAAAACCGACGAAACCCATCACGACGAACGACACGCCCGCAACGACAAGCAGCCACTTGAGCCACGGCTCCATAGGGATGACGAACGCGACGATGGCGACAGCCACGCCAACGCAGGTTCGAAGGGCACGCTCCCACAGAGGCAGGTTTTTCTGAAAAAAAAGTGCAGACATATGCGTTTGTTCTCTTGTTCGATTAATGAGTTAAGACGGCAAGCTTTCTGTTGAGATGTGTGCAAAAAAGCTAAATTGAAGCTATCTTGAGCAGCTGATTCTGCGCCGATGGGAATACTTGCGCTCGCAAGAAATACATTTGCCACTTGCCAGCAAATCCGCTTGAAATTCGTTATGCGAAGCAAATATTCAATGCTAAGGATATGCGTCATACATGAACGATGTCAATGAGTTGATCGTGATCTTATTATGAAATAAAAAATGATTAGGTATTCTTATATACGTCATTTTTATCGATAGGAAAGGGAGATTGCCAGGGCGCACGCAAACTCGGCGATTCGCGGATTTTCACCGCCTGTGTTGTCGCCGATGTTTGCTTTAGTCAAGGCAAGGCAACGCACGCGTCGCCGACGTTGCGCTTAACTCGAGAATTGCTCGTTAGCATCAGGCGGCAATCGGCCACCTAAACTCTTTGCCGAGATAAAAAACGTCAGGCAGGTCAAAGGACGATCTACCCTATAGCTTTTTCAATTCCCGGATTGTGTCGCAGCAAGTTCGGAAGAGGTCGGGTCGGCCTTAAGCCACGTCATCAACATTTCATCGATTGGCGGCTAACGGGCGGCGGCCGGTTCGGTCGTGTATTCATCGACAAAGTTCGCGGTCGAAGGCATCACGGAAGCCATGCATGCCAAATTGGAGCCGCTGGACAGTCACACGACGGTGGTCGAGTTGGGCTATCTCCGCCCGGAGTTTCTTGATACGTCCTCGCTGCTCGCCACGCCCGACGTGATCGATAAGTACACGAAACCCAGGGCGCAGTTCGACGCACGACATTAGAATATGCCCGCTACACGCATGTCGAGGCCAATTTGAAATGTCCGATATCCGGCTAAATTGAAATGTCCGGTTTGGGGTCGGTTCCTGCTTCCAAAGAAGACAGTTTCCCCACCGAGGCTGCCCGCATTTCGGCACTTCTGAGCATCAT
>NZ_JARUXJ010000001.1:1373052-1549434 GCF_031451465.1 Caballeronia sp. LZ003 | reverse complement strand
GCTCGAACGTCACCGCTGGCGCGGCGAGGACTTCGAGACACAGGCGCAATACGTGCGCGAGATCACCCGGCGCTATAACGTCACCAAGATCACGGTCGACGCAACCGGCGTCGGTTACGGGCTATATCGTCTGGTTCAGCAGTTCTTCCCGCGCACCTACGCATTGCAATATTCGCCCGAACTCAAGACGCGACTGATTTTGAAGGCGCAGTCGGTCATCACAAACGCACGACTCGAATTCGACGCCAGCTACACGGACCTGGTGCAGTCATTCATGTCGATTCGCCGATCGATGACCCCAAGCGGCAGCAAACTCACCTACACCGCCGCACGCAGCCAGGAGATCGGCCATGCAGATTTGGCCTGGGCCTGCATGCATGCGCTCGACAACGAACCGCTTGAAGGCGCGACCCGCGCTCGCAGCACTGTGGAGTTCTATTAATGCTCGTCACCTCGATCAGCAGCGCCAGCGAAATTGCAGCGCGCGACACACTCAGCTCAATTACCACATTCGAGTTTGGCGACGCCGCCACCGCGCTTGAAGCGCCCGACATCTTCGACTATCGCGAACTGTGGACGATCAACGGCTTTTTCGAGCCGCCCATTTGTCGAACTGGACTGGCGAAATCGCTTCGCGCGGGCACCCATCACGCCTCCGCCCTGTACTTCAAGCGCAACGTACTCGCCTCGACGTTCATCCCGCATAAGAGGTTTTCGCGCGAATCGTTCAGCCGCTTGGCGCTGGATTATCTGACCTTTGGCGATGCCTACCTCGAACGCGAAACCAATTTGTTAGGCAAGGCACTCAACTACCGGCCGACCGTCGCGAAATACACGCGCCGGATGACGGATCTGGAGCACGTTGCGCTGATCGACGGATACCAGGTCGCCCATACCTTCGAGCGTGGTTCAGTGTTTCAGCTCGCCGAGCCCGATGTGAACCAGGAGGTGTACGGGCTGCCTGAGTACATCGCGTCACTTCAAGCGGCGTGGCTCAACGAGTCCGCGACGCTGTTCCGCCGTCGCTACTACGCCAATGGTTCACATGCCGGTTTCATCCTGTACCTGAATGATCCATCGGTCGATCCAGAGGATGTGGACGCAATTCGTCAGCAGTTGCGCGAGACGAAGAACCTTGGCAACTTCCGAAATTTGTTCGTGCATTCGGCCAGTCGCGACGGCAACGGGAACAAGGGCTCACTCGAGTTAATTCCGATATCGGAAGTGGCCGCCAAGGATGAATTCTTTAACATCAAAAATATCACGCGCGACGACAGTCTCGCCGCCCACCGCGTACCACCGCAACTGATCGGTATCGTGCCGAGCAACACCGGCGGATTCGGTGCGGCCGACACTGCTGCACGCGTGTTTGGCTACAACGAAATCCGACCGTTACAGCAAAAATTCTTGGCGATCAACGAATGGGCCGACGAGGAGATTGTGCGGTTCGAGGACTACGCTGTGCCACCCGCTGCATCACCTAATCACGTCTAGGAGCAAAGACATGAGCAGTTTGAAAACGCAATTCGAATACGCCGAACCGGTCGCCATCGGCATGAACACGGCGGGACTGAACGAGTCCGCGACGCTGTTCCGCCGTCGCTACCACGCCAATGGTTCACATGCCGGTTTCATCCTGTACCTGGATGATCCATCGGTCGATCCAGAGGATGTGGACGCAATCTGTCAGCCGTTGCGCGAGAGCAAGAAGCTTGGCAACTTCCGTCATTTGTCCGTGCATTCGGCCAGTCGCGACAGCAACGGGAACAAGGGCTCGTTGGAGCTGATTCCGATATCGGAAGTGGCTCCGCGGATGACTTTCAGAGGCGGTTTAAAAAAGAAGTGAAGGACTCTGCTAACTTTACAGACATCCTGCCTCCATGACGACGAGACCAAGGGATAGACAAGCCAATCATTGACGACAGATTATGCGCCAACTCGAACCGTTACTGCTCCAGCCGAAAGCTCATCGCGAGAAGTACTCTGGTCGCAAGCCGGTACCCGGTCATGCAACGTGAACGACATTGTGTTTGTGTTGCGCACAGGGCTGAGTTGGCGCGATCCCCCGGAATGAGCCGCGGCTCTGCCGTGACTTGTTGGCGCCGCCGACGCGACTGGCAGGAAGCGGTGTTTAGGATCGACTGCGCGAAGTGCTGCTCGCCACGTTACGCGCAGCAGGCCAAATCGACTTGTCACGCAATTATCGATTCGTCTTTCGTGCGAGCTTGCGGGCCCCAAGACGGCTTGCGCTGCCGGATGCGTTTGACCTGCTCGCGCCTACTCACGCGGGAATGGCACAATTTGATCATACGAAAAATCAAGTTTCAACGTACCGTCGTTACCGTACTTGTCATATAAATATACCTTCCGAATACCTAAGTAGTTTTCCCATCCAAATTGTGTAAGACGCGATATTGGAATTGTTAATCTGCACACGTAGACGTCGAAACCATTCTTTTCGAGGGGGTAGGGGTCAACAACGCTTCGTTGGTCATTTTGATCAATTTCAACTTTATACAGTGACCCGATCAGAAAGATGGTAGATGCCAATAGAATCTCGCCCGACCGAAAACCACAGGATTGGCGGGGGCTGATGAACCAACTAACGACATCAAGTCGGTCTCCCCAATTATGCGCCGCGTACGCATTTACTCCTGCGCCCGTGGACATACCAGCAGATGCGTCGGTAGCTGCCACTCGCTGTTTTGAATCAGGGACCTCGTTAACGAAAATCTCAATATTCGGCGAAAGCAATAGCTCAATGCGTATTCGATTGAACGCAGTCTTACAGTGGAATTTTTTCGTCCAGCTATGTGCAGTCTGCATTTCATAACACGGTACATCATCCGCCATGGGCCTAAATTCATTGAAGGAATACATTTTCCAAATATAGGGATTAGAGTAGTCAATGATTTTTGCAGTGACCAACGCGCATTTAAAACCGTCGGCGAGTGACTCATCACGAGTCGATAGACGACTTCCGTCAGCAAGACTAACTTGCGCCGCAACCTGGACGCATCCCTCGATCAACGTTGTCAAATATAATCTCAAGTTCGCATTTGAACTCAAATCATGAACGTCGACAGCTGAAATTTCGTTATCTACTTTTTGAAGCAAAGGATACTCAGAGCAGGAACAGGAGCAAACCCATCCAGTGCTGCGATGTTGTCCCAATCTTTCCCCAGTTTCAGCATCGATAAGTTCTATCCAGCGAAAAAGCTCGTCAGGACTTATGTCAAGATATCGACCTTCAGCGTCGTACGATTCGAACACAATATCAATGGCGGCCTGGTGTTTTCCATTTGCAAAAACAAACGGACTCCCGCGGCCTGGCGTTCGAACTTGAAACTTCGCTACTTTTTTGACGCACTTCCACGTTCCTGGTTTCATAGAAATCCCTTCGTTGATTTCGAGCGCAGACCGATGCACTGAAGTGCGCTGATGTTCCGCGCGCATTCAAAACACACCTTTATGGTGCAGGCGCCCCCCCTGTATTTGCCCTTGCGAATGCTGACGGACGCGAAGGGGCAAAAAGCACGATTCAGGAGTGCGCGCCTGCATATGCGATCCGATTCCGAGTCTAGCGACATCTCGCTGAAATTTTCTTGACAAGGGAAGAACTCTTTCTCCATGGCGCTTTAATTTGTCCTTAAGGTTGAAACGTGCCTTACTAAGGACAAGTGTTAGCGGCACCGAGCAAGCGCCACAAGAAGGCGGCGCAAGGTTGGGTACTCTTGACATCAAAAATTGCGTGCGACGATAGCCTCGCCGCCGATTTCAGCGAAATGACGAGCGACGAGTCACCCGCCACTTGTCGCACTGACACCGGTCGAGCTTGGTTTTCCGAGCCTGCGTCTGGACCCGCACACCGCGCGTCAAAGTGCGTCTGGAAATATCCTCCAATAGTCGCCGAAACCCGCGTCGCGCCGGCTTGCGCCTGTCCAACCTTTTGCGTCTGGAAACGCCATTTTGTTTTGGAGGGCAGGCGCGGAGGGGACTGCGATTTTCGAGGTCGCAGCGCGCACGACGCGCCTAAAGGCGGCACCGTAAAAAGGTGCCTCACGACGCGCGTCTGACCTGCAACGGGCTTCGCGCGGCCTGCGACATCCTCGCGAGCATCGTGACGCCGAGCCCTCTACAGGGCTGCAATCAACCCACGCCGACGATCGATGCACACAGCTTTTGATAGCACTTTTTGATTGCATGCGCTTTCACTTCCTGCTATCATGAACACATGAAAGCCAAACATGCCCGTACCCTCGCCGCGATCTTCACCAAACCAACCCTCAGCGGGATCGTGTTTTCGGATATCGAGGCGCTTGTAAAATCGTTGGACGGCGACGTGATCGAGCGCGAAGGTTCGCGCGTGAAGATTCTGTTAAACGGGCAGGAATGGCGATGCCACCGACCGCACCCCGGCAAGGAAGCACGTCGGTATCAGATTGAGGAAGCGCGGGAGTTCTTTGAACGAGCAGGAGTCAAGCCATGAACACCATGCATTACAGCGGATATATCGCTCGCGTCGAGTTTGACGAGCGGGATAATATTTTTGTCGGGCGCGTGCTCGGCGTGAATTCGATCATCAGTTTTCACGGCGAGTCCGTGATCGAATTGCGCACGGCCTTTATTGAGGCGATTGATGATTATCTGGCGGATTGCAGAGAGCGCAATGTCTCGCCGGAGAAACCGGCATCGGGCCGGTTAATGCTGCGCATCAATCCGAATGTGCATGCGGCGGTCAGCATTGCGGCGTCGGCCGCTGGCGAGAGCATCAACCAATGGTCGGAAGAGGTTTTGGGGCGTGCAGCACGCGAAGCACTCGACCATGCCGCGCACGCCTGATGACCGGAAGAGTCGCCATTTAACTACGCTCGGTCTGTCGTCGGTGCACGATCCGCGCGACGACATTTATTTCGGTCGCGCCGACCTTCAAGGCGACACCGTGATTAGCTTTTATGGCAAGACTGCTTCCGAGCTCCTTACCGCCTTTGTTAAGGAGATCGATGATTATCTGGCACGACACAACGAGCGTAGAAACGACACAGCACACTTCAATTCGCGCGGCTGATTCCGCTTATTGAATAGGGCAGCACGGGCCCACGCACCTTAACGCTTTCGCACCCGCTATAGACTCACGCTGACTCGTATTACGAGGCGAGCACGTAGAGACGCCCGCGCCTTCGCATATGCCTTGACCGACTCGAAAGTTTTCTCGTTTTACGCGCTCGTTCTACACGATCGCGTCGAACGAGCGCGAAGTCTCTTACGATGCATCCCTCGACGCGTCACGCGCGGCATCTAGCGCGGCGCGAAGGTCCGCTCCCTTCCCGATACAAACATCATCGTGCACACGGATAATCTCAATGTGTTTCGGGAGTTGAGTGCCTCTTCCGGCGAATCGGATACTCACATCCCCGCATTGCGTGCCAAGCCAGTCCAATCGGGCGGCATCGGCTATCGATTCCACCGCCGACTCGATGGGATTTGACCGCTCGACCATACGAGGCATCACCTTTGACTTTCCAGCCTCGCTCGCCCTCTTCACGCCCTTCTCAAGCGCGGCCACAGCTCCAGTGCCATGCTGGCGCATTGTCTTGATGGCCGTCGTCGCCGACACCTTGCCGCTCGTCACCATGTCGCGTATCGGTTTAGGCGCTCCAACGAGCGATAGCACGTTCAATACTTTCGCCAGAGGGAAACCTGTACGGCGCGAGATTTCCTTCTCAGAAAGGCCGCGACCGATCAGCGTCTTGCAGACCAATCCCTCCCCGTACGGCGTCAATCGCTTGCCGCTGTTATTCGTGATCAGGCCGACAATCCGATCTTCGTCCGTCGTGCCCCTGGCTTCGTTCACAACCGGCACAGCCTCGATGTTCGCGCCCTCTTCGTTGGCCAACTGCAACGCCGCGAATCGAGAATGACCGTCCGACAAATACAGAAATCCATCCGCTGCGGCCAGGACGGTCAACGGCTTGTGTCGATAGAAGCCGTTCGCCTTGATTGAGTCCGCCAGTTCGCGGACGTGCTGCGCGTACTCTGGATCCGACGAGCGGGCATCGTTGAAGCCTGGCCGCAGTCGGATCGCATCGAGCGACACCATGTAGATGTCAACGGAGCCTTGTCGATACGGTGCCACTACCTGTTTGACGTTGCCAGCGACGAGCTCAAGCACGCCCTGCTCTGTAGACTGGATACTCACGGCTATTCTCCTTTTACATGTTGGCGCGTTACGCGCCTCCTGACAAAACCGTCTCTTCGCCCAGCTCGACATCGGCGAATAGGGGCAGCGACTGCCGTCGCCCGAGCTTGGGAATTGGGACGACGGGCGGAATCAAATCAATACGTGTGCGGCACGCGTGACCACACCGCACGTTGTCGCACTGAAAATCGATCAACCACGCTGTGTCAGAAAGCTTCTCCATAGCGCGTGCAATCGAGCGCGAACCACAGTGCGGGCACGCAATCGAAAATCTCACAGCACCCCCCGTACGCGTTTGGTTGTGCGCGAATTGACTGGCCCACGCAGCCCAGGAGCAACCCCGGCGTGAATCTCCAGCACGACATGTGGATTCGGAGCCTGCGCGGGCGACAGCGAGAACAGGATTTCGAAACTGGCCGGAGCACGGTATCCGCACGCCTCACAACAGAAGTACAGGCGACGCAATAGGACACCGAGTTGCTCGCTGTGCCGCACTTCCAATTCTTCGCTACACGATGGGCACTCCATGACCATCGTGCGCGGCTGATCGACGCATTCGCTCATGACGCCTCCCATCGCTTCTCGCGCGTGCAAATCGAGGGACGGCCTCTCGCTTCCGCAAGCGCGTAGTCCGCAAGCAAATCCCCTATGTCATCGGAACTCACGTGAATTTCCTCGACCGCACGTGCAACCGGCCGTGCGTGCAGATCAGAACGCGCATGCCGATCCGGGACATCGGCCGTGCGCCACGAATTCGTCGTCGCCGCACCCCTTCCCGCAGGCTCGCCGTTATCGGCGCGATCGTAGTCAGCGATCCAGTCGTCAAAGTCGCTCGAATCAGACGTTTGGCTCTGCGTACAGTTATTGACACGAGTCCAAGGGCACGCTTCGCGCGCCAACCCCAATCCCAACTCCCAACTCATGCGGCTCGAATTACGAGTGAGGTCGATCTCGGCATCGCTCGGCACACGCGGCACGATCGTCCATGTATGTCGGTTTGTGCGCACCACCATGCTCACGAACTTCTCACGCAAAACGATCCCGTCTTGCTCATACCGAATGCCGCGAGCCTCCAGGCCCTTAACGCAATCGCCCACTGGCTCCCCGTATTGGCCGAGGCGCTCATCGTATTCACGATAGATCTGCACCGGGCGATCGTTGCGAGGACAGAACATGCCGCCGTTGGACTTCACGTACTTCGCCCAGGATGCGGACTCGACCTCACCATCGCTGTACTGGAATTTATTCACGGCCGCGTACATTTCATCGAGCACGCAAGGCGCGCCATCAGGCACCTTGTCGAGTCGGCGCGCCTCGCGCCATACGGTTACAGGCGGACCACCGATCGGCTGGAACTGACGGATGCCCCACGTCGATGCCCACGCATCAACCCGCATCGCCGTCTCAAGACCAGCGTTGCCAAACATGTCGTCTTGCACGCCGTAACCGTCGATATTCTTCGCGACGTATTTCGCGATGTAGCCCGCCGCTGTTCCTCGCTTCCAATCGATCGGCCTGAAATCGACGCGGTGATGTTTCGCGCCTCGCTCATCAGGCGAATCCTCCAGCGCGTAACGTCGTATCCATGCGCACAAGCGCGGCAACAGCGCCGCACGCTCGTCTCGTACGAACACGTCTTTTACGCGCCCGCGCTGACCGGGTGCGCGCACGCCTTTGCGGCGACGGAACAAGGCGGGATCGAAGAAGACAAGAAAATGCCAATGCGGGGTGCCGTCATGATTAGGCTCGGCGATACGAAAGCCGTACCACTTCACGCCGTGATTGCCGAGGAACGCGCGCAGACGCGCGAACATGCTTGAAAGATAGGACTGCGCTTCGTTCGGTAGCGTGCCGTCATAGCGCGGGTTCTCGCGAACGTTCCTCACGTACCACCGCCCGTTCGATCGAACGGATCGTTTGCCCTTGGTGAACTTGTGCATGCGTGATGGACACGTCACCGTAAGGAACAAGCCGATGTGCCCGAGCTCGCGTGCGATTGCCTCGCACCCGTTGATGCGAGTCATCAGTTCGCCGCGCTTGATCGCAGGGTTCGAGACGGAGCGTTCTTTTAAATCAGCCAACGAAAAACACGCGCCTTCTTCATTCGTTGCCAGTGTCCGTTCAAGCAATCTTTGGGTCCGCTTGCGCTGCTGCACGCGCCTTTTGAGGGATTCATCGCTCACGTACGAACCCATCTTTGCGTTGATAAACCCAAGTTGCATCGCCGCGGCTTCGAAGAATTTACGATGCATGACGCGAATCGCCTTTCGCCACCACTTTGCGCAAGTCATACGCAAAATGGCGGGCTGATCCATCACGCCAGCGATGGCGCCATTGCGGGTGATGCGCATCGGCATCGGCGGTTCGCAATTGAACTGCCGCACGACGCGTTCGAGCGCCGCACGCCGTGCCTTCTTACCGGTGTAAGCGGGGGCAAGTCCAAGACATTCCGCCGCCTTCCGCGCAGCCGCTTCGCGGATCGTTGCGTCGTCAGCGTTTAGCGGGAGCTTTAATGCGTTCAGCCGGGACGTGATATCGAACAGGAACAGATTCGCGGTGCGGCGTGCGTCGATATTGCGCGCGGCGTGACGCTCGCGCCATTGTTGGTCGATCTGGTCGCGCCAGCGAGCCGGAAAGCCTTGAAGTCGCTGCGACGCCCATTGCTCATCCGTCGGTATACGTCTATAGCTCATGCGATTGCGGAAGAATTAATGAATATTAAATCGATCTCTCCTGTCTTTTCATCCATTCATAGCCTGGTTAAAGAAATATGGAATTTCAAGCTTCGAAAGGATTTATCCGACCGAGTGATTGCGCTCAATGAGCTAATCTTTTCCGCGCAATCGAACCTGTTCGTTCAGCAGGAGACGATAACGATGTTTCGCGCTAAAGCCGACGACGTTGTAGAAGAAATTGGTCGCCTTGCAAAATAAGAAGAGGAGAAGAAGAATTACGATATGTACGAGCCGATACCCGGCTCCTCTGTGTGGCACTACCGCGCGGATGATGGTGCGGATCAGACGATGGCCCAGCGGCCCAAGCCCTCGGACGATCTTTGTCCCCGCTGCTTCGACAAGAACGAGCGATTGGTACTTCAGGGTTTTGAATATCAGGGTCATCGCCTTTCTCCAAGAAATGCTTCTCGTATGGGTTAGTCGCGAATGTCGACAAACCGCCCAAATCAACAATCGACTTCTTCTAACATAGCGCGGCACGGCCGATGAAATGCGCCTCGCCATCGTTGCCTTGACTTGAGCGCCGCTATGTCCGCTGCGGCGCTTGAACTGACCATGACGGCTGCACGCCATCTTCATCTTCCGGATGCATGCCGCACCATGCGAGCACGCCGACTATTACGATCAGCCAGATCGCCCACAGTGGCATCGGCTTCTTTTCCGGTTTTAGATTCATAGATTTGAGTTTCTAATTTGCAACATAACGGCCGCGCTTTGACAGGTCGCGCAGCAATGGACGCAGTTCTCGCATTGCTGCGGCTTCGGCTTGATCGGATTCCACCGTACGCGGCGGGCTCGATAGCTTCGGAACCGTAGCAAGCACGCCTGCACCAATGCCGAGAACCGCTAGGTCCTCGATCAGCAGTTCGCGCGTCGAACACACCTCATCATCGCGGCGCTGATCCATGTCAGCCCCGCGACGTGCCAACCGCGAACAGGGGCATGTCGGCTGCATCGTCACCGACACACACTGACGTGCTCGGCTCGATGCCGGTTGCCGCGCAAGCCGCAGGTGAAACCCAAACCACTTCTTCGCGCGCTACGGTGCCGACCTGCCCGCTTGCACGTGCGCTACGGGTGAAGCGCGCCCACCTACCCAAGGCGCGGTCGTACATTCCCGACGCATAGCCGCTGACGACGGCCATACCCCGCAGATTTGCGAGCAACGCCAGCAGATCGGCATGTTCGAGCGCCGACATTTCGCAGCGATAGTCGCGGCCAAGCCCGCGTGATACGCTGCCGCGCACTTCGGGTAGGTACGGCGGATCGACGTAAAACAGAACACTCGGTGCGTCATATTTCGCGATCAGTTCGACAGCGGGCATATGCTCGACCAGGGTGCCGCGCAAACGAGTGCCAATGGCCGCGAGGCGCGCGGGGTACCGCAGCCATTGCCCTGCCCCATCCGACCAGACGTCCCCAGCAAAGCCAGTCGGAGCGTGCAGCGGTCGAGTCGATCCACTGCTACCGAAACCCATCTGCGCCCGCACGCACAACCGCCGCGCACGCTCAACCGGTTCATTCGTCGCAAGCCATGCATCGTCGAATTCGGCGCGCGCGTAAGGAGTCGCCTCCAAGGCCGCGATCAGACGTGCGCGCATGGCATCGTCGCGAACCACGCGGAACAGATTCACAATCTCGCCGTCGAGATCGTTGTAAATCTCGACCCGGCTTCGCGGCTTCTGCAGAAGAACGGCGGCCGAGCCACCGAACGGCTCGACGTAAGTTTCATGCGGCGGCAAGTGCGAGAGCACCCATGGCGCGACGCGAAACTTGCTACCGAAATAGCTGATCAGTGGCGCTGTAACGCTCACGCGGCCTCCGCGTTGTTCATTCGAAGTGCCTCCCGCGCAGCGCGCAACGCGTCATCGCGCGACATGCAGCAAGCAGGGGCGGCCCCACTTTCCTCGTACCAGTGGAATTCTGACCGGCGTACCGTGAAGTAGCCGCCGCGCGTGCGACGTTCGTAGAACGGGCCGGTTTCGGTAATGTCGCGCTCGATCTGGCGAGGCGCAGCGGCTTGAACGTCAGCATCTGTCATACGGACCCCGCGATGGACGATGCACGCTTCGCCGAAGACGTACCCTGGCTATCGCTCGCGCGCTTGTAGGTGTCGATCGACGGATGCTCGCGACAGAGCCGCAGCACGCCCGATTCGATATCCGTCTCGATTTTGGGGCGTTCAACGTCAGCACACGCCAAAAGTACTCCCTCCTGACCGTGGTATAAATCCACCTCCCTGACCGGCCCCGTTTCGGTTTCTTGCAGTTGCGCGCGCACACACGTAACCGTGATGACCTTCGCATCAACCAACGTGGTGTAGATAGACATGAAAACCTCTGAATTCATCGAACTCAATGCAGTCAAACCGCATCAGTTGCTTGACGAGAACCTCGACGCTCGGCCAGCTCCCGATGTGATCGAATCGTTTGTCGCGATCGTTGAGCACATCGATTACACGTATCCAGTCGGCCAAGATGTGAAACAGAACCTCGAAACCGCGCTGTCTGACTTCTACGGTGCCTATGCTCAACGTCTTTCGCCCGACACAATCACGACCCTGCGCAAGAAAATTCGTACCGGCGTTGCGCACATCGCGACGCTTTCGACGCGCTTGTAACTGCGGGGCGACTGACCCGACCTCACACATCGCACATGACGTCGAAAGGCCTCATGTCGTCGCACACCTCGTCGCGGTGCGCATACAAAACCGCTGCCTGTTGCACGTTTGTTACCGGCCCGAGATACGGATCGAAATAGCCAAGCAGCCGCCCTGCCATCGAGAAAAACAGGTGCACCACGCGCGGCGCATCGCCGACTCGAACGTCGCCAACCATGGCGCGCACGTGAATGAGAGGCATCACCTCCGGCACCGTCAGTTCCGTAACGCGCGGCGCAGTAGCACCAATACCCGTTGATCCGCTATTCATCTGGATCCCCTCACACGGAAACTCGTGACAGCGCGTATCTGCTGCGCGCGTGGTCCCTCCAGTGCTGCCAGCCGCTGCACTTCATCGCGCGCGCGATGGCGGGCCATGCTTTGCGCATTGCTCGCGCGGATCACGCGCTGAATTGCGATCCTCTCTTCGTTCTGCCAGTTAGTACTGCTATTGATGTTCATTGCTTGAATTTCCAAAGATACCAACGCCTTAAGGCGCCAGCGATGTCAGAATGGCGTCAAAACTAGGATTGGGGGTTATGCGTCGCGCCCTTGCTTCGGGATGTGCTTGATCGCGCGATCCAAATAAGCCGAACACCAGTCCAGCCGTGTACGGGCGGCGTTTGCTTCCCACTTCGCCGCGAGAGCAGCCGTGATCTGCTCGGGAGTCGCGCCTGCGCGCTCCGCACAGTCGAACCCGCGCGAAATCATGTCGATCCATTCACTCACGTCGTCAGGTGCCGGTCCGACCTCCCTCAATTCCGCGCGGCTGTGATCGCAGATGCCAGCGGCACGACTACCGAGGCGGGACGTGTTAGCGCCGTTCACGACCGTATCCGGCAAAGAGGGCATTGCGGCGTAATCGTTCACGACTCGCGGACGCCTTTCCATGTCGAACGCGCGACGCAACACATCACTGCGCGCACGGAAGCGCACCGGATCCTCAGTCGAGGTTTCGGCGACGCCATCCTGATGATTTGTGATGTTCCAAAACGAAGTCTGATGCCATGACAACAATCGCGAAACGTTCGCGATCATGACGTGCGCCCGATGAAGTTCCCGGCATAGCGTTGAAGCGTCAGCGTCCTTAATCACTGCCCCGCGCGCTTGGGCGCGCACAACCCCGCCTCCTTCCTCGATCACAGCGGCGTGATAGTTCGCCGCTCCCCACATACGCTTCTGGTCGAAAGTCACAACACCGAGCGCATTGCGGATGATGATGTCCGCGGCGCGCAACTCGTCGCGCAGTTCATTGACGATCGGATTCACGCCTCACCTCTCGACTCATCTAGCTTTCGCCCCGGCGGGCGTTTCCGAGCATACTTTCGCGCATACATCCGCGCCCTTCGCGGAGGACGCAGGAAGATGCTCCATACTCTCCGCTCGCGAATCAACAGGAGCGACGCATAGAAAGCTGTCTTATATCGAACGTTGAACTGGCCTCGTTCGATTCTAAGATTGTCGACGGCCTCAACCTCAAAACGGTCACCAAGTTCACCCGCGGCTACCCCATGCAAATCGGAATCCACAATCGCGCCGGGACGCTGTACCGGAGTATGTGTCTGGAAGGCAGGATTGAATGGCTCGGAATCTTGCAATGATGTTTCGATAATGGATATAGTTCTCACCTGCCGATCGGTTGAGTGGTTATCGTCCTGCGTCATAATGTCGCTCCGTTTCATAGGGTAAGCGGTTGGAGGGAACGCAAAGCCAAGCGCCGACAGCCGCTAGTACACGTCCGATTCCCTAATTGCGCGGATCGTGTGACTATGGGTGTCAAAGAAGTTTCGGTAGCGTCCGACTACCGCATACGCCTGAAGCTCAAAAGCGCTCAAAAAGATTTTTATTCCGCTTACAGAGCTCTTCATTCCAAAGGCGCTTACTTCTTTCGGAACCGGTTGACTGCGGCAAACGGCAGCGAGCCGAGCCCTTGTATTTTGATGGCTTAGTAATTGGCTTCGTATGGCCTGTGACTTAGGACAGGCGATGTTTTGACGTTGATCAAAAGGAGGAAAAGCACCATGGAAAGTCGCTTGATAGCCGACTCGCTTGTGGCAGCATTTGATCCCTCGGTCGTCGCTGGCCTCGACCTTTACACAGTCCATCAGTGGAGCATCCAGCCAAAAATGCAGATTGCTCTTCGAAATGAGTCGAGAAGCATCTATCGAACAATCGGCGTTGACGGCATGGTCAGGTGGATGAACGCGCTTGATTGGTTCATCGAGAGGGGGTTCGTCGATGAGATCGGGCCCTATGGCGAGAGGTGGGGCAATTACGATGCTATCTTCACTCGAAGACGTTGATTTCTCAATAAATTCTCCGAGTTGCCCCTCTTCGCACGCATAGGCATGCGAGCAGGTTGACGAATTTTGGTAATCAACTGCACAATCTCGACTTTTACGCATCTACCGCTCTCCATGTGAGCTTGGCCTTCATCGCCAAAACCGAATTGGGTTGGCAAAGCTGCTTTGCGGCTAATGCCTGCCATCGCTCTGGCTCTAGCCGGTTCCGTTGAAATGCCAATCTATTCTCTAATCAAACAAGCGTCGAAGAACGCTAAATATGTTCTCGATAAATATCCTTATGGCGGGCCGAACCCAGATGCATTGAACGAACTTATAAACGCTGTAGAACCGTTGCGACAGATGTCGAACGGCGCATGGGATGCCGCCGAGTCGCTACTCTGCGAAGCGGAGTATTTCTACTCTGGTTACTGCGCCGAAGTCCGTCATCAGACTTACCGTAGCTGGGCGAGTAGACGATCCCGTGACGACATGTATCGAGATGTCATCCGGATGCGCCTTGAAGCCATCAAGTACTTGAGCATTCTTTGATCTGTGCATCGTCAAAACCTCCGCGTTGATAGCGATACTATCGAAGTGTTGACGCCCGTATGTTCGGACGTGGACCGCCCCGACCTCGCGCAGATTGGCGACATAAACTCGACTCTCACATACAGTTAGCTGTATTACCGATATTCCTTGTTCAATCTCAGAGTAGTATCGGCTTCTCAAAGCTACCGCGAATCGATAAAAAATGTTTATCGGAGACGAAGATGCCTACCTACACACTAATAAAACAGGCTTCGAAGAACGCCCAACATGTCCTTGAAAAATATCCAGACCCGGGGCCAAACTGCGCCGCATTGAAAGAACTTGAGACGGCGATCGAGCCGCTTCGGAAAATTCCGAGCTGTGCCTGGGACACTGCTGCGATGCTTTTAGCGGAAGCGCGCTTTTACTATTCGACCCACACCTCCGAAATTCGTAACAGGTCGTGGCGTGTCAGGATCTGTCATGAGTCTCACGACGAAATGTACCTTGCCGTTCTGCGAATTCGGCTGGAGGCCATCAAGCATCTGAGCGGATATTGAACTCACAGAGCGTCCGTGCTTATGACCTTCCAAGTGTGGTGTCGCACCACAGAAATGGAACCAAGCCATGCGGTTTTCAAAACGGTTTGCCGACGAGCGATCTCTCACAGCTGTCGCTGATGCTAAGCGCGACATTTTTTGTGAAGTGGCGCGCTCGGATTTCGATCGTCGGAAATCTGAAAGCGGTGCGCGAATGTCGACAAAAATTTCATGGGCAAGGCCGGACCCTTCTAATGCATGGTCGTGTAGAACTGCTGAGCACGTCATTTGATCCCCCTGCTAACCCCTATGTACCTTCGTCGCGAAGTCGCCCGGCGCGCTGGGTAATGATCCCAGGAACCGGCGGGGTTGAGGTCCGGTGCCGGGCGACATGCGAAGAATAGTTCGACCCAGTCGAACATGTCAAGCCCTATCGAACGTTCGACCATTGCGAACGTTGCCGGCGGTCGAGCGTTCGGATAGTCTTGACGCTGGGTTGAATTTCTTAGGGGTCTACTGATGAAAACTACGATTGAATGGCTCGACGATGTGAAAAGCGAGTTAAAACTACCGTCTGATTACGCAGCAGCCAAAGCACTCGGCGTAACTCGTTCAACTGTCAGCGCTTATCGAAACGGAAAATCGACTTTTGACGAAGATACCTGCTTCCGGGTCGCCGAGATCCTGGGCGTAAGAGCATTTGAAGTCGTTGCGTCAACCCATGTAGAGCGCGCGCGTGATGATCGCCATCGCGACTTCTGGATGGATGCCTTGGAAAAATTTTCCAGGGGTTTTCGGTGGCTGGCGGTACCCGCTAACGCTTGTCGGGCTTGGCCCCTACAGGTGTAACGCCAGCTTCAGTTAGCAAAACTCTTTATCTTATGTAAACTCAAAGATTAGACACAGCAACCACGACCCCAACATCACCCCATTTCCTCCGCCCGCCCCAAAAGAAACGCCTGCTCCCGAGCATTCCTGGTCAACGCAGCCGCACGCGCGAACTCCTCGCGCGCTTCGTCTTTGCGTCCCAACTTTGCCAGCAAATCCGCACGCACACTCGGCAACCAGGGATAAGTCCTGAGCGCTGGCTCGTTACGCAAATCATCAACGATATCGAGCGCAGCCTGCGGCCCATAAGCCATGCTCACCGCGACCGCGCGATTCAGCTCGACCACCGGCGTGGACGCCGTTTGCATGAGCGCGTCGTATAACGCGACGATCATCAGCCAGTCAGTCGCGTCGGCGCTCGGTGCGCGCGCGTGACACGCGGCAAGCGCCGCCTGTAGCGCATACACGCCGCGCGCGCCGCCCAAGGTCTCCGAGCGCTGCAAGGCCGTCAGCCCCCGACGAATCAAAAGCGGGTCCCAGCGGCTGCGGTCCTGATCGGGCAGCAAAATCGGCCGTCCTTGGGCATCGACACGCGCCTTCGTGCGCGACGCCTGAATCTCCATCAACGCGACGAGGCCGTGAACTTCGCTCTCCGTGGGCATCAGCTCGGCGAGAATGCGTCCGAGACGCAGTGCGTCTTCACAGAGCGCGGGGCGCATCCAGTCGTCGCCGGCGGTCGCTGAATAACCTTCATTGAAAATTAAATAGATGACTTCGAGCACCGACGCAAGCCGCGCCGCCCGCGCGTCCGCCTGCGGCACCTCGAACGGCACGCGCGCCGCCGTCAGCGTGCGCTTCGCGCGCACGATCCGCTGCGCGATGGTCGGCTCCGGCACCAGGAACGCGCGCGCGATTTCATCCGTCGTCAAGCCGCCGAGCAGGCGCAAGGTCAGCGCGGCGCGGGCATCGACGGAAAGAACGGGATGACACGCCGTGAAGATCAGCCGAAGAAGGTCGTCGCCGATGTCGTCTTCGCGGGCCGCGTCGAGGGCATCGACGAAATCGGGCGTGATGTGCATCTCCTGGGCGTCGAGATCGCGGCCCAGTTCCTCGTGCTTGCGCGCGTGCAGCGTGTGCTGCCGCAGCCGGTCGAGCGCCTTGTTCTTCGCTGTCGTCATGAGCCACGCTCCCGGCTTGTCCGGCACGCCCGCATCGGTCCAATGCTCGAGCGCCGCGACGAACGCGTCCTGCGCGAGTTCCTCGGCAAGCGCGACGTCGCGCACCACGCGGGCCACGCTCGCAATCACTTTCGCCGATTCCATTCGCCAGACCGCGTCGATAGTCTTGCGCGTCGCGATCGACTGCGCCGCCCGCCCGGCGTCCGAACGCTCGCTCACGCCGCTTCCGGATTCATATGCACGAGTTCCCAGATGTGACCGTCCAGATCCTCGAAGCCGTGGCCATACATGAAGCCGTGATCCTGCGGTTCGCGCGGCGCCCGCCCGCCCGCTTTCAACGCCTTCGCGACGAGCTCGTCCACTTCCGCCCTGCTCTCGCACGAAAGACACACGAGCGTTTCGGTGGCCTCGTGCGCATCGACGATCGCCTTTGCGGTGAAGGTCTGGAAGAACTTCTCGACGAGCAGCATCGCGAAGATGTTTTCGCCGATAACGAGGCACGCGGCGTCGTCATTGGTAAAAGCCGGGTTGAACGAGAGGCCGAGTTCCTTGAAGAAGGTCATCGAGCGCTTCAGATCGCGCACGGGCAAGTTGACGAAAATCTGTTGATGCATGGCGTAAGGCTCCGACGCGAATGGAAAGACGAGCGAAATTGCCGGCTTCATTGGGACGACGTTCGACGCGCCCGCCGATCGACAGGAAATCACCCGGGAGCAGCGAAACTCGCCTCAGAGATAGCACGGCCCGACTTTGCGGACCTCGATCGTGCACCACGCGGCCGCCGGGCACGTTGCGGCAATTTCAACTGCTTCGGCGTGCGTTTCGCAATCGAGCAGGAAAAATCCGCCGATCATTTCTTTTGCCTCGGCGAACGGTCCGTCGATGATTCTCGCGTCATCCGCCGATGCCCGCGAAACCCGCGACGCATCCTTGAGCGAAGTCAGCGACTCGCATGCGCGCAAAACGCCGCGCGCTTTCAGGCCGTCGGCGAACTCTCCCATCTGCCGATACGCCTCGCGCCCTTCTTCCGGCGTGCGTTGGCCGCGTTGCTCCACCGGCTCGATCACAAGTAGCAGATAAGCCACATCCACCTCCACGAAAAGTTTTTTAGCGTCGCTCAAGTTAAACCGTCGTGGCGCTATCGGCAAGGCTGGCGTGGGTTTGCCATGCGAATTCAAGCAAAAATCTATCCTCATACGTAACATTTTGTTACTCAGTATTACTCAACGTCATTCAATCCATCGAGTAGTATTTGCTTCAGACGAGTCGGAAATGTCTTAGAAACGATCAATAGTTACCTTGCATCGATTTCTTCTCATCATTAGTTCCAGCAGACCACCCGCTTTTCGTCACCCTTCTATCTCGCGATATCGAGCGATATAGCAAACGTTTGCGCGTTCAACCGTTCGTGTAGCAAAAGCGGGATGCGTGCATGTCGACGCCGGTCGGATGGCGGATCAGAACCCAGCCCGCCTGTCGAAAACCAGATGCTTTTTGCATCGCTGGGCGTAATCGAAATGAACGCCTGGTTTTATCTGCGCTTATGCGTTTTGAATCGATGACCAAAAGTCCTTTCCTGCTTTCGACGCTCGTTCTCGCTCTTGCCGGTTGCGGCGGCAGCGACGGCGGTTCTCCCGCCTCCACGAGCGCGGCTAGCGCCGGCCCCGCCGGCGTGGCAAACGCCTCCGCCGCCTCCGGCTCCGAAGCCGATGCCACCGAACAAGCGGTTGCCAAGGCTGCCTCGAATCTGCGTCTGACGTGTGCTTCGCCGGCGGTGTCGTCGGCATCGGCCGGCAACGGCAAGATCACCGTCGATACCCCCGGAGGCGACGGTTCGCGCATGTTCGCGATCAACGCCAAGTTCAAGGTCGCCGTCACCACGCGCGCCGGCAGCGCCGATACGCTCAAGTGGACTATCGCCGATGCGCTCGGCAAGACGGTCGCGAGCGGCAGTTTCGCGGTGCCTTCGGTTGCAACGACCACCACCCTCACCTGCTCGTCCACGCTCGCCGGCTACTTTGCCGTGTCCGCGACGCTCGCCAATGGCGGCGGTCAGGTGCAGACCTCGGGCACGCGTCCGAATGGCTTCGCGAGCTTCGGCGTGACGCCGGATCTGAGCGGCACGATTCCGGCCGTGACCTACACGAAGCAGGAACAACATCGCTTCGGCATGCAAGGCTTCAACGACAACGGCGTCATGCTGTCGGCGCTCGGCATTTCCTCGACTATCGACGATCGTCAGATGTCGGTGATGGAACCGAACGGCCGCAACACCTTCAACCCGAGCGCGAACAACCTCGATCCGTTCTACACGTCGGGCAAGGTCATGCGTCTCGTGCGGCTCGACGGCATTCCCGGCTGGGCAAGCGGCCACGGCCTGAGCCCGGACTACGGCTATGCGCCGGCCGATCTCGGCTACTTCTCGAACTACCTGTCGCGCGTCGGTCAGGAAACGGAGGCGATTCGCCAGAAGTACTATCCGACGATGTCGTCGAACTACTATCAGGTGACGTGGGAGCCGTACATCCTGTGGAAAGACACGGATGCCAACTTCGTCGCGCTCTACAAGGCCGCGTATCAGGGCCTGCATGCGAAAGATCCGCACGCGGTCGTGATGGGCCCGGCCGAGCCGTTCCCGTCGCTGACGACGGATCGCCTCAAGCGCCTCGCGCCCTTGGGTTACGCGCAATATATCGACGGCATCGCGACGCACGGTTATTACGATGCGGGCACGTCGCCCTCGCATCCGCCGGAGCGTCATCACACGGACCCGGACCCCGCCGATGCCGCGAATTCGCTGCTCAACGAGATGCGCAACCTGCGCGCGGAGATGGCGAAGGAATACAAGCCGAACATGAAGCTGTTCGTGACGGAAACGGGTATCAGCTATGACATCGGTTCGAGCTATGGCCCGAACTATCCGTCGCCGAACATTCTGTACGCACAGGGCGCGGTGGTGGCGCGTACGCATATCATCATGCTCGGCGAAGGCGCGGATCAAACCTATGTCTTCTTCGGCCCGGACTTCCCGGGCGAACCTGGCTACGGCACGTTCTTCGACCTCGACAATCCGCAAGCGGCATTCGGCACGACGAACATCAGCCCGAAGCCGGCCGCGATGCAAGTCGCCACGATGACCCGCGTGCTCGACGGCACGGTGACGCTCGGTCCGGTCAAGAACCTGCCGGCCGGCGTGTACGCCTATCAATTCCAGCAGCTTGGCAGCGGCAAGATCATCACCGCGTTGTGGACGCATAACAATGCAGTGTGGCCCGCGGCCGACGGCACCTTTAGTTCGAGCTACAACACCTCGTACAAGCTGCAGGTAGGTGTGCCTGGCACGGCGGGCACGGTGGCGTTGATCGATCCGATGGGCAACGTGTCGAGCGCACCGTACAACAACGGCGGCATCACGCTCACGCTGACTGAGTCGCCGCGTTATATCGTGTCGACGCTGGCGGACATCGCGAAGAACAACACGACGAAGCCGCTGGGTTATAGCGGCAACTAAGCGCGATCGAGATACTCGAACGAAGAGAACCCGGACCGTGGCAACGCGGTCCGGGTTTTTTATGACTTTGAAAATCCTGTCTCGATATTGACAGCGCGCCTGGTTCCAACTGATACTCCATTCCATGCACGCAGACCTCGTCCTCGCCATCGCCGCGATTAAAAACCCAATGAACGCCATTAAGCATGGCGGGTCATCGGGAGAACGTGTGCGCTAGCAGCCAAGGCTCAAGCAGACAAGTTGGTTCCGAAGGCCCCGCCGAAAGACGGGGCCTTTTGTTTGATGCGTGCTGGCCTTCCGTCTTCGGCTCACGACATGGAGAGCGAGATGGAAGAAGGTTCGAAAGTGCTACAACGCGGCGTGTTGCACGGCGTGGCAGCGGGCAAGCTGGATGCGAGCGGCGCACGCGTGGTGGTGTACGTCGAAGTCGCGCCGCATCAGACGGTGTCGTGGCGTCTTGCACGCGATGCCGACTTGCGTATCACCGATGCATCCGTGTGGCTCACGCGTCATCAGGATCCCTACGATTACTGGATGAAGCCCGGCGATATCGTGCGCCTGAAGCGCGGCGAATGCGTGTGGTTGTCGTCGGAGAGCGAGCACGCGGTCGAGGTATCGCTGACGTCGTATCGCAAGAATAAGGCGCGCACGTGGGCGCGGATTCTCGCGCGCTTCATGCCGCGCGCCGCGAACGCGACCAGCTTCTGAGCGTGCGCTCAAGACGGGCGCTCAAGGCAGGCATTCAAGGCAAGACACAGCGAAAGTTCGCCGCGACATTGATGCTGCCCTTACCCAGGTAACGGGGATAGCCGGGGTAACGGCAGATCGGCCGCGTGCGTCCGTTGGTGGCCGGCGCAATGTCGCTGCCGATGAGCGTCTCGGGCGCCGTGCCATTCGTGACCCACTCGTCGAGCGCGCCCAGTTCGTCCCATGCGGGAATGAATACGCCGTTGCCATGCTGAAAACCCGGCACCATGTAAAGCCGCATGAAGGAATCGACGCTGTCTTGGCCGTACTTGTCGATGAGCCCGTTGAAGAACGCGATGGTCTGGTTCGGGCTGATGACTTCGTCGGAGAGTCCGTGCATTGCAATCAGCTTGCCGCCGTGCGCGATGAATGCCGCGAAGTCCGGGTTCATCGCGCCGACCGTGTAGGCGAGCGTGATGAGCCGTTGCTTGTAGCGCGCGGGATCGTTCAGGTCGAAATTGAGCGAGTTGAACGAGAGATCGCGCGTGACGAAGTGGCGGATATACGCGTCGCCTTGCGCGAAGAGATAGCCATTGGCGCCGAAGGTTGGCGGCGAAAGCAGCGTGGGTGAATCGCCGAGACCGAGCGTGCCGGAGAAATCGACGCCCTGAAACACGTTGTAGCCCGGATAAGTATCGACGTTATACGCGAGCGGATACGGCAGCTTCAGGCCATCGCGCAGGAGTTCGAGCGTCTCGATCTGCGCGTCGGAAAGACAACTGTCGCGCAGTGAAGGCCGCTGCCCGTTCGCGCAGCGCAACGACGCGATGATCTGCGGCTCGAGCTTCCGGCAAGCTTCCACATTGCCGACGATGCCATCGGCCGCGCCGTCGAGCTTGTCGCACTCATGCACGACCGTTTCGAACAACCGCCGCTGCTGCGCGAGGCCGACGAATCCGCCCGGCTTGGCATAGGACGCCTGCCCGACTTTCACGCCCATCAGCCGCACGCCCGAGAAGTTGATAGCCGGCGCATTGGCGATCACGCCGTCGTAATCGTTCGGAAAGCGTTCGATGACCGTGAAGCCTTCGCGTCCGCCGGTCGAGCCGCCCGCGAAGTACGTCTTCTCCGGCGAACGTCCGTAGCCCATCTGGATGAGCGCGAGCGCGACATCGCGGGTCTTCTTGAGATGCGCGAAGCCGAAGTTGACGATGGCTTCGTCGTTCACGGCGAAGTCCGCGCGCCCCGCGTTGCCCGAGTGCCCCGAGTCGGAACCGAAGGTCGCATAGCCGCGCGCGAGCGGCGTCGAGTCGGGCGCGAAAGGCATGGGTTCGGTGCCGGAGACGAGCGTGCCGTTATAGCCGCCGCCGCCCATCTGCAACGCGCGGCCGTTCCATCGGCTTGGCAGATTCACTTCGAAGCGGATGTCGGGCGTGTTGTCCTGGATTGCCCGGATGATGCCCGTGACGCGGCAATACTCGCCGTTGCGATTGCCCGGCGCGGCGGCCTTCGTCACCGACGCGCTCTCGATCAGCGCGCCGCGCGTCGGCAGACCGATGATCGATGCGGGCACCGTCTTGCCACCGAGGTCTTCGCAATGCTTCGTGAGATACGTGGCGGCATGCGCGCCCGCAAACGACAAGGCGAGCGCCAAGAAGACGAGCAACTGCCGCCATGTCCTCATGGACAGGCCCGCGAGACAGCTAGATGAAAGACAGCAAAGACGTGACACGAGATGGGTTGGCCGCTTCGAACGCCGCTCAATATATAAGAAGCGATCGGCGAAGGCCAATCGCACCGGCTGCACGTTGTTGCGGCACAACCGCCGCACATCTCGCGCCTGCCCTCTTTCGCTTCTCGTCGAAGCGTTCATTCGCCGTCCCATTCGCCGCGCAGGTCGCTGCTTTCGAGCAACTGAAGCAGGGTCTCGGCGGGCCGGCTCAGATGTTTCGCGCCGAACGCGATGAACTCCACCTCCGGCAATCCCGGCAACGCTTCGCGATTCACAGGCGGCGCGAGTCCGCGTCCCGCCAGAAAATGCGAACGCACCGTGAGCCCGAGTCCGCCGCGCGCCGCCGCGATGCAGCCCGCATGGCTGCTGCTCGTGCAGACGGTTTGCCAGCTCGCGCCGGCCATGGCGAGCGCATCGAGTACCACAGCGCGCGTCACGCTCGGCTCGGCGACCAAGATGAGCGGCAAGGGCTGAGTCGTATCGACGATGGTGCCTGGCTTTGCAAGCCACTCCAGTCGGCCGCTGAACAGCCGCGTGCCGCGCGCATCGCCGATACGGCGCTTGCCGACGGCAAGATCGAGTTCGCCAGCATCGACGAGTTGATACAGCCGTCCCGTCATGCCGATGGTGATCTCCAGTTCGACATCCGGATGCGTGTCGCGAAAGGCGGCAAGCACGCTCGGCAGCGGCCCGAGCGCCAGATCGTCCGATGAACCGAGCCGCACGCGTCCGCGCAGCCGCGGCGAACTGAACTGCGATTGCGCATGCGCCATCGCTTCGAGAATCACGCGGGCGTGAACGAGCATGGCTTCTCCGTCGGCCGTGAGCGCGAGAGAATGGGTATCGCGCACGAGGAGCCTTCGTCCGACGCTTTCTTCGAGGCGTCGAATGTGCTCGGAGACGCTCGACTGGCGCAGACCGAGCTGACGGCCGGCGTCGGTAAAGCTGTGCGACGTGGCCACGGTCGCGAAGGTGGTCAGCCACACGGGATTCAGCATGCGGCATTGTGATCGGAAATCACGATCACAGTCAATGCGGTTAGCGGTCTTCCCGATAGCGCGCGGAGTCATTAACATTTCACAATCCGCGCTGACGGGCTTTTCACTGGCCTTTCATCAGGCTTTCGCGGCGCGCCGCATCCTGCCACTTCGCCCCTCAAATGAACAAACTGTCATCGCACACGGCTCTACTCTGGATCGTCGCCGTGGGCTTCTTCATGCAGGCGCTGGACACGACCATCGTCAATACGGCGCTGCCGTCCATCGCCCGCGATCTGCACGCGGCGCCGCTCGCGATGCAGTCCATCGTCGTTGCCGACACGCTCACGATGGCGCTTTTCACGCCTGCTTCGGGCTGGCTCGCCGACCGCTTCGGCACGCGGCGCGTGTACTTCGTCGCGATCACGTTGTTCGTGATCGGCTCGCTTGCCTGCGCGAGCGCCCACACGCTCGATCAACTCGTCATGGCGCGCGTGCTGCAAGGCATCGGCGGGTCGATGTTGCTGCCAATCGGCCGCCTTGCCATTCTTCGCACGATGACGGGCGAAGCCTACGTGTCCGCGCTCGCGATGATTTCGGTTGCCGGACAGGTCGGCCCTATTCTCGGTCCGACGCTCGGCGGCTGGTTCGTTCAGTCGTTCACGTGGCACTGGATCTTTCTGATCAACGTGCCGATCGGCGCGGTCGGCCTTTATGCCGTGCGGCGCTTTCTTCCCGACGACGCCGTCAGGAACGCGCCGCCTTTCGATTTCGTCGGTTGCGGGCTCTTGTCCCTGTGCATGGTGGCGTTTTCGTTGGCGCTGGATAGTCCGGTGCAAACGCATCGCGGGCTGGTGTCGGCGGCGCTGTTCGTCGTGGCCGCCGTCTCGGCCTTCGCGTATATCCCGTATGCGCGCAGAAAGCGCAATCCGCTCTTTCATCTCGCGCTCTTTCGCGAGCCGAACTTCAGCGTCGGGCTGATCGGCAATCTGGTGTGCCGGATCGGGTCGAGCGCGGTGCCGTTCTTGTTGCCGCTTCTCATGCAGCTCGAACTCGGTTACAGCCCGCTGCATTCCGGCTTGATGATGCTGCCTATCGCGTTCGCGGGCACCTTGTCGAAGCGCTGGATCGCGGGCCTCGTCAAGCGCTACGGCTACGACAATTTTCTGCTGGTGAATACGGCGCTGGTGGGCGCGTCGATCATCGGCTTTGCGTTGTTTTCGCCGTCGCTGCCGCTCGTCGTGGAGATCGCCATTCTCGCGCTCTTCGGCGCCTGCAATTCGATGCAGTTCGCGGCGATGAACAGCGTCACGCTCAAGGGCCTTTCCATCAAGGATGCGGGCAGCGGCAACAGCCTCTTCTCGATGGTGCAGATGCTTGCGATCGGGCTTGGCGTGTCGATCGGCGGGTCGCTCGTGCAGGTGTTCGAGCATCAGTTCGGCTCGGGCGCGATCGGTTTCAGACTGAGCTTCCTGTGCATGGGCGTGGTGACGTTGCTATCGGGTCTCGTGTTCAGACGGCTCGACAACGCGCCGCGCGCCGCCGCGCCCGCGCCTGCCGCGCGCTGATAGCGGCGTGCGCCCGGGTAGCCCCGAGCGCGCCGCACGCATAAAGACTATCCTGTCGATCGCTATTCAACCTCGGGAGCGCAATCGTGCAATATCGCAAATTCGGCAGCACCGGTCTCACCGTCTCGCGTCTCACCCTCGGCACGATGACCTTCGGTTTGCAGACGGAGGAAGACGCGTCGTTCGCCATCATGGATCGCGCGGCCGAGGCGGGCGTCAATTTCATCGACACCGCCAACGTTTATCCGCTTGGCGCGACGAACGACCTCGCGGGCCGCACCGAGGAAATCGTCGGACGCTGGTTGAAGGGCCGGCGGCATCAATACATTCTCGCCACCAAGGCCGTGCACGCGATGGGGCCGCTTACATGGGATCAGGGCGCATCGCGCAAGCATCTGCTCGATGCAATCGATGCGTCGTTGAAGCGTCTTGGCACCGACTACGTCGATCTCTATCAACTGCATAACGACGATCGCGACACGCCGCTCGACGAGATGCTCGAAGCGCTCGATACCATCGTGAAAAGCGGCAAGGCACGCTATGTCGGGGTATCGAATTTTCTGGCGTACAGGCTCGCACGTGCGCTAGGTCGCGCCGATGTACTGCGCACCGCCCGCTTCGTTTCCGTTCAGCCGCGTTATAACCTGCTGTTTCGCCAGATCGAGCGTGAACTGCTGCCGCTGACGGTGGAAGAAGGGCTCGCCGTGATTCCGTATAACCCGCTCGCGGGTGGCTTGCTGACGGGCAAGCACAAGCACGACGCCGCGCCTTCGGACGGACGCTTTACCGCGACGGTCGGCAAGGCAGGAGAAATGTATCAGCAGCGCTACTGGCATGAGCGCGAGTTCCAGACCATCGAAAAGCTGAAAGATGTGGCGAAGGAAAACGGCCGGTCGCTTGCGAGCACATCGCTTGCATGGGTGCTGGCGAATCCGGCGGTGACCTCGGCGATCATCGGTGCAAGCCGCGTCGAACAGCTCGACGAGACGCTCGCGACAGTGGAGCAGCCGATCGATACCGAACTCAAGGCGAAGCTCGACGATCTGACGGTGGAGTACCGATGGGGTGACGCGTTGCGTTGATCACCCTCGCCCCGGCCGCGCCCGATACAAGCCTTCGAGCGAATAAATCGCCAACGCCGCCCAGATCGCGCTATAGCCGATCAGACGGTCATGCCCGAACGCCTCCTGATAAATCACCACGCCGATGAGCAACTGCAGCGTCGGCGTGATGTACTGAATCAGGCCGAGCATCGACAAGGGAATGCGCCGCGCGCCGGCCGCGAACAGCAGCAACGGCACGGCGGTGATCGGCCCGGCCGCCGCGAGAAGCACCTCGATGCCCACGGACGCATCCAGGAAACCGCTATGTCCGTTCGCGCCGAGCACGAATAAATAAAGCAGCGCGACAGGACACAGCAACATGGTTTCGAGCGTGAGCCCTTCGAGCGCGCCGAGCTTCGCCGTCTTGCGCAACAACCCGTAGCCGCCGAAAGTCAACGCGAGCGCGAGACTGATCCAGGGCGGCGCGCCGTTCACCCAGGTGAGCCACAGCACGCCGAGCGCGGCGATGACAACGGAGAACCACTGCATCGGCCGCAACCGCTCGTGCAGGAAGGCCATTCCGAACAGCACGTTGACGAGCGGATTGATGAAGTAGCCAAGACTTGCCTCGACGATTCGCGCGTCGTTTACCGCCCAGATGTAAATGCCCCAGTTCGTCGATAGCAACACGGCGCTCGCCGCGAAGCGCACAAGCAGACGTTTGTCGCGCAGCACCGGGCCGAGCCAGCGCCACTGACGCCGCACCGTCAGGACGATGAAGAGGAAGATCAGCGACCAGGCCATGCGGTGCGCAACCATCTCTAGCGCGCTAATCGAATGCAACGCCTTGAAGTAGATCGGAAACAGGCCCCAAAGCGCGAAGGCCGCGAATGCGTAGACGACACCAGGATTCATTGTTGGATACATAAAGCGCACCGTGGCACGCACGTGGAACGCGCATTGCTTTTGCATCCGGCTCGATTGAGACCGGAAGCGGTCCGCAAGGAATGAAAGCCGGATTTTAGTCGAGTGCGGTGTCAATGGTGGAACGCTGACCGAACCGCCGGTCGAAACAGCGCTCCAACGCAGTGCATAAATGACGTCGGCAGCCGCGTGCTAGCATGCGCGAACTCGAGCGGCGCTGCCCGCTCCCCTTCCGCTTAACCGGTCCCAATGAATAATCAGTCCGTCCATCAAAGCTTCTTTCATATCCTGTTGTTCGTCGTCACGCTCGCGCTTGCTTGGGTGCTGCTGCCCTTCTTCGGCGCGATCTTCTGGGGCGCGATTCTCGCTATCCTCTTCCAGCCAATGCAGCGGTGGCTCACCGTGCGCTTCGGCAAGCGGCGCAACCTCGCGGCGCTGACGACGTTGGCCGCGGCGATTCTCATCGTCATCATCCCGTTGGCCGTGGTGGCCGTGACGCTCGTGCAGGAAATCGCGCTTGTCTACGCGCGCATCAAGAGCGGCGACCTGAATTTCGGAGTGTACTTTCAGCACGTGCTGCATGCGCTGCCGACTTCGGTGCAGCAGATGCTCGGGCGCTACGGTCTCGACGATATCCCTGGCATCCAGCGTCGACTCATGGAAGGCGCGGCGCAGATCAGCCAGTTCGCGGCGGCGCAGGCGTTGTCCATTGGCCAGAACACATTCCAGTTCGTCGTGAGCTTCGGCGTCATGCTGTATCTGGTGTTTTTCCTGCTGCGCGATGGCGGCGAGATAGGCCGGCGCATCCGTCGCGCCTTGCCGCTCGATCCGGCGCCGAAGCAGCATCTGATCGCGAAGTTCACGACCGTCGTGCGTGCGACGGTCAAGGGCAATATCGCGGTCGCCGCCGCGCAGGGTTTGCTGGGCGGGCTCATCTTCTGGATTCTCGGCATCAACGGCTCGCTCTTGTGGGGCGTGCTGATGGCGTTTCTCTCGCTCCTGCCCGCGGTCGGCGCGGCGCTGGTCTGGGCGCCCGCGGCGATCTACTTCTTCGCGACCGGCCAGATCTGGCAAGGGCTCGTGCTGGTTGGATTTTGCGTGGTCGTGATCGGTCTCGTGGATAACGTCCTGCGCCCGATTCTCGTCGGCAAGGACACGAAGATGCCTGACTGGGTCGTGCTCATTTCGACGCTCGGCGGCATGGCGCTTTTCGGCATCAACGGCTTCGTGATCGGGCCGCTGGTTGCGGCGCTCTTCATGGCAAGCTGGGACATCTTCACGCAAGACGAGGAAGGCAAGGAAATCTGAAGCCTGCTTCGGACAAGAAAAAAACGGCTCCGCGAGGAGCCGTTTTTCTTTAAAGCTACCGATCAGCGCGCGTGATTCGGCGGCGTGTACCGACAGTCGAAGCGCTTTCTCACCGTGCCATTTTCATCGACGCTCTCCAGATAAACGTCGAACTGCCACAAGCGCGCCATGTGCTTGAGCACTTCGTCGCTGTCGTTCGACAGATGCCGGTTGTCCGTCATGAAGTGGCGCAGCGTGAGACTGCGGTCGCCGCGCGTGTTCACCGAATAGACCTGAATGTTCGGCTCGCGATGATGTATGTCGTATTGGCGCGACAACGCCTGCCGCACATAGCGATAACCGCTGCCGTCGTGAATGGCCGAGACTTCGAGCGAATCGCGCATGTCGTCGTCGAGAATCGAGAACAGGCGCATTTCCCGGATCAGATGCGGCGACAAATACTGCGCGATAAAGCTCTCGTCCTTGAAGTTGCGCATGGCGTAGTGCAGCGATTCGAGCCAGTCGCTGCCCGCGAGTTCGGGGAACCACTCGCGATCCTCATCCGTCGGGTTTTCGCAAATGCGGCGAATGTCGCTCATCATCGAAAAGCCGAGCGCGTACGGATTGATCCCGCTGTAATACGGCTTCGTCACGGGCGGCTGATACACCACGTTGCTGTGCGAATGCAGGAACTCCATCATGAAGCCGTCTTCGAGCCGGCCTTCGTTATAGAGCGTGTTGAGCAGCGTGTAGTGCCAGAACGTGGCCCAGCCTTCGTTCATCACCTGCGTCTGCCGCTGCGGATAAAAATACTGCCCGACCTTGCGCACGATACGAATGACTTCGCGCTCCCACGGTTCGAGCAGCGGCGCGTTCTTTTCCGCGAAGTACAGCAAGTTCTCCTGCGGCTCCGGCGGATAACGGCTTTCGATTTCCTCGGCGGACTGTGCCTTGCGATTCGGCAAGGTGCGCCAGAGTTCGTTGACTTGCGACTGCAGATATTGCTCGCGTTCACGCCGCATCGCGGCTTCCTTCGCAAGCGAAAGTTTCTGCGGGCGCTTGTAGCGATCCACGCCGTAATTCATCAACGCATGGCAGGAATCGAGCAGTTCCTCGACGCGATCCAGCCCGAAGCGCTCCTCGCATTCGGCGATGTAATTCTTCGCATACACGAGATAGTCGATGATTGCGTGCGCGTCGGTCCACAGCCGAAAGAGGTAATTGCCCTTGAAGAAGGAGTTGTGCCCGTAGGCCGCGTGCGCGATGACGAGCGCCTGCATCGTCATCGTGTTCTCTTCCATGAGGTACGCAATGCATGGGTTCGAATTGATGACGATCTCATACGCGAGACCCATCTGCCCGCGCCGATAGCTCTTCTCGGTCGACAAGAAGTGCTTGCCGAACGACCAGTGCCGATAATTCACCGGCATGCCGACGGAGGCATAAGCATCCATCATCTGTTCGGCGCTGATGATTTCGAGCTGAATGGGATAGACGTCGAGCCCGTATCGGTTGGCGACGCGCGATATCTCGGCGTCGTATTCCTCGATCATCTCGACGGTCCAGTCGGACGGGCACGGCAGCGGCCGCTTTTCTGCAACATTCATCCTGCCTTCCTTGTGCGTCTCCTCGGACGCCTTGTCTTCGACTACTTCCTTGTCTGCTTCCTTCCCTTCTTCCAGTTCCAACGTCGATGCAACCGCACGATCGTCCGTGCCATCCGGTCGAGCCTTCTGCGCTTCCTTCTGCACATTCCGTTTCGTCATGCAGCCGCCTGTTGCTTTTCGAAGAGTTCGCGGAACACGGGGTAGATGTCCGCGGCGGAGTCCACCTTCTTCATGGCCAGTTCAGGCGCGCCGAGCGCAAGTTGCGCATATTCCACCCACAGATTTTGCTCTTCTGGCGCAACTTGAATATAGGCGAAATAACGTACCTTCGGCAGGATGTCGTCCGAAAGGAGCTTGCGGCACTTGGGGGAATCGTCGGTCCAGTTGTCGCCGTCCGATGCTTGCGCGCCGTAAATGTTCCATTCTGTCGGCGAATAACGCTCGTCCATGATTTTCTTCATGAGTTCGAGCGCGCTCGACACCACGGTGCCGCCGCTTTCGGTCGAATGAAAGAAAGTGTCTTCGTCCACTTCCTCGGCTCGCGTGTGATGGCGGATGAACACCACTTCGATTTTCTCGTAGTTCCGCTGCAGGAACAGGTAAAGGAGAATGAAGAAGCGCTTGGACAAGTCCTTGCGCTGCTCGTCCATGGAGCCGGAAACGTCCATCAGACAGAACATGACCGCCTTGCTCGACGGCGTGGGCTGCTTGACGCGATTCACATATCGCAGATCGAATGGGTCGATGAATGGGATACGCGTGATCCGGCCCTGCAGGATCACGATGTCCGCTTCCAATCGCGCGATGTCTTCGGGATCGGCGTTATCGCTCTTGAGTGCTTCGAGCTGACGTTCCATCTCGCGCAGTTGCGCGGTGAGCGGCATGCCGAGCGCGATACGCCGCCCGAGCGCGCTCCTCAGCGAACGCACCACGTCGATGTTATTCGGCGTACCTTCCGCCGCCCAGCCCGCACGCACGTTCTTCCACGTGGGCACCGCGAGCAGTTGCGTCTTCACGAGACGCGGCAGTTCGAGATCGTCGAAGAAGTACTGCATGAATTCTTCGCGCGACAGTTCGAACACGAAGTCGTCCTGGCCCTCGCCTTCGTTGCTCGCGCTTTTGCCGCCGCCGCCCGAACCGCCTTGCGGACGCGGAATCTTGTCGCCGCGAATATAGTCGGCGTTGCCCGGATGAACATACTCGCGCTTGCCGCCCGGTCCATGACGGAACGAGGGCTCGGCGATATCCTTCTTGGGGATGGTGATGCTCTGAGTGCTCTGAATATCCTTGATGCTGCGATCGCGCACCGCGTCCGAAACCGCGCGGCGAATGTAGTTCTTGACGCGTCGCAGAAAGCGCTCGCGATTGGCGATGCTCTTGTTCTTACCAGCTAACCTGCGGTCGATGATCTGGTGCAGCACATTCAGTCTCCCGCGTTGATGGCGAGGATGCGAGGCGCTGCGCGAGCCTTGGGCCTGCCGCGAAGGGCATGCCAGCGTCTCTCTCTCGCAAAGTGCCCGCTTTGCCGCTCAGGAAGTCACACCTTGCGGTGCAAACTTCGGTCCCGAGCGGCGCGGACCTACATTACAGCATGCCGCGTCCTGCTTACGACGACTTGCGCACGCGCAGATACCAGTCGCAGAGCAGCCGGACCTGCTTCGGCGTATAGCCTTTCGCGACCATGCGATTGACGAAGTCTTCATGCTTGCGTTGCTCTTCGGCCGAACCTTTCGCATTGAACGAAATGACCGGCAGAAGTTCTTCGGTGTTCGAGAACATTTTCTTCTCGATCACCACCCGCAGCTTCTCATAACTGATCCACGCCGGGTTCTTGCCGCCATTGGCCGCCCGCGCACGCAACACGAAGTTCACGATCTCGTTGCGGAAATCCTTCGGGTTGCTGATGCCTGCCGGCTTTTCGATCTTTTCCAGTTCCGCATTGAGCGAGGCACGGTCGAAACTTTCACCGGTATCGTGATCGCGGAACTCCTGGTCCTGAATCCAGAAGTCGGCATACGTCACGTAACGGTCGAAGATGTTCTGTCCATACTCCGAATACGATTCCAGATAAGCAGTCTGAATTTCCTTGCCGATGAATTCAGCGTAGCGCGAAGCCAGCACGTCCTTGATGAACGACAGATACTTCTGCTCCGTCTCCGGCGGAAACTGTTCGCGCTCGATCTGCTGTTCAAGCACGTACATGAGATGCACCGGATTCGCCGCGACTTCCGACGAGTCGAAGTTGAAGACGCGCGACAAGATCTTGAACGCGAAGCGCGTGGACACGCCTGTCATGCCTTCGTCCACACCGGCAAAGTCGCGGTACTCCTGATACGACTTCGCCTTCGGGTCCGTGTCCTTGAGGTTCTCGCCGTCGTACACCTGCATCTTCGAAAAGAGGCTGGAGTTTTCAGGTTCAGCCAAGCGCGTGAGCACGGCCATCTGCGCCATCATCTTGAGCGTGCCGGGCGCGCATACCGCCTCGGCCAGCGACGAGTTACGCAGAAGCTTTTCGTAGATCTTGACCTCTTCGCCGTAGCGCAGGCAATACGGCACCTTCACGACGAAAATACGATCGAGCAGTGCCTCGTTGTTCTTGTTGTTGCGGAACGCCTTCCATTCCGACTCGTTCGAGTGAGCGAGAATCACGCCGTCGAAAGGGATCGCGCCGAAGCCTTCCGTGCCCTTGAAGTTGCCTTCCTGCGTAGCCGTCAACAACGGGTGCAACACCTTGATCGGCGCCTTGAACATTTCGACGAATTCGAGCATGCCCTGATTGGCGAGGCACAGGCCACCCGAATAGCTGTATGCGTCCGCGTCGTCTTGCGAATAGGTTTCGAGTTTGCGGATATCCACCTTGCCGACGAGCGAGGAGATGTCCTGATTGTTCTCGTCGCCAGGCTCGGTCTTGGCAATGCCGATCTGACGAAGAATGGAAGGATAGCGACGCACCACGCGGAACTTGCGGATGTCGCCGTTGTACTCGTGCAGGCGCTTCACGGCCCACGGAGACAAAATGCTCTTGAGATAGCGGCGCGGAATGCCGTATTGCTCCTCGAGCACGGGACCATCTTCGTCGTAATCGAAGAGGCCAAGCGGTGATTCGTTGACGGGCGAGCCCTTGATCGAATAGAACGGGACGCGCTCGGCAAGCTGCTTCAAACGTTCGGCGATCGACGACTTGCCGCCGCCCACCGGACCCAGCAGATACAGGATCTGCTTCTTCTCTTCCAGACCCTGCGCCGCGTGCCGGAAATACGACACGACGTTCTCGATCACTTCCTCCATTCCGTAGAACTCACGGAATGCCGGATACACCTTGATGACCTTGTTCGCAAACACACGCGAAAGCCGCGGGTCGAGTCTCGTGTCGACGAACTCGGGTTCCCCGATGGCCGTCAACATACGTTCGCCCGCTGTTGCATATGTGGCAGGATCTTCCTTGCAGAGCGCGAGATACTCTTCGAGCGAGAATTCCTCCTCGCGGGTTTTTTCGAAGCGGGTCGCGAAACTGCTGTAGATATCCATGCTACCTCCTCGCCGAAGTCAGAAAGCTATGCCGTGCGCAACGCGCGTAATCGAAACGACATCGCTTGAATTCATCCTAAACCCTTTCGAATTTTTTTTCACGCACTTGCGAAGCTATCCATCTGAGAAGAAGTGCTAGCTACACGAATTATTTTCGGTGCCCTACAATCCTCATCCCAATCTCCTCTTTTGCACATGGTCTTGCGCGGCGTTCTCGCCGCCTGTACGCATGACCGCGCTTTTGTCACTCTCACCCTGCCTTCATCCGCCAGCATCGTTGGGCGCCGTACGCTGTTGTTTCCTTCTCATGACTCATACGTGCGCGCATGCATGTCAGATGCAATAACGCGGCTGTTGTGGCAATAACCGCGCGTGGCGTGTGGACTCTATGAACGCGTGGTGCGACGTGACATGAAGCGTCAGGTAAGAACGAGTTCGAGCTCGCCGATGCGGTCGATCGCGCCATGCACCATCGCGGGACCTTCCACGCGATAAGCGCCCGTATAAGAACCCGTGGTGATGGTCCAGAACGGTTCGACCGTCAGTCCCATGCGCGAACAATGATTGACGAGCCACGGCAGCAAGACGCGCGGATCGCCCGCTGGATTGCCTTGCGCGGCCGGAGCAATCGGCAGGCCATCGAGTGTCAATTCGATACGCGGCGACAAGAAGTCGAAGCCCGCCGATACGACCTCATAAGGCTCCATGCCGCTCACGATAAGCGCGCCGTTGTTCTGCGAATCGGCAAGTTGCGCGAGTGGGTCGACGTTGGGCCATTGCGCTAGGCGGCTATCGACGATTTCGAGTGCGACCGCCATGCCGCCCAGTGCGTCGAGGACTTCGGCGTGGCTGTAAGGGTCGCTACGCGGCGGCAGCGCGTAGGCGAAGCGAAACGCTATTTCGAGTTCCACCAGTACGTGAAAAAACGAGTCGAACGCGAGTCGCGCAGGCGATACATGCACGAGGTCTGCATCGATGGGTGCGCCTGCGGCGAGCGCATCGGGCGCGCGGGCGCCGATCTTCCATGCGCCGATGCGCGCGTTTGCCGCACGCAGCGTCTCGTGCTGGATGGCATAGGCCGTGGGCGCGTCGGCGGGAATGTCGCGCGGCGCAAGCGTCTCGATGCTCCGATGCTGCCGGCGCGCGTCCACAAGCTGTGCGGCGAGTGTCGATCCGGTCATGTCGATAGTCCTCGTATGCAAGATGATGCGGTGGCATCAGTGTACGGGGACGCGCTCGATGATGGCGACAGGTGCGTCTTGCGTTCGCACCTCCGGCTTTAGACTTGGCGCCGCCATGCGCGCGACGGCGAAGTTCCGTTACCGCAGCGGGCTCAAAACGTCTCCCAATCCCCGCTTGCAGCCGCCGCTGCAACCGCCGGCGTGGCAGCCGGCTTTGCTGCCTGCGAAGGCTTGGCGGGGACGGGGCGCTTGCTTGCCGCCACAGCCGCTGGCTTGCGCGTAACGCGCCTGGCGGCGCTCACCGAAGCCGAAGCCAAAGGCGCATCCGCGCTGAAACCCTCATTTACCTGAAACACCGCAACCGCCTGACGCAAACGTCCCGCCTGATCTTCCAGCGATTGCGCCGCTGCTGCCGCTTCCTCGACGAGCGCGGCATTCTGCTGCGTCACTTCGTCCATCTGCGTGACCGCAAGCGACACCTGGTCGATACCACTCGACTGCTCCTCCGACGCCGCCGCGATCTCGCCCATGATGTCGGTCACGCGCTGCACCGCGCCGATGATCTCGTTCATCGTGCGGCCCGCTTCATCGACGAGCGTGGTGCCCGACTGCACACGCGCCACCGAGGTATCGATCAACTCCTTGATTTCCTTCGCCGCCGCCGACGAACGCTGTGCAAGCGAGCGCACTTCTCCCGCGACCACCGCGAAGCCGCGCCCTTCCTCGCCCGCGCGGGCCGCTTCCACGGCTGCGTTGAGCGCGAGAATGTTGGTCTGGAACGCAATGCCCTCGATGATCGTGATGATGTCCGCGATCTTCGACGAACTGCGGTTGATCTCGCCCATGGTATCGACGACCTGCCTGACGACCGTGTTGCCCTTGCCCGCGATCTCCGACGCGTTGGCCGCGAGCGCGCTTGCCTGACGCGCATTGTCGGCGTTCTGACGGACCGTGCCGGTCAGCTCTTCCATGCTCGACGCGGTTTCCTGCAACGCGGATGCTTGTTCCTCGGTACGCGACGACAAATCGGTATTGCCGGCGGCGATCTGCTGCGTGGCCGATGCGATCGATTCGCTGCCCGAGCGCACGGTGCGAACCGTCGTCAGAAGGCTTGCGCGCATCTTGGCGAGTCCTTCGAGCAATTGCCCCATTTCGTCGCGCGAAGTGACCACGACTTCACGGCGCAGGTCGCCCGCGGCAATCGCCTCGAAATGGCCGAGCGCGGCTTCGAGCGGGCGCGCGATGGCGCGTCGGAGCGAAACCCACGCGAACGCCGCCGCGGCCAGCCCGAGCGCGATGGCAGACATCGCGACCGCGCGGAACCACAGAAACTGGCTCTGCGCGTCTTCGTAGCTCTTGTGCGAGGACTCGGACAGGAACTTGCGCAGCGTTTCGTTGGCGTTGGCGTAATCGTTGTAGATCGCCTGCATCGACTTGGCGGAAGCGATGATCGCGTCGTGGTCGTTGGCGGCAACGGCCTGGAGGCCCTTGTCGAGCTCACGCTGCAGTTCGAGACGTTTGGCCTGCGCCGCTTCCGCGAGGCGCGCTTCGCCGGACTCTTGCGGCAGCGCCGTGTATTGCTTCCAGAAGCCATCGGCGCGCTCGCGCATCAGGCGTGAACGCTCGATGGTCGCCGCGACTTCCGCCGTGCCCGCGAGCAGCGCGCCGCGATCGAACACGAGCCGTTCGCGCATGGCGTACATCTCGGTGTTGCCGACGGCGATGGCGCTCGGCATCTGATTCGAGTAGGTATCGAGAAACGCGGTGTTCGAGTGATTCATGCCGCTGAGGCCGAGCGCCCCGATGGCGATCAGCAGCGCGCCGAGAAACGCCATCGAGATGCCGATGCGCGCCTTGATGGTCAAAGCCTTGTTCATGTGTCGTCCCATGCCGCTCGTCAATGCGGTCGTAGCCAGGTGAGGGCCGGCGCGCGCGGAGAGTCGCCGCAACCGATTCGCGTAGCGGCGCTTCTGCGCTCGCTTACTATGTAAACGGCGCGAAAGGGACTGGCTTGAGGATATTTATTTCATCAGACGAAAAGAACGGCGCAAGCTACGCGCCGGTTTTCAGTGAAAACTGAACACTTATGCGGAAATTTCGCTGCGATGCGGAATCGAAGGCTGCGCGCCCTCACGCGTGACCGCAAGCGCGGCGGCGCGCTGGCCGAAACCAATGGCGTCGAGCACCGCCGAGCCGCGCGCGAGTTCTGCGGCAAATCCGCCGATGAAGGTATCGCCCGCCGCGGTGGTATCGACAGCCTGCACTTTCGGCGAAGGCAAGTGCTGGCCGCCGTCGTCACCGTTACCGTCTGATTCGAGCAGCGCGAAGACGCCCTGCCCACCGAGCGTCACGATCACGTTGCGCGCGCCTTTTTGCCGGAGCGCGTGCGCGGCGCGGCGCGCATCGTCGGGTGTGGAAATGGCAATGCCCGACAGCGTCGCGGCTTCGAGTTCGTTCGGAATCAGATAATCGACGAGGCCGAACCAGTCGGCCGGCAACTCGTTCGCGACGGGCGCGGGGTTGAGGATGGTCGTGCGCTGCAGGCGCCGGCCGGCGGCAAGCGCCGCGCGCACCGTGTCCGGCGGCGTTTCCAGCTGGCAAACGATTACGTCGGCGCGCGCAAGAAGCGCCTCTTGAGACGCGATGCTCTCGGGCGTCACCTGAGCGTTGCTGCCCGCCACGATCACGATGGCGTTCTGGCTCGCATCGTCGACGATGATGAGCGCGACACCCGTCGGCGCGTCGGTGCTGAGAGCCACCGTGGCGCAGTCGATGCCTTCCGCCTCAAGACTCGTCTTGAGCGTCGCACCGTTGCTGTCGTCGCCGACGCAGCCGATCATCGCGACCTCCGCGCCCAGACGCGCGGCCGCCACCGCCTGATTACCGCCCTTGCCGCCCGGCACTTGCGCGAACGCGTGGCCTGCGAGCGTCTCGCCGGGTTTCGGCAAACGCGGCGCGCGTGCGACCAGATCCATGTTCAGACTGCCGACCACGGTGACGCGGCCTTGCTTGGCTATTGACTTGTCGCTCATTACGCTCCTTGTGTTGCTTCCCACGTCTATCCGGCGCGTCGCGCCTCGTGCACGACCGCCGTCGATTCGCGCCGCACGAGACGCGGCGCCACGACGCGCCGCCGCGTATTGCCCGCGAGCTTGCCGGTGATCCGCTCGATCAGCGTTTGCGCGGCCATTTCGCCGAGCGCGCGCACCGACTGTCCGACGGTAGAGAGCGCGGGATACGTGTACCGCGAGAGTTCGACATCATCGAAACCGATGATCGAGCAATCCGTCGGCACGTTGATATGGCGTTCCGCGGCCGCCCGCAATGCACCGATGCCCATCATGTCGTTGCACGCGAAAATGGCCGTCGGCTTCATCGAGTCGAACAGTTGCGATGCTGCCGCGTAACCGCCTGTCGCCGAGAAATCGCTCTGCACGATCGCGTTCGGCTCGATCTCGATACCGCGTTCGGCCATCGCGCGAATGAAGCCATGCAGACGCATAGCGCTCACCGCCGTCGCGACCGGCCCGGTAATGCAGCCGATCTCCGAATGCCCGAGTTGCAGCAGATGCCGCGTGGCGAGATACGCGCCCTTCTCGTGATCGATCTGCACGAGATCGGCCGTGACGCCTTCGATATTCCGGTCGACGATCACGAGCGGTTCGCGCGATCCGGAAAGGCTGTGCGCGAGCACCGAATCCTCACCCGCCGATGCAATGACCAGCCCGTCGATGCGCTTTTCCTGCAGCACGCGCAGGTAGTGGCGCTGCTTCGCGGGATCGTCGTCCGAATTGCAGAAGAATACGCAATAGCCGTTCTTCGCGCAGCCGTCCTCGACGCCGCGCGCGAGTTCCGCGAAATAAGGGTTCGTCGCGTTCGGCACCAAGAGGCCGATGGTCGCGGTGGATTTCGCCTTCAGCGAACGCGCGACGGCCGAGGGCACGTAATCGAGTTCACGAATTGCCCGTTCTACTTTCGCCCTGACATCGGCCGATACCGGCCTCGAATTGTTGACCACATGGGACACCGTCGTAAACGACACCCCGGCAATGGCTGCCACGTCTTTTATCGTCGCCATACATCGTCCTTCGCTATCTTTGTGCTGCTGCTCTCTTATTTGAAATAGGCGTTCGGTGCGCACTGGCCTCGCGTGCGCTTTTTGGTTTCGCTGTTCCCGTCAGCTACGGCGTAATGCTGCCGCTTCCCCGATCGCCCTGGTCTTTGCTGCATGCTACCTGTCATCCCGGCGCGCCCCGTGCGCGCCGTACTGCCTTACCCTTTGCTCCTTGGTCGAATTCGCCTGGCGCTCCCCGTCAAGCCCGCTTACGCCTGCTGCGATACGTGTCGAGCACGACCGCCACCACGATCACCGCCCCGGTGATGATGCGCTTGGTCGGTTCGTTCGCGCCGATCTGCGCGAGCCCCGCCGCCAGCACGGAAATGATCAAGACCCCGAAGAACGTGCTGATGACCGAGCCGCGCCCGCCCATCAGACTCGTTCCGCCGATCACCACCGCCGCGATCACCTGCAACTCCAGCCCCGCGCCGCCGTTAGGGTCGGCGGCTTCGAGGCGCGAAATCTGAAATAGCGCGGCGAGCCCGGAGAGCGCGCCCATCAACGCGAAAACGATTACCTTGTAAGGACGCGGATTCACGCCCGCAAGCCGCACGGCTTCCTCGTTCGTGCCTATTCCTACGAGATATCGGCCAAAAACCGTCCGAGTCAAGACCAGGTGCGCAATTATCATCACGGCAACCGCGATCACGAACGACGGCGAGATGCCGAAAGCGATCGGATTCGACAGAAAATCGAAGGCGTCGCCGATATACGCGGTCCGCGAATTGGTCATCTGGTAGGCGACGCCGCGCGCCGCTTCCAGCACGCCGAGCGACACGATGAACGACGGAATGCGCCACGCCACCGTCACGAGCCCGGTCAGCGTGCCCGTCAGCGCGGCGGCGGCCATGCCCATCAGCGCGGACGGCAACGCGGGCCAATGCCACTTCAACGCGGCGACGCTCACGACCGATGCGCCGAGCGCCAGGACCGACCCCACCGACAAGTCGATTCCCGCGATGATCAACACGAAGGTCATGCCCACCGACATCACGACCAGATCCGGAATCTGGTTGGCGATGGTGCTGAACGTCTCGTAGGTGAGGAAGTGCGAACTCAGCACCGAAAACAGCGCGATCATCGCGGCGAGCGCGCCGACGAGACCGAGGTAATTCGAAAAGCCGAGCCGCGTGCCGATGCCCTTCGGACTCTTCGGCGCATCGGCTGGCAGATTGGCTTGAGTCTGACCGGTCATTCAGTGCTCCACTTTTTGGTCTTGTTCGGGCGGCTTCGCGTCCGGCGCGAGCGGCTCGTGCAGCATGGCTTCGCGTTTCGCATAGCCCGCGAAGGCTGCGGCAAGCAGCGCATCCTGCGTCCAGTTGGCGCGCTCGAACACGCCCGTCATCCGTCCCGCCGACATCACGCCGATACGGTCGCAAATCAGCATGAGTTCGCGCAGATCGCTCGACACGACCACGAGCGCGCGTCCTTCGCGCGCCAGTGCGCCCATGAGCCCGTAGATATCGAACTTCGCACCCACGTCGATGCCGCGCGTCGGTTCGTCGAACAGGAGCACGGTGCAGTCGCGGGCGAGCCAGCGGCCGATCACCACTTTCTGCTGATTGCCGCCCGACAGTTCCGAGACGGCCTGCGCCGGCCCGGATGTGCGGATACGCATGGCGTCGATCTGCGTCTGCGCGAGCGCGGCTTCGCGCTTCGTGTCGATCACGCCGTGACGCGACACCGCGTCGAGATTACCCAGTGAAACGTTCGCGGCGATAGGCAAGCCAAGCAGCAGGCCCTCGCCCTTGCGGTCCTCCGTGATGAGCGCGATGCCGTGCTTCACCGCATCCGATGGCGAATTCACGGCAACGGGCCGCAACGCCTGCCCGCCGTGCGCAATCGAGACCGTGCCGGAATCCGCGCGATCCGCGCCGTAAATCAGGCGCATGAGCTCGGTGCGGCCTGCGCCAATCAGCCCGCTCACCCCGAAAATCTCGCCCGCCTTCACTTCGAAGGAGACGTCGCGCACCACGCTGCCGCGCGTCATGCCGGCGACCTTCAGCGCCACGCCGCCGATTCTTCTCTCGCCCAGGTCGATACGCTCGCCGAGTTCGCGTCCGACCATCAGCGTGACGAGCCGATCGCTCGACAGTTCGGCCATTGGTCCGAGATGCACGAGACGCCCGTCGCGCAGCACGGCCGCGCGCTCGGCAACGCGGCGCAATTCCTCGAGCCGGTGCGAGATGTACACGAGCGCGACGCCGCGCGCTTTCAGGCGGTCGATCTGCTCGAACAGCAAATCGACTTCGCGCGCGGTGAGCATGGCGGTCGGTTCATCGAGGATCAGCACGCGGCAATCGCCGATCAGGTTGCGCGCGATCTCCACCATTTGCTGATGCCCGATGCCGAGCGCACCCACGAGCGTGTCCGGGTCGATGGCGTCGAGCCCGACTTGCGCCATTGCGTGGCGCGCATCTTCAGCGAGCTTCTTGCGGTCGATCCAGCCAAAGCCGCCTTTTTTCGGCAGGCGGTTGAGGAACAGGTTTTCCGCAATCGACAAAGTCGAAAGCAGATTCAGCTCCTGCATGACCATGCGCACGCCGAGCGCTTCGGCCTCGGTGCGGCTTTGCGGCGTGTACGGCTTGCCGGCGAGCGTCATCGTGCCGGCCGTGGGGTTCACCAGGCCGCCGATGATCTTCGACAAGGTGCTCTTGCCCGCGCCGTTCTCGCCCGTCAGCGCGAGCGCTTCGCCCGGCACGAGGTCGAGCGTGACGTCCGCGAGCACCGGCTCGACATAGGTCTTGCCGACGCCGCTGACTGTCAGCACGCTGGCATCGTTCACGTCGTTCGCTCCTCGAAAGGGGCGCCATGGAATTGGCTACGCATCCTCGCTGTGTGTTCCGCTTGGGGCCCGACGGCTTGGCGCAAAGCGTCGCGCAGGCAAGGGCCTACGTCGACGTTCAAACGCGCTCGTTCGTGCTTTATCGGCATGAAAGCCGCGAAACTTGAATGGACCGAAGCTCGCGCATTCATGCCGAAGTGAAGGTTTGCGCCCGCTCCGTGTTCCGGCGGGCGGAGCTGACTGCTGCATCGCCGCGTGCGACGACAGGCAGCAGCTCGTCATGTCATGCCTACTTCGTGATCAGTTCGACCGGCGTTTCCACGACCGTCGACAGCTCCGACTGCTTTCTCTTGCCGGAAATCGCCTTCAGCGCCACGTCGATCCCGAACACCGCCTGTTTTGCGGCGTATTGATCGGCGGTGGCGAGCACACGGCCGTCCTTCAACATCGGCTTGATGGCCGTGATGTTGTCGAAGCCGACCACCTGCACCTTGCCCGCCTTGCCCGCCGCGCGCACGGCCGACACCGCGCCGATCGCCATGTTGTCGTTATCGCACAGGAGCGCCTTCACGTTCGGGTTCGCGTTCAGGATCTGCGAGGCGACCGCGTTGCCCTTGTCGATTTCCCAGTCGCCCGACTGCAGCGCGACGACCTTCATGCCGCCGCCTTCCATCGCGTCCTTGAAGCCGGCGCTGCGCGCCTGCGAATTGGTCGTCGTGGTCACGCCTTCGACGATCGCCACTTCATCGCCCTTCTTCAGATGCTTGGCCAGATAGTCGCCGACCTTCTTCGCGCCCTTGCGGTTGTCCGGACCGACGAACGGCACGTTCAGATTCTTCGACTTCAACACGTCCGGGTCCAGCCGGTTGTCGATATTGACGACGATGATGCCCGCGTCCGCCGCCTTCTTGATCACCGGCACGAGCGCCTTCGAATCCGCTGGCGCGATGATGAGCGCGTCGACCTTGGAGACGATCATCTGCTCGACGATGCGAATCTGCGCGGCGGTATCGGTTTCGTCCTTGATGCCGTTGGTGATGAGATCGAACTGGCCGGAGTTGTGTTGCTGATAATCCTTCGCGCCGTTTTCCATGGTCAGGAAGAACTCGTTGGCGAGCGACTTCATGACGAGCGCGACCTTCGGCTTGGCCGGCGTCTGCGCAAAGACGGACGACGATGCGAACGGCAGCGCGGAGCACGCGATCAGCGCGACGGCGGCCGACAGCACGCGGCGGCGGATGTTTCGATTCATGGATCTCCTCCAGTACTTTCGTTTTGAGTTGTCTGGGCGAAACTGATTCTGGTCAATCTCATAGCCTGACGAGCGTTGGCAAACGCGAATGTCCAGTCGCTGCTTTCAACGCTGTTCAACGTTTGCCCGCCGTCGATTCTCGTTGCGAAGCGGCGTCGGGTCAATCGGGCTAACGTGTAGTGGGCGCTTTGAACATGCGCCGAAATGATGGCTCGACCGCATTCGCAAGAAGAAAGCCGCCAGCCGCGGCCGTTGGCGGATGCAATGTGCTTGCGGTCAAGGGTTTCAAAGGTCTTCCACCGACTCGCCTTCGATCTCGTTGTCGATGATCTTGCGCGCGTAGTCGATGCCCGCGCGCACCGCGTCGATCGGGCTTTCGAAAGGTTCCTGATCGGGCACGCCGAACATCGCGGTGCGGCCGCTGTCGCCGTGCGCGCTGCGGGATATCGTCGTGACGATATCGAAATGGCGCGGACCGTCGTCGGGTTCGTCACGCTCCTTCGCGCGTCGCAAAGCCTGCACCTTGATTTCGAAACCCTTGTAGTGATCGGATAGCGGAGTGGACATGCGCGTGCTCCTTGTCGTTGGTGGCGGCCGTGGGTAGGACAGCCGTCTTTTCTGAATGCTGCACTAAAAACTCTCGAGGCGTCCATGAACATGCCGGTCTTACAGCGAGCTGCATACGCGCGCTCTTTTGCCTTATCGCGAAAGCCGTTTGCAAGGCGTATTCCCTCTCGCCTCCCGATTTCACCCGATGCCACACATCAGTGATATTCGGTTTGCCATAATGCACGGGCGGATGGCGCGTGCTTGTCAGGAGCGCATCCGGCATTCGTCGTCCAAAGAACAAACTTCATTCAAATCAGGGAGCGTCACATGATCATTCGAGCCACCGCCCTTGCAGCAGTCATCGCTGTTTCCAGCCTCACGATCAGCGCGAGCCCGGCGTTCGCCGCCAACAGCCAGCAATCGAAGATGACCGACTGCAACAAGCAGGCAGCCGACAAGAAAGGCGATGAGCGCAAGGCGTTCATGAAGAGTTGTCTGTCGTCGTCGGCGCCCGCCGCCGCGCCCATGACCCAGCAAGAGAAGATGACCGCGTGCAATGGTCAGGCATCCGGCAAGAAGGGCGACGACCGCAAGGCGTTCATGAAGAGCTGCCTCAGCAACAAAGGCTGATTGCCGGCATTGCGTAATGCGCCGCGCGGCATCGCGCGGCGCCCATCCTTCGCCACTTGCTGCTTGGGGATATTGCACTGCTGCTTGGGGATATTGCACTGCACCCAAGCAAATGATTCGCACCGTCGTCTTTTTCTCCTAAGATGGCGCGAAGGCGGCCCCCCAATATTCGAAGAAACACGCCATCGGCCGCCGCTCGTCTAGCGGGGCGTCATGCCTCGCACGGAGGCAATGGATGGCATGGAGACACAAGAACCGCTGGTTCAGGCGGTGGCTCGTCACGATCACCTTCTGGCTCGTGCCGGTGATGATCGTCGCGGTCAACGAAGTACGCGACGAAATGGCCTACAACACGGTCGATCTGCAAAAGTCGCTATCCACGTGGGAACTGACCGATGCCCAACGCGCATCGGGCGCCGCGGCCCGCTGTCATGGCGCGCCCGACGAAGCGCGGGCCGCCGGCTGTCCCGCCGACATCCTCAGCGCCAATGCGGGCAAGCATCAGGAAGCGCTCGACGAATACGATCATCGCAAATCCACGCTCGCGGGTTATCTCTGGCACGCGTTCGTCGGCTACTGGGTCGTTCCTGCTGCATTTTTGTTCGTGCTCGGCATGGTAATCGGCATCATTCGACGACTGCTACGGCGTACGCCAGGCGAGCAAAACGCTTCGGCAGCCGCGCCCGCGTCCAAAGTAAAAACGACAAGTCACCCTTGAAGCCGGGTCGGGAACGGTCGTTGCTACTGGTGACAGCGGCCGCGGCGTAACATCGACGGCCGTGCGGTGAAATAAATGCAAGCCATACGGAAACGGTTCGGGCGAAAACGCGCTGTCAGGTCTTTCCAATCGAGCGGTTTCCGGGTGAGCGTTGCGCTGTATCGCATGACGAAGGTTTTAGTCGTGTAGCTACGCAACAACGATATCAGTGACAGATTGGGAGTAAGCTTGCCAAGTCAAAGTTACCGAAGGGAGCGGCGGCACTGCGCGCGGGTTGGTTCGAAGCAATTTTTCGGGTCATCCGGCGGGGTCTGGTGGTTGCACGGTGCTGTGCTATAACTTGGCGAACCTCACCCTCCCGATCTAATGGGGTTTCCCAAATTCCACGATGGAGAACAACGATGCAAAGACGAAACTTCATGCTCAAGTCGACGGCTGTGCTGGCACTTGGCGGCCTCACGCTGGCGGGATGTACGACCAATTCCAACACGGGTCAGGAAAAGGCTGCAGGCACTGCTGATGACCGCCGCTCCATCGACGCGGACGTCGACAGCGCAATCCAGCGCCTCTATTCGACCGTCGCCGGTTCGCGCGAACTGGTCGCCAAGTCGCGCGGCATTCTGGTGTTTCCGTCCGTCATTCAGGCTGGCTTCATCGTCGGCGCGCAATATGGCAAGGGTTCACTGCGCGTGGGCGGCGGCACGGTCGGCTACTACAGCACGACCTCCGGCTCGTTCGGCCTGCAGGCAGGCGCGCAGTCGAAGTCGCTGATCTTCCTGTTCATGACGCAAGACGCGCTCGACAAATTCCGCAATTCGGACGGCTGGTCTGCCGGCGCGGATGCATCCGTGGCACTCGTGAAGATGGGCGCAAACGGCGCGGTGGATACGAACACGGCCACCAGCCCGGTCGAGGCGTTCGTGCTGACCAACGCCGGCTTGATGGCCGACGTATCGCTGGCAGGCACGAAGGTGACGCGCCTGAAGATGTAAAAGCCGGCTCGCGCGGCCTGGCCGCGCGTTTTGCTGCTTTTGGCGTCGACAAAGCATGACCGCCGTGTGTCGCGACCTGATGGTCGCGGCACACGGCGGTTTTTTTGTGCTTTCGCGTTGCGGACTTAAGTCGTCGCGCGATCGATAAGCTTGAAGCGCGAGCGCTTCTGCGCGCGCACGACGGACTGATACGCATCGATATACTGCCGCGCCATCCGGTGCGCGGTGAAGCGCTCCTCGAAACGCTTGCGCACGCCTTCGCGCGACAGCGTATGCAGCCGATTCACGGCGGCGACCGCACCGATCTCGTCTTCGACGATGAACCCCGAGACGCCCTCGTCCACCACTTCCGGCACGGCGCCGCGATTGAACGCGATGACGGGCGTGCCGCACGCCATCGACTCGATCATCGCCAGACCGAATGGCTCCGGCCAGTCGATCGGAAAAAGCAAGGCATGTGCGCCCGATAAGAACTCGGCCTTCTGACTGTCGTTGATCTCGCCGATATATTCCACGTACGGCAACTTGAAAAGCGGCGCGATCTCACGTTCGAAGTATTCGTGGTCCGCCGCGTCCACCTTGGCGGCGATCTTGATCTTCAAGCCACAACGCCCGGCAATGCGAATGGCCGTATCCACGCGTTTTTCCGGCGAAATGCGCCCGAGAAATGCGAGATATTCTTGCTTGACCGGTTGCGGTTCGTAGAGCTTTTCCGGCAGCGCGTGATAGACCGTCGTCACCCACTTCGCCTGCGGCAGCGGATGACGCTGCGCATCGGAGATGGACACCACCGGCGCGGTGTTGAAAGTATCGAAAACCGGCTGCTGCTCGGGCAGATCGAGCCGGCCATGCATGGTCGTGAGAAACGGCGTGTCCTGGCGCTTGAACAGCGAGAACGAGTAGTAGTCCATGTGGAAGTGCAGGACATCGAAGTCTTCCGCGCGGCGGCGCACCATTTCCAGCAGCAGCATGTGCGGCGCGATGCGGTCGCGAATGGCCGGGTCCAGACGCAACGCGCGCGGCCAGACGGCTTCGAGATTCGCCTTGGTTTGCGAGTCGCCGGTGGCGAAAAGCGTGACTTCGTGACCGAGCTCGACGAGCGCCTCGGTCAGATACGAGACGACGCGCTCCGTTCCGCCGTACAACTTGGGCGGCACCGATTCCGTCAACGGGGCAATCTGGGCAATTCTCATCGTTCTCGTCTCCCTGTCGGCCGTGAACTTCGTGCCGGCCGGCGTCAGCGCTGCAATGCTCGTTCTCGCGTCATGCGAAAAGGTCGCGCCAAGTTCCCTAAACGTTCGGGCAAGTCGCCTGAACGTGTGTCGAGTATGACAGTAGGCCGTAAGGTCTGGATAACGAGGTTTGCCCTAGGCGACGGCGCGCTCGTTTTGCGCGCTGGTTTGGCACGTGATGTCATTATCGATGGCTCATGCGTTAGCACCGCCGCCTATTTCACTTTCATCGCTCTGTTACAGGTCCGAAACAATCGTTTTCGATGGCGGTTACGGATTCTTTTTCATGGCTGGCGCGGGCTTCTTACGCAAGTTTGCCACGAAGATCGGCAAGGAAATTGTCCCGCCACACGCCCAGATCGTATTTGCGCAGCGAAGTCATGTTGGTTTCGTAGCGCTGGCGGCGTTCCGAGAGCGGCATGGCGAGCGCGCGCGAGATGGCGTCGCTGGTGCCGACGATGTCATGCGGATTCACCATCACCGCGCCCGTCATTTCCGCAGCCGCGCCGGCGAATTGCGACAGCACGAGCACGCCCGGATCGTCGGGATTCTGCGCGGCGATATATTCCTTGGCGACGAGATTCATGCCGTCGCGCAAGGGCGTGACGAGCCCGACTTGAGATTCGCGGAACAGCGACATCAGCTTCCACCGGTCGTAACGCTGATTCAGATACCGGATAGGTGTGTAATCGAGACCGGAATAGCGCCCGTTGATGCGCCCTGCTTCGTATTCCAGGTTCTGGCGGATCTGTTGATACGTCTCCACGTCCGAACGCGTAGGCGGCGCAATCTGCACGAGCGTGACATTGCCGCGCCATTCCGGCGACTTCTCCAGAAAATGCTCAAACGCGCGAAAGCGCTCGACGAGCCCTTTCGAATAATCGAGCCGATCGACGCTCATGATGAGCTTGCGCCCTTCCAGACTCTGCTTGAGGTCCATGACATCCTGACGCGCTTCGCCGCGCTCGGCCTGTTCGGCGATCTCGTCCGGGAACACGCCGATGCGGTAGACGCCCGTCGTGAGCTTGCGACCGAACGCTTCGACATGTCCGTCGGGCGTCGCCGTGCCGTGCGCGTGCCGCACGATGTAATCGTGGAACGCGGTCTGATCGCCCTCGGTCTGAAAGCCCACGACGTCATAGCAGCACAGCGACTTGACGAGCTCCTCGTGAGGCGGAATGTTCAAGAGAATTTGCGGCGACGGAAACGGGATATGCAAAAAGAAGCCGATGCGATTCGTCACACCCGCGCTGCGCAACGCCTCGGCGAACGGAATCAGGTGATAGTCGTGCACCCAGATCACGTCTTCCGGTTCGAGCAGCTTGATGAGTTTGTGCGCGAGCCATGAATTCACGCGCCGATACCCTGCGTATTCGTCACGATCGTAGACGGCGAGATCGTTGCGATAGTGGAAAACCGGCCACAGCATGGCGTTGGAAAAGCCGCGGTAGTACTGGTCGTAGTCCTTCTTCGGCAGGCCGACGGTGGCGAACGTCACCGCGCCGTCCTGCTGTAGCGTCGGCCCCTGGTTCGCGACGGTCTCGCTCACCACGTCACCGCTCCAGCCGAACCACACGCCGCCGCTGTCTTTCAGCGCGCCGAACACGCCGACGGCGAGGCCGCCCGCAGAGCCCTTGGTTTCGGTCGGGGTAGCGACCCGGTTGGATACGACGACGAGACGGCTCATGAGTATTCCTTTTTCGTTTGCTGACTACGATGATTCGGTTGCGGTGCTTCGCTTGAGATTTCTGTCGCTTCTATCGCTTCAGCGCACCCACCGGCGCGGTCGATGCCGCCGAGTTCGCGCGCGGATCGGGACCCGTGCGCTCGCCCCGGCTCGCGACCGGGTCCGCCGCGGTATTCGCGGTGGTGGGCGATGCCGTGTTGGCGCGTTCCAGCGGCGGCGCGAAGTCTACGTGCTTGCTGTCGGTGGAGAGATCGGCCCGTGCGCGTGGCAGATACTGCGGATACGCCGCCTGCACGAAATTCAGCAAGCCTTCGCGCACCCGGCAGCGCAAATCCCAATTGAGCGCGGAGTCGAAGGAACTGACGAGCGCGCGCAATTGCATGGCGTGCTCGGTGGCATCGGTGACTTGCAGCACTTGCACGCGGCCGTCCCACTCCGGCGCGCTCGCCAGAATGCGTTCGAGTTCCGCGCGCAGCGGCGCGATCGGCATGCGGTAATCGACGAAAAGAAACACCGTGCCAATGATCTGCGAGCTATTGCGCGTCCAGTTGGTGAACGGATTCTCGATGAACCATTGCAACGGCACGATCAGCCGCCGCTGGTCCCAGATGCGGATCGACACATAGGTACCCGTGATCTCTTCGACGCGGCCCCACTCGCCCTGAATCACGACGACGTCATCGAGACGAATGGGTTGGGACAGCGCGATCTGCAAGCCGGCGATCAGATTGCCGAGCACGGGCCGTGCGGCGATACCCGCGACTAAACCCGCCACGCCGGCGGAAGCCAGCAAGCTCGCGCCGATCTGCCGCACGCTCGGAAACGCCATGAGCGCCCCGCCAAAACCGATGATCACGATCACCACCATGACCGAGCGCGCCAGCACGCGCGCCTGCGTGTGGATGCGGCGCGCGTTGAGATTGTCGTCGGTATCGAGCGGATGCGCCTGCACGATCGCCTCGCCCACCGCGCTCGCCGAACGCGCGGCGAGGAACGTGAGCGCGCCGATCAACGCGACGGTTTCGATATCGCGCAATACGCCGATGAGCGGCAGCGTGTCCGGCGCCTCGAAAATCACGAAGCCGAACGCGAGCATGATGACGAGGACGAGCGCGGGCGCGTCGATGTAGCGCAACACCGTGCTCATCAGCGGATACGGCCGCGCGACGCGCGTCAAGACGCGCGCACCGATCCGATGCACCCCGATGGCGACGATCAGGGCGATGGCGGCGGCGCACAGCGCGCCGGGCCAGGTGCCGAGCGGGCGCTCGGCTAGATCGAGAAAGCGGTCGAAAGAAAGCATGAGCGTCGCGGGATCAGCCTCGCAGGAAGGTGGATACGGCGGCCGCGTGCACGAGCCTCGCCACTATGCGCCATGTCGGACGCATCGTGCGCGGTTCGTGCTGCCGGGGTGCGTCTTTAGTCGGCGTCCAGGTCGGCTTCTACGTCTTCAAGTGCAGAGGCGGGCGGCGTCGAGCATCAAGCAAATTCGCTGCCCGCCTCGCAGCCTTGCGATCAACGTTCCGCCTTGCAGGGAAACGCCTTGCCAAGTCCGAGCGACACCATGGTCGTCGCATTGAAGCCGGACTTGTCGGGATTGTCCGCGATGTACTTGCGCACTGCATCGGTCAGTTGTTGCGGCTTGACTTCGGCGGGCAGGCAAAAGTATTGGCCGACTTGCGGGCCGGAGGTTCCGCCAATTGCCTCGATGGTGTTATACACGCCGTCCGCGGCGCCTTCGATATAGGCCGCGCAGGCAGTACGGGAGTTCGGGTCGGTCTTGGTGCAAAGTTGATTCAAATCGCTGCCAGTGAATGCGAACGCGCTGACGGGCGTGGCGAGAACACAGGCGAAGACGAATTTCCGCAGCATGGTCTTCCTTTTATGTGGAGCGGCGGCTCAAAGGGGCGCGGCGGCCGCGCCTGGCCGCCCGCTCCCCGTGGTTACGTTATTTTGCACTGTTTGTGCTGCTTGCGGCGCCCGTCGAGGCCGCCGGCATGGCGTCGAGGCGTGCCTGCAGGCCTTCCGCGACGTCCTTCTCGTTGTACTTCTTCGCGAAATCCACAGCCGTCATGCCGAGCTGGTTCTTCACGCGCAAGTCCGCGCCTTCGTCGAGCAAAAGCTTGCAGGTGGACAGATGCCCGCCGCGCGCGGCCATCATGAGCGGCGTCGTGCCGTTCGGCGCGCCGGCATCGATATAGGCCGAATGGTCGAGCAGAATCTTCACGATATCGTCATGACCGTTGGTTGCCGCGTAGTGCAGCGGCGACCAGCCCTTCTTGTTCACTTCGGCATCCTTGGCGATCAGGAGATTCACGAAAGTCGCGTCGCCGTTGAGCGCGGCGAGCATCATCGCGTTTTCACCGGCCGGGTCCTGCTTCTCCAGATCGGTCTTGGGATTGTCGGCAAGCGCCTGGCCTACCTTGTCCGACTTCTCGCGCGCGGCGATCACGATGAGCGGTGCGCCCGTGTTGTCGACGGTATTCGGGTCCGCGCCCTGCGAAAGCGCCTTCTTGACCGAGGAGATGTCGTCGAACTTGACGTCCTTGATGAGCGCGTCCACGGACTCGGCCAACGCGGGTTGCGCGAACGCGCACGCGGCGAGCAGCACGCCGACCAACATTTGCCGCGTGCTCGAACGTGTGCTCGTGCGCTTGCTTTGTCCCGCTTCACGCGAGGAAAACATCGGGGATTTATTCATAGTGAACCTTTGGATTACCCTTGAAACAGTGGTTCTCGCCGAGCGTGCCGGTCAGACGGCCTGCGCGCCCGGCGGGATCTTGAACAGCCGGAAGAAGTTGTCGGTGGTGGCTTTCGCGACTGCTTCGTCCGTCTCTTCGCGCAACTGCGCGATGTGACGTCCGACATAGCTCACGTAAGCTGGTTCATTCGGCTTGCCGCGATACGGCACCGGCGCGAGATATGGCGAGTCGGTTTCGATCAGCAGACGTTCGAGCGGCACGCGCCGCGCCACGTCGTGCACGTCCTCGGCCTTCTTGAACGTTACGATGCCCGAAAGCGAAATATGAAAGTTCTGCGCGAGCGCGGCTTGCGCCACTTCCCACGTCTCGGTGAAGCAATGCATCACGCCGCCCGGCACGCTCGCGCGTTCTTCTTCCATGATACGCAGCGTGTCTTCCGCCGACGAACGCGTATGGATGATGAGCGGCTTGCCGGTCTCGTGCGCCGCGCGAATGTGGTTACGAAAGCGCTCGCGCTGCCATTCCATGTCGGCGATGCTGCGGCCTTCCAGCCGGTAATAGTCGAGCCCGGTCTCGCCGATTGCGCAGACTTTGGGATGCCGCGCTAGTTCCACTAGTTGCGCGACGCTCGGTTCCGTTGCGTCTTCGTGGTCCGGATGCACGCCAACCGATGCGAAGATGTGCTCGTGCCGCTCGGCGATATCGAGCACCGATGGCAGCGTCTCCAGATCCACCGACACGCAAAGCGCGTGCGTGACCTTCTGCTCGCGCATCTTGTCGAGCACTTCGGGCAGCCGGTCGGCGAGGCCTTCGAAATTGATGTGACAGTGGGAATCGACGAACATTCGCTACTCCTTTGCTCTCGCGCCAAGCCGCAAGCCGAGAATGACGAGATCGCGCTCGACGCCGTCCAGAACCGCGACGCGCGGCAGCGTGCCCCACGACTCGAAACCGAAGCTGCCGAAGAGCTTCATGCTCGGCTCGTTATGTCCGAAGACGAAGCCGAGCACGGTGTCCACATCAAGCGTCGGCGCGCGCTCCAGCGCTTCGTGCAACAACTGCTTGCCGAGCCCCTTGCCGCGCGCGCGTTCGTCGAGATAAATGCTCACTTCGACCGTGCGCGCGTAGGCCGGACGGCCGTAGAAATCGGAGAAACTCAGCCACGCGATGACTTCGCCGCCCTCTTCCACGACCCACAGCGGACGCTTGTCCGGTCCGTGCGCGTGAAACCAGGCAAGGCGGCTTTCGACTGGGACCGGATCGAGGTCGGCCGTGACGAGGCGCGAGGCGACCGTCGAATTGTAGATGGCGACGATGGCGGGCAGATCGTCCAGCGTGGCGTCTCGATATTGAAGACTCATGGCGTGATTGCGTTCAGGTTCAGGCGAAGATGCCGCGATAGCCCATGAAGAGTTCCTCGAACACGAGACGCGCGTTCAACGGATGATTCTCCACGGCGCGTTGCCGCGTGACGGTTTTCATGTAGCGCGAAAGCGCAGCCGGGTCGGCGCTGGCGGCGCATCGCGCGAGCGCCTTGGCCGCGCCCGGAAAATAGCGCGGGCGGCCTGCCGTGCGCTCGGCGAGCACGTCGTAAAGCCAGCGTTGCAGCCAGCCGAGCACCAGCGGCACCGGCAGTTTCTGCAGGTTTTCGCCGCACGCGAAGGCGTCGCAGTTCGGGCCGGCCGCAAGTTGCGCCAACGTGAAATCGCGCAGCGCGCGGTTCTCGTCGCTCGCGAGCGCAAGCGCGTTGAGCGGCGCGCCGCCCGCTTGCGCGAGAAGCCCGGCGGCATCGTCGATACCTCGTGACGCAAGCCACGCGCGCGCTTCGTCGAAGGGCGGCACGCTCATCGGCCACTGTCGGCAGCGGCTGATGATGGTTGGCAACAAGCGGTCGATACGCGCCGACACCAGCAGGAACACGACGCCCGAAGGCGGTTCTTCCAGCGTTTTCAAGAGCGCGTTGGCCGCCGCGACATTGAGCGCTTCGGCGGGATAAAGCAGCACAACACGCAAGCCGCCGCGATGCGATCCGAGACTGCAGAAGTCGAGCAGCGCGCGTACCTGTTCGATCTTGATTTCCTTGCTCGGCGCGCGGCTCTTCTTGCCTTCGTCGCCATCGGCTTTCTCGGCTTTCTCGGCGGATGCATCGGCGGAAGAATCCGCGCCTGCCGCCGCAAGCCCTGCAAGCGCCTCGGGCAACACCGCGCGGTAGTCGGGATGATTGCCCTGCGAGAACCACAGGCAAGCGGAACACGTGCCGCACGGCTCGCCGCTCGGCAGATGCGTTTCGCACAGCAGCCCCTTCGCCAGATGCTGAGCGAATTGCAGCTTGCCGATGCCCGCTTCGCCATGCAGCAAAAGCGCATGCGGCCAGTTCGCGCGTAGCTGCTGGAGACGCTGCCAGTCGTTGGCTTGCCAGGGATAAATCATCGGCGGTTCAGTGGGTTAGGCGTTGCTTGAGCGTGGATCAAAGGCTCGCGATGACATCTTCGAGCTGCGTGCGGATATCGTCGATGGGCCGGCTCGAATCGACGATAAAAAACCGCTGCGGCGATTCGGCCGCGCGCCGCAGGTATTCGGCGCGCGTGCGCTTAAAAAATGCCTCCGATTCGCTCTCGAACTTGTCCGGCGCGCGCGCGGCCGAACGGCGCTCGCTCGCGGTCTCCGTCGGAATGTCGAACAGAACGGTAAGGTCCGGCTGAAAACCGCCCTGCACCCAGCGTTCCAGCGCTTCCAGCTTGTCGCGCGGCAGACCGCGTCCACCGCCCTGATAAGCAAAGGTGGCATCCGAAAAACGGTCCGACAGCACCCAGTCGCCATGCGCGAGCGCCGGTTCGATGACCTGCGCGAGATGCTCGCGGCGCGCGGCGAACATGAGGAGCGCCTCGGTTTCGAGGTCCATTGGCTGATTCAGCAGAATGCCGCGCAACGTTTCGCCGAGCGGTGTGCCGCCCGGCTCGCGCGTCATCACGACCGAGCGCGCGTGCGCGGCGAGTTTTTCGGCGAGCCGCTCGCGAAACCACTCCAGATGCGTGGTCTTGCCCGCTCCGTCGATACCCTCGAATGTAATGAACTTGCCCCGCGCCATTCACTGACCCCGGATGTATTTGTCGACGGCCTTGTTGTGGTCGCCCAGGTTGTCGGAAAAGATGCTGCTGCCGTCGCCGCGCGACACGAAATAGAGCGCATTGCTCGCGGCGGGATTGAGCGTCGCGGTGAGCGCGGCCACACCGGGCAGCGCGATCGGCGTGGGCGGCAGACCCATGCGCGTGTAGGTATTGTACGGAGTGTCGGTCTGCAGATCCTTTTTCTTCAGATGCCCGCCGTAAGCCGGACCGAGGCCGTAGATGACGGTCGGGTCGGTCTGTAGCGGCATGCCGATCCGCAGCCGGTTGGCGAACACCGCCGCCACGAGCGGCCGGTCGGTTGCGCGCCCCGTCTCCTTCTCGACGATCGACGCCATGACGAGCGCCTCGTAAGGCGTCTTGTAAGGCAAATTCGGCGAGCGTGTGTTCCAGGCTTCGGTGAGCCGCTGCTGCATGATCCGGTACGCGCGCTTGTAGACCGTGAGGTCGCTCGTGCCTTTGTCGAAAAGATAGGTATCCGGGAAAAACAGTCCTTCCGCCGATGCCTTGTCCACCTCGGGCGCGCCGATTGCACGCAAGAGGTCCGTGTCGGACATGCCGGCGGTGTCGTGCGCGAGCGCGGAGTTGGCGTCGAGTTCGGCGCGCATTTTTTGCAACGTCCAGCCCTCGATGACGGTGGCCACGTACTCGTTGACGTCGCCGCGCGCGATCTTTTGCAGCACTTCATAGGGTGTCACGCCGCTTTTGAACGCGTAATTGCCGGATTTGAGCTGCGACGAAAGCCCGAGCACGCGCGTCATCAACACGAAAAGCTCCGATTCGACCGGCACGCCGCCGCGAATCAATTGGGCGCTGACGCTGCGCAGGCTGCTATGAGGCTTGATGGTGACGTCGAGTTCAGCGGGCGTGAGATTCATCGGCCGATTGGCCCAATAATAAACGCCACCTGCGAGCGCCGCCGCGAGCACCGCGACGATCACCACCGCCACGACGCATTTCTTGAAAAGGGACATGCCAGACACACTAGGAATAAGACCAATATAATAACTTGTCCGCCTGCGCCCCGGTCAGTTTGACCGGCCGGACCGACTGACAGGATTGACCGCACTTGACGCCATGAATTCCCAAACCCAGCTTTCCCCCGGTTCTGCTCCAAGCGCCATTCCCGCCGACGACTTCGAAGCCGTGAAGACAGCGGGCGTTTTCGTGCCGCTCACGCAGTTCGGCGTGATCGACATCAAGGGCGAGGATGCCGCTTCGTTTCTGCACAACCAGGTCACCAACGACGTCCAGCATCTCGACGCATCCACGGCGCGCCTCGCGGGCTATTGCTCGCCGAAGGGACGCCTGCTGGGTTCGTTTCTCATGTGGCGTTCAGCCGATACCGTGCGTCTCTTGATCTCGCACGATGTCCAGGCGCCCGTGCAAAAGCGTCTGTCCATGTTCGTGCTGCGCGCAAAAGCGAGGTTGAGTGACGCGACGCCGGAACTCGCGGCAGTCGGCTTTGCGGGCGATGTGCGCGCGGCGCTCTCCGGCATCTTCGATGCGTTGCCCGACGGCGTGCATGTCAAGGTGGAAGGTCCGCATGGCGCGCTGATTCGTGTGCCGGATGCGGCGCATCGGGCGCGTTTCCTGTGGGTCGGCCCGAGGGCCGATATCGAAGCACGACTGCCCGAGCTCGGCGAGAAGTTGCGGCGCGCGGGACCGGCGCTGTGGGACTGGCTCGACATCCATGCGGGCGAGCCGCGCATCACGCAGACGACGACCGAGCGGTTCGTCCCGCAGATGGTCAACTTCGACGTGCTGGGCGCGGTGAACTTCAAGAAGGGTTGCTATCCGGGACAGGAGATCGTCGCGCGCAGCCAATATCGCGGCACGATCAAGCGACGCACGGCGCTCGCGCACGGCGAATCGGCGACGCCGGGCGCCGAGCTCTTCCATTCGGCCGATCCCGGTCAGCCTTGCGGCATGGTGGTCAACGTGGCGCCGGCCGAGGGCGGCGGCGTGGATTGTCTTGTGGAGATCAAGCTGGCGTCGCTGGATAACGGCTCGGTGCACGTCGGCGCCGCCGATGGCCCCGCGCTCGAATTCGTGCCGCTGCCCTACGCCTTTCCTGCCGACGCCTGAACGCCATGTGCCTGATCGTCTTCGATTGGCAACCCCAGGCCGCGCCCGCCAACGGCCGCGCGCTGCTGACGCTGGCGGCGAATCGCGACGAGTTCTTCCGCCGCGAGACCGACCCGATGCATTGGTGGACCGACGCGCCCGGTGTGCTCGCGGGCCGGGATCTGACGGGCGGCGGCACGTGGCTTGGCGTAACGCGCGACGGGCGCTTTGCCGCGCTGACGAACTATCGCGCGCCGAGCGAGATTCGGCCGGATGCGCCCACGCGTGGCACGTTGGTCAGCAAATATTTGACGGGCGAGCGCGTCGAGCCTTTGAAGTATCTCAAGCGCGTTGCCCTGGAAGGTCATCGGTACAACGGCTTCAATTTGCTGTGCGGGGATTTCACACGACGTGAGCTCGGGTGGTATGGCAATCGCGCCGATGCCGAGCCTGTTTTGCTCGAAGCGGGCGTGCATGGGTTGTCGAATAGCTTGCTGAACACGCCGTGGCCGAAGCTCGTCGCCCAGCGCGATGCTTTACGCGATTTGATTCACGCCGATGAGCGGCCATCGCTCGATGAGCTGATCGAAACCTTGCGTGACCCGCGTATCGCCGACGATCACGTCTTGCCATCCACTGGCCTTTCCATCGAGCGTGAACGCGTGTTGTCGGCGGCGTTTATCGAGACCGATGAATACGGCACGCGCGGGACGACGGCGTTGCAAGTGTTGCCGCTGACGCATGGTATTGAGCTGCATGTCAAGGAACGCAGTGACGATGACGGTTCGCACAAGGTCGTGCGGCCGGGGGATTTTGTGCGGGCGTTCAGGTTTGAGGTGGCGTGACGCATGATCGCCGCGACCCACGTTTCAACAGTAAGAGCACTATCGCGGTAATCGCAATGGCGATAAATTCGCCAGGTACTTTTCAGAATCTAATCAAGCCCTCATCCCAACGCCTTCCTCAACGCAGCCACCGCATCCGCATGCGCCCGCGCCACGTCGCGAACAAACCCGCCCATCTTGAAGAACTCGTGAATCATCCCTTCATACCGCATGAGTTCCACCGATACGCCCTGCGCTGAAAGCTTCTCCGCGTAAGCGATATCTTCATCGTAAAGCGGATCATGATCCGCGGCCGCGATCCACACCGGCGCCACGCCACGAAAATCCGGCTGCCCGCCCGCCGCATCCAGCGGCGCAAAACGCCAGTCGTCCCGGTCGCGTTCATCGCGCACGTACTGCTCGAAGAACCATTGAATCGTCTCTGCGCTCAGCAAGTACCCTTCGGCAAGCCGCGCATGCGATTCGCTTCGCTGCCACGCGCTCGTCCCCGGATAAATCAGCATCTGCAATTGCAAGGCGATGCCTGCATCGCGCGCCAGCACCGAACACACCGTCGCGAGCGTGCCGCCCGCGCTGTCTCCACCAATCGCGATGCGAGCCGGATCGATCCCCAACGTGGACGCCTCGCGCGCGAGCCATTGCAAGGCGTCGAAGGCATCGTTCACGGCGACCGGAAACTTGTGTTCGGGCGCAAGCCGGTAATCGACCGATACCACCGCGCAGCACACGTCATGCGCGAACTTGCGGCACAGCGCGTCGTGCGTCTCGATGCTTCCCACCGTAAAGCCGCCGCCATGCAGATACATGAGCGCGCCAAGCGGCTCCGCCCAATTCGGCTCGATCGGATAATACGCACGCATACGAATGGACCCGCCATCGCGCATAGGAACGGGAAGATCTTCGACACGCGCCATGGGCAACGGCGCGACATCGAGAATGGGCGCGCTCATCGCATAGGCGGCGCGCGCTTCTTGCGGCGTGAGCGTGTGATAAGGCGCGCGCCTCGCGCGTGCGATCATCTGCAAGACTTGCGCGACCTGGGGATTGAGCTGCATTGTCATGCCGATGCCGAGGTCAACGCGACTTGAGCGACATGGGATCGCTCGGGTCGCGCAGCTGCGCGATGTCGTCCAGCCGCAGCTGCACCGAAGGCATGATGTTCGGATGCGTGACCACATAAAAACGATTCGCGCGGATGGCGTCGAAGGTCAGTTCGGCGACATCCCGCGCCGATAGCTTGCCGTGCTCCACCGCCTTTGCCAGTTGCCGCGCCGCGAGCTTCTGCGACGCCGTCATCTCTTCGTCGTTGACGAGCGCGCCGGGCCGCGCGCGTTCGGCATCGGCGATACCGGTCGGCACGAACGCCGGACACAACAAGGACACGCCGACCGACGCGCGCGCGAGCCGCAGATCGTGATAAAGCGTCTCGGTCATGGCCACGACCGCATGCTTCGACGCGTTATAGACGCCCATTGCGGGCGCGGCGAGCAGCCCCGCGACCGAAGCCGTGTTGACGATATGCGCCGGTTCGTTCTGGGCCAGCATGATCGGCGTGAACGCGCGAATGCCGTTGGCAACACCCATCACGTTGACGCCGAAGACCCATTGCCAGTCGTTCGCGCTGCTCTCCCAGATGAAGCCGCCAGCGCCCACGCCCGCGTTGTTGAAGAGCAGATGCGCGCCGCCGAAGGCATCGAGCGTGGCGCGGGCGAGTGCATCGACGTCCGCGGGATTCGAGACGTCCGTTCGCACGCCGCGCGCCTCGGCGCCTCGTTCGCGCAGCGATGTCACGGTGGCATCGAGCGCGGTGGCGTCGATATCGGCGAGTACGAGCTTCATGCCGAACGCCGCGCCCTTTAGCGCAAACTCGCGGCCGAAGCCGCTCGCCGCGCCAGTGATCACGGCGACTTTTCCTTCGAAGCGGTCCAAGCGGGCTCCTTTCTCGCGTGGTGTGGTACTCGGCGCGTCAGATGAGTTTGACGAGCTGCTTGCCGAAGTTCTTTCCGCGCAAAAGACCGAGGAACGCTTCGGGCGCATTTTCCAGTCCCTGCGCAATGGTCTCGCGGTAGATCAGCTTCTTGGTCGCGACGCGTTCGCCGAGTTCCTTCAACGCTTGCGGCCACAATTCCATGTGCTCGCTCACGATGAAACCCTGCAGCTTCAGACGCTGCGTGAGCAAAATGCGCGGCGCCTGCAGCGGCAATGGCTTGCCGTCGTAGCCCGAGATCATGCCGCACAACGCAATACGCCCGTGCGCGTTCATGCGCGGCAACACGGCATCGAGCACTTCGCCGCCGACGTTTTCGAAATAGCCGTCGATGTCATCCGGCGCCGCGGCTTTCAGCTCGTCGTACAAATGGCCCGCCTTGTAGTCGATGCACGCGTCGAAGCCCAGCGTCTCGACGACATAGCGGCACTTCTCGGCGCCGCCCGCAATGCCGATCACGCGGCAGCCCGCCGCCTTCGCCAGTTGCCCGACCACGCTGCCGACCGCGCCGCTTGCCGCGCTCACGGCGACCGTATCGCCAGCCTTCGGTTCGATGATGCGATTCAGGCCATACCAGGCCGTCACGCCCGGCATGCCGACCGGGCCGAGATACGCGGACAGCGGAACGTGCGTGGTATCGACGGCATAAAGACCCGTGCCGTCCGATGTCCCGTATTCCTGCCAGCCGTACATGCCGACCACGTTGTCGCCGACCTTGAACTTCGGATTGCGCGACTCGACCACTTCACCGACCGTGCCGCCGATCATCACTTCGTTCAAAGCCTGCGGCGCGGCGTATGACTTGGCATCGCTCATGCGCCCGCGCATGTACGGATCGAGCGACAGATAGTGATTGCGCACGCGCAGCTCGCCTTCCCGCAGCGGCGCAAGCGGTGTTTCGACGAGCCTGAAATTGTCGGTCGATGCCTCGCCTTCCGGTCGCGATACCAGCAATACCTGGCGATTCTTCTGAGCGTCTGCCATTGCGAATCCTCCTGTTCGGAATGAATCAAGCGTCGCTCGGTCCCGGCGTGGCCTTGGGATCGGAACGCATTTTCTGTTTCACGATATCGCGGCCCACTGCGAGCCTGCGCATGTATTTGAACGTGCCTAGCGCCTTGGCGACGAAATGCCCTTCGCTGTCGCGCACTTCGCCTTCGCAATACGCCATGGTGGTGGAGCGATGCAGCACGCGCCCGATGCCGCGCAATTCACCGCGTCCCGGCTGCATGAAGTTCACCTTCATCTCGACGGTAACGACGCCGATGCCATTGCCCGCGAGACTGCGCGCGGCGAGTGCCAGCGCGGAATCGAGCAAGGTCATGGTGACGCCGCCGTGCGCGATGCCCCACGTGTTCAAATGCGCATCTTCGAGCGCAAGCCGCACTTCCGCTTCGCCGTCGGCGGCCTTGACCAATTCCACGCCGAGCGAGTCGATGAACGGGCTTTCGATGGCGACGTCATGTGGCTTGTCGGTCATGGTCGTCACACTTCGTAGTCGACGCATTGACGGTCTTCGCGCACCGCGGCAATGAAGTCTTTCAGCGCCACGTGCTTCGGATGCACCTGATAAGCAACGAGCGCCGCTTTGTCGTCGAAGTCGGAGACGAGCACGACATCGTAAGTGCAGTCGAAACCCGGTTGCGCCGTACCGACCTCGAAATGCCCCTGCCCCTTAACGATGCTGCGGCAGGTTTCGAGCTTCTCCTTGAGCTTCTGCGCATTCTCCGCGCGGCTCGCGCCTTCCGCCGACTCCTTCAGCTTCCACATGACGATGTGACGTAACACGGCAACTCCTGGTCAAGAAAACGATGAAGGCAGAAGCGTAGCAAAGATTCGCCGGTAGCTTCGGAGGCTCACGCGAGCAAATAATCCGAGCGTATGCGTTCGATGCCCGCGTCGCGCATTTCGCGCCACGCTCGATCAAGCGAGCCGTCGAGATCGATCGCGCGGCACGCGTCTTCTATCACGCTCACTTCGAAGCCCGCGCGACGCGCATCCAACGCGGACCACGCAACGCAATAATCCGTCGCCAGTCCCGCGACCCATACGCGCTTCGCACCGACGTCGCGCAGATAACCTGCAAGACCCGTGGGTGTCACGCGATCCGCTTCGAGAAACGCGGAGTAGCTGTCGACATGTTCGTGATGCCCCTTGCGGATCACGAGCCGCGCGTGCGGTAGTTGCAGGCCGCGATGCAGCGCAGCGCCCTCGGTGCCCTGCACGCAATGCACCGGCCACAGCACCTGTTCGCCGTAAGGCATTGTCATCATGTCGAAGGGCGCGCGTCCTTCGTGATTCGCTGCGAACGAGACATGCGAGCGCGGATGCCAGTCCTGCGTCAGAACGACATGCGAGAACGCGCGCGCCAGGCGGTTGATGACGGGCACCACCTCATCGCCTTCCTTCACGGCGAGCGCGCCGCCGGGCATGAAATCGTACTGCACGTCCACGACGAGTAAAACGTCTTCTACGGGTTTCATCATGCTCATCTTCAAGGGTTGAACCGGCCGTTGACCGCCGCGAGTTGCGTCACGCGGGCGGCGGGCTGCCATGCGTCGCCGTTGGGCTGTTGCGCGTAGCGGCGCATGGCGCGTTCCACGGCGGCGAGGCCGATGGTGTCGGCATAGAACATCGGGCCGCCGCGCCAGAGCGGGAAACCGTAACCCGTCAAATAGACCATGTCGATATCCGAGGCCTTCGAAGCGATGCCGTCTTCGAGAATACGCGCACCTTCGTTGACGAGCGCGAGCATGAGCCGCTCGACGATTTCATCGTCCGCGATATGCCGTCTTTCGATGCCTGCTTCCTTCGAATACGCGACGATCATGTCGTCGACCGCTTGTGATGGCAGCGCATCGCGCTTGCCTGGCTCGTAGTCGTACCATCCCGCACCGGTCTTTTGTCCGAAGCGGCCCGCTTCGCACAGCCGATCCGCGATTTTCGAATAGCGCAACTCCGGCTGCTCGACATAACGGCGCTTGCGAATGGCCCAGCCGATGTCGTTGCCCGCAAGATCGCTCATGCGAAACGGCCCCATGGCGAAGCCGAAATGTTCGATTGCGCGATCGATCTGCGCGGGCAGCGCGCCTTCCTCCAGCATGAAAAGCGCCTGCCGCAAGTACAGTTCGACCATGCGGTTGCCGATGAAGCCATCGCATACGCCCGAGACCACGGCCGTCTTCCTGATCTTCCGCGCGAGTTGCATGACGGAGGCGAGCACGTCCTTGTCCGTTTTCGCGCCGCGCACCACTTCGAGCAGCTTCATCACGTTGGCGGGACTGAAGAAGTGCGTGCCGATGACATCGCCCGGACGTTTCGTGAACGCGGCGATTTTGTCGAGATCGAGCGTCGATGTGTTCGATGCGAGAATCGCGCCGGGCTTCGCGACTTCATCGAGGCGGCGGAAGACTTGTTCCTTCACGCCCAGGTCTTCGAATACCGCTTCGATGATCAAGTCCGCGTGCGCGAGGTCCGCATAATCGAGCGTCGGTTGAATGAGGGCCATGCGTTCATCGACCTCGTCTTGCGTGAGCTTGCCCTTCTTCACTTGCGCTTCGTAATTGCGGCGCACGTTCGCCAAACCCCGGTCGAGTGCGTCCTGTTTCGTTTCGAGCAGCACGACGGGAAATCCCGCGTTGATGAAGTTCATCGCGATGCCGCCGCCCATCGTGCCCGCGCCGATCACGCCGATGCGCTCGATCTTTCTGACGGGCGTATTCGACGGCACATCCGCGATCTTGGACGCCGCGCGTTCGGCGAAGAACGCGTGCCGCAGCGCGCGGCTTTCCGGTGTCTGCACGAGCGCGAGAAAGCATTCGCGCTCGAAGGCGAGCCCGCGTTCGAAGCCTTCTTTCAGGCCTTTTTCGATGGCATCGATGCACTTGTGCGGTGCCGGAAAATGCTTCGCCGTCGCGATGGCGTTCGCGCGCGCGGCCTGGACGATTCGATCGGCATCCGTGTGTTCGATGGGGCGTTCGCGCACTTGCGGGTGCTTGCTGTCACGCTTGGCGACGTGCTGAGCGAAACGCACGGCGCCATCGAGCAAGTCGCCTTCGATCATTTGGTCGAAGAGCGCGGTATTCGCGAGTCGTTCGGATGATACCGGCGTCCCTGACACGATCATGCCAAGTGCCCTTTCGAGGCCAACCACGCGCGGCAGCCGTTGCGTGCCGCCCGCGCCGGGCAGGAGGCCGAGCTTCACTTCGGGCAGCGCGATCTGCGCGCCGGGCGACGCCACGCGGTAATGCGCGCCGAGCGCGAGTTCGAGGCCGCCGCCCATCGCCACGGCGTGAATCGCCGCGATCACCGGCTTCGCGCTGCCCTCGATTGCTTCGATGACCGTCTTGAGCGTCGGTTCTTGCGTCGCCTTCGGCGTATTGAATTCGGTGATGTCCGCGCCGCCCGAAAACGCCTTGCCGGCGCCGATCACGACGATGGCGCGCACGTTGTCTTCGTCACGCGCGCGCTCGATGCCTTCCACGATGCCAAGCCGTGTCGCGTGCCCGAGGCCGTTCACCGGCGGATTGTCGAGTGTGATGACGGCGACGCCGTTGTGGATCGTGAAGTGCACAGCCATGAAGATGTCTCCCGTTCGCGCGTCTTTGGCGAGCTTATTGTGAGTGATCGACGCAGAATACACAAAGGAGAACGATCGTTCAAATGCGCGTCGTCCGGCGAATGAAAACGCCCCGGATCGACCGGGGCGCTAGGTCAGCGGGAAGCGCTGGTATCAAGATGTCTTCTCACCCTTCTCCGGCAGCACATGCTCCCGATACAACGCGCGCAGCCGCACCTTCTGCAGCTTGCCCGTCGCCGTATGCGGCAACTCGTCGGCGAACACGACATCGTCCGGAATCCACCACTTCGCGACCTTGCCTTCGAAATGCGCGAGCAAATCCTCACGCGTGATGGTCGCGCCCGGACGCAGCACGGCGACGATCATCGGCCGCTCCGTCCACTTCGGATGCGAGCACGCAATGCACGCCGCTTCCGCCACCTGCGGATGCGACACCGCGATGTTCTCCAGATCGATCGAACTGATCCACTCGCCGCCCGACTTGATCACGTCCTTGCTGCGATCGGTGATGTTCATGAAGCCATCGGCGTCGATGGTCGCGACATCGCCCGTTGGAAACCAGCCGTCGATGAGCGGCGACTCGTCGCGCCGGAAATAGCGGTCGATGACCCACGGTCCGCGCACGTGCAGATCGCCGAACGACTGGCCGTCCCAAGGCAGTTCGTGGCCGTCGTCGCCGACGACTTTCATATCGACGCCAAAGAGCGCGCGCCCCTGCTTTTCGAGCGAGATGCGCTGTTCCTCGGCCGAACGCTGCTTCTGCCGGAAACTCAGCCGCGCGAGCGTGCCGAGCGGCGACATCTCCGTCATGCCCCACGCATGAATCACCTGCACGCCGTAGTCTTCCTCGAAGGTCTTCAGCATGGCGGGCGGACACGCCGAGCCGCCGATCACCGTGCGCTTCAACGTCGAAAAGCGCAAATCGTTCTGCTTCATGTAGGCGAGGAGCGCCAGCCATACGGTCGGCACGCCCGCCGAATAGGTGACGCCTTCCGCTTCCATCAACTCGTAGAGCGACTTGCCGTCGAGGTCCTTGCCGGGAAACACCAGTTTCGCGCCGACGAGCGGCCCTGCATGCGGAATGCCCCACGCGTTGACGTGGAACATCGGCACGACGGGCAGGATGGAATCGCTCGATGACGCGCCCATCGCATCGGGCAAGGCCGCGCCATAAGCATGCAGCACCGTCGAGCGATGCGAATACAGCGCGCCCTTCGGATTGCCTGTCGTTCCCGACGTGTAGCAAAGAAACGATGCCTGACGTTCATCGAGCATCGGCCATTCGTAGACGCCATCCTGTTCGCCGACGAGACTTTCGTAGCTCATCACCGGCACGCTCAGGTTCGAAAGATGCTGCTCGATGCAGGCGGCATCGCCGAGTGCGATCCAGCCTTTCACGTTCGGACACTGCGGCGCGATCATCTCGACGAGCGGCGCGAAGGTCATGTCGAACAAGACGTACGAATCGTCCGCATGATCGATGATGAACGCGACCTGATCCGGAAAGAGACGCGGATTGATGGTGTGGCACACGGCGCCCATGCCCGCCACGCCGTAATAGCACTCCAGATGCCGGTAGCCGTTCCAGGCCAGCGTGCCGATGCGCTCGCCCTGCTCCACGCCGAGCGCGATCAAGGCCTGCGCGAGTTGCTTCGCGCGCTTCTCGCAATCGCGGTAGGTGTAGCGATGGATATCGCCTTCGATACGCCGCGACACGATTTCCGTATCGCCGAAGTGGCGCGAGGCATGGGACAACAGGGACGACGCGAGCAACGGTATTTCCATCATCTGGCCGTAAAGCGGCGACGTCATGGGTGATTTCCTCGGTGAGTCGGTTGGCGAGTCTGGGCTTGAATCATTGGATCGGTCATTGGCTTTGCGCCGCCCGATGCCCGGCCGGGTGCGGCCCTGCAGGCCCGCGGGCGCGGATTTACAATATCGTTTAACCAAAAGGCGCTCAATATGTCGTTTTCCCCAAGCAATGCCGTGCGTGCAGCGTCCTGCGAGAAGGCTTCCGGCGCTGATTCCATGGACGCCATCGTCGCCGCGATCAAGGTTGGCCAGCCCGGCTCGTTCGCGGCGCTCGGGGCCGCGTTCCTCACGCGCCTTCCCGCCACGCCGGTGCCCGATCCTTATCTCGTCGCGATCTCGCGCGAAACGGCGGACATGCTCGGCATCGATCCGGATGTCGCGGAAGGCAGCGAGCAAAAGCGCTTTGCCGAATACTTCGCCGGCAATCCCACGCACGAATGGCCCGCCGGCGACCTGCCTTACGCAGCGGTCTATTCGGGGCATCAGTTCGGCGTGTGGGCAGGTCAATTGGGCGATGGCCGCGCACTTACACTCGGCGAGATCGAGCCAGACACCGATCGGGACCATGACGGCACACGCTTCGAACTTCAGCTGAAGGGCGCGGGCCGCACACCGTATTCCCGCATGGGCGATGGCCGCGCCGTGTTGCGTTCGTCGATCCGCGAATTCCTGTGCTCCGAAGCCATGCACCATCTGGGCATTCCCACGACGCGCGCGCTCGCCATCGTCGGCTCCGATATGCCGGTGCGGCGCGAGAGCATGGAAACAGCGGCGATCGTCACGCGCGTCGCGCCGAGCTTCGTGCGCTTCGGGCATTTCGAACACTTCTATTCGAACGACCGCGTCGACGATCTCAAAGCGCTTGCCGATCACGTGATCGAGCGCTTCTATCGGCATTGTCGCGATGCCGACGATCCCTACCTCGCGCTCCTCGACGAAGCCGTGCGCAGCACCGCCGATCTGATGGCGGAGTGGCAAGCCGTCGGCTTCTGTCACGGCGTGATGAACACCGACAACATGTCCATTCTCGGTCTCACGATCGACTACGGCCCGTTCGGTTTCATGGATGGCTTCAACGCGCATCACATTTGCAACCACACGGACACGCAAGGGCGCTATTCGTACAGCCGTCAGCCGCAGGTCGGCTATTGGAACCTGTTTTGTCTGGCGCAGGCGCTGGTTCCGCTCGTCGGCGCGAACCTGCCGGAAGAAGGCCGTGCGCAACGCGTGGTCGAGGAAGCGCAGAAGGTTCTCGAACGCTACAAGGCGCGCTTCGGCCCTGTGTTCGAAGCGAAGATGCGCGCCAAGCTCGGCCTCGAAATCGCGCGCGAAGGCGATGACAAACTCGCCAACGGTCTGCTCGAAATCATGCACGCGAACCGCGCGGACTTCACGCTCACGTTCCGGAACTTGTCGAAGCTCGCGAAATCCGATACCTCGAACGATTCGCCCGTGCGCGACCTCTTTCTCGACCGCGCCGCTTTCGACGCGTGGGCGGTGCAGTATCGCGAACGTCTCGCGCACGAAACGCGCGACGATACGGATCGCGCGGCCGCGATGAATCGCGTGAATCCGAAGTACGTGCTGCGTAATCACCTGGCCGAACAGGCGATTCGCCAGGCGAGCGAAAAGGATTACACCGAAGTGGCGCGGCTTCTCGACGTGCTGCGCCGTCCCTACGACGAACAACCCGAATACGAAGCCTACGCCGGCCTGCCGCCCGACTGGGCGAGCGATCTGGAAGTGAGTTGTTCTTCTTAGGATCGCCCCAAAATAGCTGGCCTGATCCGTTTTTCCGACTTTCGGCCGATAAAAGGAATGATATGAGCAGAGACGACACCACCGACAACACTGGCGCCACGGCGTATCCGCTGCAAAAGGACGATGCGGCGTATCGCAGCGAACTCAACGACATGCAGTATCAGGTCACGCGCCACGCGGCGACCGAGCGCCCGTTCTCCGGCGAATACTGGGACCACTTCGAGCGCGGCGTGTATGACTGCGTGTGTTGCGGCACGCCGCTTTTCGAATCCGCGACCAAGTTCGACGCGGGCTGCGGCTGGCCCAGCTACTTCAAGCCGATCAACGGCGAAGTGATCGAAGAGAAGACCGACCGCTCGCACGGCATGCTGCGCATCGAAGTGCAGTGCAAGAACTGCGGCGCGCACCTCGGCCACGTCTTCGAAGACGGCCCGGCGCCCACCGGTTTGCGGTATTGCATCAACTCGGCTGCGCTACAATTCGAATCCAAGTAAGCGCGGGCGGGTTGTGGCGGGCTAATCAATAAGCCCGTGCATAATTTTCTGCCGCATGGAACGCCCGCTTCTCGAGAGCGGGCGTTCGTTTCGCGCGCCGCAGCCTGCTCGCTGCCCACCTCATCGCCACGCCAATGAAATTTCTGTTCGATCTGTTTCCGATCATCCTGTTTTTTGTCGCATTCAAGATCTGGGGCATCTATACGGCAACTGCCGTGGCCATCGCGGCGACGCTCGTGCAGATCGCGTGGGTGGCGTTCCGCCATCGCAAGGTCGATCCAATGCTGTGGGTGAGTCTCGGCGTGGTCGTGGTGTTCGGCGGCGCGACGCTCGTGCTGCACAACGATACCTTCATCAAATGGAAGCCCACCGCGCTTTACTGGCTCTTCGCCGTGGCGCTGATCGTCGCGCAACTCGGCTTCAAAAAGAACCTCATCGAAGCGATGATGGGCAAGCAGATCGTCCTGCCGCATCGCGTGTGGGGACAATTGAACGTGGCGTGGGCGGTGTTTTTCGCGCTGCTCGGTATCGTCAATCTCGTGGTGGCGTTTCACTTCACCACGGACCAATGGGTCAACTTCAAACTCTTCGGCGCGACGGGGTGTCTCGTGGCGTTTATCGTCGCGCAAAGCTTCTGGCTCGCCAAATACATGAAGGAGGATGGTCAATGAACGCTTCCTTCGATTTTCCGAACGCGAGCGCGGCCGACAAGATCGCGCATCTCGAAGCGCGCCTCGAAGCGGCGCTCGAACCGCAAACCGTGCATATCGAAGACGACAGCGCGGCGCATGCCGGGCATGCCGGCGCGGCTTCGGGCAGTCATTACACGGTCACGGTCATCGCCGAATGCTTCGCGGGCCGCGCGCGAGTGGCGCGGCATCGACTGGTGTATGATGCGCTGGCCGCGGAAATGCAGCATGGCGTGCACGCGCTGGCCATCCGGGCTTATACGCCGCAAGAGTTCGCAGAACAATTCGAATAGACTCCGCGCGGGCTTTGGCGCCTGATTGCCGCGCTTTTGCCTCGCCTCTCCCGCGTGTCGATTCACTCAGCTTCTTCCAGATCAACCTCTCAATCAAGCGCCTTTCGAGGTCGCTCGTTGCTCAGTTAGGAACCTCCGATGACTTTGAAAAAAACCCGCGTCTGGGTCTTGCTGGCTGCGTTCGCCGCGGCTCCCGCGTTTGCGCAGAACATCGCCGTCGTCAATGGCACGCCGATTCCCACGTCGCGCGCCGATGCGCTCGTGAAGCAACTCGTCCAGCAGGGTCAGCAGGATTCGCCGCAGTTGCAACAGGCGGTGCGCGAGGAACTCATCAACCGCGAAATCCTGATGCAGGAAGCATCGCGCGAAGGCCTGCCCATGCGTCCCGACGTGAAGGCGCAGATCGCGGTCGCGCAACAGACGGTCGTGCTGCGCGCGATGATCGAAGACTTCGTCAAGAAGAACACGCCGACCGACGCCGAGATCCAGGCGCGCTACGAGCAACTCGTGAAGCAGACGGGCGGCGGCAAGGAACTGCATCTGCATCACATCCTGGTAGAAAGCGAAGCGCAGGCGAAGGACTTGATCGCGAAGATCAAGGGCGGCGCGAGCTTCGAGGATTTGGCGAAGCAATACTCGAAGGACCCGGGATCGGGCAAGAACGGCGGCGATCTAGACTGGTCCGCGCCGCAAGCCTACGTGCCGGAATTCGGCGCCGCCGCCGAGAAGCTCAAGAAGGGTGAAGTAACGCCGGAGCCGGTGAAGACGCAATTCGGCTGGCACATCATCCGTCTGGACGATACCCGCGACGTCGCCCCGCCGCCGCTGGAACAAGTGAAAGCGCAGATCGCGCAGCAGATTCAGCAAGAGAAGCTGCAGGCGTTCGAGGAAGGGTTGCGGAAGAAGGCAGTGGTGAAATAAGCGCGCTGATCGCCTTTCGTCGCTATCGGACAAAGCCGCCTTCGGGCGGCTTTGTCGTTTTCGGTGCGTGTCTGCAATCGGCAAAAAAACACCCCGAAAAACCACTTCGGGGTGCTCTCATCCCACCGATACAACCGAACCTCACCCCATGAACCGCCGCGCGTTCTGAAACACGCGCAGCCACGGACTGCCGTCAGTGGTCCAGTCATCCGGTGTCCAGCTCATTTGCACATTGCGATGCACGCGCTCCATATGCGGCATCAAAACGGTGAAGCGGCCGTCGGGCGTCGTGACCGACGTGATGCCTTGCGGCGAGCCGTTCGGGTTGAACGGATACTGCTCCGTCGCGCGGCCGTGATGATCGACGAAACGCATGGCGACGAGTGCCTTCGCGGCATCGCCCTGTTGCGAGAAATCGGCGAAACCTTCACCATGCGCGACCGCCACCGGAATGCGCGAGCCTTCCATGCCGCTAAAGAAGATCGACGGCGAACTCTCCACTTCCACGAGCGAGAAGCGCGCTTCGAACTGCTCGGACTTGTTGCGCGTGAACTTGGGCCACGCCTCGGCGCCGGGGATGATTGACGCCAGGTTCGACATCATCTGGCAGCCGTTGCAGATGCCGAGCGCGAAGGTATCGGCGCGGCTAAAGAAGGCGGCGAACATATCGGAAAGACGCGGGTTGAAGCGAATGGTCTTGGCCCAGCCTTCGCCCGCACCCAGCACGTCGCCATACGAGAAGCCGCCGCACGCCACCGCGCCCGCGAAGTCGGCGAGTGTCGCGCGGCCTTCGAGCAGATCGCTCATATGTACGTCATGCGCATCGAAGCCCGCGCGGTCGAATGCATACGCGGTTTCGAGATGCGAGTTCACGCCCTGCTCGCGCAGGATCGCCACGCGCGGACGCGTGTTCGTCGCGATGAACGGCGCGGCGACGTCTTCCGCCGGATCGAAGGTCAACACGGGCGACAAGCCGGGATCGGCGGCATCGAGCAATGCGTCGTATTCGGCGTCGGCACAAGCGGGGTTGTCGCGCAGACGCGCGATGCGCCAGCTCACCTCGCTCCATGCGCGCTGCAACTCGGTACGCGGCGCATCGAAAATCTTCTTCGCGTCGCGATAGATCTCGACCGTGTCGCGCTCGTTCGGCTTGCCGATGACATGCGCGCACGCCGACAAACCATGCCCGCGCAACGCGCCGAGCACGGCATCGCGATCCGCCGCGCGCACTTGCACCACCGCGCCGAGTTCTTCCGTGAACAGCGCGCGGATCGTGCGGTCGTCGCGCCGGCCGCTCGTCTGCTTGGTCCAGTCTTTCGCGTCGCCGTAATCGGATTCGTGGTCGGCATCGAGTGTCAGCATGTCGACGTTGAGCGACACGCCCACGTGCCCCGCGAACGCCATCTCGCAGACCGTCGCCCACAGGCCGCCGTCCGAGCGGTCGTGATAGGCAAGCAGCTTGCCGTCGGCGTTGAGCGCCTGAATGGACGCGAAGAAGCGCTTGAGGTCTTCGGGATCGTCGACGTCGGGCACGGCATCGCCCACTTGCTGCGTCACTTGCGCGAGGATGCTGCCGCCCATGCGATTGCGCCCGCGCCCCAGATCGATGGCGATCAGCACCGTATCGGCATCCGCGACGAGTTGCGGCGTGAGTTGACGGCGCACGTCCTCGACCGGCGCGAACGCCGAGATGATGAGCGACACCGGCGACACCACTTCCCGTGAGCCGCCGCGTGCGTCCTGCCACTTGGTGCGCATCGACAGCGAATCCTTGCCGACCGGAATGCTGATGCCGAGCGCCGGGCACAGTTCCATGCCGATGGCCTTCACCGTGTCGTAGAGCGCCGCGTCTTCGCCCGCGCTGCCGCACGCGGCCATCCAGTTGGCGGAGAGCTTGAGCTTGCTCAACGATTCGATCGGCGCGGCAGCGATATTCGTCACTGCTTCGCCCACTGCCATGCGGCCGGATGCGGGTGCGTCGATGATGGCGAGCGGCGTGCGCTCGGCCATCGTCATGGCTTCGCCGCGATAGCCCGCGTAGTCCATGGTCGTGATGGCGCAATCGGCCACCGGCACTTGCCACGGGCCCACGAACTGGTCGCGCGCCGTCGTGCCGCCCACCGAACGGTCGCCGATGGTGATGAGAAACGACTTGCTCGCGACGGTCGGGTGCTTGAGCACATCGACGGCGACTTCCGAAAGCTGCAGGCCGGTGACATCGACCGGCGTGAAGCTCGGATGTTCGCGCGCAACGTCGCGATGCATTTTCGGCGGCTTGCCGAGCAGCACATCCATCGGCATGTCGACGGGTTCCTGACCTTCGTTTTCATCGTCGATGAGTTCGAGGTCGCGCTCGTCCGTCGCCACGCCAACCACTGCCACCGGGCAGCGTTCACGCTCGCAGATTGCCTCGAAGGCCGGCAGATCGGCGGGCGCGATGGCCAGCACATAGCGCTCTTGCGCTTCGTTCGACCAAATTTCGCGCGGCGACAGTCCGCTTTCCTCGAGTTGTACCTTGCGCAGTTCGAAGCGCGCACCCTTGCCCGCGCCATCGACGAGTTCGGGGAACGCATTCGAAATGCCGCCCGCGCCGACGTCGTGAATCGACAGAATGGGGTTGTGCTCGCCCAGTTGCCAGCACGAGTTGATGACTTCCTGCGCGCGGCGTTGAATTTCAGGATTGCCGCGCTGCACGGAATCGAAGTCCAGCTCGGCGGTGTTCGCGCCCGTGGCCATCGAACTCGCCGCGCCGCCGCCCATGCCGATGCGCATGCCCGGTCCGCCGATCTGGATCAGCAGCGTGCCCGCCGGCAGATCGTTCTTGTGCGTGTGCTGGTCCGAGATATTGCCGATGCCGCCCGCGATCATGATCGGCTTGTGATAGCCGCGCACGCGGCCCGCGACGTTCTGCTCGAAGGTGCGGAAATAGCCGCCCAGGTTCGGACGGCCGAATTCGTTGTTGAATGCCGCCGCGCCGATGGGGCCGTCGATCATGATCTGCAACGGCGACGCAATGCGATCCGGCCGGCCATACGCCTCATGCGTTTCCGACGGATTGCGCGAGACGAGCGGCGTGGCGGCATCGCGGGCGTTTTCCCACTTTTGACGCGCATCGGGCAAATCGAGGTTCGATACCGTGAAGCCCGCGAGACCGGCTTTCGGACGCGCGCCGCGACCGGTCGCGCCTTCGTCGCGGATTTCGCCGCCCGAGCCCGTTGCCGCGCCCGCGAACGGCGAGATCGCGGTCGGGTGATTATGCGTTTCGACCTTCATCAGCGTGTGCGTCAACTCGACCTTGCGCTGATACTGCTCGCTCTCGCCGCGCGGAAACCAGCGCTCCGCGACGCCGCCCGCCATGATCGCCGAGTTGTCCGAGTACGCGACGATCGTGCCTTCGTGATTCAGCTTCTCGGTGTTGCGGATCATGGCGAAGAGCGACAGATCCTGCTTCTCGCCGTCGATAGTCCATTCGCCGTTGAAAATCTTGTGGCGGCAATGTTCGCTGTTGGCCTGCGCGAACATCATCAGTTCGACGTCGGTCGGATTGCGGTTGAGGTTTTTGAAGGCATCGACGAGATAGACGATCTCGTCTTCCGCGAGCGCGAGGCCCAGTTCCGCGTTGGCCGCTTCGAGCGCCGAACGCCCGGCGCCGATGATATCGACCGTCTGCAAAGGCTTGGCGGGCAGTTCGTCGAAGAGATGCAGCGCCTGATCGCGCGAGGCCGCGACGCTTTCGGTCATGCGGTCGTGCAACGCGTCGGCAACGGCGGCGCGCGCTTCGTCCGACAGGGTTTTCCTGCCGCCGAGCAGACCGCTCTTCAGGACGACCGTGTATTCGACGCCGCGCTCGATACGCCGCACTTGCGTGAGGCCGCAATGATGTGCGATGTCGGTTGCCTTGCTCGCCCAAGGCGACACCGTGCCGAAACGCGGCACGACCAGAAACGTTTCGGCGTGGCCGCGTTCCTTGCCTTCTTCGAGCGGCGCACCGTAGTGCATCAGCGCGTGGATGCGGTTGCTGTCCTCATCGGAAAGCGGTTCGGCCGAATTCACGAAGTGCAGAAACTGGCCGCGCACGCCGACGATGTTCGCGTCGATGCGCGCGAGCGTCTCGAGGAGGCGGGTCTGACGGAAATCGGAGAGGGCCGAAGCGCCGGGGAAACACGAGAAGTGGGCCATTGTGACGGTGCGTCGATGACGTCTGTGTGCCGCTAGGTGCCGCGCTCGAAACGCCGGAAACGGCCACGAGCGTGGATGAGCGACGTGAGGCGAAAGGAAGACCGCGATTATACCCCGGATGCGTCTCAAATTCGGCCGGCCCGACCGGCGCCATTGCCCGTCGCGCGTGCGCATCCCGCCGCGGACGTGACGCATGGCTTATCCTGAAATCGATCCTGCAGTGTACGCAGTGCAGAAACGTTCGCGACGGACATGCTGCGATCTGGCACCTGTGGTCCCGGCGCGGCTCATTTGGCGCTATCATGGCGCGCTTTCTTCGGGTGTGGCGAGTCTGCCGCGCCCGCCGTCTCATCGTCGACATGCGCGGCGCGCCCGAGCTTGCGGCGCGGTGTGCGGCGCAAGTTCGCGCCTTCGGGCAAAAAAGTCATGGATGTCATCGTTATCGGCGGAGGAATCGCCGGCATCGCCACCGCTTACCAGTTGCATGCGGCCGGGCATCGCGTCTGCGTGGTCGAGCGCTACGCGACCGTCGCCCAAGGCGCCACTTATGGCCAGGGCGGCGCGCTTCTGCCCTCTCCGCTCGATGTCTGGTTCGGACCGACCTTCATGTCGTCGAACCGCGCGAAGCAAAACGGCATGGTCGTGAAGACCGGCTTTCATAGCGCCGTGCGCGATTTTCTGAAACAACTCGCCATGCTGCGCGGGCCGGACGCGTTCGCGGCGCAATATGCGTTGCTGGAACCGCTCGTCGCGTTGTCGCGCCGTACCGTCGCGGAAATCGAGAGCGCACTGCAACTCGAATTCGAACAGCGGCGCGGCATGCTGCACGTGTTTCGTCACGCGCGCGAGCTGGAGGAAGCGCAACCGGCCATCGATCTGTTGCGGCAGTTCAAGGTGCCGCATCGCGTGCTGACGCCTGAGGAATGCGTCGCGGCGGAGCATTCGGTGCCCGAATATCCCGAATTCGCAGGCGGCGTTTTGCTGCCCGAGGAGCGCACGGCCAATTGCCCGCTCTTCACCAAGCAACTGAAGCAGGTGCTCGAAGACGGCGGCGTGCAGTTCCGCATGAATCGCACGGTAACGGCGCTGCGTCTGGACGATAAGCGCGCGGCCGTCGAACTCGCCGATCCGGACGCGAGCCGCAACAAGCGCAACGAAAATGTCGAGTTGATCACGGCGGACGCCGTCGTGGTCGCGGCGGGAGCCGAGACGCCCGCGCTCGTCAGGAAGTCCACGCCGTGGCTGTATCCGCTGCGCATGCATACGCTCACCGCGCCGATTGCCTACGAAGAGCGCGCGCCGCATCTGACGGTCGTCGATTCGATGAAGCGCATCACGATGACACGTGTGAACCAGCGTCTGCGCGTGGCGGGCGCGGGCGTATTCCAGAGCGCATCCAAGGCCGACAAGCCGCTCGATGCGAGCCTCGCCCGTCGTGCCCTCGACGTGCTCGGTCAGGGCACGCACGACTGGATTCCGGGCGCGGGACGCGTCTCGGCCGCGCGTCCGTGGGAAGGCCTGCGCCTCTTCTCCGCCGATGGCCTGCCGGCAGTCGGCGCGACACGGCATCCGCGTGTGTTCGTGAACGCGGCGCATGGTCCGGCGGGCTGGGGGCTCGCGTGCGGGTCGGCGAAGGTGGTGGCGGACCTCCTGTCCGATGTGACGTCCGAGGTTCCGGAACAGACGCTTGCGGCGTTGAGTATCGAGCGGTTTTGAAGAGCGCGTGTCCGTGCTCTCGCGTGCTGCGGTGCTCGTGGCCGCGTCGGCCTGGCATTCGGTTTGTGCGAGCCGCGCGCGTCTTTGAGCGACTCACGAAACTTGCGATCCTGGTCGAGCCGAATCGCCACCCGCTTCAGGCACGAACGGTGCGAATCGGCGCAATGTTCGCTGCACGCCTATCATCGTCGACATGACCGATCCCCGACCGCCCTACTTCACGCCCCGCGACGATGCCCTTGCGCTCCTGACGCTCACGGAGCTGCGTTCGCTCGAAGCGCGCGCCGCTGCCGCGCTGCCGCCTCACACGCTGATGGCCCGCGCAGGCGCCGCCGCCGCACAGCTTCTGCTCGATACGAGCGACTTTCATACGAAGAAGCCCGTCTGGATCGTCGCCGGCCCCGGCAACAACGGCGGCGATGCGCTCGTGATGGCTGAGCGGCTTCACCGCGCGGGAGTGACGGTGCGCGTTTGCATGCCGGTCGAGGTCAAGCCCGACGACGCCCGCTGGGCGCTCGAAGCAGCGCGTGCCGCAGGCGTGACGATCGACACCGAAGTCCCCGCATCGTTCGATGAATTCGGCTGGCTGGTCGACGGCATGTTCGGCATCGGCCTGACACGGGTGCTGGACGGCGTGTTCGCCGGCATCGCGACACGTCTGTCGCAAAGCGCGCGCGATGCCGACAGCCGCGACCACGGCCGCGTGCTCGCGCTCGACGTCCCGAGCGGTCTCGACAGCGACACCGGCGCACCCGTCGCGGGCGGCGCAAGCGTGCGCGCGAACGAGACGATCACGTTCATCGGCGCGAAGCCAGGCCATTTCACGGCGGAAGGCCGCGATCTGTGCGGCACGCTGCACGTCGCCACGCTCGACATCGAGCCGCCCGCCGCGCCTTCCATCGTGCTCAACGTGCCGGCCCTTTTCGCGGCCCACATGCCGCCGCGCGACAACGCGACCAACAAGGGCACGTTCGGCACGCTTGCCGTGATCGGCGGCGATACCGGCATGTGCGGCGCGCCCATCCTCGCCGCGCGCATGGCGCTCTACGGCGGCGCGGGCAAGGTCAACGTGGCGTTTCTAGGCGAAGGTGCGCCGTCCTACGATCCGCCGCATCCCGAACTGATGCTGCATCACGTCGACGACTTCGCGCTCGAAAAGATGGAAGCGCTTTCGATCGGCTGCGGCATGGGCAAGAGCGACCGCGCGAGAAAAGTGCTCGCCGATGTCCTGAAGCTCGACGCCGCAAAGCTGCTCGACGCCGATGCGCTCAATCTCGTCTCGAAGGACGACGCCCTCGCCGCAGAAGTCGCGGGACGCGGCACCAAGGGCAATCCGTGCGTGCTCACGCCGCATCCGCTAGAAGCCGCGCGGCTCTTGCAAACCGATGCAAAGGCGGTTCAGGCGGACCGCATCGCGGCCGCGCGTCAGTTGGCAGCGCGTTATTCGGCGGTCATCGTGCTGAAAGGCTCGGGCACGGTCATCGCGTCGCCGGATGGCCGCGTCGCCATCAATCCGACCGGAAACGCAGGACTCGCCACCGGCGGCACCGGCGACGTGCTCGGCGGATTGATCGGAGCATTGCTCGCCCAAAAGTTGCCTGCGTATGAGGCGGCGCTGGCAGGCGTGTACTTTCACGGGCAGGCCGCCGAGCATCTGGCGAGCGAAGGCACCGGGCCTGCGGGACTGACGGCGGGCGAACTTGCGCCTGCCGTGCGCAGTCTCATCAATCGGCGCTTCTATAAACGACAGCAGCGCGCCTGATTCGCGCGAGGCTTGCACGGCGCCGCGATGACGCCTTGCAAGCATTCGTTCATGCATCGTCGCTATACTGCCTCTTGCTTCTTACATTCGAGCATCCGCGGCACCGCTGGTCGCGTTCACGAACTGACTGACGCCACCCGCCAAGCCGCCTTTGCACGAACGTTTCCTTTGTCACTCAGGACTATCGAACCGTTATGACGCTCAAATCGCTACCCGCCTGGTCGGCGCTCCAATCGCACTACGATGCCATCTCCGGCGAGCGCCTGCGCGACTGGTTCGCGCCGCAAAACGACACCGCGCCCACGCGCGCCGAGCGCTTCACGTTCGACGGCGGCGGTATCAGCATCGACTTCTCCAAGAACCGCATCACCGACGCCACGCTCAAGCTGCTCATTCAACTCGCCGAAGAGGCGAAGGTGACCGAGCGCCGCGACGCCATGTTCGCGGGCGATATCGTCAATATCACGGAACATCGCGCGGTGCTGCATACGGCGCTGCGCGCGCAAACCGACGACGCGCCCTTCGCCGAACAGGTCCGCGCCGAGCGCGCGAAAATGGCCGCGTTCGCCGACAAGGTCCGCGACGGCTCGTGGACCGGCTATACCGGCAAGCGTATCCGCCATGTGGTGAACATCGGTATCGGCGGCTCGGACCTCGGGCCGAAGATGGTCGTGCACGCGCTGCATCATCTGGCATCGAAAGAACTCGACACGCATTTCGTCTCCAATGTCGATGGCGCCGATCTCTGGAACGTGCTCCAGCAAGTCGATGCCGAAGAGACGCTCGCGATCATCGTCTCCAAGACCTTCACGACGCTCGAAACCATGACCAACGCGCACTCCATGCGCGATTGGTTCTTGAAGCAGGGCTGCCCGGAAAGCGAGCTTTCGAAGCACTTCGTCGGCGTCTCGGCGAACCCGGCAGAAGTGGTCAAGTTCGGCATCGCGAAAGAAAACGTCTTCGAGATGTGGGACTGGGTCGGCGGGCGCTATTCGCTGTGGTCGGCGGTGGGCCTGTCCATCGTGATTTCGGTCGGACCGAAGAATTTCGACGCGCTGCTGGAAGGCGCGTACGCGATGGATCAACACTTCCGCGAAGCGCCGCTCGACAAGAATCTGCCCGTGCTGATGGGCATGATCGGCATCTGGTATCGCAACTTTTTCGGCTCGCAGAGCGATCTGATCGCGCCTTATTCGCAGGCGCTGCACTATCTGCCTTCGTATCTTCAGCAACTGGAGATGGAAAGCAACGGCAAGTCGGCGACGCTAGCAGGCGGCATGGTCGATTACCCGACCGCTGCCGTGATCTGGGGCGAGCCCGGCACGAACGGCCAGCACGCGTTTTTCCAGATGCTGCATCAAGGGCCGACCATCATCCCGATCGATTTCATCGCCGTGCTCACGCCTGAGCATCCGCTCGTCGATCACCATGCGAAGCTGCTCGCCAACTGCTTCGCGCAAAGCGAAGCGCTGATGCTTGGCCGCACGCTCGAAGAGGCGAAGAAGGTCGCGGGTCCGGGCAAGGAAGAACTTGCCACGCATTTGAGCTTCCCGGGGAATCGGCCGACCACGACCATCATTCTCGATGCGCTCACGCCCGAGGCGCTCGGCGCGCTTATCGCGCTGTACGAACACAAGGTGCTCGTGCAGGGCGCGGTGTGGGACGTGAACTCGTTCGATCAGTGGGGCGTGGAACTCGGCAAGATTCTCGGCAAGGTGGTCGAGGCGGATATCACCGCCGCGAGCGCCGATCCGAAGAAACACGATGCCTCGACGTCCGCGTTGATCGAGCGCGCGCGCAAGGCCTTGAAGTATTGACGGCTGGTTGCGTCGTTAAAGCCCGCATCGGCCCGCATCGGTCGATGCGGGCTTTTTTACACGCTCAGGCCATTGACGAGCCGCCCTGCTTCGATCGTCACGGTGGCATCGCAACGTTCGGCGAGTTCGACGTCGTGCGTGACGAGCACGAGCGTCGCGCCGTTGCGTTCGTTCATCGCGAACATGAGATCGATGATGGCATAGCCCGTGGCGGCGTCGAGGCTGCCGGTGGGTTCATCGGCGAACAGCACCGCGGGATGCGTGACAAAGGCGCGCGCCAACGCCACGCGTTGCTGTTCGCCGCCGGACAACAGCTTGGGATAATGCGCCGTGCGTTGCGCGAGACCGACCTGATCGAGCAGCGAGCGCGCGCGCGCGGCAATCTGATCGTGCGGCAACTCCGCGCGCAGTTCGAGCGGCAGCATGACGTTCTCGAGCGCGGTGAGATGCGGCATCAACTGGAACGACTGGAACACGAAACCGACCGCGCCGCTTCTGAGCGCGGCGCGCTGGTCTTCATCGAGCGTGGAAAGCTCCTTGCCCAATAAACGAACCGAGCCCGCACTCGCGCTGTCCAAACCCGCGAGCAGGCCGAGCAGTGTCGACTTGCCCGAGCCCGATGCCCCGACGATCGCCACGCTGCTGCCCTTCGCGATGGACAGATCGATCTGATCGAGTATCGTGAGCTCGCCCGTTGCGTCCTTCACCCGCTTGCTTAAACCCCGAACTTCGATGACCGGCTCGATATTGTTTTGCATGGACACCCTGAAAAAGAACTGGAGCGCGCGTGCTTGCGTCGCCTTGACAATGCTTGCGGCAAGTTCCGCGCTGCATGCACAAGACGCAGCGACGAACAAGCCTGCAATCGTCGTGCTTGGCGACAGCCTTTCCGCCGAATACGGCTTGCCTCGCGATACCGGCTGGGTCAATCTGCTGCGCCAAAGGCTTGCGAAAGAGCGTCTCGATTATAGCGTCGCCAATTCGAGCATCAGCGGCGACACCACGAGCGGCGGACGCGCGCGATTGACCGCCGTGCTCACGCGTATCAAGCCGGCGGTGGTAGTCGTGGAACTCGGCGCGAACGATGCCTTGCGCGGCGTGCCGCTTGCCACCACCGAGACGAATCTGCGTGGAATAGTCGAGGCATCGCAGGCGGCGCATGCGAAGGTTTTACTCATCGGCATGTACGTTCCGCCCAATTACGGCCCCGACTATTCGCAAAAGTTCCACGCCATCTATGAACGCATCGCCAAGGACAAGAATGTGGCGCTCGTCCCTTTCCTGCTTGCCGGGATCGAAAACAAGCCGACGATGTTCCAGTCGGACCAGATTCATCCGACGGTGCAGGCCCAGCCATTGCTATTAGAGAACGTCTGGCCAAGCTTGAAACCCTTGCTGGGCGCAAGTGCGTCGTAACAACGAAGACGCCAGCCGCGACAGCTTTTCCAACAAACGCGGAACACGGCCAAGATTCAGTTATCTGAGACTTTCGCGTAACTCTTATAACCCCGCTCGCAAGAGAGCGCTCTACAAGGAGGTCACGTGAAATACTTCCCTCTGGTTGCATTGACCATCGCGATTTCGGCATGTGCCGCTCAACCGCCCGCAGGCGTGCAGCAAGTCGGCATGAGCGACAAGCCGGTCAAGGCGGTCGCCGAATGCGTCTCGCATGCATGGGCTGACAAGACGCAACAGCAAGTCGTGTCGCAAGATACGCTGGCCAACGATCAGGCCGTCGATGTCTATGTGCCGGGTCAGCAGCCGCCGAATGGCGCGGCCGCCGTGGTGCGTCCGAAGTGGTCCGGTCCGGGCTCGTGGGTGGGTTTCCGCGCATCGGGTGCCGCTGGCAGCCAGGCGACGGGCGACATTCAGGCTTGCCTGTAAGGACACTGTTGCTGGTTACATCGGGCAGCATTGAAAAAGCCCCGCGTCCTTTCGGACGCGGGGCTTTTTTGTGCGACTGACGTTTTACTGCTTCTTATTGATTGGCCGCAGGCACCGGCGCCTGACTTAGCTTGACCTTCGAGCGCGCCTTCAACGAGTCGATATACGCTTCCATCTCGGCTTGAGCATAGACCTGCGCGATCTGCTGCTGCGCGCCGGCGAGACGATCCGCGGCCACCGCGTTGGCTTTCTCGATACCGTTGACGCGATAGATCGCATAGCCGTCCGTGCCGAGGTCGACGCCGACGTACGCGGGCAACTTCGAGGCATCCGCCTTGAAGATCGCGCTCAACGCGGCAGGCGGCAAGCCCTGCGCGTCGTTGCGCGAGACGATGATCGGTGACGTGAAGCCATCGGTCGACTTCGATTTCTGCAGATCGGCAAGCTTCGTCTGGCCTTCCTTGAGCGCCATCGCAGCTGCGTCTTGCGCGACGACCTTCGTGCGTACCGCGTCCTTCACGGCGTCGAACGCGGGAACGGTCGAAGCCTTGTAGTCGGTCACGCGCGCGGCGATCAGCGTGTTGTTGCCTGCATCGACGGCTTGGGTGTTGTTGTGATCTTTCACCGAGTCCGGTGAGAACACGGCCGCCAGAAACTTCGCATTGTTGAGCGGATTGTCCTGCGGCAATTGCGTGTTGGGCTTCGGACCGACCGTAGCGGTCTGAACCGTGAGCTTGTATTTGTCGGCCGCGGGCTGCAGCGACTTCGCCTGTTCGTAGACGGTGTCGGTGAAGCCTTGCGCTGCTTCTGCAAAGCCCTTGCTGCCCTGTTGCGCGGCGTAGTCCTTCGCGAGCGCTTCCTTCACTTCGTCGAACGACTGCGTAACCGACGGCTTGACGTCCGTTGCCTGAATGATGTGGTAACCGAAGTCCGACTCGACGATATCGCTCACTTCGCCCTTTTTCAGGTTGAACGCGGCGTCGTCGAAAGCCTTGCCGCCCGCGATCTGACCGCGCGCGAAGTAACCGAGGTCACCGCCCTTCGCCGCCGAGCCCGGATCTTCCGAATTCTTCTCCGCTACTTGCGCGAACTGATCGGGATGCGCCTTTACTTGCGCGAGCAGTTGTTCGGCCTTCTGCTTCGCCTTCGCCTTGTCGGCCGCGCTGGCGTCTTTCGGCGCGTTCACGAGGATGTGACTCGCGCGCACCTGACCTTCCGTGCGGTAGCGCTGGATGTTGTCGTCGTAGAACTTCTTGAGATCGGCGTCGCTCGGCTTCGATGCCGCCGCGAGCGTGAACGGCGACAGCACGAGGTACTGAATGGTCGCGGTCTCGGGCGTCGCGAAGTCATTGCGATGCGCGTCGTAGTACGAATGCAGTTGCGCGTCGGTGGGTTGAACCTTCGCGGCGTAATCCGCCGCGCGCAGCGACATGCCCTGCACCGCGCGACGCTGCTCGGACAACTCGGTCAGGCTCTGCGCGAGCGACTTCGAGGTGAACGAAGACTCCTGAATGCTTGCCGGGATCTGCTGATTTGCGATTGTGTAGCGCATGCGCTCGTCGTACTGCGCGGGCGTCATGCCCTGCATGGCGAGCATTTCCTTGTAACGCTCGATGTCGACGGAGCCATCGGGCTTGCGCAGCGACGCGACGATCGGATCGGACAGCAGCGCGCGACGCACGGCGTCGTCGGATGCGGTCAGATGCAGGCGTTGCGTCTCGTCCGACAGCGCGCGCTGTTGCACGAGACTGTCGACCATGGCGGCGCGCGCTTCGGGCGTGTCGAACATGCGGGCGTCGAACTGAGCGCCCAGCATGGAGCGCGCGCGATCCACCTGCTGGCGGAAGGCGTTATCGAATTCGGGGCGCGTGATCTTGTGACCGTTCACGCTGGCGACGTAAGCGCTTTCGTCGAAAAAGTTGCTGAAGCCCTGAATCCCGACAATGCCGAGACCCGGCACGATGATCAGGATCAGCAGGGCCATCATCAGGCGCTGGTGATTGCGGAAGAAGTCGAGCATGCGTAGCGCTGCGTGGTTAGAACAAAACGCTCGATATTACAACAGCGCGAGGGGAAAAGGCGACAAGTCGGGGTGTAAGGCTTCCGGTGGGAGCCGCGTTTGGTGGTCCATCTATGTTCCAGGAAGCGGAAAATCCTTCGTACTCAAAGGCTTAACCGTTCATGCGGAAGATTCGGCGGCATTATCGCAATGCCTGCAAATTTGGCGATGCACGAGACGCGTCGACGCTGTAAATTGCTTCGGAATCTTAATCAAGAAGCGGAAAAGAGAAAGTCCCGCAAGCTTGTGACTTGCGGGACTCTTTCAGTCGATCCTGGCGGAGCGGACGGGACTCGAACCCGCGACCCCCGGCGTGACAGGCCGGTATTCTAACCAACTGAACTACCGCTCCTTGGTTGATGCTCAACCCAAACTGCTGTGAACCGGAAACTGGTGGGTGCTGAGAGGCTCGAACTCCCGACCTACGCCTTGTAAGGGCGCCGCTCTACCAACTGAGCTAAGCACCCGTTCCGCGATTCAAGCGTTGCTGCTTTTTGCTACTCCGCGCTGACCAGAAGCTCATGTAAGAGTTGCCGTATCCAGCGAGTCCGCTAGTTTAGCGCATCCTTCAGCGCTTTGCCAGGCCGAAATTTCGGCACCTTGGCCGCCTTGATCTTGATGGCCGCGCCCGTGCGCGGATTGCGTCCCGTACGCGCCACGCGCTTGCCCACGGCAAAGGTTCCGAACCCCACGAGCGTCACCGTTCCGCCCTTCTTCAAGGTCGCGCTCACGCCGCCGATCACGGCTTCGAGTGCACGCCCCGCTGCCGCCTTTGAAAGATCGGCTTGCTCCGCGATATGGTCGATCAGGTCAGTCTTGTTCATTGTGATCCCCGAATCTGTAATGGCACGATGTGGTCGATGTCGTTTCGCATCGAAACGAGCAGCATCGATTTTTCGATTCGATGCGCGGCCATTAAACGCAGCCGAAACGGGAGTGTCAACGAGGGTTGCGCCTGATTTCATCTGCTTTGGAAGGACTACTCGAATTCGTCGACGCAAACAAAAAGACCCCGCAAGCGTGAACCTGCGGGGTCTTTTTTTACGACTTGGGCCGTAAGTGCGGCAGCGTCAATGAAGCGTGCTCAGTGCTTCACGAACTCGCCGACAGCCGGACCATCTTTCTTCGCTTCAGCGGTCACTGGCGGCTTGGCTTCTTCTTCCGGCAACGGTGCCGGCGCGCGTTCGAGCGCCAGTTCCAACACGCGATCGATCCAGCGAACCGGAATGATCTCGATGGCGTTCTTCACGTTGTCCGGAATGTCGGCCAGATCCTTGGTGTTTTCTTCAGGGATCAGCACGAGCTTGATGCCGCCGCGATGCGCCGCCAGCAGCTTCTCCTTCAACCCGCCGATAGGCAGCACTTCGCCGCGCAGCGTGATTTCGCCCGTCATCGCTACATCCGCACGAACCGGGATACCGGTCAGCACAGAAACCAGCGCCGTCGTCATGGCGATACCGGCGGACGGACCGTCCTTCGGCGTCGCACCTTCGGGCACGTGAATGTGGATGTCCTTCTTCTCGAAGGCCTCGTCCGACACACCGAGACGACGCGAACGCGAACGCACGACCGAGCGCGCCGCTTCGACGGATTCCTTCATCACGTCGCCGAGCGAACCGGTGCGGATCACGCCACCCTTGCCGGGCATGACCGCCGCTTCGATCGTCAGCAAATCGCCGCCGACTTCCGTCCACGCAAGACCCGTCACCTGACCGATCTGGTTTTCCTTCGCGGCCAGACCGAAGTCGTACTTGCGCACGCCGAGGAAGGTGTCGATGTTCGTGCCATCGACCTTCACCGCGCCTTCGGCCTTCTTCAGCAACAGCATCTTCACGACCTTGCGGCAGATCTTCGACACTTCACGTTCGAGCGAACGCACGCCCGCTTCACGCGTGTAGTAGCGAATGATGTCGCGGATGGCTTGTTCCGCCACTTCGATCTCGCCGTCCTTCAGACCGTTGTTGCGCTTTTGCTTCGGCAACAGATAACGCTGCGCAATGCTGACCTTCTCGTCTTCCGTGTAACCCGAAAGGCGGATGACTTCCATCCGGTCGAGCAGCGGCGGCGGAATGTTCAGCGAGTTCGACGTCGCGACGAACATCACGTCCGACAGGTCGAAGTCCACTTCGATGTAATGGTCCGCGAACGTATGGTTCTGTTCCGGGTCCAGCACTTCGAGCAACGCCGATGCAGGATCGCCGCGGAAATCCATCCCCATCTTGTCGACTTCGTCGAGCAGGAAGAGCGGATTGCGCACGCCGACCTTGGTCAGGCTTTGCAGAATCTTGCCGGGCATGGAACCGATATACGTGCGACGGTGCCCGCGAATCTCGGACTCGTCATGCACGCCGCCAAGCGCCATGCGCACGAATTTGCGATTGGTCGCGCGAGCGATGGACTGCCCAAGCGACGTCTTGCCGACGCCCGGAGGCCCGACGAGGCACAGAATCGGCGCCTTCACTTTCTCCACGCGCTGTTGAACCGCGAGATATTCGAGAATGCGTTCCTTGACCTTTTCCAGACCGAAGTGGTCTTCGTCGAGCACGCGCTCGGCATTGGTCAGGTCGTTGTTGACCTTGCTCTTCTTGCGCCACGGCAAACCAATAAGCGTGTCGATGTAATTGCGCACGACAGTGGCTTCCGCCGACATCGGCGACATGAGCTTGAGCTTCTTGAGCTCGGCGTCCGCCTTCTTCTTGGCTTCCTTCGGCATGCGCGCGGCCGTGATGCGCTTCTCGAGTTCTTCGAGATCCGCACCCTCTTCGCCTTCGCCCAATTCCTTCTGGATAGCCTTGACCTGTTCGTTCAGGTAATACTCGCGCTGGCTCTTCTCCATCTGGCGCTTCACGCGGCCACGGATACGCTTCTCGACCTGGAGGATGTCGATTTCAGCTTCGAGTTGCGCGAGCAAATGCTCGAGGCGTTCGATCACAGGGAACATCTCGAGGATGTGCTGCTTTTGATCGAGCTTGAGCGGCAAATGCGCGGCGATGGTGTCCGCGAGACGACCCGCTTCGTCGATGCCCGACAGCGACGTCAGGATCTCGGGCGGAATCTTCTTGTTGAGCTTCACGTACTGATCGAACTGCGACACGATCGCGCGACGCAGCGCTTCAGTCTCGGCGCTGTCGGCGTGGTCGGGTTCGAGCGGCATCACATCGCAGGAAAATTGCGTTTCCTGTTCTTCGATGGACAGCGTCTTTGCGCGCTGCAAGCCTTCGACGAGCACCTTCACGGTACCGTCTGGCAGCTTGAGCATTTGCAGGATGTTGGCGACACACCCTACTTCGTACATGTCCTTTTCGGTCGGCTCGTCCTTCGCCGCCGTTTTCTGGGCGACGAGCATGATGTGCTTGCCACCTTCCATCGCGGCTTCGAGCGCCTTGATCGACTTGGGCCGCCCGACGAAGAGCGGAATCACCATATGCGGGAAAACGACTACGTCGCGCAGCGGGAGCAGCGGCAACGTGATGCGTTCCTGCGGGAGGAGTTGGGTTCCTGACATTTCATTTCCCCATTAATGGAATCGGTTCGTTCGTAAGTAAGGCCGTTAAGAGCTATTGCAAGCCTTTATCGGAAGGGAAAAGTCGTTAGTCGACGACCTGGTCAGTAACGTCCACAATAAACCGAAAAAATAAACAAAGGCCGTTCACGTTGCCATGAACGGCCTTTCGCCGGGACACAGCCTGCTTCAGTTCGACCCTGCTACTTTCGGTGCGTCTTCGTAGATGAGCAACGGCTTGCCGTCGCCGTCGATCGTGTTGTCGTCGACGATCACCTTCGAAACGCCCTTCATGGTCGGCAGCTCGTACATGACATCGAGCAACGCTTGTTCCAAGATCGAACGCAACCCGCGCGCACCCGTCTTGCGACGAATGGCTTTTTGCGCGATGGCCTGCAGTGCCGCCGGACGAATCTCCAGTTCCACACGTTCCATGGCAAAGAGCTTGTGATATTGCTTCACCAGCGCATTTTTCGGCTCGATCAGAATCTTCACGAGCGCGGCTTCGTCAAGCTTGCCGAGCGTGGCCACAACCGGCAGACGGCCGATCAGTTCGGGAATAAGACCGAACTTGATCAGATCTTCCGGTTCCACATCCCGCAGTACTTCGCCGGCATCGCGATCCTGCTTGCTTTTCACGCTCGCGCCAAAGCCAATACCGGTTTTTTCCGTACGATCGGTAATGACTTTCTCGAGCCCGTCGAACGCGCCGCCGCAAACGAACAGGATGTTGGTCGTGTCGACCTGAATGAAGTCCTGGTTCGGATGCTTGCGCCCGCCTTGCGGCGGCACCGAAGCCATCGTGCCTTCGACAAGTTTCAGCAGCGCCTGCTGGACGCCCTCGCCCGACACGTCGCGCGTGATGGACGGGTTATCCGACTTGCGGCTGATCTTGTCGATTTCGTCGATATAAACAATTCCGCGCTGCGCCTTGTCGACTTCGTAATTGCAGTTCTGCAGCAGCTTCTGGATGATGTTTTCGACGTCTTCACCGACATAACCGGCTTCGGTCAGCGTGGTGGCGTCGGCAATGACGAACGGCACGTTCAGCATGCGTGCAAGCGTCTGCGCGAGCAGCGTCTTGCCGGAGCCGGTCGGCCCGATCAGCAAGATGTTGCTCTTCGACAGCTCGATCTCGTCTTTCTTGTCGAGGTGCTTGAGACGCTTGTAGTGGTTGTACACGGCCACGGCGAGAATTTTCTTCGCGCGTTCCTGGCCGATGACGTACTGATTGAGGATGTCGCTGATTTCCTGCGGGCTCGGCAGGTCGGACTTGGTCAGCCCGGCCTCTTCTGCCGCGCCGGCCGCTTCGTCGCGAATGATCTCGTTGCACAAGTCGATGCATTCATCGCAGATGAACACGGACGGCCCAGCGATGAGCTTCTTCACCTCATGCTGGCTCTTGCCGCAAAACGAGCAATACAGCAGCTTTTCGCTGCTGGAACCTTTTTTGTCCGCCATAAATGTGTGAGCCTCCGGACACTCTTGTTACATGATACGCCCTTCGATCCGGCCACGCAGTTTCGCCTGTGTGGCCCGTCCGAAGCGCGTTTTGGCGCGTTTCGCGTGACGCCGCATGCGCCACTCGCAACAGCCGGCTTCGTGTTTCGTGGAAGCCGGCGCGGCGTCGTTCCGGACGCCTTAAGGACGCTTATGCAAAACCTGGTCAACGATGCCGTACGCTTGCGCGTCATCGCCCGACATGAAGTTGTCGCGGTCGGTGTCGCGTGCAATGCGCTCGACCGGCTGACCCGTGTGATGCGACAGCAATTGGTTCAGACGCTCCTTCAAGTACAGGATTTCCCGCGCTTGAATTTCGATGTCCGACGCCTGACCACGCGCGCCACCCAGCGGCTGGTGAATCATCACGCGCGCATTCGGCAACGCGACGCGTTTGCCCTTTGCGCCCGACGCCAGCAGGAACGCGCCCATGCTTGCGGCGAGCCCCATGCAAAGCGTGGTGACGTCGGGTTTGACGAATTGCATCGTATCGTAGATTGCCATGCCGGCCGAAACCGAACCGCCCGGGCTATTGATGTAGAGGCTGATGTCCTTGTCCGGATTTTCGCTCTCGAGAAACAGCAACTGCGCGACGACAAGATTCGCCGACTGATCATTGACTTCGCCCACGAGAAACACCACGCGCTCTTTCAGGAGGCGCGAATAGATGTCATAGGCACGCTCACCGCGGCCGCTGGTTTCCACGACCATCGGAACGAGGCCGAGCGCCTGGGCTTCGAAGTCCCGCGATGCGTGGGACGCCAGTGTGTCGAGCAATTCAGCGCGAAAGGTCATGCAATTTCCTTGTTCGGAATAGGGATACTGATCGACGAAGGAGCATCCGGTAGAACGGCATGCGTACGCACAAACTTTAATGCAAAAAAGGCGTGAGGGCCGTCAGTCCGACGACCCGCACGCCCCCGGGCTCTACGCGTCAGGCTTGCGCCGTTGCGCTGGCCAGTTCCTCGAAGCTGACTTCCTTGTCGGTCACCTTGGCCTTGCCGAGAACGAAATCGACGACGTTGCTTTCAACGACGTACGCTTCCATTTCGGAGAGGCGCTGCTGATTCGAATAATACCAGCGGACGACTTCCTTCGGGTCTTCGTAGCTCTTGGCGAATTCGTCCACTTCCGCGCGGATCTGCTCGGGCTTGGCCTGCAGTTCGTTGGCCTTCACCAGTTCTGCGAGCACGAGGCCCAGCTTCACGCGACGCTCGGCTTGTTCAGCGAACATTTCGGCGGGGATCGGTGCGTCGGCAGCGTTCGGCACGCCACGTTGTTGCAGATCCTGGCGCGCCATTTCGACGAGACGTTCCTGGTCCTGTTCGATCAGCGCCTTCGGCACGTCGAGTTCGGAAATCTTGAGCAACGCGTCCATGACCTGATTCTTCACGATCTGCTGCGTGCGGCGCTTTGCTTCGCGCTCGAGGTTGTCCTTGATCTCGCCGCGCATTTTCGTGAGATCGCCGTCTTCGATACCGAGCGACTTCGCGAATTCCGCGTCGATTTCCGGCAGATGCGGCCACTCGATCTTTTTCACGGTGACGGCGAACTGCGCGGTCTTGCCGGCGACGTCCTTGCCGTGATAGTCCTCGGGGAACGTAAGGTCGAACTCGCGCGTTTCGCCGACCTTCAGGCCGGTCGCTGCTTGTTCGAATTCCGGCAACATGCGGCCTTCGCCCAAGACGAACGCGAAGTCTTCCGCGCTGCCACCTTCGAACGGCACGCCGTCGAGCTTGCCGATGAAGTCCAGCGTGACGCGGTCGCCTTCCTTGGCCGCCGTGTCCGCGCCGCCGTCGCCATGCTCGCCGCCTTCGCCGCGCGCGTGGAAGTGCACGCGCTGCTTGCGAAGGATGTCGAGCGTACGGTCGACTTCGGCTTCGGAAATGGTCGTGACGGTGCGTTCGATTTCAGCGGTGGCAACGTCGCCGAGCTTCACTTCGGGGTACACCTCGAAAGTGGCGTCGAATGCGTAGTCTTCCGCAGCGGCTTCGACCTTCGGCGCAAAGCTCGGCTGGCCCGCGACGCGCAGGTTTTCGGTGCGCGTGACATCGAAGAATTCCTTGCCGACCTTGTCGCTCAGCACTTCGGCTTCGACCTGACCGCCGTATTGCTGCGTGACCATCTTGAGCGGCACCTTGCCCGGGCGGAAGCCCGGCATGCGCACGGTCTTGGCCAACTGGCGGATGCGCGAGTCCACTTCCTTCTGCACGGTGTCTTTCGGCAGCGAGATGGTGACGCGGCGTTCGAGCTTGCCGAGGTTTTCAACTACGTTAGCCATGGCTTCAATCGTCCTAGAGTATTCGGGTGTTCGGTGTTCGGTTCTTCCGCGGTTCTGGTTGCGCGGGTCCGGATGAGTTCTGCATGAGCCGCGCCGGGTGCGATGTCGGGCTTCGAAAACGCGCCGCCATGTCGAGACAAGGGAGCGCATCTCGCGACCGCCAGATGTTCGCCAACGCCGAGTCAGCCGGCAGAGCCAAGTATTCTAGCAAACAAATCGCGCGGCCTCTGACCACGAAACCCGCTTGGCCCGTTTCGAGCGATTTGCACGGTTTTTCAGCGCAATTCCACCTGAAATACACATTTTGAGTCTATCGGCGCGACACTGCGATGGCGGTTATCGCACCTTCGCTATTTTGCTGCGGGCGGAGCGCTGATAAGCTTGCCGGCGCGTGATTCACGAGAAGCGAAAGGAGCGCGCGTTGCGTTGCGCGCTCGATTACCTCAACGCATGAAGCGCATGCGCCATACGCATGGCGACGCGCGATGCAATGCGCATACATCGGGCTTCGCTTCGGCTTTTCAACGTCCACTCACACAGAAAATGTTCGAGACACCATGCCTAATGTCACGTCTGCCACGTCTGCCCCTGTCGTCGTCATCGCGCCCGATTCGTTCAAGGGTTCGCTTTCCGCCGAGGGCGTTGCCAACGCCATTGCAGAGGGCATTTTGCGCGCGCGTCCGGATGCCGAAATACGCATTCATCCAATGGCCGATGGCGGCGAAGGCACGCTCGACGCCATGCTCTCCGCAGGCGGCGAACGACGTCTGCTCAACGTGCGCGGCGCGGCTTCGGCCCGGCGCGACGCGGCGACCGGATTGCTGGCGGATGGCGGCGCGATCATCGAGACGGCCGAAGTAGTCGGCATCACGGACCCGGACGGCATGGCGACGCCCGTCACGGAGCGCAGCACGCTCGGCATGGGCGAGGCGATTCGCGCCCTGCTCGATTCGGGCGCGCGCACGTTCTACGTTGCGCTGGGCGGCAGCAGCACGAACGACGGCGGCGCGGGTCTGCTCGTCGGGCTCGGCTTGAAGCTTTTCGATGCGAACGGGCGCGAACTCGAGCCGGTGCCGTCGGCGTTGGCGAAGATCGCGCGTATCGATGCGTCGGGGCTCGATCCGCGCGTGAAGGAAGCGGAGTTCATCGGCATGTCGGACGTCGATAATCCGCTCACCGGCGAGCACGGCGCGACCGCGATCTTCGGTCCGCAGAAGGGGGTGACGCCGGAGCAAGTGGCGACCATCGATGCCGCCCTCGCGCATTTCGCGGATCAACTCGAACCGGCGATGGGAATCGTCAAGCGCGACGAGCCGGGCGCGGGCGCGGCGGGTGGTCTGGGTTTCGCGCTGCATATGCTGGGCGCGCGCTTCGAAACCGGCGCCGAAGTGGTTGCGCGCGAGATCGGACTGGATGCGGCACTCGAGGGCGCTGACTGGCTCATCACCGGCGAAGGCCGGTCGGACGTGCAGACGCTGCACGGCAAGGCGCCGTTCATCGCCTGCAAGCACGCGCGGGACGCAGGCGTGCCGGCGACGCTTTTGTCGGGCGCGGTGGATTCGGCGGCGCTGACGCGTCTGTCGGAGTTTTTCAGCGGATGCTTTTCGCCCGCGCCCGGCCCGATCACGCTCGATGTCGCGATTCGCGATGCCGCGCGCTTGCTGGCGAACGAAGCGGAGCAGTTGACGCGGTTGAGGTTTGGAGCAAAGTGAAGGGTCGGTGCTTGCGAAATGGCAAGCGCCAACAAAAAACCCCTTTCAGAAACAAAGGGGTTTGTTTGGTGCGAGGAGCGGGACTCGAACCCGCACACCATTGCTGGCGTCAGGACCTAAACCTGGTGCGTCTACCAATTTCGCCATCCTCGCAGCACGACTTCGAGCGGGGTTTCGTTTTGCCGCGCAACCTTGGTTGCGTGGCGCCGCAAAGCGCCCGGCGCTGTTTCGCCGTGTTCGACACCGGTCCAGTGTGTCGAGCCCGAGATTCTAACGCATTCGTCTGGTGATGTCTGGGAAAATCCGTGACAGCTTTCTAGGGGCGTGATTTTGGCTCAGGGAAAGCATTGAATCTTCAGGAATCCTCGACGTCGATTGTTGCCGGGTTCGAAGATAGTCGCGTCTGTTGTGAGCCACCCGACAGCGAACGATTCACGGCTCACGCATCTGTTCACGGTTCAAAGCGTCTCCTCCGGCGCGGCTCGTCAAATTGCGGCGCGCGATTGAGTGCAAGAAGCCGCAGCGTGCATCGTCAGACGGACACGCCGCCCAACTCCACCATGACCACTTCGCCTTTGGCCTGCGAGCGTCCGGCGAAATCGATACCCGATTGCCCCATCAGCTTCCTGATCTCGTCAGGCATCCTTTCGCTTGCTTGCGCTGCCGCAATCGGCCTGTCGATATGCGACAGAAACTGCCGCACGCTAGATGGCGGCAGGAACACGAAAACGTTCAGCGGATAAGACAGCTTTGCATCGCTGGCTCGGTTGGCCGTGATGTGCAGTCCCATGGTCGGCGAGACGTGCATCTGACGCGGACACACTCGAAAATCGAAGCCGAAATCGCTTGCCACGCTTCTCAGGAGAAACGGCAGGCATCTGTCTCCAAACTGCTTGTTCTCGGCCTTGCTGAGGGCCATGGCAGCCTCCGGTGCGCGCGCGGTTCGTTCACGAGCGCCCAGTGTTGCGCGGCGCGAAAACGGCGTCGGTGGGTCGGCGCACATCCGCGTCGATCACCGTGCATCGGGAAGACGTTCGCCGCGCCTGGCAGCGGAGCCTTTCGCGGGCGGATAAAATAGGCGTCGCGTCACGTTCATGCGTCAGAACAATCAAAGCCGGACGCCCCGCCCTACTTGGCCTACCCCACAAGCTCAGTTCGTGAATTTCGACGATTATTGCCAGCAAAAAGCCGCGCCCGAAGGCTCGGGCACTTACTACGCGCTCCGTCGCGCGCCCACGGCGCGTCAGCCGCTTTTGAGCGCGCTCTATGCGTTGCGGCGCGAACTCGAAGAGACCGTGAAGGAAACGAGCGACCCGACCATCGGGCGGACCAAGCACGCGTGGTGGCAAAACGAACTAGGCAAGCTCGATGCCGGTGAACCCACGCATCCCGTGACGAAAGCCTTGCTGGCGCACGCGCCGTCCGCGGCGCAACCCGTGCTCGAAGATGCGGGCCGCGCGCTGATCGATGGCTTCGGCATGGATCTCGATCAGGCGCGCTATCTGGACTGGCCAGGACTGCGTCGCTATCTGGAGCAGACTGGCGGCGCGTTCGGAACGGCGGTCGCGCGTGCGACCGCGCGCGATCCGGCGCAAGCCGCGTCGTGGGCGGCGCCGCTCGGTTCGGCGCTGTTGCTGGCCGAGCGCGTGCAGGAGATCGGCGACGACGCGCGACATGGACGCATCTACGTTCCTATCGACGAACTGCAGCGCTTCGGCGTGACGGCGGCGGACATCATCAATCGCAAATACAGCGATAGCTTCACGGAACTGATGCGCTTCCAGACCGAACGCGCCCGACGTGCGCTCGAAGATGCGCTTGCCGCAATACCGCCGGCCGAGCGTTCATCGCAACGCGTTTTGCGCTCGCAGGCGGCGCTGTCGCTTGCGCTGCTCGACGAGATCGAGCGCGAGGGTTTTCAGGTGCTGCATCAGCGGATAGCGCTAACGCCAATTCGAAAGCTCTGGATCACCTGGCGAACGCGATAGGTGCGTGGACAGCGCTTTTCATTGCTGTTGATTCTTCGGCGCGTCGATTGGACGCGGGTCGCAACGGGCTGACGTCGTCACCGCGATTCGAAGGCGCTCGTGAATACCGCCTCCGCCATTCGTGTCTGCAAACGGCCAATGCACGCGAATAAACCGCAGCGCTTGCGCAGCAGGCCCAATGCGGCTAGCGATCGGGTCGAACGCGTGAGCGGCGGCTCTTCAATGGCGCGAGCCGGAAACGGAAGACCGCTAGAACATAGCAATAACGTCTACGCACGAATCAATGGCAGCGCGTCCGAAGACGGCCCCAGGCTCGCCACCGATTCGAGCTCCGCGCACGCGCTCAGAACCGTCGCATAAACCCGCCTGAAGTCGATGCCGACGCTCACGCCGCCATCGACGTCCAAGTCATCCAAACGTGGCGCTGCCCCATACAGCCCGCCGCTCACGCTTCCACCCAACACAAATTGTGGTGCGGCCGCGCCGTGATCGGTGCCTCGCGCATCGTTTTCACGAGCGGAGCGCCCGAACTCCGAATGACTCATCACAAGCGTGCTGCGCCAGTCGCCCGACGCGATCAACGCGCGTCGCAACGAAGCGAGCCCGTCCGCAAGCTGCGCCAACACACGCGCGTGCTTGGCCGCCTGATGCTCATGCGTATCGAACCCCGGTAGCGTAAGACGCACGAGCGCGACCTTGTCACGTTCAGCGCGCCCGACGATGAAACGCGACGCCGCATCGCATGAAGCGGCAAACGACGCGCGTGCCTGCCCGATCCATTCGACCGCGCGGCTGGCATTTGCGAAAGGCCCCGCCTCCGCCGTGCCAACGACGCTCGCACGCGTTGCGTCCGAACGCGCAAGCCAGCCATCACGGCGATATTCGGCGGCGCTCGAAGCCGTATCCCAGATTTCGCGCGAGCGAAAATGCGAGCGGCTGGAGCTCGCATAACCCACGCCCTGGACGATGGCGAATTCGCGCGTTTCCCAAGCCGGCATCAACGCGAGCAAGGAAGGATGCAGCCCGGTTTGCTCATTAAGATGCAAGGCATGCTCGCGCGGGATCGCAAGCGTCGGCCTGAGCGCGCGATAGCGATCATCGTTGAGCGGGATAACCGTGTTGAGGCCGTCATTGCCGCCGCTGAGTTCGACGAGCACCAACGTCTTGATCGAACGTCGCGCACGCGCCGTGGCGAATCCGTCCGCGCTCGCGCCACCTGCAAGCGCGCCGGCGATCTGCATGAAGCGGCGTCGGTTCATCGCGGCTCGCGCTCAACGCTTGTAGAGATCGCGGACGGCCTCTTCGATATGTTGACGCAAGAGGCGCCGCTCATCGGCGGTCATGACGGTATGGCGCGGAGGACGCGCGGGCGGTGCCTGATCGACCTGCTGAACAGGCTGCATCGTGGCGGCTTTGGTGTCGCGGTCGGGAAGATTGCCGGTCTTGGACGAGCGCTGCTGCGCGCGAATCATACGGCCGTCGAAGCGATTCGGCCGGGTGTCGGACGTGGTGTCGAAAGCGGTCGAGGGACGCGCGAAGCCCGGCGTCTGGGCGAAAACATGGTGCGTGCTCAAGATGGCGCAGAGCGCGCTGGCGAGAAGCGTTAGCTTGAAGATGCGCTCGACGCGCACGGGTCCGCGTTGCCGCGCTCCCAACATGTTTTTCCCTTCGTTGCTCGACAACCGGACAGCCTCATTCTTTTAGCGCACGTCTCAAAAGGCTTGGTCCGGCCAAATGACGCGCTGGTCTAATGGAGTATCTACCGAATGGCGGGCTTAGGTAAGGGAGTGTACGCATAGAACCTTTTGGGCGTGCCACAGTCGCCGTAAATTTTGTAACGGACTGTTACACTCGCTTTTGTTACAAACTCGACGATTGAACAAACGCGCTAAGATGCCGCCATGGAAACCAAGAACCCATCCAAAATTCTCGTCGTCGACGACGACCCGCGCCTGCGCGATTTGCTGCGCCGTTATCTGGGCGAGCAAGGCTTCAACGTGTATGTCGCGGAAAACGCGCCGTCGATGAACAAACTCTGGGTGCGCGAGCGCTTCGATCTGCTCGTGCTCGACCTCATGCTGCCCGGCGAAGACGGTCTTTCCATCTGCCGCCGGCTGCGCGGAAGCAACGACCGCACGCCGATAATCATGTTGACGGCGAAGGGCGAGGACGTGGACCGCATCGTCGGTCTGGAAATGGGCGCGGACGACTACTTGCCGAAGCCGTTCAACCCGCGCGAACTCGTCGCGCGCATTCACGCGGTGCTGCGCCGCCAAACGCCGTCGGAGTTGCCGGGTGCGCCGTCCGAAACCACCGAGGTATTCGAGTTCGGTGAATTCGCGCTGAATCTCGCCACGCGCACGCTTACCAAGAACGGCCAGGAAATTCCGCTGACCACGGGCGAATTCTCGGTGCTGAAGGTGTTTGCACGGCATCCGCGTCAGCCGCTCTCGCGCGAAAAGCTGATGGAACTCGCGCGCGGCCGTGAATACGAAGTGTTCGACCGCAGTCTCGACGTACAGATTTCCCGCCTGCGCAAGCTGATCGAGCCGGACCCGAGCAGCCCGCGTTTCATCCAAACGGTGTGGGGCCTGGGCTACGTGTTCATTCCCGACGGCGCGGCCTGATGCCTCATGCTTTGACGCGAGTCCGCCACGCTTTTTTTCCTCCATCGAGCCGAACCCGATAGACCCATGCGCATCGACAGGCGGCTACTGGCGCTTGCGTTCGGCGGCCTGTTCTGGCGAACCTTCGCGCTGATCGCGCTGCTCATCGCGGTCAGTCTCACGGCATGGTTCCAGAGCTTTCGAGTGATCGAGCGGGAGCCGCGCGCGCAGCGCGTGGCGCTTCAGCTCGTCGCCGTGGTCAAGCTCACGCGCACGGCCCTGCTCTATTCCGATCCCGATCTTCGTCGCGCGCTCCTGCAGGACCTGGAGAGCAACGAAGGCGTGCGCGTGTATCCGCGCGAGACCACCGACAAATATCGCCTGCAGCCGGATGAATCGCTCAACCGTCTGATCGAGCGCGATGTGCGCGGACGCCTTGGCAACGACACGATCATCGCGCAATCCGTGAACGAGATTCCCGGCGTGTGGATCAGCTTCAAGATCGACGACGACGACTATTGGGTTGCGCTCGACCGCGATCAACTGGATACCGTCACCGGTCTGCAATGGGCCGGCTGGGGCGTTTTCGCGCTCGCGCTGTCGCTCTTCGGCGCGGCGTTTATCACGAGTCTCGTGAACCGGCCGTTCGCGCGACTGGCGCTCGCCGCGCGCAAGGTCGGTTCGGGACAATCGCCCGAGCCCTTGCCGGAGCGCGGCATGGGCGTCGCCGCGGAAACCAATCGAAGCTTCAACCAGATGGTGCAAGACCTCGAACAGCTCGAAGCGGACCGCGCGCTGATGCTCGCGGGCATTTCGCACGATCTGCGCACGCCGCTCGCGCGTTTGCGGCTCGAAACCGAAATGAGCCCTTCGGACGAAGCCACCAAGCTCGCGATGATCGACGACATCGAACAGATGGACATGATCATCGGGCGCTTCCTCGACTACGCGCGGCCGATGCAGCGCATGCCCGAGGCCGTCGATCTCTCGATGATCGCGAGCGAACTCGTCGCGCGCTTCCAGGCCGACGAAGGCGTCGTGATGCGCACCGACCTCGCGCCCGGCGCGGTGATCGAAGGCGACCCGACGGATGCGCGCCGCGTGGTCGGCAATCTGCTCGAAAACGCGCGCAAGTACGGGCGCAGCGAACAGGACGACATCGCGCGGATCACCGTGCTTACGCGCGTCACGCACGGCAAGGTCGAACTCTCGGTGATGGACGAAGGCCGCGGCATCCCCGACGATCAGGTCGCGCTCATCACACGGCCCTTCTATCGTGTCGATGCCGCGCGCACGCAAGCGAACGGCACGGGTCTCGGCATGGCGATCGTGCAGCGGCTCGTCTCGCGTCAGCGCGGCACGTTGCGCCTGCGCAATCGCACGCCGCTTGCGGGCTTCGAAGTCACCATCGATTTCCCGGTGATGAAAGGCGCACGTTTCGACGGCGTCTGACACCTCCCGCGTTTCCTGGAAATTCGTCAAAAACTATTTGAAGTTATAGTCAAATACTATTGCTTCGATTTAGTGATACGCTTAATATGGATTTGTGCAGCGCGATGGCATGACGATTGTTTTCATGTCCGCGTTACGAAGATTCAGTAGCCTCATTTTGCGTTTGTCCTTTCAACGAACACAGGAGTCATTGCATGAAGACCGTTGGCGATAAAGTCGAAGCATTCACCGTCACCGCTGCCAAGCCGGGTTTCAATCACCACGAAGAAAACGGCCAGTCGGCATTCGAAGAAATCACCGAGCAGTCGTTTCCGGGCAAGTGGAAAATCATCTACTTCTACCCGAAGGACTTCACGTTCGTCTGCCCGACTGAAATCGTCGAGTTCGGCAAGCTGGCAAAGGACTTCGAAGACCGCGACGCCATTTTGCTCGGCGGCAGCGTCGACAACGAGTTTGTCAAGCTCGCATGGCGTCGTGAGCACAAGGACCTGAACAAGCTAAACCACTACTCGTTCGGCGACGTGAAGGGCGAACTCATCGACCAGCTCGGCGTGCGCGACAAGGAAGCCGGCGTGGCGCTGCGCGCGACATTCATCGTCGATCCCGACAACGTCATTCAGCACGTCTCGGTCAATAACCTGAACGTCGGCCGCAATCCAGAAGAAGTGCTGCGTATTCTCGACGGCCTGCAAACGGACGAACTCTGCCCGTGCAATCGCGCGGTCGGCGGCTCGACGCTCTGATCGCACGAGCCTTTAAGCGCCTGAGGCAACGCCCGTAGCCCGCCCTCTTTCGAGCGCCCGCTTGGAAGCCGGCGGGCTTTATTGACGCCATCGAATAAGGAGAACGCATGGAATTCCTGTCATCGATCAAGGAGCTGGTGCCGGACTACGCGAAAGACATTCGCCTGAATGTCGACGGGACGATCGCCCGTTCGTCGCTGGAAGGCAACGACGCGGTCGGCGTCGCGCTCGCCGCCGCGTATGCCGCGAAGGCGACGAAGATCGTGAATATCATCCGCGAGTCGGGTGTCATGGCGCCGGAAGAAGTCAATGCCGCGCTCACGGCGTCCGCGCTGATGGGCATGAACAATGTCTGGTATCCGTACCTGGAGATGGCCGACAACGCCGATCTCAAGACGCAGCCGGCTGGACTGCGCATGAACGCGTATGCATCGCACGGCGGCGTCGACAAGCGGCGCTTCGAGATGTACGCGCTCGCGGCGTCGATCATCGGCAAGTGTCACTTCTGCGTGAAGTCGCACTACCAGAATCTCGTCACCGAAGGCATGTCGACGACCCAGTTGCGCGATGTCGGGCGCATCGCGGCCGTGATCAACGCGGTGGCGCTCGCCATCGAGGCCGAGGCGAAGTAAGCCCTTGACGCCACGCGCGCGTGGCGTTCGACTTCAACTATCGATCGACGTGCGCCGCAACAGCACCGCGGCCTGCGCCTCGATACCTTCCTTGCGGCCGAGATAGCCGAGCTTTTCGTTGGTCTTCGCTTTCACGTTGACGCGATCGACGGCCAAGTCCAGGTCTTCCGCGATATTCGCGCGCATCGCCTCGATGTGCGGCGCGAGCTTCGGCGCCTGCGCGATGATCGTGCTGTCGATATTGGCGATGGCGAAACCCGCTTCCGACACGCGCTTGAACGCTTCGCGCAGCAGCACGCGGCTGTCGGCGCCGGCGAATTCCGTCGCGGTATCCGGAAAGTGCCGGCCGATATCGCCGAGCGATGCCGCGCCGAAGAGCGCGTCGGTGATGGCGTGCAGCAGCACGTCCGCGTCCGAATGGCCGAGCAGGCCGCGTTCGTAGGGAATCGTCACGCCGCCGATGATGAGCGGGCGGCCCTCGACGAGCTGATGTACGTCGTATCCCTGTCCGATTCTGAAATCCATCGATGCAACCTTGCTGTAGAAAGTGTGTGTCGGAGCCGTCAGGCCTTCGTGGCGAGCATCGCGCCCGCGAGCGCGAAGTCTTCCGGATAGGTCACCTTGAAGTTGCGCAGGCTGCCCTGAACTAATCGCGGCGAATGGCCGAGCCATTCGATTGCGCTCGCTTCGTCCGTGAGATCGTGACCGTCGTGACGCGCACGTTCGATCGCTTCGCGCAACATGCCGAGGCGGAACATCTGCGGCGTTTGCGCCTGCCAGAGCCCGTCGCGCGATTCCGTGCGGGCGACACGCGGGTGGTCATCCGCTGCATCGGGCATGCTCGGTGCGACCCGTTTCAGCGTATCCGCGACCGGCAATGCGAGAATGCCGCCCACGGCGTCGTGACGCAGGGCGCCGACGAGCTTGCGAATCAGTTCCGGCGTGATGCCGGGACGCGCGGCGTCGTGGACGAGCACCCAGTCGTCGTCGCGTGCGCCGAAATCGGCCAGCGCGACGAGACCGTTATACACCGATGCCTGTCGTGAAGCCCCGCCACAGCGCTGCACCGCGAAGCGCAGGCCGGCAAAGCGGCGCGCATCGAAGTGATGATCGTCGGGAGCAAGTACGACGAGGGTCTGCGAGAATTCGGAACACGCGTCGAAGGCGGATAACGTGTAACCAAGCATCGGGCGGCCCGCGACGGTCTGATATTGCTTCGGCATGGGTGCGCCGGAGCGGCTGCCGTTGCCGGCGCACGGAATCAGCGCGAACAGGCGCGAGGTAGTGGCGGGTGAAATCGTTGGCGCAGTAGACGGCGCATTTGACGAATTTGCAGTCGTAGTCACGGGCAGATCACTGAGCCAGGTCAAAGTGGAGCCCGGATTTTATAATAGGTCTTTAGCGACCACGTCCGGCGCGTCCTCGAAGAGGGCGAAAGAGCCGACGGTTAATTGCATATATATGTCCTCGAAAGCCGTCAACGCGCAGTCCAGTTCTCCCATCCCGCTCGTGAAAGCGGGTCAGCGCTTTGTCTTCGACGGCGCGCCCGGTTCATCCGATGCCCTCGCCATCGCGCGTTATTACACGGCTAATCGCGAGTCCGTGCGGCTCTTGACGGTGCTCTGCGCAAGCGCGGTCGATGCGCAACGCCTCGCAACCGAAATCCCCTATTTCGCGCCGGATGCCCGCGTGCGTCTCTTGCCGGACTGGGAAACGCTGCCGTACGACACGTTCTCGCCGCATCAGGACCTCGTATCCGAGCGTCTCGCGACGCTGCACGATCTGGGCGAAGGACGTTGCGACATCCTGCTCGTGCCGGCGACCACGGCGCTTTATCGCATGCCGCCCGCGTCGTTTCTCGCGGCTTACACGTTTTCGTTTACGCAGGGCGAGCGCCTCGACGAAAGCAAGCTCAAGGCGCAGTTGACGCTGGCGGGTTACGAGCACGTGAGTCAGGTCGTGCGTCCCGGCGAATATTGCGTGCGCGGCTCGCTGATCGACCTTTATCCAATGGGCTCGCCGCTGCCGTATCGCCTCGACTTGTTCGACGATCAGGTCGATTCCATCCGCGCCTTCGATCCCGACACGCAACGCAGCCTGTATCCCGTGCGCGACGTGCGCCTCTTGCCGGGCCGCGAATTTCCGTTCGACGAAGCCGCGCGCACCGCGTTTCGCAGCCGCTGGCGCGAAGTGTTCGAGGGCGATCCGAGCCGCTCGCAGATTTACAAGGACATCGGCAGCGGCGTGCCGTCGGCGGGCATCGAATATTACTTGCCGCTCTTCTTCGACGACACCGCAACCCTCTTTCACTATCTGCCGGAGAACTCGCAACTCGCGTTCGTCGGCGACATGGACGCCGCGATCAAACGCTTCACGGCCGACACGAAGCAGCGCTACAACTTTCTTTCGCATGATCGCGAGCGGCCTTTGCTCGAACCGCGCCGCCTCTTTCTCAGCGACGACGACTTTTTCACGTTCGCCAAGCCATTCGCGCAACTGAAGTTCCCGGCGTCGCCCGAAGGCGGCTGGGCCGTGCCGCTGCCAGGGCTTGCTATCGACCGCCACGCGGACGAACCGTTGCTCGCGCTGCGCCATTATCTGGAGCAGACCGAAAACCGCGTGATGCTGGTCGCGGAATCGGCGGGACGGCGCGAAGCCATCCAGCAATTGCTCGTCGATAACGGCTTGCGCGGCGAACTGCGCGACACGTTCCAGGAATGGCTCGGCGCGGATGCCAAATTCACGCTCGGCATAGCGCCGCTCGCGAACGGTTTTTCGTTGCCGGAAGCGAAGCTGTCTATCGTCACCGAGACCGAGCTCTACGGGCCGCTCGCGCGCCGCGCCGGACGCCGCCGCCAGGAACAGGCGAGCAATGTCGATTCGATGGTGCGCGATCTCGCCGAATTGAAAATCGGCGATCCGGTGGTGCATGCGCAGCATGGCATCGGCCGATACATGGGTCTCGTGTCCATGGACCTCGGCGAAGGCGAAACCGAATTTCTGCACCTCGAATACCAGAACGACGCCAAGCTCTACGTGCCCGTCGCGTTGTTGCATGTGATCTCGCGCTATAGCGGCGCCGATCCCGAAAGCGCCCCGCTCCACACGCTCGGTTCGGGCCAATGGGAAAAAGCCAAACGCAAGGCCGCGCAGCAGATTCGCGATACCGCAGCCGAACTGCTCAACCTCTACGCCCGCCGCGCCGCGCGCGAAGGCTACGCGTTCAAGCTCGATCCACGCGACTACGTGAAGTTCGCCGAGAGCTTCGGCTTCGAGGAAACGCCCGACCAGGGCGCCGCGATTGCCGCGGTCATCGGCGACATGACGAGCGGCAAGCCGATGGATCGGCTCGTGTGCGGCGATGTCGGCTTCGGCAAGACGGAAGTGGCATTGCGCGCGGCGTTCATCGCGGTGATGGCGGGCAAGCAAGTGGCGATACTTTCCCCCACCACGCTGCTCGCCGAACAGCATACGCAGACCTTCACCGACCGCTTTTCCGACTGGCCCGTGCGGATTGCCGAACTGTCGCGCTTCAAGAGTTCGAAGGAAGTCACGCAGTCGATCGCGCAGATCAACGAAGGCAGTGTGGATATCGTCATCGGCACACACAAGCTGTTGTCGTCGGATGTGAAGTTCAAGCGGCTTGGGCTCGTCATCATCGACGAGGAACATCGCTTCGGCGTGCGGCAGAAGGAAGCGCTCAAGGCGTTGCGTGCGGAAGTGGATGTACTCACGCTCACCGCGACGCCCATTCCACGCACGCTCGGCATGGCGCTCGAAGGCCTGCGCGACTTCTCCGTGATCGCGACCGCGCCGCAGAAGCGCCTTGCCATCAAGACCTTCGTGCGGCGCGAGGAAGACGGCGTCATTCGCGAAGCCATGCTGCGCGAGCTGAAACGCGGCGGGCAAGTCTACTTCCTGCATAACGAAGTGGAAACCATCGAGAATCGCCGTTCCATGCTCGAAGCACTCGTGCCCGAAGCGCGCATTGCCGTGGCGCACGGCCAGATGCACGAGCGCGAACTCGAACGCGTGATGCGCGATTTCGTCGGCCAGCGCGCGAACGTGCTGCTGTGCACGACCATCATCGAAACGGGTATCGACGTGCCGAGCGCGAACACCATCATCATGCATCGCTCGGACAAGTTTGGACTCGCGCAGCTGCACCAACTGCGCGGGCGTGTCGGGCGTTCGCACCATCAGGCTTATGCGTATCTGCTCGTGCACGACCCGCAGTCGCTGACCAAGCAGGCGCAGCGCCGGCTCGAAGCCATTCAGCAGATGGAGGAACTCGGCTCGGGCTTCTATCTGGCCATGCACGACCTCGAGATTCGCGGCACGGGCGAAGTGCTCGGCGACAAGCAATCGGGCGAGATTCACGAGATCGGTTTTCAGCTTTACACCGATATGCTCAACGACGCCGTGCGCGCACTGAAGGAAGGCCGCGAGCCGGATCTCAACGCGCCGCTCGCCGCCACGACCGAGATCAATCTGCACGCACCGGCCATCTTGCCCGCCGACTATTGCGCGGACGTACAAGAGCGTCTTTCGCTCTACAAGCGGCTTGCGAACTGCGAATCGAGCGATGCCATCGACGGCATTCTCGAAGAGCTCGTCGACCGCTTCGGCAAGTTGCCGCCGCAAGCGCATGCGCTCGTGGAGACGCATCGGTTGCGGCTTGCGGCGAAGCCGCTCGGTATCTCGAAGATCGACGCCAACGAGAGTTCCATCGGCTTGCAGTTCGTGCCGAATCCGCCTGTCGATGCCATGAAGATCATCGAGATGGTGCAGAAGAACAAGCACATCAAGCTCGCGGGACAGGACAAGTTGCGCATCGAAACGCGCAGCCCCGATCTCGCGGTGCGCATTGCCACGGTGAAGGAAACGTTGCGCGCGCTCGGCGCGCCGGTGCGGCAGTCGGCGGCCGTGGCGCGTTAGGTTCATCCGGCGCGTTGGTATCGACGGGAGACACGGCGCGCGCATCGACCGGAAGAAGGGTCAAGCGCCCCGCCCGACGCACCCCGTCATTGCCGCTCATTGAAAGGCAGTGACGGGAGCCATGCCGCAGCGCATATATTGACCAGAAGGTCAGCAAGCGTGGTTTCGGCTATGATCGGCTTCTACCCCGCAGGAGCGAAAAATGTCCCAAATCGCCGCTGAGGCGCAACAAGCCACGACCTCCGCCACGCCTCAATCCTTACCCTGGATCGAACGTCTCGTTTCCTTCGATACAGTCAGCCGCAATCCCAACCTCGGCCTCATTGAAACCGTGCGCGACGAACTGCGCAAGGCGGGTGTCGAAGCCAGCATCACGACCGATTCACGCGGCCAGTGGGCCAATCTCTTCGCCACGGTGCCCGCGCACGACGGTCAGACGAACGGCGGCATCGTGCTGTCGGGACACACCGACGTGGTGCCGGTCGACGGTCAAAACTGGAAAAGCGATCCTTTCAAGCCCGAAATCCGCGATGGTCTGCTCTATGGTCGCGGCACCTGCGACATGAAGGGGTTCATCGGCGCGGCGCTCACAATGCTGCCGAAGATGCAGGCGACAAAGCTCGCCAAGCCGATCCACTTCGCGCTTTCGTTCGATGAAGAAGTAGGCTGCGCGGGCGCGCCGCTCATGATCGCCGACTTGCAAAAGCGCGGCGTCAATCCGGATGGCTGTATCGTCGGCGAACCGACTTCCATGCGCCCGGTCATCGCGCACAAGGGCATCAACGCGTTCCGCTGCTGCGTGCGTGGCTTTGCGGCGCATTCGTCGCTTACGCCGAAGGGGCTGAATTCGATCGAGTACGCCGCGCGCCTCATCTGCTTCATTCGCGACGTCGCCGATGAATTCCGCGCCAAGGGCCCGTTCGACGAGTTCTACGACGTACCCTTCACCACCGCGCAGACGAGCACGATCAAGGGCGGCAACGCGCTCAACACCGTGCCCGCGGAATGCACTTTCGACTTCGAATTCCGCAACTTGCCGACCATCGACCCGGACCCTATCTTCAAGCGCATCGAAGCGTTCGCGCGCGACACGCTCTTGCCGAAAATGCAGAAGGAGCACGAGAACGCGGCCATCGAATTTTCGAAGATCGCCGCCGCGCCCGGACTCGACGCCACCGAGCAGGCCGCCATCACGCAACTCGTGCGCGCGCTCACCGAGAATCAGGAGAAGCGCAAGGTCGCTTACGGCACCGAAGCGGGACTTTTCGCGATTGCGGGCGTGCCGAGCATCGTGTGCGGACCGGGCAACATCGAACAGGCGCACAAGGCAAACGAATACGTGTCGCTCGACCAACTCGTCGCTTGCGAAGCGTTTCTCGGCAAATTCATCCATAGCATGTCGGTCGAAGCCCAGGCGCGCTAGTCATCGACCGTCGTACGATCCATCGAGCCATGTCCACAGCAACGCATTCCGACCATACGATCGACGGCACGCCCATTCCGACCCTCGACGAGATCGCCGAGCAGCATATGGCGCTCACGCCCTGGGTAGCGCGCACGCCGATCTTCGAGCGGCACGATTTTCCGACGCTCGAAGGCACGCCCGTCACGTTCAAGTTCGAGCTGCTGCAGGCAAGCGGCACGTTCAAGGCGCGTGGCGCGTTCTCGAACATCCTCGCGCTCACCGACAGCGAACGCGCGGCAGGCGTGACGTGCGTGTCGGCGGGCAATCATGCGGTCGCGGTGGCTTACGCGGCGCAGCGCATGGAAGCGGGCGCGAAGGTGGTCATCACGAAGAACGCCAGTCCGACGCGCATCGCGCTTTGCCGGCGCTTCGGCGCGGAAGTCGTGCTGGCGGAAAATGTGATCGAGGCCTTCGAGATCGTGCGGCGCATCGAGGCCGAGGAAGGACGCTTCTTCGTGCATCCGTTCAATGGTTATCGAACGGTGCTGGGCACGGCGACGCTCGGTTACGAGTGGACGTCGCAGGCGCCGGATCTCGATGCGGTCATCCTGCCAATCGGCGGTGGCGGGCTGTCCGCCGGCGTTTCGACCGCCATGCGTCTCGCCAACCCTTCGCTGCATGTCTATGGCGTGGAACCGGAAGGCGCGGATGCGATGAGCCGCAGCTTCGCCGCCAATCACACGATCAAGCTGAGTTCCCTGCACAGCATCGCCGATTCATTGATGGCGCCGCATACCGAACAATACAGCTATGAACTGTGCAGGCGACATATCGACGAGATCGTCACCGTATCGGACGACGCGTTGCGGCACGGCATGCGGCAGTTGTTCAACGAACTGAAGCTGGCTGTGGAACCGGCGTGCGCGGCGGCGACCGCTGCGCTGCTCGGACCGTTGCGCGAGCGTCTGCAAGGCAAGCGCGTGGGCGTGTTGCTGTGCGGAACCAACACGGACCCGGCGACGTTCGCGACGCATTTGGCGAGTACGTGAAGTGCCATTGCAGGCGCTGCGTGGAACCGAAGCATCTGGCAATTGCTGGCAATTGCTCGATGCTCACAGTGACATCGTAGGTAAAAAGCGGCATTAAGCGGCGCTTGCCGTGTTCAAGCGAACACGCGGAAAAGCGCCACTCTCGCGGTTCCTCGTCAACGAGAGCAGACTAACGCGCCTGCGTTCACAGCACCTCGGCCAGCCTTCTGCGCTCATTGCGCTGCATGAAGTAATTCGCGGCGATCACCCCGACCGTCACCAGCGCGATGAACAACGTCGCGAGCGCATTCATTTCCGGATTCAGCCCCAGCCGCACGCGCGAAAACACGACGAGTGGCAGCGTGGTCGATCCCGGTCCCGACAGAAACGCGGAGAGCACGAGATCGTCAATCGACAAGGTGAACGACAGCAGCCAACCCGCCACGAGCGCCTGCGATATCAGCGGCAGCGTGATCGCGAAGAACACGCGCAGCGGTGTCGCGCCGAGATCGAGCGCGGCCTCTTCCAGCGACGGATTCAGCTCCCGCACGCGTGACTCCACGATGATCGCCACATACGAGATGCATAGCATCACGTGGCCGATCCAGATGGTGAAGAGCCCGCGCCCCGCCGGCCATCCGATCAGCTTGGCCATCTCCACGAAAAGCAGCAGCAACGAGATGCCCTGAATGACCTCGGGAATCACGAGCGGCGCGTTGATCATGCCCGTGTAGAGCGTGAAGCCGCGAAAGCGTCCCATGCGCGCGAGCACGAACCCCGCCCACGTGCCGATCACGACCGACGCGCACGCCGTCAGAAACGCGATGCGCAACGACAGCCATGCCGCCGCGATAAGCTCGTCGTCGTACCAGAGCGCCTTGTACCAGCGCAGCGAAAACTCCGTCCACACGGTGACGAGCTGCGACTCGTTGAACGAATAGACGATCAGGCTGAGGATGGGGATATACAGAAACGCGAACCCGATTCCGAGCGCGGTGATCTGCAGCGGACGGCTCGGCTTGATCATCGTTTCTCCTCCAGTTGCTTCGCCTGGAAGTGCTGGAAAAGCGCCATCGGCACGAGCAGGAGGAGCACCATCGCGCAGGTGACTGAGGATGCCATCGGCCAGTCGGCGTTATCGAAGAACTCGTTCCACATGACGCGGCCGATCATCAAGGTATCCGCGCCGCCGAGCAACTCGGGAATGACGTATTCGCCCACCGCCGGAATGAACACGAGCAGACATCCGGCGATAATCCCGTTCTTCGACAGCGGCAAGGTAATCTGCAGGAACGCCTTCCAGGGCTTGGCGCCGAGATCGTAAGCGGCTTCGAGCAAGGTGAGATCCATCTTCACGAGATGCGCGTAAAGCGGCATGACGAGAAACGGCAAGTACGAATACACCATGCCGATATAAACCGCGACATTCGTGTGATAAAGCTCGATTGGCGAATGGATGAGGCCGATCGACATCAGGAAGTTGTTGAGCAAGCCGTTGTTCTTGAGAATGCCGATCCACGCGTAGACGCGTATCAGGAACGACGTCCAGAACGGCAGCATGACGGCCATCATCAGCAGATTGCGCGAGGCCGGATTCGCCCGCGCGATGTAATACGCCATCGGATAGCCGATCACGAGGCACAGCAAGGTCGAAACCGCCGCGACCAGCAGCGAATTCATGTAGGTCGCGAAGTACAGGCTGTCGGTGACGAGAAACGCGTAGTGCGAGAAATCGAGCGCGATATTCAGCACGCCCTCTTTTAACGCCACGATATCCGTGTACGGGGGAATGCCGAGCTGGCTGTCCGCGAAGCTGATCTTCACGACGAGCAGGAACGGCACGAAAAATAGCAGCAACAGCCACAGGAACGGCCCGGCGATGACCGCGGTGCGGCCGCTCACGCCCATGCGGTCGAGCAGTCTCATCATCATGCCGTCAGCACCACGCCCGCCGACGCGCTCCAGCGCACGTAGACTTCATCGTCGAAAGTGGGGGAATCGATTTCGCCGAGCGCGAGGCTCGATACGTTCGCGACTACCGTCTTGCCGCTTTCGAGCGTCACGTGATAGAGCGTGTAGCCGCCCATGTAAGCGATATTCGTCACATGCCCGCGGCCCCAGTTGAACGCGCCCTCGGGCGGCTTTCTCATGAGCGCGATACGTTCCGGGCGCACCGAGATGGTCACCGGCATGCCGAGCGGCCCGGTAATGCCGTGGTTCACATAGAGCCTGACCGGCAGTTCCGGCGACTCCACGAAGATATGGTCTGGCTCGTCCTCGACCACGTTGCCGTCGAAGAGATTGGTCGAACCGATGAACTGCGCCGAGAAGCGGCTGTTCGGATACTCGTAGACCTCGTGCGGCGTGCCGATCTGCACGATACGCCCTTCGCTCATCACGGCGAGGCGCCCGGCCATGGTCATCGCCTCTTCCTGATCGTGCGTGACCATGATGCAGGTGACGCCCACCTGATCGAGGATGTTGACGAGTTCCATCTGCGTGCGCTGGCGAATCTGCTTGTCGAGCGCGGACATGGGTTCGTCGAGCAAGAGCAGCTTGGGACGCTTGACGAGGCTGCGCGCGAGCGCCACGCGCTGCTGCTGGCCGCCCGACAACTGATGCGGCTTGCGCTTCGCATACTGGCCCATCTGCACGAGTTCGAGCGCGGCTTGCACGCGCTCCTTGAGTTCGCCACCGCGCACGCCTTCCTGCTTCAAACCGAATGCGACGTTCGATTCCACGCTCATGTGCGGAAAGAGCGCGTAGGACTGAAACATCATGTTCACCGGCCGGTGATACGGCGGCATCTGCGCGAGGTCTTCGCCTTCGATCAGAATCTGCCCTTCGGTGACGGTCTCGAGCCCGGCGAGCATGCGCAACAGCGTGGACTTGCCGCAGCCGGAACTGCCGAGCAGCGCAAACAGTTCGCCCTTCGCAACCGACAGGTCGACGCCCCTCACGGCCACCGTCTCGCCGAACTTCTTCACGACGCCGACGACCTGCACGAAGTTGTCGTCCGACACGAGTCCGGTGGACGGAAAATTGTCCGGCGCTTGTCTGCCGGAATTAGGCGCTGCCTTCAACGCGCTCGACTGCTCACTCATGATTGCCTGTTCGACTCCTGCAACTTGTCCTTCATCGATGACTTCGTCTGCCCGGCTACGCGACGATCACGAACAAAGCCCCCGGAGGTCCAGGGGCTTCGTCGGTTCAGAGCATAACCCGCTTTTGCGAACTAGCGGCCGGATTTGAGTTCGGTCCACAAGCGCGTCTGCAGACGCTGGATTTCGGGCGGCAACGGCTTGAGCAGGAACAGCGTCTTGATGACATCCTGCGGCGGATAGACAGCCGGATCGTTCGCCACGTCCTTGTCGACATACTTGCGCGCTTCGAGGTTCGCGCTCGGGTAATACACCGCATTCGTGATCGCGGCATGCACCTGCGGCGTCTCGATGTAGTTGATCCACTCGTGCGCGGCGTCCTTGTTCTTCGCGTCCTTCGGAATGGCCATCACGTCGAACCACACCGGCGCGCCGCCCTTCGGAATGTAGTACTCGATCTTGTAAGCCTTCTTCGCGTCCACGGCGCGATGCTTGGCAATGACGACATCGCCCGACCAGCCGTAGGTGAAGCACACGTCGCCGCCGACCAGGTCGTTGATATAGCCCGACGAGTTGAATTGCGTGATGTACGGGCGAATCTTCTTGAGCATCGCGAGCGCCTCTCGATAATCGGCGGGATTCGTGCTCATCGGGTCCTTTCCGATGTAATGCAGCGCGGCGGCGAACATCTGGTCGGGCGCATCCAGCACGGACACGCCGCACGCCTTCAGCTTCGAAATGTTCTCGGGCTTGAAGAGAATGTCCCAGTTATTGAGTTCGACGTTCGCGCCGAGTATTTTCTTTACCTTGTCGACGTTATAGCCGAGGCCGGTCGTGCCGTACGCCCAGGGCACCGTGTACTTGTTGCCGGGGTCCGCGCCTTCCACGAGCTTCATCAGTTCGGGATCGAGATACTTGAGGTTCGGCAGCTTGGACTTGTCGAGCGGCGCGAAAATGTTTGCCGCGATCTGCTTGCCCGCGTAGTTGCTCGTCGGCACGACGATGTCATAGCCCGAATTGCCCGTCAGCAATTTGGCCTGCAGCGTGTCGTCGCTGTCGTAGTTGTCGTACTTCACCTTGACGCCGGTTTGCTTGGTGAAGTTGGGGATCGTGTCCTTGGCGATGTAATCCGACCAGTTGTACACGTTGAGCTGCGTGTCTTTCGCCGATGCCGTGAGGGACATCAGCGGCAACAGCGTCGCCGCGCACGCCAGCGCGCCCGCGAATTTGGCCAGCTTGGCCACAGGGGCCGCCAGTTTCTCGTTCATCTCGTTTCTCCCTTGTTCCGACTGTCGACGGCGTCGTGTCGGGCCCGGCTCTCAAGGAACGGCCCGCGAACCCCATAAAAACCCGAAAACTACCATTAAACCGAAGCACGACAAAAATAATGTCCGGCTTGTCGCGCGAATCTCACGTGCGTCGAGGGCAGCCGCCTGGTCATAAGGCCTGCCCGTGCCACGGTTCATCGATCTGCTGTACCGAAAGTGCGCGCATTTTAGCGTCTAATGACGCCGTGCGACACCTGATAAAACCACACTCGTCAAAGGGAACCACGCCGCGAAAGCATCGCGAAATGTCATTATCGATGGAAGGGACTTAAGCATCCACGTGCGACCGTCGCTCGTAAAGACACAAGAGCGGCGCGACGGCACGGTTTGAGCCCAATTCCTTGCCTGACGAATAGCCAGCGGAACACTCGTTGCTAGTCAATTCGGATGTGCGTTGTTTTCCCCACGCATTCTCAACCGGCAACGCGTGCGCTCGTGCCGCGGCTTCAGACGCCGTGACACGACAGCGCTGTTGCAACGCTATTCAAGGCAACCGACCGCATGAACACCAATCCGTCCGCGCTTGCGCAGCTTTCGGCTACCGAGCCCGACGTACCGCCTCAATCCGGCAATCGTCAAGACCGGCCCCGCGCGCCACGCGGCCGCTGGTACACGTTCGTCGGCGCGGGTTCGCTCGTCGCGGTCGGCTACATGGACCCGGGCAACTGGGCGACGGCGCTGGCGGGTGGCGCGCGTTACGGCTATCAGTTGCTCTTCGTCGTGCTGCTCGCGAGTCTCATGGGCATGCTGCTGCAATGGGTGGCGTCGCGCGTGGGCGTCGTCACCGGCCGCGATCTCGCGCAGTTGTGCCGCGAGCGCTATAGCCGCCGCACGACGCTCGTGCTGTGGCTCGCATGCGAAATCGCCATCATCGCGTGCGACGTGGCCGAAGTCGTCGGCAGCGCGGTCGCCTTGCAGATGCTCTTCGGCGTCTCGCTGACCGCAGGCGTGTTGTTCTCGGCGGTCGGCACTTTCATCATGCTCGCGTTGCAAAGCCGTGGGCAGCGGCCGCTCCAGCGTGCCATCACGGCGATGATCCTTTTCGTCGGCTTCTGTTTCGTCGTCGAACTGGCGCTGGCGCATCCCGTCTGGAGCGATGCCTTGCGTGGCTTCGCGCCCCCGCGCGAGCTTCTGCGCGATGCCGGCATGCTCTGGCTCGCCGCCGGCGTGCTGGGCGCGACCGTCATGCCGCACAACCTTTATCTGCACTCGGCGCTGGTGAAGGAACACGCCCCTCACCACGACGACGCAACCATCGGCCGCGCGCTCAAGGGCGTGAATATCGATACGTTCGCATCGCTCGGGCTGGCGTTTATCGTCAATGCGTCGTTACTGGTGGTGGCCGCGTCGGTGTTTCATGCAAGCGGCCACTTCGATGTCGATGATCTCGCGGACGCGCATCGGCTCATCGCACCGCTCGTGGGAAGCCACTGGGCGGGCATTGCGTTCGCCGCCGCCCTGCTCGCGTGCGGCTTGAACGCGACGGTCACGGGCACGCTCGCCGGTCAGGCAGTGATGGAGGGCTTCCTGCAGCTGAAGATGGCGCGCTGGGCGCGGGCGCTCTTGACGCGTTCGCTTGCCATCGGCCCAGCGCTTTTCGCCGTCGCGAGCTTCGGGCAGCACGGTTCGAATACACTGCTCGTCGCGACTCAGGTCGTGCTGAGTCTGCAATTACCGCTGGCAGTGATTCCGCTCGTGCGCTTCGCTTCCGATGCCGGTCTCATGGGGCGCTGGCGCGTCGCCCGCGTGCCGCTTGCACTTGCTTGGGCTTGTGCAGGACTGATTCTTGCACTGAATGGCGCGCTGTTGTGGCAGATGGTGGGTTCTGTCTGAGCGAAAGGCGTTGGTATCGGCGTCGGCGCCTGGGCAATCCTTTCGCGGGCTTGAGCAAGAAATGCCTGCAAGCGCGATAGTGCGAGTGCCCAACCAATGACTCGGCACAGCGCGCCGCGTCAGCAGCCCTGCCGCACACCCCGACAACAAAACGCCAAACTACCCGATGCATCGTCCAAATTCGTTTGTTTTGCCGACACTCCTTCGTGCGGCTCATGCCCAAACCGGCGCTCGGCGCCGTCTTCGCGCCGCGACGTTCGCACTTGCCACGCTCAGTGCAGCGAGCACGGCGCATGCCACTGTCTCCGTGCTGCAACCGGCACGCGAAGCGGCGGCGTCGCAGCCGCTCGAAATCACGCTGCTTTATACCGATGACGGTAGCAAACCGCTTTCCATCGATGTGCCGAAGCAACTGACGGTGAATCTCACCAATGGCGATCTGCCGCCTGCGCCACTCACGCTCGCCCGCGATCCGAAGGTGCCGGACCATGTGCGCCTCGCGCCTGGGCAGTATCGCCGGGTGCGCTTTACGGCTGCGTGGCCCGAAAGCGCGCGCGGCACGATGAAGATCGATCCGGTCGGCTTCGATGCTTCACCCATGCTCGTCACGCTCAACCGCGGCAATACGCAGACGCAGGTGGTCGCCGCCGAGAAACGCGAAGCGCAGGCGACGACGCCCGCGCAAATGGCCACCGCCACCGCCGCCGCGAACACGACGGCCGTGCCGACGACGACCATCGACACCATGCTGTCCGGCCGCCTTTCGACCTTCGAGCCGATGTACTTCGCCGATGGCGAAAACGGCGACAATCTCGCGAAGTTCCAGTTCAGCTTCAAATACCGGCTGCATCTGCCGGACGACCCGCGCTCGCGCGGCTTCCTCGACAATCTCTACTTTGCGTACACGCAGACGACCATCTGGAACCTCTCCGCGCCGTCCGTCCCGTTTCGCGATACGAGCTATCAGCCGCAGCTTTTCTACTACGTGGAAGACACGGGCGTGAAGAGTCCGTTGTTCACGCGCATGGGCGTGGCGGCGGGTATCGGGCATGAATCGAACGGCAAGAGCGGCGATGAATCGCGCGCGATCAACATCATGTTCGTGCGGCCGACGTGGGATTTTGGCGACCTGAACGGCGAGCATCTGACCATCTCGCCAAAGATCTATTACTACTTGTCGAGAAGCGGGAATCATGACATCGCGGATTATCGCGGCTACACCGACTTCCTGGTCAAATACGGCAGCCCGGATGGGTGGCAGCTCGCAACGACCTTGCGCAAGGGCACGAAGCACTGGTATGGCAGCGTGGATTCGCAGCTCACCTACCCGCTGGCTAAGCTGATCGGCAGCGCATGGGGCGGTTATGTGTTTGCGAGCTACTTCAACGGTTACGGCGAAGATATCCTCGATTACAACCAGCGTCGTCACTGGATCGCGCGAATAGGCTACAGTATTGCCCGCTAATGTCTTTCAATGCGTGCGTCATGGCTTTGGTCATGGCGCGCGGCAATCAACGAATCCATGTCTTCGAATCTCCACGATCTTCCTGATAGTCCCTGCATCGGCGTGTGCTCCACGCTTTTCGACGACATCTGCAAAGGCTGCGGCCGCACGGCGGGTGAAGTGTCGAACTGGGTGTTTCTTTCCGATGCCGAGAAGCAGGCCGTGTGGGAGCGGATCAGGCGTGAAGGGACGGCGATGCGGTTCAGGAAGCCAACGTGAACCGGCTCGGCTAAAATGGTTTTGGCGGACCCGGACGAGCAGCATCCGCCTCAGTCATGGCGAAACCCGGGATGGGCTGCCGATGCGGGGTTGCTGGTTTCCCGACACAACAAAACCAGCGCGATAACCAATGAAAAAGCCGCGCATACGTCTGTATGCGCGGCTTTTGTTTGCAATGCCGACTGCGGCTTCACTGAATGCCCTGACTCGACAAGAAGTCCTCGTAATTCCCACCGAAGTCGCGCAATGTGCCATCCGTCTTCACTTCGATGATGCGGTTCGCCAGCCCGCTCACGAACTCGCGGTCATGCGACACGAAGATCAGCGTGCCTTCGAACTTGTCGAGTGCAATCTGCAGCGATTCGATGGACTCCATGTCCATGTGGTTGGTCGGCTCGTCCATGAGCAGCACGTTATGGCGGCCGAGCATGAGCTTGCCCCAGATCATGCGGCCCTTCTCGCCGCCCGACAGCACCTTGACGTTCTTCTTGATGTCGTCCGCGTTGAAGAGCAGGCGCCCGAGCGTGCCGCGCACCATCTGGTCGTCATCGCCTTCCTGACGATACTGGTCGACCCAGTCGGTCAGCGTCTCGTCCTTCGGAAACTCTTCGTAAGTGTCCTGCGGCATGTAGCCGACGTTCGCGTTCTCCGCCCACTTCACGCGGCCGCCGTCCAGGTCGAGCGCGCCCCTGAGCGACTTCAGAAGCGTGGTCTTGCCCGCGCCGTTTTCGCCGATGATGGCGATCCGCTCGCCCGGCTGCACGCTTAGGCTGAAGTTCTGAAAGATCGGGCGGTCGTACTTCTTCGTGATGCCCTCGGCCACCACCGCGATGTTGTGCAGCTTCTTCTCGAACTCGAAGCGGATAAACGGATTCTGCCGCGACGACGGCTTGAATTCCTCGATCTTGATCTTGTCGATCATCTTGAGACGGCTGGTCGCCTGACGCGCCTTCGACTTGTTCGCCGAGAAGCGGCGCACGAAGTCCTGCAGGTCGGCCACGCGTTCCTTCGCCTTCGCGTTCGCGTTCTGCTGACGCTCGCGCGCCTGCGTGCTCGCCAGCATGTAGTCGTCGTAGTTGCCCGGCCAGAGCTTGAGCGTGCCGTAATCCATGTCCGCCATGTGCGTGCAGACCTGGTTCAGGAAGTGTCGATCGTGCGAGATGATGATCATCGTCGAGTTGTACTGGTTGAGCACGTCTTCCAGCCAACGGATCGAGTTGATGTCCAGGTTGTTGGTCGGCTCGTCCAGCAACAGCACGTCCGGTTTCGAGAACAGCGCCTGCGCCAGCAGCACGCGCAGTTTCCAGCCTGGCGCAACGTTGCTCATCGGGCCATTGTGATCGGCGATATCGATGCCGATGCCAAGCAACAATTCGCCCGCGCGCGCTTCGGCCGTATAGCCGTCGTATTCGGCGAACTTCGCTTCGAGGTCGGCGGCGCGCATGTAGTCGTCGTCGGTGGCGTCGGGGTTCGCGTAGATCGCGTCGCGCTCGGTCATCGCGGCCCACATTTCGGTGTGACCCATCATGACCACATCGAGCACGCGCATGTCTTCATACGCGAACTGGTCCTGACGCAGCTTGCCCAGACGCACGTTCGGCTCGAGCATGACGTTGCCCGAACTCGGCTCCAGATCGCCGCCCAGGATCTTCATGAAGGTCGACTTGCCGCAGCCGTTCGCGCCGATCAAGCCATAGCGGTTCCCCTCGCCGAACTTGACCGAGATGTTCTCGAAGAGGGGCTTGGGCCCGAATTGCATGGTGATATTGGCGGTAGACAGCACGGCGCGTCCTTTGAATGATGTACGGCGAAAAACCTATGATTTTAGCAGATTTTGGTGGCGATTCTGGCTGGGAGCGGCATGAGCCTTGGCATTCCGGCAGATTACGCGGATCAAAAAACATCGGGGCGCCGGCCGAACCGGCCGCGCCCCACGCTCAGTCGCTCTCGATCCGCGCGCGGCGGATGCGCTTCAAGTCCGTTCAGCGATAAACGCCTTCACCACGGCTGCATCCGCAGGAACGATATCGAACCTTTGTGGCAGTTTTTCAAGTCCCACGAACGCGACGGGACGCTCCGGCTCACGGTTCAACGCCTCGCGGATGGTCTCGCCGAATTTGATCGGCTGCGCGGTCTCGAGCACGATCATCGGCACGCCGGGTTTGAGGTTCTCGCGCGCAACCTTCACGCCGTCGGCGGTGTGCGTGTCGATCATCGTGCCGTAACGCTCGAACACATCGCGAATGGTATTCACGCGGTCGTCGTGATCGCTCTTGCCCGACACGAAGCCGAATTGCTTCACCTGCGCAAAGTCGCCGCTCGCCGCGAGATCGAAGCCGCCCTTCTCGTCGACGTCCCGGAACAGTTGCAGCACGCGCGCCGGGTCGCGGCCGAGCAGGTCGTACACAAAACGCTCGAAGTTCGACGCCTTCGAAATATCCATGCTCGGGCTGGTCGTGTGATACGTCTCGTCCGCGCCGCGCACGCGATAGATGCCCGTGCGGAAGAACTCGTCGAGCACGTCGTTTTCGTTGGTGGCGACCACGAGCTGATCGATCGGCAGACCCATCATGCGCGCGATATGCCCCGCGCAGACGTTGCCGAAGTTGCCCGACGGCACCGTGAACGACACGCGCTCGTCGTTGCTCTTCGTCGCGGCAAAATAGCCCTTGAAGTAGTACACGACTTGCGCGACCACGCGCGCCCAGTTGATCGAATTGACCGTGCCGATCTTGTGCTTCGCCTTGTAGGCGTGATCGTTCGATACGGCCTTCACGATGTCCTGGCAATGGTCGAAATTGCCTTCGACCGCGAGGTTGAAGATGTTCGGGTCTTGCAGCGAGAACATCTGCGCCGTCTGAAACGCACTCATCTTTTTATGCGGCGAGAGCATGAACACGCGCACGCCGGTCTTGCCGCGCATGGCATATTCGGCGGCGCTGCCGGTATCGCCCGACGTTGCACCGAGAATGTTGAGCGTTTCGCCGTGCTTTTCCAATGCGTACTCGAAGAGATTGCCGAGTAGTTGCATTGCCATGTCTTTGAAGGCGAGCGTCGGACCGTTCGAGAGTTCGAGCAACGACAGCGGCGTGCCGTCCTCCACGCCGAGCGTCTTCAGCGGCGTGATCTGCGCGGCGCTTTCTTCGTGGCGCACGTTGCTGTAGACCTGCGCGACGTAAGTCTTGCGCGTAAGCGAACGCAGGTCGTCGGCGGGAATGTCATCGCTGAATTTCGACAGCACTTCGAAGGCGAGATCCGCATACGACAGCGTGCGCCAGCGCGCGAGCTCATCGGCCGATACGCGCGGATATTCCGCCGGCAAATACAGACCGCCGTCCTTTGCGAGACCGCCGAGCAAGATGTCCGAGAACGTGTGGCGCTCGTTCGAGCCGGCGCCGCGCGTCGAGATGTAGTTCATGTCGCGTTCCTGTGCTTAATTCAGCGTTGCCATGCGCAGTTTCGTCACCTTGGAGACGACCGTGGAGAGCGCTTCGATCTGGGCGATCGCCGCGTTCGCGTTCTTTTCCACCGTCTCGTGCGTGATGAGGATGATGTCCGTCTCGCCCTTGTGCTCGCCGCCGACGTCTTCCGATTCCTTCTGCAGCAACGCGTCGATGGAGATGCCCTTGTCCGCGAGAATGCGCGTGATGTTGGCAAGCACGCCCGTCACGTCGGCGACACGCAAACGCAAGTAATAGCCGCTCGTCACTTCGTCGATTGGCAGGATGGGCGTGTTTGCCAGACTGCCCGGCTGGAAGGCCAGATGCGGCACGCGATGCTCCGGGTCGGCCGTATGCAGACGCGTGACATCCACGAGATCGGCGACCACGGCCGACGCCGTCGGCTCCGCGCCCGCGCCCTTGCCGTAGTAGAGCGTCGTGCCGACCGCATCGCCATGCACGACGACCGCGTTCATCGCGCCTTCGACGTTGGCGAGCAGACGCTTGGCCGGCACCAGCGTGGGGTGCGTGCGCAACTCGATGCCCTTCTCCGTGCGCCGCGCGATGCCGAGCAGCTTGATGCGATAGCCGAGATCCTCCGCGTAACGAATGTCGATGGCCGCGAGCTTGCTGATGCCTTCCACGTACGCGCGGTCGAACTGCACCGGCACGCCGAACGCGATCGCGCTCATGATCGTGACCTTGTGCGCGGCGTCGACGCCTTCGATGTCGAAAGTGGGATCGGCCTCCGCGTAACCCAGATCTTGCGCGCCCTTCAACGCGGTCGCGAAGTCGAGCCCGCGGTCACGCATCTCCGAAAGAATGTAGTTCGTCGTGCCGTTGATGATGCCCGCGATATATTCGATACGGTTCGCGCTCAGGCCCTCGCGAAGCGCCTTGATGATTGGAATGCCGCCCGCCACCGCTGCTTCGAACGCAACCATCACGCCCTTTGCGTGCGCGGCTTCGAAAATCTCCGTGCCGTGCACCGCGAGCAGTGCCTTGTTCGCCGTGACCACGTGCTTGCCGTTGGCGATGGCGCGCAGCACCAATTCGCGCGCGAATCCCGTGCCGCCGATCATTTCGCAAACGATGGATATCGCCGGGTCGTCGACGACGGCGAGGAAGTCGTCGGTGACCGCCACGTCCGCTGCCGCTTGCACCTTCGACGGTGTACGCACGGCAATGCGCGTGATCTCGATACCTCGTCCCGCGCGGCGCCTGATTTCTTCCTGATTGCGGCGCAGCACCGTGAAGGTGCCGCTGCCAACCGTGCCGAAGCCCAACAGTCCTACTTTGATCGGTTCCATACAGCGTGAGTCTTCTAAGAAAAGTTAAGCGGAGTGACGTTTGCGATAGCCGTCGAGAAAGCGCGCGATGCGGTTGATCGAGTCGGCCAGATCGTCGAGGTTCGGCAGGAAGACCACGCGGAAGTGATCCGGCGTCGGCCAGTTGAAGCCCGTGCCTTGCACGAGCAGCACGCGTTCTTCGAGCAGCAGGTCGGTGATGAATTGCTGATCGTTTTCGATCGGGTACATCTTGGGATCGAGCTTCGGGAACATATACAGCGCGGCCTGCGGTTTCACGCACGTGACGCCGGGAATGGCCGTGAGCATGTCATAGGCGAGCTCGCGCTGTTTGAACAGCCGCCCGCCCGGCACGATCAGGTCGTTGATGCTCTGATAACCGCCGAGCGCCGTCTGGATGGCGTATTGGCCGGGCACGTTCGGGCACAAGCGCATGGACGCGAGAATGCCCAGACCTTCAAGATAGTCTTTCGCGCGACGGCGATTTTCCTCGATGAGGCCCGACACGGCCATCCAGCCCGCGCGATAACCGCACGAACGGTAGCTCTTCGAGAGACTGTTGAACGTGACGGTGAGCACGTCCTCGGAAAGCGCGGCCATGGACGTGTGCGTCATGCCGTCGTAGACGATCTTGTCGTAGACCTCGTCCGCGAAAATGATCAGGCCGTGTTCGCGCGCAATGTCGATCAGTTCGAGCAGCAGTTCGTCCGAATACAGCGCGCCCGTCGGATTGTTCGGGTTGATGACGACGAGCGCCTTGGTGTTGGCGGTGATCTTCGAGCGGATGTCGTCGAGATCGGGCATCCAGCCATTGCCTTCGTCGCACATGTAGTGACGCGGCGTGCCGGCCGAAAGACTTACCGCGGCCGTCCAGAGCGGATAGTCGGGCGCGGGCAGCAACACCTCGTCGCCATCGTTCAGAAGCGCCTGCATGGCCATGACGATGAGTTCCGACGCGCCGTTGCCGATGAAAATGTCGTCGAGCGTCACGCCCGTCACGCCCTTTTGCTGCGTGTAATGCATGATCGCCTTGCGCGCGGCGAATACGCCCTTCGAATCCGAATAGCCCGACGAACCCGGCAGATTGCGGATCATGTCCTGAATGATTTCGTCCGGCGCTTCGAAACCGAACGGCGCCAGATTGCCGATATTGAGCTTGATGATGCGATGCCCTTCTTCTTCGAGACGCTTCGCGTGTTCGAGCACGGGCCCGCGAATGTCGTAGCAGACGTTTTGCAGCTTGTTGGATTTGAGAATCGGTTTCACGGGCGCGGCTCTTGTGTTTGGGCTGTCTGGTGGATTCGTTTTTAAGGATTCGTTCTGGCGTTCTGTCGTTTCGGCGTTTCGATGCAGCAGGTGCCTCGGTCGATGCTCCGGCGGTTCGTGTCCGCTTCCGGAACGCGCACGCGAAGCGGGATGACACGAAGTGACGCGGGATGGCGACGAGCTGCGGCAGACTACGGCATGTTACTGGACTGCCGCCGCTTCTCGGGATTTCGAACCCTGGGCGAGGAACACCGCGCCGGATAGGGGCGCAGGCGTAACGCTACGGATTGCGTGTCGAAGGCGGCTTGTGGCGGCACGCGAGCGCAACGGGGGCCGCACGAGCGGTCCGCGCGGCTGGAAAGTTATAATTTACTGATTATGGCCCGGTTCCGCAATGCACCAAACACTGGCGCGAAGCGCCTTTTGGTGCGTTTTCCGCCGCCTTCTCGCGCTTTTTTCAGCCGCGTTCGGCGGATGCCGGGTTTTACTCCTTTCCTTGCCGGACCATCGTTTTGAAACTTCATCAAGACTCCAGCGGCGCGCTCAACACCATCACGAGCTACGGAGACGACTTCGTCGCAATCAATCTCGAACGCCATGAGGGCAGCGTGATCGTCATGCCCGAGGTGCCCGTCGTCAAATGGCCGGTGGCATCGTTCGACGCGCTCGCGCCCGAGCATTTCGAGGAACTCGTGAAAGCCGCGCCCGAAGTGGTCATCTTCGGCAGCGGTTCCAGATTGCGCTTTCCGCATCCGCGGCTCACGGCGGCGTTGACCAAGCATCGTATTGGCGTGGAAACGATGGATATCGGCGCTGCCTGCCGCACCTACAACATATTGATGTCCGAAGGCCGGCGCGTGGCCGCCGCACTGCTGATCGAGGAATGAGCGGAAACTAAGGCTCGGCTAAGGATGCGCCGCAATACTTCGGCGACAGGCGCCTCTTTGGCGCACGCGCTGGCGTCGCGACGCCCGGCGTGCGCCAATTTGACGAATCCGGCCTGGCAGTGCGATACACTCCCGCCCGGCGAACGTTGCGCCGAGCCTGAAAGGCGGTAATACAGCGTGCGCCACGGCCAGTCCGGCGCTCATGCGAGCCTGCACGCAAGCGACGGCTTCGCGCCCCGCGCGGCCGGTTGCGCCACTCATTCACAAGCGCCGCGCATGGCGGCATCGAACAGGTCGACTTCATGAACGATACGCCTTCGCGGCTACCGCTCACGCGTCTCTCACTCATTCTTCTCGTCGTCGCGCTGGCCGTCATCTGGTTCGGGCCGCTCGGACTCAGGCATCTCGTGCCGAGCGACGAGGGCCGCTACGCCGAAATGGCGCGCGAAATGTTCGTCACCGGCGACTGGATCACGCCGCGCTACAACGGCTACAAATACTTCGAGAAACCGCCGCTGCAGACCTGGGCGAACGCGCTGACCTTTGCGTGGTTCGGCGTCGGCGAATGGCAGGCACGGTTCTATACGGCGCTTTGCGGCTTCGCGGGCGTGCTGATGGTCGGCTACACGGGCGCGCGGGTCTTCAACGCGATGACGGGCTTCGCGGCCGCCGTGATTCTCGCGACCTGCCCGTACTGGAACCTGATGGGCCACTTCAACACGCTCGACATGGGCCTGTCGTTCTGGATGGGGCTCACGCTCTGCGCGCTTTTGCTCGCGCAACGCCCAGGGCTGGCCGTGCGCGAGGTGCGGCTCTGGATGTGGCTTTGCTGGGCGGCGATGGGCGCGGCCATGCTCTCCAAGGGGCTCGTCGGCGTAATCCTGCCGGGCGCGGTGCTGATCATCTACTCGCTCGTGGCGCGCGACTGGGCGCTCTGGAAGCGGCTTTATATCGGCAGCGGGCTGATCGTGTTCCTGATCGTCGTCGCGCCGTGGTTCGTGCTCGTGCAGATGAAGAACCCCGAGTTCTTCAATTTCTTCTTCATCGTGCAGCAGTTCAAGCGCTATCTGACGCCCGAGCAGAACCGTCCCGGACCGTTCTATTACTTCGTGCCGGTGCTCATCGTCGGCTTTCTGCCGTGGCTGTCGATCGCGTTCCAGAGCGTGCGCCACGGTCTCAAGACGCCGCGCCAGCCCAACGGCTTCGCGCCCGTGACCATGCTGCTCGTCTGGTCCGCGTTCATTTTTCTGTTCTTCAGCGCCTCGCATTCGAAGCTGCTGTCCTATGTCTTGCCGATTGCACCGGCGCTCGCGCTCGTCTTCGGGCTTTATCTGCCGTCGCTGACGAAGCCGCGTTATCGCATGCATCTGATCGGCTATGCGGTGTTCCTGATCGCCGCGGCGTTCGGCGCGATCTTCATCGGCCGGGCGGGCAGCGCGAATACGCCCAATGCGCTGTATCGCGCGTTCCAGATATGGGTTTATGCGGGACTGGCGGTGGCGTTCGTCGTGACGCTCACGGCGCTCTGGCTCAATCGCCGGAACGTGCTTGCGGGCGCGGCAGGGCTGGGCGCGGCGTGGCTGCTGCTCGGCACCATCGCGGGAACGGGTCACGACGTTTTCGGCACCGACAGCTCGGGCGTCAAGCTCGTGCCGGCCGTGAAAGCCGCGATGGCGAAACTCCCGCCCGGCACGCCCTTCTACTCGATCGCCAAGCTCGATCACACCATGCCGTTCTATCTCGATCAGCCGATGATCATGGTGCAGGAAGCCGACGAACTCACCTTCGGCGTGCAGACGGAGCCGCGGAAGTGGGTGCCGAGCATCGACCAATGGGTCAAGCTTTGGGACTCGCAACCGTATGCGCTCGCGCTGATGCCGCCTGGCCGCTACGACGACCTCGCCGCCCGCCATGTGCCGATGCAGGTCATCGCCCGCGACGCGCGCCGTGTGATCGTCGAGAAACCGCAACCGTGATGGCGCACTCTGCCACCTCGCGCGGCACCACGTCTGACACAGTGCGTGCCACGCGCGCAAACGGATTGCACGACCGTTCGGCCAACCCCGTTGTGGCGGCCCGGCTTTTTCCTTATCGTGTGAGACCAGCAAGACCGTCGGCACGATCAACCAGGCGCCAACCCGCGACTAATCCGCAATGAATCCGATTTCCTTCGCTTGTATCCTCATCGGCGTATTGTTGAACGCGTGCGCGCAGTTGCTGCTGAAGGCGGGCGTCAACGCCGTCGGGCACTTCGAACTCACGGCGAGCAACATTCTGCCGGTCGGTTTCAGGATCGCGACGCAATGGCCGATCATCGGCGGCCTTGCCTGCTATGTGCTGAGCGTGGGCGTGTGGATCGTCGGCCTGTCGCGCGTGGATGTGTCGATCGCCTATCCGATGCTCTCGCTCGGCTATGTCGTCAACGCCTTCGCGGCGTGGTATTTGTTCGGCGAGGTGCTGTCGCTGCAGCGGCTGATCGGCATCGGCATCATTCTGCTCGGCGTGGTCGTGCTGGCGCGCGGTTAGGCGCCGCGACCGGCGTTGAATTCACTCGTGCCGCCAATACATCAGATCAACTCCATTTTCTTAAGCAAATAGTCCATGACTCAGACATCGCGGCCGTTCCTGCCCTTCGTCAAGCCCGACATCGATGAAGAAACCATTCAGGGCGTCGCCGAAGTGCTGCGTTCCGGCTGGATCACGACGGGCCCGCAGAACCAGCAGTTCGAAGCGGAATTGTCGGAGTTCGTCGGCGGCAGGCCGGTGCGCGCGTTCAACTCGGGCACCTGCACGATGGAAATCGGCCTGCGAATTGCAGGCGTCGGCGCGGGCGACGAAGTCATCACGACGGCGATGACTTGGGTATCGACGGCGAACGTCATCATCGAAGTCGGCGCGACGCCGGTTTTGGTCGATATCGACCCGGCCACGCGCAACATGGACCTGAACTTGCTGGAACGCGCCATCACGCCGCGCACGAAGGCGATCATGCCGGTTTATCTGGGCGGCCTGCCGGTGGATATGGACCGGCTTTACGCCATCGCACGCGCCCACAAGCTGCGCGTGATCGAAGACGCGGCGCAGGCGTTCGGTTCGAGCTGGAACGGCAAGCGCATCGGCGCGTTCGGCGATCTCGTTTCGTTCAGCTTTCACGCGAACAAGAACGTGACGTCGATCGAAGGCGGCGCGCTCGTCTTGAACGACGAGGACGAAGCCGAACTCGCGCGGAAGTATCGCCTGCAGGGCATCACGCGCACGGGTTTCGACGGCATGGACTGCGACGTGCTCGGCGGCAAGTACAACCTGACGGATGTGGCGGCGCGCGTGGGTCTCGGGTCGCTGCGCAAGGTGGAAAGCATCACGCAACGGCGGCGCGAACTGGCGCAGCTTTACTTCGATGCCTTCGACGGCGGCGCGGCCGTGAAACTCGGTCTAGGCTTGCCGCCGCGCAACTTTACGGACAGTAACTGGCACATGTTTCAGGTCACGCTGCCGCTCGATCAACTGAATCTCACGCGCGCGCAGTTCATGGGCGAGCTGAAGGAGCGCGGCATCGGCACGGGCGTGCACTATCCGGCCCTGCATCTGTTCACGCTGTATCGCGAGCGCGGCTTCAAGGAAGGCATGTTCCCGCACGCGGAGCACTTCGGCGCATCCAACGTGACGTTGCCGCTTTTCCCGCAAATGAGCGCGGAGGACATCGCGCACGTGGTCACTTCCATCGACGAGATCTGTGCGCAGCACGCCAGACTGCATGCCTAACAAGGACACCCAGCGCAACATGAGTCATACGGATTTCGCGGCGACGGCACCCGAGGTAACGGTCGTCATTCCGGTCTACAACGAGGAAGCCGGCCTCGCCGCCCTCTTTGAGCGCCTTTATCCGGCGCTCGATGCGCTCGACGCATCGTACGAGGTGATCTTCATCAACGACGGCAGCCGCGACAAGTCGGCCGCGCTGCTCGCGCAGCAGTTCCACGTGCGTCCGGACACCACGCGCGTGATCCTGCTCAACGGCAACTATGGTCAGCACATGGCGATTCTCGCGGGCTTCGAGCAATCGCGCGGCGAGATCGTCGTCACGCTCGACGCCGACTTGCAGAATCCGCCCGAGGAAATCGCCAAGCTCGTCGAAAAGATGCGTGAAGGCTACGATTACGTCGGCACCATTCGCGAACAACGGCAGGACAGCCTGTGGCGCAAAAAGGCATCGCTTGCCATGAACCGTCTGCGCGAGCGCATCACCAAGATTCGCATGACGGATCAGGGCTGCATGTTGCGCGCGTACAGCCGGCATATCATCGACACGATCAACCGCTGCGGCGAAATCAACACGTTCATTCCGGCGCTTGCCTACACCTTCGCACAGAACCCGATCGAAGTGGGCGTGGCGCACGAAGAGCGCTTCGCGGGCGAATCCAAGTACTCGCTTTATAGCCTCATCCGGCTGAACTTCGACCTCGTGACGGGCTTTTCGGTCGTGCCGTTGCAATGGCTGTCGTTCATCGGCGTGATCCTTTCGGTCGGATCGGCGGGCCTGTTCCTGCTGCTGTTGATTCGCCGCTTCATGTTCGGCGCGGAAGTTCAGGGCGTGTTCACGCTCTTCGCCATCACGTTCTTCATGCTCGGCGTGATCATCTTCGCGCTCGGCCTGCTTGGCGAATATATCGGCCGGATCTATCAGCAAGTGCGCGCGCGTCCGCGCTATCTCGTGCAGACCATTCTCGAGCAGCGCGACGGCCTGCCAACGGCCAGCCAGCCGCGCCAGCAAGTGATCCATCTGGCGGTCGCCGATCGCGAGGACGAAGGCCGATGAAGCCGCGCGCCGTCGTATTCGCTTATCACAATGTCGGCGTGCGCTGTCTGCAGGTGCTGCTCGCGCGCGGCGTCGACGTGCGGCTCGTCGTGACGCACGAGGACAGCGCAAGCGAGAACATCTGGTTCGGCAGCGTGGCGCAGGTCGCGGCGGAACATGGCATCGACGTGATCACGCCCGCCGATCCCAAAGCGCCCGACGTGCACGACGCAGTCGCCCACGCCGCGCCGGATTTCATCTTCTCGTTCTACTACCGGCACATGCTGCCCGTGACGCTGCTCGCGTTGGCCAGGCGCGGCGCGTACAACATGCATGGCTCGCTGTTGCCGAAATATCGCGGCCGCGTGCCGACCAACTGGGCGGTGCTCAACGGCGAAACCGAAAGTGGCGCGACGCTGCACGAAATGGCCGAAAAGCCCGACGCCGGCGCGATCCTCGCGCAGACGTCCGTGCCTATCCTGCCGGATGACACCGCCGCTCAGGTCTTCGACAAAACCGTGGTCGCCGCCGAGCAAACGCTCTGGCGCGTACTGCCCGCCCTGCTTGCCGGCGAAGCGCCGCGTCTGCCGAACGATCTCGCCGCCGGCAGCTACTACGGCGGGCGCAAACCGGAAGATGGCCGCATCGACTGGACGGCGAACGCACAACGCGTCTACAACCTGATTCGCGCGGTGGCGCCGCCCTATCCCGGCGCGTTCACGGACATGGGCGGCGAGCGCTTCATCGTCGCGCGGGCGCGGCTCGTTCCCGAAACCGGTGCGCCCGGCGTTACGCGCGAGCGGCTCGCCGCGCTCAGGGATTTGCCCTGCGGCCTGACGCTGGCGGATAATGCGCTGTTTGGCGTCTGCGGCGATGGCCGCGTCGTCGCCGTGCACGAGTTGCGTCATCGGCCATTGAATGCCGAAGCGCAGCCCGTGGGCGAGGAGCGCACCGTCGAACCCGCCGAATTCGGCCGAATCATTCAATCCTCTCGTCATTCATGAAAAAAGTTCTCATCCTGGGTGTCAATGGCTTCATCGGCCATCACCTTTCCAAGCGCATCCTCGAAACGACCGACTGGGAAGTCTTCGGGATGGACATGCAAACCGATCGCCTGGGCGACCTCGCGAATCACGAGCGGATGCATTTCTTCGAAGGCGACATCACCATCAACAAGGAGTGGGTCGAGTATCACGTCAAGAAGTGCGACGTGATTCTGCCGCTCGTCGCCATTGCCACGCCCGCGACCTACGTGAAGCAGCCGCTGCGCGTGTTCGAACTGGACTTCGAGGCCAACCTGCCGATCGTGCGGTCGGCGGTCAAGTACGGCAAGCACCTCGTGTTTCCGTCGACCTCCGAGGTGTACGGCATGTGCGCCGACGAGCAGTTCGATCCGGAGAACTCCACGCTTTCCTACGGCCCCATCAACAAGCCGCGCTGGATCTACGCCTGCTCGAAGCAGTTGATGGACCGCGTGATCTGGGGTTACGGCATGGAAGGCCTCAACTTCACGCTGTTCCGCCCGTTCAACTGGATCGGCCCGGGCCTCGACTCCATCTACACCGCGAAGGAAGGTTCGTCGCGCGTGGTTACGCAGTTCCTGGGACACATCGTGCGCGGCGAGAACATCAGCCTCGTCGATGGCGGCGCGCAAAAGCGTGCGTTCACGGATATCGACGACGGCATCGGCGCGCTGATGAAGATCATCGAGAACAAGGACGGCATGGCGTCGGGCAAGATCTACAACATCGGCAATCCGGTCAACAACTTCTCGGTGCGCGAACTCGCGCACAAGATGCTCGCGCTCGCCGCCGAGTATCCCGAGTACGCGGAGACCGCGAAGAAGGTGCAGCTCGTCGAGACTTCGTCGGGCGCGTACTACGGCGCGGGCTATCAGGACGTGCAGAACCGCGTGCCGAAGATCGACAACACCATGCAGGAACTGGACTGGAAGCCGGAAGCGAGCATGGACGACGCGCTGCGCAAGATTTTCGAAGCGTATCGCACGCTCGTCGGCGAAGCTCGCGCGCTCGTCGAGCAGTCTTAAGGAACGGCGCGTGGCCCGTATCGTTCTCAAGATCGACGTCGACACCCTGCGCGGCACGCGCGAAGGCGTGCCCAAACTCGGCAGATTGCTCGACAAATGCAGCGCCCGCGCGACGTTTCTGTTCAGCCTCGGGCCGGATCACACCGGCTGGGCGCTGCGCCGCGTGTTCCGGCCGGGCTTTCTAAAGAAGGTGTCGCGCACGTCTGTCGTCGAGCATTACGGTGTGAAGACGCTGATGTACGGCGTACTGCTGCCAGGGCCGGATATCGGCCGCGAGGCGAAGGCCGAAATGCGCGCCATCCACGAAGCCGGGTTCGAATGCGGCATCCATACGTGGGATCACGTTTACTGGCAGGACAACGTGCGCGCGCGCGATCAGGCGTGGACCGTGTCGCAGATGCAGCAAAGCCATGCGCGTTTCATCGAGATTTTCGGCGCGCCGCCCGTCACGCATGGCGCGGCGGGCTGGCAGATGAACGGCTACGCGTTCGAACAGATCGACGCCTGGGGCATGCGCTACGCATCCGACGGGCGCGGCCATACGCCGTATATTCCAGTGCTCAATGGCCGCACGCTCGATCACATTCAGATGCCGACCACCCTGCCGACCCTCGACGAAATCCTCGGCGTCGATGGTGTCGACACGACCAACGTCGCCGCGTATCTCTTGCGTCACACGCAGAACAATCCGCGCGACCAGGTTTTCACGCTGCACGCCGAACTCGAAGGCCAGAAGCTCGCGCCGGTGTTCGAGCAACTGCTGGCGGGCTGGCGCGCGCAGGGACACAGCTTCGCCACGATGGGCGACTATCATGCGACGCTGGACCGCGCTTCCCTGCCCACGTACCCTGTCACGTGGGGCGAGATCCCTGGCCGCGCCGGCGAATTGATCGTTCAGCCGGGCTGATCCGCTTCTGCTTACTAGTCCCTCTGCTTCAAATAAACAACATCTGGCCAAGGTTGGGCTACGCGCCCGACCCTGGCCGACAAAGGAGAAACTTCGTGTCAGTCGCAGTCGATCAGCCCGTTCCCGACTTCACCGCACCCGCCACCGGCGGCGAGTTCACGCTCTCGAACCTGCGCGGCAAGAAAGTCGTGCTGTTCTTTTATCCCAAGGACAACACGCCCGGCTGCACGACGGAAAGCCTGCAATTTCGCGACCACTACGATCAATTCCAGGCCGCTGGCGCGGAAGTGGTCGGCATCTCGCGCGACAGCGTGAGATCGCACGACAACTTCAAGGCCAAACTGGAGCTGCCGTACACGCTGGTATCGGACGCCGACGAAGCCATCTGCTCGCTTTTCGATGTCATCAAAATGAAGAAGATGTATGGCAAGGAAGTGCGCGGTGTCGAGCGTTCCACGTTTCTGCTCGATGCAAAAGGCGTGCTGCGCCGCGAGTTTCGAGGCATCAAGGTGCCGGGGCACGTCGAGGCCATCGTCGAGGCTGTACAAGCAATTTGAGGCGCGCTATATTGGTCCGCAATGAGCGCCTGTCCACCCCATGACCTTCTACCGAGCGAAAGCTGCCGTACGCCATTAGGCGCAATCGGCAGGAGCCCGGGCTATGCGAGGCATCTACGGCGGTACAGCGCACCAGACTCGAAGTCAGCCGCTGGTTCCGGTAGTCGGGACGGCGGCTTTTTTATTGGCGTCGCGCGAATGCCACAGTCGGCCACGAGGTTTTCCGGACCTTCGCACGACACCAGTGGACGCACACTCAAGGAGCAGATCGAAACTTAGGCGAACCGGCGTTTTCGACAAACGAAGCGCGCCGCCGGACGCAGACTGCGAACCACGATTCGCTGCGAGGGCGAACGAGCAGAATGCGACAGGCGGCGCGCAATATACGACCCGATTCCTTTCGAGGGAACACCATGCCTTTGCCTACCGCCCCGGCCAAGCTCGGCCATCTCCTCCCGGCTGAGGAATACAAAGCCAAAGCCCGGCCGTCGAAGCAGAAGAAACAGACGTCGTCATCCGGCGACGAGGAAAACGGCGCGGTCCAGACCGTCGCCGCCGAGCGTCCCGCGGCGAATGCCGCGCATACGCTGCGTTCCATCGCGAGCGAGGTGCTGACCCAGATTCCGCTCGAAGCGCCGAGCGAAGCCGTCATGCCCGCCGCGCCCGCACCTGCCACGCGCGCACGCCGCACCAAACAGACCGCCGCGCTCCTGCAGCCGGCGCCGAACGCGCGTCAGGCAGCCGATGAAGCCGCGCCCGCAACGCCTGTCGAACCCGCCGCGCGCGAAGCCCGTACCGGCCGCGCGGATGCACCCGTCGCGCCCGCGGCCACGACCGCCGCGCGCGCCGCGAAAGAGCCGGCCGCGCAGAACAAACGCCGTCAGCGCGGCGTGCAGGAAGCCGAATTGCACAAGCTTTTCGTGCTCGATACCAACGTGCTGATGCACGATCCGAGCTCGCTCTTCCGCTTCGAGGAGCACGACGTCTATCTGCCGATGATGACGCTCGAAGAACTCGACAATCACAAGAAGGGCATGTCGGAAGTCGCGCGCAATGCGCGTCAGGTGAGTCGCACGCTCGACGCGCTCGTCGCGCACGCGGGCGAGATGTCGGCGGGGCTGCCGCTCGCCGCGCAGGGTAATCGCGACGCGCTCGGACGGCTCTACTTCCAGACGACGCTCACCGATATCGAACCGGTCGAAGGCTTGCCTGTCGGCAAGGCGGACAACCAGATTCTCGGCGTCGTGCGCGCGTTGCAGAAAGAGCGCCCGGACCGGCAGGTCGTGCTGGTGTCGAAAGACATCAACATGCGTATCAAGGCGCATGCGCTCGGCTTGCCCGCCGAAGACTACTTCAACGATCAGGTTCTCGAAGACAAGGACCTGCTCTATTCGGGCGTACGCGCGCTGCCGCAGGACTTCTGGACCAAGCACGCCAAGGGCATGGAGAGCTGGCAGGACACGAAAACCGGCACCACGTATTACCGCGTGACCGGTCCGCTGTGTTCGTCGATGCTCGTCAACGAGTTCGTCTATCTGGAGCCGCAGAACGGCGAGCCGTCGTTCCATGCGGTGGTGCGCGAGTTGAACGGCAAGACGGCGCTCTTGCAGACGCTGCGTGACTACGGCCATCACAAGAACAACGTGTGGGGCATCACGGCGCGCAATCGCGAGCAGAACTTCGCGCTCAACTTGCTGATGAACCCGGAGGTCGATTTCGTCACCCTGCTCGGTCAGGCCGGCACCGGCAAGACGCTCATGGCGCTTGCCGCCGGCTTGGCGCAAGTGCTCGACGACAAGCGCTACAACGAGATCATCGTGACGCGCGCGACCGTGCCGGTGGGCGAGGACATCGGCTTTTTGCCGGGCACCGAGGAAGAGAAGATGCAGCCGTGGATGGGCGCATTCGACGACAACCTCGAAGTCCTGCAGAAAACCGACGATGCCGCCGGCGAATGGGGCCGCGCGGCGACGCAAGAACTGATTCGCTCGCGTCTCAAGGTGAAGAGCATGAACTTCATGCGCGGCCGGACGTTCGTGGATAAGTACGTGATCATCGACGAGGCGCAGAATCTCACGCCCAAGCAGATGAAGACGCTCGTCACGCGCGCGGGTCCGGGCACGAAGATCATTTGCCTGGGCAATATCGCGCAGATCGACACGCCTTATCTGACTGAAGGCAGTTCCGGCCTGACCTACGTGGTGGATCGCTTCAAGGGATGGACGCATAGCGGCCATGTGACGCTTGCGCGCGGCGAGCGCTCGCGTCTGGCGGATTACGCGTCGGACATTCTGTAAGCGCTTTTGACTTGACGAAACGGCCCGGTGAAGCGATTCGCCGGGCCGTTTCTATTCGTCCGATCGTTTCGCCACTGCAACACTTACGACGCAAACTTCATGTGATGTCTCAGGAAAACTTGCCGCACGTCCGTTCGGCGGTCTAGTATCGACAGACTGCCCTCTTCTGGCGAGATGCTGCTCGCCGTCTGCAATGCGTCGAATCTGGCTGCCGTTTCTTGTCTCCGTTCTGCTCGCCGCGTGTGGAAGCGTGCCGCAGGAGAGCACGCGCAAGCCGGCGGCATCGTCGACAGCCGCGAATCGCACGTACAAGCCGCCTCCTGGTTTCCCGACTTTCGTCGACCATAGCGTCGGGCGCGAGGAAATTTCGATTCAGGCGATGGCGCTCGTTGGTGTGCCGTATCGATGGGGTGGGAATACGCCGGAAGCGGGCTTCGATTGCAGCGGACTCGTACGCTACGTGGTGGATCGCGCGGCGTCGGTGAATCTGCCGCGAACGACCGCCGAGATGAGCGGGCGCGGGGAATCGATCGAGCCGGACGGCGTTGCGCCCGGCGATCTGATTTTCTTCAACACGACGGGGCGGGCGCATTCGCATGTCGGGATTTATGTCGGCAAGTTGCGGTTCGTGAATGCGCCGTCGACGGGCGGGACGGTCCGGCTCGATTATTTGACCAATCCTTATTGGGCAAAGCGTTTCGACGGAATCCGGCGCGTTGCGCCGCCGAAAAGCGGGCCCGCGCCTTTCGATGCGCCGACGTACTTGGCGTCGCCTGCTGGATCTGACGTGCCGACGGCGGCGGGTGCGAGCGCTCAGGTTTCGGCTAATGGACGGTTATCTTCGACGCCTGCCGATTCATATGCTAGGGAAAGCGCGGCGGGGACGAGTAACGAGGCATATCAACCGCCTGTATCGGCATTGAATGCGGGGGAACGGCGAAGCACGGTGACCAATGCCGCACGATCCAACGCCGATGCGTTCGAGCCGCCGCCATCCAGGTTGAGTGCAGCGCAGCGGCAGGCGCTTGCGGCCGGCGCGACGGCCAGTTCCGCGCGATCGAATGCCGATGTTTCCGAGCCGCTCCCATCGACCTTGACCGCAGGGCAGCGACAGGCACGCGCGGCAACCGGTACTGGACAATCCAGTACCGATGCCTTCGAGCCGCCGCCACCTACTTTGAGCGCGGCGCAGCGTCAAGCGCTTGCGGCAGGTGCAACCACCGATACCGCACGATCCAGCGCCGACGCCTTCGAACCTCCGCCGCCCGCCTTGAGCGCCGCGCAACGCCAAGCCCGCCTTGCCGGTGCAATCGCGCCATCCGCGGTGGCAGGCTCGGCAAACGCTTCCCCCGATCCCATCCAAGCCGCCGCCGACGCCTTCGAACCGCCGCCGCCGACATCGAACGCCGCACGCAAGCAAGCGCGCGCGGCGCAGGCAACGAGCGATCCCGCCGATCCGCCCGCGCACGTCATCCGCGCATCGACCGGCTCGCTTACCGCGCCGCGTTCGAACCAAGCTGACGATCCCATCGCGCGCTTCGCCACCGGCAGCAACTGAGACTCACACGAGATTCAAGGCGCGCGGCCGCGTCCCGAACACCGACTTTGAGGCCGGAATCTCTTCGTCGCGCTGTTCGCGTCTGCCGTTTTGTTCTGTCCGCGTTGCCCTATATCGCCGGATTTAGGCTTCATGGATAGAAATAGCCCTTCGGTTTCGGCACCGCCGCGCGCGGCTTAAGCGCATCCGATACATATCGAACCGAGCGAAACGCAACTCCATCGCCATCCACAGTCGTCGCCCCTCTCTGCTATCGTGACTAGATCCCGCCGCGACAGGCGGCGCAATCAGAAGGAGCCAATCACCATGGACTTGGGTCTTGCCGGGAAAGTCGTCCTGATCACGGGCGGCAGCAAGGGAATCGGTTTCGCATGCGCAAAAGCCTTTGCAAGCGAAGGCGCAAAAGTCGCGATCGTCTCGCGCGATGCCGCCAACCTCGCGCGCGCCCGCGAACAACTCGCGAAAGAAGGTCATCACGTGCATCTCGCCCGCGCCGATCTGCACGAAGCGCACAGCGCCGAAGATGTCGTCGAGGAAGCGAGCGCGGCGCTCGGCCCCATCGACATCCTGATCAACAGCGCCGGCGCCGCGCGCCGGTACGATCCCGACACGCTCGACGCTGCCGCGTATAAAGCCGCGATGGACGCGAAATACTTCTCCTACGTCTATCCGCAGCAAGTGGTGCTAAAGCGCATGGCCGAACGCTTGCGCGGCGATCCGAACATAGAGCCGGGCGCGATCGTGAATATTGTCGGCATGGGCGGGAAAATCGCGTCGGACATTCATATTGCGGGCGGCGCGGCCAATGCGGCGCTCATGCTCAATACCGTCGGCCTTGCGCATCACTATGCCAAGCTCGGCATTCGCATCAACGCGATCAATCCGGGATCGACGCTCACCGAACGCGTCGAGGAAGCCCTCGCGCTCGAAGCCGAACGGCAAGGCACGACACGCGACGCCGTGCTCGCCGAGAGCCAGTCGAAGGTGCCGCTAGGCCGCTACGCGAAACCCGAGGAAATCGCCGACGTCGCGCTGTTCCTGGCGAGCCGTCGCGCGAGTTATGTATCGGGCGCAATCATTCCGATGGACGGAGTGTCGTCGCCGATCATCTGAGAGCGACGCCGCCGAGCGCGGCAATCGATTTGCAACAGATGCAAAACGGCCCCGTCGTGAACGGGGCCGCTGAAGAAACCGACTACAAGATACGGTGGCCGATCCACCAACCGACCGCCGCGAGCACCGCGGATGCCGGAATAGTCAAGATCCACGCCCACACGATATTTCCCGCGACGCCCCAGCGCACCGCGCTGAATTTCTGCGTCGCGCCCACACCGACGATGGCGCCCGTGATCGTATGCGTGGTGGACACCGGAATGCCGAGGAACGATGCGACGAAGAGCGTGATCGCCCCGCCCGTTTCCGCGCAAAAACCACCGACGGGCTTAAGCTTGGTGATCTTCTGACCCATGGTGCGCACGATGCGCCAGCCGCCGAACAAGGTGCCAAGACCCATCGACAGGTAACACAATCCGATGACCCAGATGGGCGGCGCGTCTGCCGCGGAAGAAGCGTAGCCAGTCGCGATCAGCAGCATCCAGATGATGCCGATGGTCTTCTGCGCGTCATTCCCACCGTGGCCGAGCGAATAGAGCCCGGCGGAAATGAGCTGCAAGCGCCGGAAGCGCCTATCTACCTTCGATGGTGGCGTGCGGAAATACAGCCACGACACGAGCAGCATGAAAAACGAGCCGAGCACGAAGCCGAGCAGCGGCGAAATGAAAATGAACGCGACAGTCTTCAGAAGACCGTCCATGTTGAGCGATCCCCAGCCCGACTTGGCGAGCGCGGCACCGACGAGTCCGCCGATCAGCGCGTGCGACGAGCTAGACGGAATGCCGTAGTGCCATGTGACGATATTCCAGCCGATCGCGCCGACGAGCGCGCCGAAGATCACGTAGTGATCGACGATATCGGGATCGATCGTTCCCTTGCCGACGGTCGCCGCGACCTTCAGGTGGAAGATGAAATACGCGATGACGTTGAACGCCGCCGCGAAAGCGACCGCTTGTTGCGGCTTGAGCACGCCGGTGGAGACCACCGTGGCGATGGAGTTGGCCGCGTCGTGAAAGCCGTTCATGAAGTCGAACGCGAGCGCGACTATGACGAGCAAGGCGACTGCCCAGATGGCGAGTTGAATCGAATGCATCGGTTGCTTTTGTTTTGACCAGCTGTGAAAAGCGCCGGTTTTGTCCTCTTGACCCGCCGCACAGAGCTTTGATCACGCGCTGGCGGGCATGGCCGGCGTGGTCAGGCGTTTTCCAGAACGATGCCTTCGATGATGTTCGCGACGTCTTCGCACTTGTCGGTGATCGTCTCCAGCAACTCGTAGATGGCCTTCAGCTTGATCAGCGTCTTGACGTCGTCTTCCTCGCGGAAAAGTTTCGACATGGCGGAGCGCAAGACGCGGTCGGCGTCGGATTCCAGGCGGTCGATTTCTTCGCAGATCTTCAGGATTTCGCTCGCGCGTTTCATGTCCGCGAGCAATTCCACCGCCTTCTGCACACGCAGGCACGTCGCCGTGCAGATGTGCGCGAGCTGGCTCGCCTCGGAAGTCACCGCGCGTACGTCGTAGAGCGAAATGGCCGTGGCGACGTCCTCCATCAAGTCGAGGATGTCGTCCATCGTCGTGATGAGCTTGTGGATTTCGTCGCGATCGAGCGGCGTGATGAAAGTCTTGTGCAGCAGATCGATGGTTTCGTGCGTGAGCTTGTCGGCGCGCTTTTCGGCCGTCTGGACGTTCTGCTTGTGGACCTCGGCTTCGTCGAGGTTATCGATCAGCAATTCGAGCTCGCGGCTTGCATCGATGATGCATTTCGCGTGCGCGTTGAAAATCTCGAAGAATTTGCCCTCGGTGGGCATGAAACGACCGAACATGAAAATCCCGAAAAATGGGTCAATGAGACAGACATCAAACCGACATATTGTACCTTTGCCCGGCAGCCCACGCACCGCGCGCGAAGCGCCGCGCGGCGCGTGTCGACACGAAGTCTTGACATCGAGCAGAAGGGATGCGCGCGGCTTCGGGCGTTATTCGCCGTAAAAACTCTGCGCGCCGGCGAAATTGTCGAACTTCGTGTATTGGCCGTGAAAAGTCAGTCGCACGGGCCCGATCGGACCATTACGCTGCTTGCCGATGATGATTTCCGCCGTGCCCTTGTCCGGGCTGTCGGGGTTATAAACTTCGTCGCGGTATATGAAGAGAATGACGTCCGCGTCCTGCTCGATAGCGCCGGATTCCCGCAAATCCGACATGATCGGACGCTTGTTGGGGCGCTGTTCCAGACCGCGATTCAACTGCGAAAGCGCGATCACCGGCACGTCGAGTTCTTTCGCGAGCCCCTTGAGCGAGCGCGAGATTTCCGAGATTTCGGTCGCGCGGTTTTCGCCGCCGCCGGAGCCGGACATCAGCTGCAAATAATCGACGATGATGAGCCCGAGCTTGCCGCACTGCCGCGACAAGCGCCGCGCGCGCGAGCGCAGTTCCATCGGGTTCAGGCCGCCCGTTTCATCGATGAAAAGCTGCGCCTCGCTCATTTTCTGAACCGCGTGCGTGAGCTTCGGCCAGTCTTCGTCGGTGAGGCGGCCGGTACGCATTCTGTGTTGATCCAGCCGGCCGACCGAGCCGAGCATACGCATGGTCAGTTGCGTGCCGGGCATTTCCATCGAGAAAACGGCGACGGGCAGACCATACTCCACCGCCACGTATTCGCCGATGTTCATCGAGAACGCCGTCTTACCCATCGACGGACGTCCGGCCACGATGATCAGCTCGCCGCCGTGCATGCCCGACGTCATGCGGTCGAGGTCGACGAAACCGGTTGGCGTGCCCGTGACATCGCTCGGATTGGCCGTGTGGTAAAGCGTGTCGATGCGCTCGACAACTTGCGTAAGCAGCGGTCCGATTTCCAGAAAGCCCTGCGTGCCGCGCGCCCCGTCCTCGGCGATGGAAAACACACGCGATTCCGCCTCGTCCAGAATCTGGCGCACTTCCTTGCCTTGCGGATTAAAGGCATCGGCGGAAATTTCATCGGCGACGGAGACCAGGCGGCGCAGCACCGCGCGATCGCGCACGATTTCCGCGTAACGGCGAATGTTCGCTGCGCTAGGCGTGTTCTGAGCAAGCGCATTCAGATACGCGAGCCCGCCCACTTCCTCGGCCTTGCCGGCCATGTTGAGCGCTTCGTAGACGGTAATGACGTCGGCGGGCCGGGTGGTCGAGATCAGCTTGCCGATGTGCTCGTAGATGATCCGATGGTCATAGCGATAAAAATCGCCTTGCGACATCACGTCGGCGATTCGGTCCCACGCCGCGTTGTCCAGCAGCAAACCGCCGATCACCGATTGCTCGGCTTCGATCGAGTGCGGCGGAACCTTCAGCGCGTCGAGTTGCGGGTCTTTGGACGGAGCGTTCATGGGGTGGAATTATCGATGAAATAGACGCAAGCGGACAATAAAAAAGGCAGGAACCTGAAACGGTTCCTGCCCTTCTTTTCTGCCGGACTCGGCTGGCTGGGCGTGAAGCCTTACCAGCGGTCCGCAGCGACCTTAGGCGTGCTCGCCCAGCACCGACACCGTGACGTCGACCAGCACGTCCGTATGCAGCGCCACTTGAACAGCGTGGTCGCCCACCAGCTTCAGCGGGCCTTGCGGCAGACGCACTTGCGCCTTTTCCACTTCTGCGAAGCCTTGAGCCTTCAGTGCTTCGGCGATGTCGGCGTTCGTGACCGAGCCGAACAGACGGCCGTCCACACCTGCCTTCTGCGAGATCTGAACCGTGAAGCCGTTCAGCTTTTCGCCTTGCTTTTGCGCGGAAGCCAGCTTTTCAGCGGCAACCTTTTCGAGATCGGCGCGGCGCACTTCGAATTCGGCGATTGCGTCTTTCGTTGCGCGGCGAGCCTTCTTGCCGGGGATCAGGAAGTTACGTGCGTAGCCGTCCTTGACCTTGACGATGTCGCCCAGGTTGCCCAGGTTGACGACTTTTTCCAAAAGAATGATTTGCATTTTGGCTTGTTCCTTATGCGTCGTCTGATTAGGCCTTGTGCAGGTCGGTGTACGGCAGGAGCGCGAGGAAACGCGCGCGCTTGATTGCCGTGTCGAGCTGGCGCTGATAGTGCGCCTTCGTGCCCGTCAGACGAGCCGGCGTGATCTTGCCGTTTTCGCCGACGAAGTCCTTCAGCGTTTCCGTGTCTTTGTAGTCGATGTACTCGACACCGGCTGCCGTGAAACGGCAGAACTTCTTGCGCTTGAAGAGCGGGTTTTGTTGCTGACGACGCTTGTCGAATTTCTTACCAGTCGGGCGGGGCATGTTCAGTCCTTTCCAATGTCCTGCAATTCTGTGATGTGAAACACCAGGGTTCGTGCGTTGCGGCTTTTTTTAGCCAGAAAGCCGGTGAAGCGTGTTTCCACGCCCATCTGACAGCTTTCCAGTCTGCCGCTCACCTCGCCGGCGGCTACGGCCGGCATTGTCAGTTCGACTTGACGGGCAATGCCCGCTTCGACGACTTCCGTTCGGTGATGCAACGTGCAGCTTGCGATTGGTACGCCGGCGGGCGTGTATCGCACCGGTTCGCGTTCCACGACGCTCGCTGTCAGTTGCAGCCTGTTCACTTAATTCCTGGTGGCTGACGAAAATCTTCGCCTTAAGCCTGCGCTTCGGACGGCTGCGAGGCCGCCTTCTTGGCTTCTTCGCGCTGCACTTCCTTCATCATCGGCGACGGGCCGGTTTCGGCCTTCTTCATCTTGACGATGAGGTGACGCAAAACGGCGTCGTTGAACTTGAATGCGTGCTCGAGTTCTTCGAGCGTAGCTTGATCGCATTCGATGTTCATGCAGACGTAGTGAGCCTTCGCGAGTTTCTCGATCATGTAGGCCAGTTGGCGACGGCCCCAGTCTTCGATACGGTGGATCTGGCCACCGTGCGAGGTGATCGTGCTCTTGTAGCGCTCGATCATGGCGGGCACTTGCTCGCTCTGATCGGGATGTACGATAAATACGATTTCGTAATGACGCATATTCACTCCTTGTACTGAACTTTTGGATTAAAGCCACCCGGGCGTCGGACCGGTGCGGCAAGTGAGAAGCCCAAGACTATAACGCGATGCCTTCCCCAAGGCAAGCCAAATCGGCGGTTTCCGAAAAACTTTGGCCATGATTTCAAGCAGTTACGACGTGGCCGCACAAAGCCGCACGAGTCGCACAAAGCCGCGCGAGCGACGCTCAAGCTGCGTGTGTCCCGGCGGGCAATGGTTCGCCGGGAAGCGCGAGCGGACGGCTCCAATAACCGTCCCGCGCGTAAATTTCCTTCAAATAATCAATAAAGTAGCGCACGCGCGCCGGAACGTAGCGCTGCTGCGGATAAACCGCGAGGATGTCGTAGTCGGGCAGCTCGAAGTCGTCCAGCACGGTTTCGAGTTCGCCCGACGCCAACTGACGCTGAATCTCCCAGGTCGAACGCCAGCCGAGCCCGAGCCCCTCCGACGCCCAGCGATGCAGCAACTCGCCGTCGTTGCAGTCGAGATTGCCGGTCACGCGCACCGTCACGAGCTTGCCGTTACGGCGAAAGTACCAGCCGCGGTTCTGTCCGCCTTGCAGATTGAACGCAAGACAGTTGTGATTCGGCAAGTCTTCGAGCGTCTTCGGCCGGCCGTGCTTCCTGAAATACGCGGGCGTGCCGCAAACCACGCGGCGGTTGCTCGCGAGCTTTACGGCGACGAAGTTCGGGTCCACCGCCCCGCCGATGCGGATCGACAAGTCATAACCTTCGCGCACCAGATCGACGACGCGGTCGGTCAGATTGAACGACATCTGCAATTCCGGTTTGTCGACGAGGAAAAGCGGCGCGTGCGGCGCGACATGCATGCGCCCAAACGCCGCCGGCGCCGACACGATCAGATGCCCGCCCACCGCGCGCCGGCCGGCCGCGAGTTCGTTCTCGGCCTGATCCCACTCCGCGAGCAGATTCTTGCAGCGGTCGAGAAACGCCGCGCCCTCCTCGCTCACGACGAGCCTGCGCGTCGAGCGATACATCAGTTTGACGCCTAGGCGCTTTTCGAGCGCGTCGATGCGCCGGCCCAGGATCACCGGCGACACGCCCTCTTCCAGTGCCGCCGCCGCGAGACTGCCGGCTTCGGCCACGCGCACGAAGGTTTCGATCTGCTTGAAGCGGTCCATCTCTTTGTCTCCGGCCTCATTCGATACTTTTTGTTTGGTAAAAAACGACTCCGGTTGATCTTATCAAACCTTTTGCACGCGCCTAAAGTGCATCGGAAGCCTGCTGCCATGCGCACGACCAAGACAGCAACCCCGAATAGAGACCCCTGGAAGGAGACAACCATGCCCAAGATGAGAGCCGTCGACGCAGCCGTCCTCGTGCTGGAGAAGGAAGGCATCGACACCGCGTTCGGTGTGCCCGGCGCCGCCATCAACCCGTTTTACTCGGCGCTCAGAAAAGCCGGCAGCATCAGCCACGTGCTGGCGCGCCACGTCGAGGGCGCCTCGCACATGGCCGAAGGTTATACGCGCGCGGCTCCCGGCAATATCGGCGTTTGTATCGGTACGTCGGGGCCGGCGGGCACGGACATGATCACGGGCCTCTACTCGGCTCAGGCGGATTCGATCCCCATTCTCGCGATCACGGGCCAGGCGCCGCGTGCGCGTCTGTACAAGGAAGACTTCCAGGCCGTCGATATCGAATCGATCGCCAAGCCCGTCACCAAGTGGGCCGTCACCGTGCGCGAACCGGCGCTCGTGCCGCGCGTGTTCCAGCAGGCGTTCCATCTGATGCGCTCGGGCCGTCCGGGTCCGGTGCTGGTCGACTTGCCGATCGACGTGCAGCTCGCCGAGATCGAATTCGATATCGACACCTACGAGCCGCTGCCGATCTACAAGCCGAAAGCCACGCGCGCTCAAGTCGAAAAAGCGCTCTCGATGCTCAACGACGCCGAGAAGCCCTTGATCGTTTCCGGCGGCGGCGTGCTGAACGCAGCGGCGGAAGATCTGCTCGTCGAGTTCGCCGAAACGCTCGGCGTACCCGTGATCCCGACTTTGATGTCGTGGGGCGCGATTCCCGACGATCATCCGCTGATGGCAGGCATGTGCGGTCTGCAGACGTCGCACCGCTACGGCAACGCAACCATGCTCGCGTCGGACTTCGTGCTTGGCATCGGCAATCGCTGGGCGAATCGCCATACGGGCAGCGTCGAGGTCTACACCAAGGGCCGTAAGTTCGTGCACGTGGATATCGAGCCGACGCAGATCGGCCGCGTGTTCGGACCTGACCTCGGCATCGTGTCGGATGCGAAGTTCGCGCTCGAACTCTTCGTCGAAGTGGCGAAGGAATGGAAAGCCGCGGGCAAGCTTGCGGACCGTTCGCAATGGGTCAAGGACTGCCAGCAACGCAAGAGCACGATGCTGCGCAAGACCCACTTCGACAACGTGCCGATGAAGCCGCAGCGCGTCTACGAAGAGATGAATCTCGCGTTCGATCGCGACACCTGCTTCGTCTCGACGATCGGTCTTTCGCAGATCGCGGGCGCGCAGTTCCTGCACGTGTTCAAGGCGCGTAACTGGATCAACTGCGGCCAGGCCGGCCCGCTCGGCTGGACCATTCCCGCCGCGCTCGGCGTGCGCGCCGCGGACCCGCAACGCAAGATCGTCGCGCTCTCGGGCGACTACGACTTCCAGTTCATGATCGAGGAACTCGCCGTGGGCGCGCAGTTCAAGCTGCCTTACGTGCACGTGGTCGTGAACAACTCATATCTCGGTCTGATTCGTCAGGCGCAGCGCGGCTTCGACATGGACTACTGCGTGCAGCTCGCGTTCGACAACATCAACGCGCCGGAGCTCGAAGGATACGGCGTGGATCACGTCGCGGTCGCCGAGGGTCTTGGCTGCAAGGCGCTGCGCGTGCACAAGCCCGAAGACATCGCGCCAGCGTTGAAACAGGCACAGGCGCTCGCGGCGCAACATCAGGTGCCGGTCGTGGTCGAGATGATTCTCGAACGCGTGACCAACATCGCGATGGGCACCGAGATCGACGCGATCAACGAGTTCGAGGAGCTCGCCGAAACGCGCGCCGATGCGCCGACCGCCGTGACCGTGACGCCGCTCGACTGAGCGTCCTAGAACTGACCGACCATCAGGAATAAAGACATGCCGAAATTTGCCGCGAACCTGACCATGCTGTTCAACGAAGTCCCTTTCCTCGACCGCTTCGCGGCGGCGTCGAAGGCGGGCTTCAAGGCGGTCGAGTTCCTGTTTCCGTATGCGTACTCGACCGGCGATTTGCAAGCACGCATCGAGGAACACGACCTGCGGATCGTGCTGCACAACCTGCCCGCAGGCAACTGGGAAGCGGGCGAACGCGGCATCGCCTGCCTGCCGGATCGCGTGAGCGAGTTCCGTGAAGGCGTGCCCCGCGCAATCGAATACGCGAAGGCGCTGAAGGTGCCGCAAGTGAACTGCCTCGTTGGCATTCCGACGGCGGGGGTATCGAAGGAACAGGCGCGCACGACGATCATCGAAAACCTGCGCTTCGCCGCCGATGCATTGAAGAAGGAAGGCATCCGCCTGCTCGTCGAGCCGTGCAATGCCTACGATATTCCGGGCTTCGCGCTGAACCGTTCGTCCGAAGGGCTCGACGTGATCCGTGCGGTCGGCTCGGACAATCTGTTCCTGCAATACGACATCTATCACATGCAGCGCATGGAAGGCGAACTGGCCGCGACGATCAAGAAGAACCTGCCGTCGATCGCGCATATCCAGCTCGCCGACAATCCGGGGCGCAACGAACCGGGCACGGGCGAGATCAACTACGCGTTCCTGTTCGATCTGCTCGATTCGATCGGCTACGAAGGATGGATCGGCTGCGAATACAAGCCGCTTGCAAGCACCGAAGCGGGCCTTGGCTGGCTTCGCACGATCGCCGCCGCAAAGCCGCGCGCCGCCGCTTAAAACCCGAGACACAAGGAGAGCAAGAGAGTATGGCAACCATTGGATTCATCGGCCTTGGCATCATGGGCGCGCACATGGCGCGCAACCTTTTGAAGGGCGGTCACAAGCTCGTCGTGAACGGCAAGTTTCCGGTGCCCGACGACATCCGCGCACAGACGCAAGTCGCGGCCGATTCCACCGGCGTGGCGCAAGCGAGCGAGATCGTCATCACGATGGTGCCCGACACGCCCGATGTCGCCAACGTCCTCTTCGCCGATGACGGCGTGGCCAACGGCCTCACGAAGGGCAAGCTCGTGATCGACATGAGCTCGATCAACCCGCTCGATACGCAGGACTTCGCGAAGAAGATCAACGCGCTCGGCTGCGACTATCTCGATGCGCCCGTGTCCGGCGGCGAAGTCGGCGCGCGCGAGGCATCGCTCACGATCATGGTGGGTGGCCCGCAGAAATCGTTCGATATCGCGAAGCCTCTGTTCGATCTCATGGGCAAGAACATCTCGCTCATCGGCGACAACGGCGCGGGTCAGACCTGCAAGGTGGCGAATCAGATCATCGTCGCGCTCAACATCGAAGCCGTCGCCGAGGCCTTGTTGTTTGCCTCGCGTTCGGGCGCCGATCCGGAACGCGTGCGCCGGGCGCTAATGGGCGGGTTCGCCGCGTCGCGCATTCTCGAAGTGCACGGCGAGCGCATGACGAAGCGCACGTTCGACCCGGGCTTCCGTATCGAACTGCATCAGAAGGACTTGAATCTTGCGCTCGAAGGCGCGCGCAAGATGGGTCTCGCCCTGCCCCACACCGCGAGCGCGCAGCAGTTGTTCAGCGTGTGCGCGGCCAATGGCGGCAAAGCCTGGGATCACTCGGGACTCGTGCGGGCGCTTGAAATCATGTCGAACTTCCAGGTTGCTCAAGAACCGCAGAAGGCGAAAGCCGCGGCTTGAACGACCGGTAACGGGGGGCGTCCCGCGTATGGGCACGCGGGACAAATGCCGCTCTGGGCTGAGGGCGGCAAGTGGGGTCCGAGAGCGGCACCCGTCGGTCGAGCCGGGTAAGCCTTGGTCGGTCAGACGGTTTTCCGTCGGGTGTCCGCGTCGGATTGTTGGATCGCGCATGAACCAGCCATTGTCACAATCTCCGAACTATCCTTGAAGTGATGCGACTAACGAAGCCTTGCCCTGGCGCAAGCGCTCACCATCGACACTTAAGGAGTTCAGCAATGGGAATCCTCAGCTTTATCAAGGAAGCAGGCGAGAAGCTCTTTGGTGCAACCTCGCAAACCGCGCAGGCCGCGCCTGCGGCCGTGGATGTCGCGGAGCTCAATCTCAAGGCCGGCGAAGCCATCGCGACGTACATTCGTTCGCAAGGGCTCGAAGCGCAGGATCTGCAAGTGAAGTACGACGGCGCGTCGCACACGGTCACCGTATCGGGCGAAGCGGCGGATCAGGCCACGAAGGAGAAGATCCTCGTCGCGGCAGGCAACGTGCAGCACGTGGACAAGGTGGATGACCAACTGACCGTGCCGTCGTCCGCTCCGGAGTCGCAATTTCATACGGTCGTGGCCGGCGACAATCTCTGGAAAATCGCGGAGAAGTATTACGGCAGCGGCGCGAAGAACGATGTCATCTTCGAAGCCAACAAACCCATGCTCAAGAGCCCGGACAAGATCTATCCGGGACAGGTGCTACGCATTCCGGCTGCAAGCTGAAGCAACGAAAAACGCGAACTCCGGTTCGCGTTTTTCGTTTCAGTTTTAGTACGTCTCGAAGATGCGCTGCAGGCCGGGCGCATCGCTCACGCCTCTCGCAAGCGCCAGTTGCAACAGCACGCGCGCCTTGTACGGATTGAGCGTGCCCGCGCTGACGGTGCCGAGCGCATCGTCGGGTGCGGCGCCGTTGCGCATCACATGGCCCGAGCCGACGCGCGATGAACGCACCACCGCCACGCCTCGCCCAATGGCATCGGCGAAGGCTTGCGCGAGCGTCGAACTCATGGAGCCGTTGCCGGTACCCGCAAGCACGATGCCCTTCACGCCAGCGCCGACGAGCGCATCGACCGGAACGCGCGATACGCCCGCATAACTCGCGACGATTTCGACCATCGGCCAGTCTTGCGGAACGGTGAATTCGCTCGCGAGCGTGTGCGGCCGCACGACCGTGCGTTGGAAGTCGACGCGTCCGTCCTGCACGAAACCGAGCGCGCCCGCTTCGGGCGAACGGAAGGCATCGACGGCATAGGTGCTCGTCTTCGTGACTTCGCGTGCGCTGTGGATCAAATGGTTGAACGCGATCAGCACGCCCTGCCCCGCCGCCTGCCTCGAAGCCGCGACCGTGAGTGCGTTGAGCAGATTCAACGGACCATCGGCGGACAGGGCGCTGGAGGGCCGCATCGCCGCGGTCAGGACGACGGGCTTCGCGCTCTTCACCGTCAAATGCAGCAAGTAAGCGGTCTCTTCGAGCGTGTCCGTGCCGTGCGTGACGACCACGCCATCGATATCGTCTTGCCCGAGCAGTGCATCGATCCGCCGCGAAAGCGTCGTCCACAGCGCGGGCGTCATGTCCTTGCTGTCGATGCTCGCAATCTGTTCCGCGTGAATGCGCGCGACCGAGCCGAGCGCGGGCACGGCTTCGAGCAGCTTGTCGACGCCGACCACGCCTGCCTTGTAACCCGCTGTCCTGGATGCATCGCCAGCTTGTCCGGCGATGGTGCCGCCCGTCGCGAGAACGGCGAGGCGCGGCAAAATATCGAGAGAAGTGTTCATGCCGGCGATTGTAAATCAGCCGAGATGAACCTGAACTCGCTCAAGCCGCTTCGCGCAGTTGCGCCGCGATCTGCGCTTCGTCGAGTTGCGGCGCGAACATCTCGATCAGCCGGTAAGCGTAAGCCCGCAAGAACGCGCCCTTGCGCAAGCCGACGCGCGTCGTGCTCGCCTCGAACAGATGCTGCGTATCGAGCGCGACGAGTTCGCTGTCGCGCTTCGGGTCATACGCCATCGCCGCGACGATGCCGATACCCATGCCAAGCTCGACATACGTCTTGATCACGTCGGCATCGATGGCGGTGAGGACGATATCGGGAATGGCACCCGCGCTCGCGAAGGCCTGGTCGATATGCGAGCGTCCCGTGAAATCCTGATCGTAAGTGACGACCGGATACTCGGCGATCTGTTCCAGCGTGATGTTCTCAAGTCCGACGAGCGGATGGCCCTTCGGCACGACGACCGTGTGATGCCACGAGTAGCACGGGAACGTGACGATGTCGGGATAGCGGTCGAGCGCTTCCGTCGAGATGCCGATATCCGCTTCGCCGTTGATGATCATCTGCGCGATTTGCTGCGGACTGCCCTGACGCAGCGCGAGATGCACCTTCGGGAACACTTCCGTGAACTGGCGGATCACCTTCGGCAGCGCGTAACGCGCTTGCGTGTGCGTCGTCGCCACGACGAGATGGCCGTTGTCCTGATCCGCGAACTGGCGCGCGACGCGGCGCAGGTTTTCAGCGTCGAGCAACATGCGCTCGATCAACTGATGCACCTGTTTGCCAGGCTCGGTAAGGCCGGTCAGACGCTTGCCGCGTCGGATGAAGATATCGACGCCGAGTTCGTCCTCGAGGTCCTTGATCTGCTTCGACACGCCAGACTGCGACGTATATAGCACGTTCGCGACCTCGGTCAGATTCATGTTCTGACGCACTGCTTCGCGCACGAAGCGCAATTGCTGGAAGTTCATTTCAGCCTCTCTTTATGCCGTTGCTTTTGTTTGTTGTGCCCCGTTCGCATCGCCTGCCGGGAAGACGCGCAACGCGCGCGGCACGGCGGTCGCGCCGTCGCCTACGTCGAGTCGCAGCGTGCGCCACGACTCGCGGTCGAGTTCCGCTTCGAGAATGCGCCCCGAGTTGCCTTCGAGTTCCACGCGCACGGAGCCGCCGAGCGTCACCACGCGCCGCACGCCGACCACGATGCCGTCGCGATGCGTGCCATCGACGGGATAGATCGCCAGATCGTGCGGCCGCACATAGGCCAGCGCGCGGCCGCTGAAATGCGCGGGCACGGCAATGGCCTGCGTGGCGCCATCGGCGACGAAGCCGTTGGCATCGACATGACCTTGCAGGCGATTGGCCGCACCGAGGAACTCGTAGACGAACGAGGTCTGCGGATGGTCATACACGTCTTGCGGGCTGCCCACCTGCTCCACGCGCCCGTGATTCATCACGACGATGCGGTCCGCCACTTCGAGCGCCTCTTCCTGGTCGTGCGTGACGAAGAGCGTCGAGATATGCAGATCGTCGTGCAGACGGCGCAGCCAGCTACGCAATTCCTTGCGCACCTTGGCGTCGAGCGCGCCGAAAGGTTCGTCGAGCAGCAGCACTTTAGGTTCGACGGCAAGCGCTCGCGCCAACGCGATACGTTGACGCTGACCGCCCGACAGTTCGGACGGAAAGCGCTCCGCGAGCCAGTCGAGTTGCACGAGCTTCAACAATTCATGCACCTTCTCGCGGATGACGGCCTCCGTTGGCCGCTCGCGACGCGGCTTCACGCGCAAGCCGAAGGCGACGTTCTCGAACACGGTCATGTGGCGGAACAGCGCGTAATGCTGGAACACGAAGCCGACTTGCCGCTCACGCGCGCCCACTTCGGCAACGTCCTCGCCGTTGAGCACGACCTGACCGGCATCGGCATATTCGAGGCCGGCGATCACGCGCAAGAGCGTGGTCTTGCCGCAGCCGGAAGGTCCGAGCAGCGCGACGAGTTCGCCCGACGGAAAATCCAGCGTGACGTTGTCGAGCGCGGTGAAGGTGCCGAAGCGCTTCTGCAGATTGCGAACGATGATGCTCATGATTGATCCACGCCTTCCATTTATACGGTTGCCTTCACGTCGCTCAGCGTGGCCGTCATGCGGCGCTCCGCGAGCAGCTTCAGCCCGAGCGTGACGAGCGCGAGCAATGCAAGCAGCGACGCCACCGCGAAGGCGGCCGAGAAGTTGTATTCGTTGTAGAGAATCTCGACGTGCAGCGGCATGGTGTCGGTCTGGCCGCGAATGTGGCCCGAGACCACCGAGACCGCGCCGAACTCGCCCATCGCGCGCGCGTTACAGAGAATCACGCCGTAGAGCAGGCCCCACTTCACGTTGGGCAAGGTCACGCGCCGGAAGATCTGCCAGCCCGACGCGCCGAGCACGTGCGCGGCCTCTTCCTCGTCGTTGCCTTGCGCCTGCATCAACGGAATCAGTTCGCGCGCGACGAACGGGAACGTCACGAAGATGGTCGCGAGCACGATTCCCGGCACCGCGAAGATGATCTGCACATCGTGCGAAATCAGCCACGGTCCGAACCAGCCCTGCGCGCCGAACATGAGCACGTAGATGAGGCCGGAGATCACGGGCGACACCGAGAACGGCAAGTCGATAAGCGTCGTCAGAAGCGCCTTGCCGCGAAACTCGAACTTGGCGATGGCCCACGATGCCGCGAGCCCGAACACCACGTTGAGCGGCACGGCAATCGCGGCGGTCAAGAGCGTGAGCTTGATGGCCGACCACGCGTCCGGGTCCTTGAGCGAATCGAAGTAATAGTCGATGCCCTTCGCGAAGGCCTGCACGAACACGGCGACGAGCGGCACGACCAGAAACAGCGCGAGAAACACGAGCGCGATACCCGTGAGTATCCAGCGCACGGCGCGCGGTTCGGTGACGGGATTGAGCCGGTTGGTCTCGCCGCGCGCGGCGGTGTTCACTGGAAGCGCCTTGCTGTTTGGCGTGCTCATGCGTGACCTCCGCCCGGAGTTCCGGCATGCAGCGAGGGCCCCGCGGCCACCACGGGCGCCGCGCCCGTCTTGCTCGTGCGGCGTTGCAGGAACCATTGCAGCGTGTTGATGAGGAGCAGCATGAGAAAGGACACGCACAGCATCACGACGGCGATGGCCGTCGCGCCGGCATAGTCGTACTGTTCGAGCTTGGTGATGATGAGCAGCGACGTGATCTCCGACTTCATTGGGACATTGCCCGCGATGAAGATGACCGAACCGTATTCGCCGAGCGCGCGCGCGAACGCAAGGGCGAAACCGGTCAGAAGCGCGGGAAAGAGCGCCGGCAACACGACGCGGCGAAACGTCAGCCAGCGCGTGGCGCCGAGACATGCGGCGGCTTCTTCCTGCTCGCGCTCGAAGTCTTCGAGCACCGGCTGCACCGTGCGCACGACGAACGGCAAGCCGATGAACGTCAGCGCCACGAGCACGCCGAGCGGCGTGAACGCCACCTTGATGCCGAGCGGCGCGAGATACTGCCCGATCCAGCCGTTGCTCGCGTACACGGCGGCAAGCGAAATGCCGGCGACGGAGGTCGGCAGCGCAAACGGCAGATCGACGATGGCATCGACGACACGCTTGAACGGGAACGTGTAACGCACGAGTACCCATGCGACCAGGAAGCCGAAGATCGCGTTGATGACCGCCCCGCCGAGCGCCGCCGTGAAAGTGAGCCGATACGACGCCAGCACACGCGGCCCGGTGACGGCGCGAACGAACTGCGCCCAGTCGAGCGTCGCGGTCTTGGCGAAGGTCGCCGCAAGCGGAATCAGCACCACGAGGCTCAGGTAAGCCACCGTGATGCCGATCGTCAGCCCGAAGCCGGGTAACGCACTCGGCTTTCGGAAAGTGAACGTTGTCATCTTTGCTTCATCCTTGATCGTCCTGCCTTCGGCGCCCGGGGGATAAGCGCACTGTTTTTTAGTCTCGTCATGCGCGGCCGTCTTTGCGGCCGCTTTCATTGCGACTCGAGCGCCTCGCGGCGCCCGGTCTCTTGCCTGCTTACTGCGGCTGATAGATAGAATCGAACACGCCGCCGTCCGCGAAGTGCGTCTTCTGCGCTTTGGTCCAGCCACCGAAGGTGTCGTCGATGGTGTAGAGCTTGAGCTTGGGGAACTGCTTGATCAGCTCGGCGGGCACCTTGTCCGAACGCGGACGATAGAAATTGCGCGCCGCGATCTGCTGGCCTTCGTCGCTATACAGATACTTCAGATACGCTTCGGCCAGCTTGCGCGTGCCGTGCTTGTCGACGACCTTGTCCACCACCGCCACCGGCGGCTCGGCCAGAATGCTCACCGAAGGAACCACGATCTGGAACTTCTCCGGACCGAATTCCTTGAGCGACAGGAACGCCTCGTTTTCCCATGCGATCAGCACGTCGCCCTGACCGCGCTGCACGAAGCTGGTGGTCGCGCCGCGTGCGCCGGAATCGAGAACGCCTGCGTTCTTGTAGAGCTTGGTCACGAACTCCTTCGCGGTCTCTTCGTTGCCGCCGGGCTTGTGTTGCGCATACGCCCACGCCGCCAGATAGTTCCAGCGCGCGCCGCCCGAGGTCTTCGGGTTCGGCGTGACGATCGACACACCCGGCTTGGTGAGATCGTCCCAGTCCTTGATGCCCTTCGGGTTGCCCTTGCGCACTAGAAACACAATGGTCGACGTGTACGGCGATGCATTGTCCGGCAGACGCTTTTGCCAGTCCGTCCCGACGATGCCCTTGGAGGCGAGCGCGTCGATGTCGTAAGCAAGCGCAAGCGTCACGACGTCTGCCTGAAGCCCGTCTAGAACCGCGCGCGCCTGGCCGCCGGAACCGCCATGAGATTGCTTGAAGGTGACCGTTTCGCCGGTGTCCGCCTTCCACTTCTTCGCAAAGGCCTGGTTGAAGTCCTGATACAACTCGCGCGTCGGATCGTACGAGACGTTCAGAAACGACGTGTCCGCGTGCGCGGTGGCCGAGATTCCGAAACTCGCCGCCGTGATCGCCAGCGCGGCAAAGAGTTGTTTCGCGCCGCCCTTCAATCCAGCCCTGATGCTATGCATTCCCCGTTCTCCGTCTTATCGAATTGACGGAATCAGTCTAAAGGCGAGCTTATATGATTAGAAATAATTGTTTCTCACTTTTTTAGATGCAAAAGTGCTAAAGCGAGAGTTTTCGCAGTCCGAGGGAGAAATAGCGACTGTTTGAGCGCGCTGCAGCCTTGTCAGTAAAGGATCTGGCGACGAACTTCAAGTAAAGCTTGAAAAGCGCGAAATACTGTATAAAAATACAGTCATCTGTCCATCCATACAGTGCGCCGAGGCTCCAGCAAGTGACCAAACCCTCAAAACTTACCGCGCGACAGCAGCAAGTGTTCGAGCTCATTCAGCGAGCCATCGACCGCACGGGCTTTCCGCCCACGCGTGCCGAAATTGCTGCCGAGCTTGGCTTCAGCTCCGCGAACTCCGCCGAGGAACATCTGCGGGCACTGGCGCGCAAGGGCGTGATCGAACTCGCGGCGGGTTCGTCGCGTGGCATCCGCCTGTTGGGAGGCTCCGCGCGCATCGACCGTTCGGACGATCTTCCGCATCAGTTCACCTTGCCGCATCAGAGCATCATGCAGTTGTCGCTTCCGCTGGTCGGGCGCGTTGCGGCGGGCAGTCCCATCCTTGCGCAGGAGCATATCTCGCAACACTATGCATGCGACCCTGCGTTCTTTTCGGGCAAGCCCGACTATTTGCTGAAGGTGCGCGGCTTGTCCATGCGCGACGCGGGCATTCTCGACGGCGACCTGCTTGCCGTACAGAAGCGCAATGAAGCGAAAGACGGGCAGATCGTGGTCGCGCGTATTGGCGACGATGTCACGGTGAAACGCTGGAAGCGCCGGCCAGATGGCGTGGAATTGGTCGCCGAGAATCCCGACTACGAAAACATCTTCGTGCGCTCCGGCAGCGGCGACTTCGCGCTGGAAGGAATCGCGGTCGGGCTCATCCGCTCCGGCGAGTTCTAACGCACGACTCGAGCGCGCGGCGCGTCAACATCGCCGCCCGCTTCGCCTCCTCGCCCTCGCGCGACGCGGCACGTTTCAAAAATTACAAGCATGACGGCCGCCGCTCGCGGCGTGCCGCGGTGCGTCCTATCGTCTGTCGTCTGTCGTCCGCCGTCTGGAGAGTCATCATGGAACGTTTCGCCCGTTTGCTGCCCTTTCGTCAGTTTGGCCGTCTGCGTCATTTGCGCTCGCTGATCTCATGCGCCGTGGCGCGACCTGAAGCGGCGCCCGATCTCTTCGACGAGATGCCCGCGTTGCCGTCGCGTCAACCCGCCTTCGCCCGTGTGTCGCTCAATAGCGCGGTGCATGCGGAATCGGAACAGCGCGCGCCGGTGCGGGTGTATCGCAGTGAGTCGCGGGTAATCATGGTCGGCAATATCGGCGAGGTGTCGCGCATGATCGACCGGTGTATCGACGAGGAACTCGCCGGCGTTAGCAGCGGCATTCTGGCCTGAGGGCGGTCGAGCGTTTGCCGAGTGAATTTGAGTTATGTGCAATGCAGGCAGTCCGCAATCTATCGGCTGCAAGGAATGAAGCTCGGGATAGATCCGGCGTGAACATGGTCAATCGTTCTTTCATGTCACCCATGTCACGCCGGGGGTCGTTCCTTCGCATGTCCCGCACTACGCGTTATCTCGTCGTCACGCTCGTCATTCTCGTCATCGTTGCAGGGTTAGGCCTTGTCTATGCGTCGCCCTATATCGCACTGAACCGCGTCAAGCACGCGGCCGATGCGCGCGATGCACAGACCGTCAACGAATACGTCGACTTCCCCGCACTGCGTGAAAGTCTCAAAGAGCAAGTCGGAGCACTGCTGACGCGGCGCGTCGATATCCAGAAGAGCGGCAATCCGCTCGCGATCATCGGTGCAATGATCGGCGCGGCGCTCGTAGGGCCGCTGGTGGATTGCTACGCTACGCCCGAAGGCGTCGCCGCGATTTTGAATGGCATTCCGCCGCGGGGAGATCCAGGCGAGCATCCACCCGCTGTCGTGCCACCGGTTCGAGACGGTCAGGCGGCGGCGAGTTCACCGCCTTCCGAAGCGGCATCGAGCATGGTTGCGACTCAAGAACCGCCGCGACAACCACCGCAGACCACGGCCGGATATCGCAGCTTCGATACGTTCGTGGTGACCTACCAGCACGGTGCCGGCGATGCGCGGTACTCAGCGATCTTTCATCGGTACGGGTTGATAACGTGGAAGCTGGTCGCGGTTGATTTGAACGGGTGAGTTCGTTGTTGGACAACCATTAAAGTGCCGGTAAGCGCTTCATGGCATTTTTTGCGGCGTTAAGCGTGCGCGGCCGTCACGCAAGGAGACGGCAGCTGGCGCTGATAGCGCAAAAGAGCACTGGCCCGACGCAGGCCAGCCTCATCGCGCACACCTATCCTCAAACACTTACTTCGGCCCGGTCCGGCTTCGCCGCATAAGCCGCCTCATCTTCCGCTTCGGCCGACTCACCTGCCTGACAAACCGCAACCAATATGCTGCATGACACGCGATCGAGCAGCGGTGTGTTGCCCGCGCCCATCCACCAGCGCGCGAGACCGCTGCGGCATCGATGGCCGACCACGACCAGATCGACCTTGAGACTTTCCGCCAGCGTGGCGATTTCATCGATCGGATGCCCGAATGCGAAATGCCCCTGCGCCTGCAAGCCGCGTTCGCGCAGCCACTCCACGCCCTCTTGCAGGATATCGCGTGCGGCATCCTCGAACCGTCCGCATGCCATGTCGGTCAGAAGACCGGCGCTTTGCGCAATGCTCGAACGCATATCCACCACCGCCAGCACGTGCGTCTCCGCGTTCAAGGCAAGCGCGAGATTCGCGCCCTGACGCAACGCCTTGCGGCCCTCTCTGGAGCCGTCGTAGCACAACAGGATTTTTCGATAGCCTGACATCATGATCTCCCTGCCGCGTAGCCGATGGTGTCGGCAAATCGAGTGCGGCGCATCTTCATCATGGTAGGTCGCCTCATGCGTGGCAACGATGGAAAACGCTTACATGGCAACAAGCGCTAGCGCACACCGTGCCAGAGGCCTGAGCGCCTTGCCAGACAAGCGCGCGGCGCCATTTGCCAAAACAACAGGAAGACGCGATGCACGCTTCGATCACAGGAACGATGCATGCGCTTGCATGCAAAGCGCCGCGCTGGTGCATTGGATTACACTAGCCGGCTGAGTTTTCTCCTCGCAGGACGGCCGCATGACCGACATAAATCACCGAGCTGGCGCGAACCCGAACGCGGCGCCAGCGATCGAATTCAGCGAAGTCAGAAAACATTACGGCGAGCGAAGTGTCGTCGATGGCTTGTCGTTCGACGTTCAGCCTGGCGAGTGTTTCGGCCTGCTTGGCCCGAACGGCGCGGGCAAGACGACGACGCTCAAGATGCTGCTCGGCATTACATCGCCCGACAGCGGCACGATCCGTCTCGTCGGCGAACCCGTGCCAGCGCGCGCACGCTTCGCGCGGCAACGCGTGGGCGTCGTGCCGCAATTCGACAACCTCGATCCCGACTTCACCGTGCGCGAAAACCTGCTCGTCTTCGGCCGCTATTTCGGCTTGGCAGGCGCGCGCATGGAAGCCATCGTGCCTTCGTTGCTCGAATTCGCGCGCCTCGAAAGCAAGGCCCAAGCGCGCGTCGGCGAACTGTCGGGCGGCATGCGGCGGCGGTTGACGCTGGCGCGCGCCCTCGTCAACGATCCCGACGTGCTCGTGATGGACGAACCCACCACCGGCCTCGATCCGCAAGCGCGCCATCTGATCTGGGAACGCCTGCGCTCGTTGCTTTCGCGCGGTAAAACCATTCTGCTCACGACGCACTTCATGGAAGAGGCCGAACGCCTGTGCGACCGGCTTTGCGTGATCGAGGAAGGCCGCAAGCTCGCGGAAGGAAGGCCGCGCGAGTTGATCGAATCGGTGATCGGTTCGGACGTCATCGAAATCTACGGACCCGATCCGCAGGCGCTGGCCGCCGAACTGGAACCGTTCGTCGCGCGCACGGAGATCAGCGGCGAAACGCTTTTCTGCTATGTCGACGACCCGCAGCCCGTGCATGCGCGCGTGAAGGGCCGGACGGACGTGCGCTATCTGCATCGTCCGGCGAATCTCGAGGATGTTTTTCTGCGCCTGACCGGGCGCGAGATGGTGGACTAATCAAGCGATGGACACTTTCGATCGATCAGGCGCAAGCATCGAGAAAACACGCGTGCGAGCCAAACACGCCGATACGCTCTCGCCCATGAGCAACGCGCTTCCCGCCAACGCGAGCAACTGGATGTCGGTATGGCGGCGCAATTATCTGGTATGGAAGAAGCTCGCCATTGCATCGATGATCGGCAATCTCGCCGATCCGATGATCTATCTCTTCGGGCTAGGCCTCGGTCTCGGCTTGATGGTCGGCCATGTCGACGGCGTGTCGTACATCGCGTTTCTGGCGGCGGGCACGGTGGCGTCGAGCGTGATGATGTCCGCGAGTTTCGAGGCCATGTATTCCGGCTTCTCGCGCATGCACGTGCAGCGTACGTGGGAAGCGATCATGCATACGCCGCTCACGCTCGGCGACATCGTGCTCGGCGAAGTGATCTGGTCCGCGAGCAAATCGGTCTTGTCGGGCGTGGCGATCATGCTGGTGGCGGGCGCGCTTGGCTATGCGAGTTTTCCGTCGATGCTGCTCGCGCTGCCCATCATCGTGCTTACGGGACTCGCATTCGCGAGCACGGCGATGATCGTCACAGCCATTGCGCCGAGCTACGACTTCTTCATGTTCTATCAGACGCTCGCGCTCACGCCCATGCTCTTGCTCTCCGGCGTGTTCTTTCCGGTCGCGCAATTGCCTGCTTTTGCGCAGCATGTGACGCAGGCGCTGCCGCTTTATCACGCGGTCGAGTTGATCCGCGCCGCCATGCTCGGCCGGCCCGTGCACGGACTCGCGTTGCATCTCGCGGTACTCGCGGCGTATTCGGTTGTGCCGTTCTTCCTGTGCGCGTGGCTGTTTCGCCGCCGCATGATGAAATAAAGGGCGATGAATCATCGCCCTTTATCCCGACAGACAACCACGGATTTACTTCACGCCGAACTCTTTGTGGCCGCCGAAGCCGAAGCGCATCGCCGAAAGCATGCGCTCGGGGAAGGCTTCGGCATCGCGCGACCGGAAGCGCGTATAAAGCGCCGCTGACAACACTTGCGCCGGCACCGCTTCCTCGATGGCCGCTTCGATCGTCCAGCGCCCTTCGCCGCTATCGGCCACTTCGGTCGAGTAGCGTTCAAGCGAACCATCGCCCGCAAGCGCGCCCGCGGTCAGATCGAGCAGCCACGACGACACCACGCTGCCGCGCCGCCAGACTTCCGCGACGTCGGCCAGATCGAGCGTGTAGCGCTCGTTTTCCGGCAACTCGGTCGACTCCTTGTGCTTCAGAATATGGAAGCCCTCGGCATACGCCTGCATCAATCCGTACTCGATGCCGTTGTGCACCATCTTCACGAAATGTCCCGAACCCACCGGTCCGCAATGCATGTAGCCGTTCTCGACACGCGCATCGCGTCCGTCGCGGCCTGGCGTCAAGGGAATGTCGCCGCGTCCGGGCGCAAGCGTCGCGAGAATCGGATCGATACGGTTCACCACCGCGTCATCGCCGCCGATCATCATGCAGTAACCGCGCTCCAAGCCCCAGATGCCGCCTGACGTGCCGACATCGACGTAATGCAGGCCCTGCGCTTTCAGCTCGGCGGCGCGGCGGATATCGTCCTTGTAGAAGCTGTTGCCGCCGTCGATGATCACGTCGTCCGGGCTCAGAATCTGCCGGAGATCGTTGAGCGTGTCCTCCGTGATCTTGCCGGCGGGCAGCATGAGCCAGACGACGCGCGGCGTGGCAAGTTTTGCGACCAGATCGCCGAGATCCTTCGCGCCGGTCGCGCCTTCGCTCGCGAGTGCGTCGGTTGCTTGCGGACTGTGATCGTAGACGACGCATTGATGCCCGCCGCGCATCAGGCGGCGTCCGATGTTGCCGCCCATGCGCCCCAGTCCCACGATGCCAATCTGCATGTCCGTTACTCCTTGCCGTTGTGTTTGACGCGTTCGATCTGCTTTTTCGCTTCTTCGTAGACGCGTTCCGGCGTGAAGCCGAATTTGGCCTGAAGCGCCTTCAACGGTGCGGACGCACCGAACGTATGCATGGCGAGCACGGTGCCGAGCCGGCCGACGTAGCGGTCCCAGCCGAGCGTGCCGGCCTGTTCGACCGCAACGCGAGCATTCACCGCATTCGGCAACACCGATTCCTTGTAGGCTTCGTCCTGTTTCTCGAAGAGGTCCCACGAAGGCATCGATACGACGCGCGCCGCAATGCCTTCGGCCTTCAGCTTCTCGTAGACGCCCACGCACAGCGCGACTTCGCTGCCGGTGGCAAGCAACAGCACTTCGGGCGTCTTGCCGCCTTCGGTGTCGGCAAGCACGTAAGCGCCGCGCCGCACGCCTTCAGCCGACGCGTATTTCTTGCGATCGAAGGTCGGCAGCGGTTGACGCGTCAGCACGATACACGACGGCTCCTTGTGATACGACAGCGCGACGCGCCATGCTTCGCCGACTTCGTTGGCATCGGCGGGACGCAGCGTGGTGAGGCCCGGCACGCCGCGCAACGAAGCGAGTTGTTCGATCGGCTGGTGCGTCGGTCCGTCCTCGCCCACGCCGATGGAATCGTGCGTGAACACGTAGACCACCGGCAGTTCCATGATCGCGGAGAGGCGGATCGGCGGCTTCATGTAGTCGCTGAAAATCAGGAACGTCGACGCATACGGCCGCATGTTGGACAGCGCGAGTCCATTGGCAACCGAGCCCATGCCGTGCTCGCGAATGCCGAAGTGCAGATTGCGGCCGTCGTAGCTCGTTGCCTCGAAACTGCCCGCGCCGTCGAACTTCAGATTGGTTTTCGTCGATGGCGACAAGTCCGCCGCGCCGCCGATCAGCCAGGGAATGGACTGCGCGATGGCGTTCAGCACCTTGCCCGACGACTCGCGCGTGGCGATTCCCTTTTCGTCCGGCTCGAAGGTCGGAATGCTCTTTTCCCAGCCTTCCGGCAGCTTCGCTTCGAGCATCAGCGTGAGTTGCTTCGCGAGATCCGGATAGTCCTTGCCGTAGGAATCGAACTGCTTCTTCCAGGCTTCGTGCGCCGCCTTGCCGCGCGCGCCCATGCCGTCGGCGAAATGTTGCACTACGCCGTCGGGCACGAGGAACTGCGCGTCTTCCGGCCAGCCGTACGCGCGCTTCGCAGCCTTGATCTCATCGGCGCCGAGCGGTTCGCCGTGCGCGGCCGCCGTGTCCTGCTTGTTCGGCGCGCCCCAGCCGATGATGCTCTTCACCACGATCAGGGTCGGCTTGTCGGTGGTCGCCTTCGCCTTGTTGATGGCCGCTTCGAGCGCGGCGGCGTCGTTGGCGTCGTCGACGTGCAGCGTGTTCCAGTTGTAGCCGTGAAAGCGCGCTTCGACGTCGTCGCTATACGCGAGGTCGGTGTGTCCTTCGATCGTGATGCGGTTGCTGTCGTAGATCCAGATGAGGTTCGACAGCTTCAGGTGCCCCGCGATCGATGCCGCTTCGTGCGAGATTCCTTCCATCATGTCGCCGTCGCCGCAAAGCGCGTAGACACGGTAATCGAATAGCGGCGAATCGCTTTTGTTGAAGTGCGCTTCTTTCCAGCGCGCGGCCATCGCCATGCCGACGCTGTTGCCGAGACCCTGACCGAGCGGACCTGTCGTGGTTTCGACACCGGTCGTCATGCGGTATTCCGGGTGGCCCGGCGTCTTGCTGTCGAGCTGACGAAAATTCTTGATATCGTCGATCGAGATGGCCGGCTTGCCGGTTGGCTTGCCGAACTCGTCGACTTCCTTCACGCCGGACAGATGCAGCAGCGAATAGAGCAGCATCGACGCGTGCCCGACCGACAGCACGAAGCGGTCGCGATTCGGCCAGAGCGGCGCGTCGGGATCGTAGCGAAGATGGTTCTGCCACAGGTGAAACGCGACTGGCGCGAGCGCCATCGGCGTGCCGGGGTGACCCGAATTGGCTTTTTGCACGGCGTCCATCGACAGCGTGCGGATGGTATTGATCGTGAGCGTGTCAAGATCGGCGGAAGACTTCGGCGTTGCTTGAGACATGAGCGACGACTCCTTTGCTAAGGGCGCGCTGTGGCTGAGGGCGCCGCAGCGGGCAACCAGGACCATCGAGCAAGTGTAGTGCCTTACAGCCGGCACTGCATCGCAAGTGACACGTGCGGCGCGCCGTCGCCCTTATCTGGCGGTGATTCCGGGGCGCGGACAAGCGGCGGCGTTACGGCGGGATACGGACGCAATGCATCCTTGAAGCTTTGCAAAAGTAAGGCAAGGGCTAAGTAAGCGAAGCGCGCATCGCCGATATTGCGTGCGCGCGAACGGTCAATCGTGACACATCCGCGCGCAGGCCATCAGGTTTCGCGCCAAGGCCTTGTTCGCAAACGGTTTAAGGCGCGGCAAAGGCGTGACCGGAAGGACGGTTCAAGGCGCCGGGTTCGGCTGACGTTCATGGAGCGCTTCGATCTCGGCGATGATTTCCTCGGAAAGTTCGACGTTCACGCTGTCGATGTTTTCCTTCAGCTGTGCCATCGACGTCGCACCGATCAGCGTGCTCGTCGTGAACGGACGGCTGTTGACGAACGCCAGCGACAACTGCGCGGGCGTCAAACCGTGGCGCTTCGCCAGTTCGACATAGGAAGCGACGGCAGCGATTGCCTGCGGCTTGCTGTAGCGCTGAAAGCGCTCGAATAGCGTGATGCGCGCGCCGGCCGGGCGCGCACCGCCCTCGTACTTGCCCGAAAGCCAGCCGAAGGCCATCGGCGAATAAGCAAGCAGGCCCACGCCTTCCTTGTGCGTGAATTCGGAGAGCCCGAGTTCGTACACGCGGTTCACGAGACTGTACGGATTCTGAATGCTGACGACGCGCGGCAAGCCCGCCTTTTCCGACGCGCGCAAGAATTGCGCGACGCCCCACGGCGTTTCGTTGGACAGCCCGATATGACGAATCTTGCCGGCCTTGACGAGTTCGCCAAGCGCGGCGAGCGTTTCCTCGATCGGCACCGTGTATTCATCGTCGATATACGGATAGTTCGGGCGGCCGAAGGTCATCGTGCTGCGGTCGGGCCAATGCAGCTGATACAAATCGATGTAATCCGTTTGCAGGCGCGCGAGGCTGCTGTCGACGGCTTCGACGATATTCTTGCGGTCGAACTGGTTGCCCGCGCCGCGGATGTGCCGCGGATTGTGCGGCTGGCGCGCGGGCCCGGCGATCTTGGTGGCAAGCACGATATCGGCGCGCTTGCCGCCGTTCCTCGCGAGCCACGTACCGATGTACTCCTCGGTGCGGCCTTGCGTTTCAGGGCGCGGCGGGACCGGATACATTTCGGCGGCATCGATCAGATTCACGCCTTGAGCGAGCGCGTAGTCGATCTGTTCATGCGCCTCGCTCTCGGTGTTCTGCTCGCCCCAGGTCATGGTGCCAAGCCCGATCAGACTCACGTCGACACCCGAATCTCCCAGCTTCCGATACTTCATTGCGTTCCCTCTTGTTGCCATTGTGTTGGCGTTGCGTTGGCGTCCTGTCGGCCTTTCGTCGGCGATGCAGTCGAACGGCGGGCCGCAACCGCAAAAACTACCATAGCCGTGCGAGATCTGCTGTCGTGGCTAAAATAGCGGGCCGCGTCACGGCTTTGCAGCGCATCCGAACCTACCCATTTTGCACAAGGAAGTCTCAGCCGATGCCCTCTCCCGCTGCTCAAACTGACAACGAACGCGCGCAGCGAGGCTCATCGCTCATCATTACGCTGGTCGCGGCCACGTTTTTCATGGAGAACCTCGACGGCACGATCATCGCGACGGCGCTGCCGCAGATGGCGCATTCGTTCAACGTGCATCCGGCCGAGATGAGTCTCGGCATCACCGCGTATCTGCTGACGCTCGCGGTGTTCATCCCGATTTCCGGCTGGGCCGCCGACCGCTTCGGTTTGCGCACGGTGTTCGGCAGCGCGATCGCCGTTTTTACGGCCGCTTCCGTGCTGTGCGCGACGACTTCGACCCTGCCCGCGTTCGCGGCGGCGCGCGTCTTGCAGGGCATCGGCGGCGCGATGATGGTGCCGGTCGGACGCCTGGCCGTGCTGCGCGCCACGCCGAAGAACGACCTCATGCGCGCCATCGCCATCATCACCTGGCCGGGGCTCGTCGCGCCGGTGATCGGACCGCCGCTCGGCGGCTTCATCACCACGTATTCGTCGTGGCGCTGGATCTTCTATCTCAATGTGCCGCTCGGCATCATCGGTTTCTTGCTCACGTTGCGCTTCATCGACAACGTGCGCGCGGATGCGAAGCGCCGCTTCGACCTCGTCGGCTTCGCGCTGTGCGGAATCGCCTGCACGACGCTGCTCTATGCGATGGAGTTGATCGGCCGCAACGAGACGTCGTGGCGCTACGCCGGCGTGCTCGTGATCGTCGGCGTGGGGGCGAGCGTCGCGTCGTGGTGGCATTTGCGGCGCGCGGCGCATCCGGTCGTCGATCTGTCGGCGCTCAAGGTAAGGACCTTTGCCGTGGCGATGGGCGGCGGGTCGCTGTTTCGCATCGCCATCAGCGCGGCGCCGTTTTTACTACCGCTGATGTTTCAGGTCGGCTTCGGGCTGAACGCCTTCGAATCCGGCCTGCTCACGCTCGCGGTGTTCGCGGGCAATCTTTCGATGAAGCTCATCACCACGCCCGTGATGCGGCGCTTCGGCTTCCGGCCGGTGCTGATCGTCAACGGCGTGATCGCCGCGCTTTCGCTTGCCGTGATGAGCTTGCTCACGGCATCGACGCCGACGTTCGTGATCGTCGCCGTGCTGTTCGCGAGCGGCTTGTCGCGCTCCTTGCAGTTCACGGCGCTCAATACGCTGAGTTTCGCGGATGTGCCGAAATCGCAGATGAGCGCGGCATCGGCGTTATCGAGCACGCTCTTTCAGATGACGATGGGCGTGGGCGTCGCGGTCGGCGCCATTGCCCTGCGCTTTGCCGAATGGCTGCATGGGCACGACGCGCAGTCCATCGCGACGGAAGATTTCAGCGTGGCATTTTTGATCGTCGGGCTGGTGGGATTGATCGGCGTGGTGGATCTGTTCAGCCTCAAGCGCGATGCGGGAGCGCTCGTGTCGGGGCATAAGGGGAAGGTTTGACGGATTCGTCCTGTGTTGGGTTTCGGAGCGACGCCGTCGAGATCAAGGCCGCGTTTTTTGCGGTGATCTCCTGAGCGACCTTTGCCTGGCCTCAAGTTTCGCTCTGACGCGCCGTAATCCGCGTTATGAACACGCACAGTCTCGACTCCATCGCCGCCCTCAGCGAAGCCGTAGCCGTCATCCGTCACGCGCGCGGGCTGAAGAATCCGAACGACCTGCCCACCGGCACGCCTGAATGGAAAGCCGCGAGCGATGCCTTCGCCGACGACTTCGTGCGCGCACTCGACGGCGAACCGAGCGTGCGCGCCTGGTGGTGTTTCTGATCTTCCGATCGTCGATGCACGCCTGTGCGTTGAACGCCGTTTCCCGCGCGAATCCGGCAATTCCTACGAGCCTCTTTTCCGAAATTCGGTTTCCCGAGTCAAGTCTTCCTAAATCGCTCAACGTTTGCGCCTGGCTATCAAGACCACCGGCCCCCACGCCGAAAACTTGCATATCACCATGATCCTTTCGGGAGCCGCCTGTGAAGTGGGCCGTTTCTTTTCTATCTATCGTCGTTGTCAGTTCCTTGACCGGCTGCGCGCCGCTGCCGGCCGCCAATCCGGTCGCGCAGACCGATAAGCCGCCGGTCGCCACGGGCATCATCAGTTTCGAGATTCCCGCCGATGCCCTCGGCGCCCGCGATGCGCAACTCAGCGCAATTCTCACCAAAGCCGGCTCGCTTGCAGCCGCGCAGAAGCAGCCGACCACCATTCTCGTCACCGCGCTCGCGCAGGATTTGCCCTATATCAATCAGGCAATCTGGAGAGGCGTGCCGGCGAAACGCACCGTCCGGCTGAGCCTCGAGAACCGCACCGCCGGCGCGCGCGAGCCGTACAGCGTGTCGATCAAACCAACGCAAGGAGGCTGACATCATGCGACGCACTCTCCTGGTCATCGGCGGCTTGCTGGTTTTTTCGACCGCATCCGCCGGTCCGCTCGATGTCAGCGCGCCCGGCGTACAAACCTTGGCCGCGCTCATGCCCGGCTCGCCGCGTGTGTATCCGCCGCTGCCGACGCTCGCCATGCTGCCGCCTTCGACCGGCGACGACGAACTTCCCGCCAAGCCATCCGCGAAAAAGAGCAGAAAGGCGCGCCCGGTCGCGGATTGCCGATGCGACGGTCCCGAACCGCGTCTCGTGGTATCGGGCGAATCGCGCAGTTATATGAAAGACATCGAACAGCGGCTGGACGCCGCGTTGATCCGCTGAACGCCAGCAGGGGCGGACAACAAACGCCTATCGACCGCTTCGTATAAGACCAACACGGGAGCCACGATTCATGTTTCCACCAGCGATAGCCGCCACGCGGCTTGCCCTCGCCGCCTGCGCGGCGCTCGGATTGTCGCTTGCATCCGGCGCTGTGCACGCCGATGACTGTTTCGAACTGGCGGGCGCGTATCAGGGCGTCAATCCGCTCGTGCTGCGCGCGGTTGCCTGGCGCGAGTCGAAAGGCGACGCCAGCGCGATCAACCGCAACGCCAACGGTTCCATCGATGTCGGCCAGTTGCAGATCAATTCGATTCATTTTCCCGACCTGGCGCGCCAGGGCATTCCGCATCGCGCGCTCGCCGATCCGTGCGTAAACGTGTTCGTCGCGGCGTGGCTGCTCAAGCAAAAGATGGTCAAGTACGGCAACACGTGGCGCGCGATTGGCGCTTATCACTCGAAATCGCCGAAACATCGCGATGCCTATGCGCGAAGCATCCAAAGCATTCTCGTGAGCTGGGGCGAATTGCAGCCGGCGATGCCCTGAGGCTTCGGCATCGACGATTCAGCGCCTTAGCGTTTGAGCCAGTCGAGCCAGCCAAGCGCGATCGCCGCGTTGACGATCACACCGGCGGTGGCCGCGATTGCCGCGATCATCGTCCAGAAGGCCGAACGGCGCGATGCCTGCGCGGATTCGCGGGCGAGTTGCGCGGCGTCGTTGGCCGAATTGACGGATGCGAACATCGCGCGAAACTGCTCGTCCTGATGCGCGACCTCCTTGCCGTGCAACCACGCGCGTTTGGATGCGGCTTCGGGGTCGCTCGTGGCGGCTTCGTCGAGATCGGCGCGGACGGACGCTTCGCCCGCGGCGTCGTAGCGGCGAAAGCGTGCTTCGCGGGTGCTGCCGTGGTCTTCTTCGGGTGGATGGCTCATGTGACGCTGATTTTGATCGTTGCTTCGAGAACAGTCGATTCTGCCAGCAGTCCGAGGCGCGTCGTGTCCCGGTTCGCAGGCAGCACGACATGACCGCGCAACCACGCGCGGCCGTCGATCACGGCACCGGCTTCAAAGCTGACTCATCCCGCCATCGATCACTAGTTCAGAGCCCACGATGAACCCCGCCTCCGCCGACGCCAGCAGCAGCACCGTCGCCGCCACTTCGCTCGACTTGCCGAAGCGCCCGAGCGGAATCTGGCTTTGCAGTTGCGCGGCGGCTTCATCGGCGAGGCCGAGCTTGTCGTGCAAAGGCGTCGCGATGGGACCGGGGCTCACCACGTTCACACGCACGCCGCGCGGCAGCAATTCCGCCGAGAGCGTCTTCGCAAGCGAGATGAGCGCTGCCTTGCTCGCGGCATAGATCGACGAAGCGGGCATGCCGATATGCGCGTTGATCGAACCGTTCAGCACGATGGATGCGCCTTCGTTCAGTAGCGGCACGAGCGCCTGAATCTGAAAATACGGACCCTTCACGTTGATCGCGAAGGTTTCGTCCCACGCTTTCTCGTCGATATCGACGAACGGAGCGAACGTGGCGACGCCTGCATTGACGAACACGGCGTCGAGCCGGATGTGCGCGTCGCCGAGATGCCGCGCGAGTTCCTGCGCGGCGGCGATGGTGCCCGTGACGTTGCGTATGGCGACGGCGTTAGCGCCGAGCGTCTCGCGCGCCTTGGCGAGAGAGACTTCATCGCGACCCGTGATGACGACGCGCGCGCCTTCCGCGGCGAATGCCTGCGCCGCCGCCAGACCAATGCCGCTGTTGCCGCCCGTAACCAGAACTGTCTTGCCTTCGAAGCGATTCATGACGTTCTCCTTTGAACGTTGATCAGTGTGAAGGCAGTATGGCGGGCTTTGCGAGCAATGCCGTACGGGTAAATCGAGGAAAACGTGCGGAATTGTCGAACGAGTTTAGCGGCGCACGGCTGCGAACCGTGCGTATTGCCAATGCTAGCCTCAGCGATCGTTGCTCATGCCTTTTAGCTGATCGTTGCCGGCGTCGCGCGCGGCATCGGCGGTAGCGAAGTTTTCTTCCGATACGAGCGCGCGCCTCACTTCGCGCGCTTCGAAATCGACTAGCACGAGTACCCAGACGAATCCGCCCGCTTGCTCGGCCGTCTGCACGAACGCGCGGACGTTGCCTTCTTTTGACGATGTCATCCTGACCTCCTCCTTGGTAGAACCACGACACGCGCGGTGACGACGAACGTCGCTCAGGCTTCGAAATCCAGACCGCCAAGCAGCACGGAAGTCTCGGCCTGCGAGCGCGTGACCATATCGACATCGCGTGCGCCTTGCCAGGCCGCGAACTTGATGTCGAGTGCGTCCAGATAGCGCATAAAGCGCGCCTCCCCGTGCGGATGCATGAGACGCTCGATCTCCTCGTCGTCCCACGTGAGAAAGATGTTGAGCGGCAACGGATAACCACGCGCGCGCTCGTCGTTCGCATGCGGTGGGGTTTGAGCGCTGAGGTGCAATTTGGCAGGCTGGTGCGGATATTCGCCGGGAACGATATCGACGCGCACGCCGTGAAGCAGCGCCGCCACTCGCTCGGCGATACGCGGCATGAATTCGCTTTCGAAGCGAAGCGCCTGCTCCCGGTTCAACGCCCTTCTCCGTGTGCTTTCAATGCGTGCGGCGCGCCGTCAGACTGGCGGCAAATCCTCGAGCGATTTTTCGATCTGCCCGTCTTGCACGCGCGCTTCGATGCCGATATGGCCGTTCGCGTAGGGCAGCGAGCTGACTTTCGGACCGAGAAACGTGCGACCGCCGAGGGTAAAGAGCGTGCGGACTTCCTTGCCGCTCTTGATGGCGTCCACGACCTCCTGCACTTCCACGATGGTGGTGGGCGCGGCCCAGTCGTTGGTCGCGGAATCGAAGCTGCCCCAGCGCACGTTGGTCACGCGATCGTTGACCCAGCGCACGCCGTCTATCGCCAAGGTAGTCATGGCTGCCTCCGTTGCCGTGTTCGGAATGGTGGTTTGATGATGCTAGCACGGGGGAGGTGTGGGGGTTGGCGGAAACCAATGCCGTCAGTGGAGGCATGTAATGCAGTTGATGCGCCTACACCAAAGAGTAAACCCCGCTTTGGCGGGGTCGGTGTTGCGTAGCCTTTGTTAGCAGTTACCGGCTTGCATGCACTGTTGAATGTGCATGCTTCGCTGATAGTTGTCCATCATCATCCCTTGTGCCGTCGTTCCGCTCGACAACGAAGCGTCTCTAGCGCGGTTGAAGTCGTTTGCGCTTTCAGCCATGGATGGCGCTCTCGAATAGATCCTCGGACTGCACCCAGAACCCGCAGGGACAGACAGCACCACTGTTTGTCCTGCGTCCGTCAAGTACATGCATCCAGTGGCCATCCCATAAGGCGTTCGGATCGGCCCAGTTCGGACCAGATCAGCCGAAGCAGCCCATGCCGTTGATGATGCGGCAGCAATTGAAAAAAATGTTATTAGCGAGCGCCTCATTACCCCTCCGTGAAAAAGGAGCAACCCTGAAGCGGATTCGACCTACCGTCCATACGACAATTCTGAACCGACTCAGTAGGCTGGCAGCTCAGCTGCTGCATCGCCCAATTCGGCAAAATCTGTCTCACAAGTTTGGATCATTTGAAAGCAAAAACGGCGCTCTGCATTCGCAGAGCGCCGTTCCGTAATACTTTAATCTTCAGAATTCTTTGTGGGGTGGCTGATGGGACTCGAACCCACGACGACAGGAATCACAATCCTGGACTCTACCAACTGAGCTACAGCCACCACTGAACTACCTGATTCCATCTTGCCGAAAGTTGCTCAGCAATCAAGAAGCGAGATTATACGAACTAAAATTGCGCTTGCCTAGCCCTTTCACGCATCTTCGTTCGCTAGACGGCTTCAAGATTCGATAGCTTCCGCACCTTCGCGCAAATGAGCACGCGCTTCGTCGAAAATCGCGAGATCGCCAGTTGCCAGCCGCCGGCTATCGGAAAGCACGCGCCGCCATCCACGCGCACCGGCAGTGCCGCGATACAGCCCAAGCGCGTGACGTGTCACCGCGCCGAGATACGTGCCGCGCGCAAGTTCGTCGCGTGCATAGCCAATGAGTCCGGCTTCGATTTCCTCGCGTGAAGGAATCGCCGTCGTCGCGCCATAAAAGCGTGTATCGACGCCCGCGAGCACATACGGGTTGTGATAAGCCTCACGGCCCAACATGACGCCATCGACGTGTTTCAGATGTTCCTCGACCTCGTCGAGCGTCTTGATGCCGCCGTTGATCGAAATCTCCAGATGCGGAAAATCCCGCTTCAGTTGATACGCATATTCGTATTTGAGCGGCGGAATCTCGCGGTTCTCCTTCGGGCTCAGGCCTTTCAGGATAGCGTTGCGCGCATGGACGATGAACACTTCGCAACCCGCATCGGCGACGGTGCCGACAAAATCGCGCACGAACGCGTAGTCCTCGATGGAATCGACGCCGATACGGTGCTTGACCGTCACGGGAATCGACACGGCATTGCGCATGGCTTTCACGCCCTCCGCCACCAGTTGCGGCTCTTTCATCAGACATGCACCGAACGCGCCGCGCTGCACGCGCTCGGACGGGCAGCCGCAATTCAGATTGATTTCGTCATAGCCCCACTGCTCGCCGAGCTTCGCGCTCTTTGCCAGATCGGCCGGCTCGCTGCCTCCGAGCTGCAACGCAACCGGCGCTTCGGCGGGCGTGAACGCAAGGTGACGCGCGACATCGCCGTAAAGCAGGGCGCCCGTGGTCACCATCTCTGTGTAGAGGTAAGCGTGCCGCGACACGAGCCGATGCAACGAGCGGCAGTGCCTGTCGGTCCAGTCCATCATCGGAGCGACGGACACGCGGCGGGGGCTGATTTTTTGAACGGCGGACATGTGGAGCGAATGACCGTGGCGCGGTCTGCATCGGTTTAAGGCGAAGGTGTGATTTTACCGCAGTGCGGCGAAGCGCTTTGTCTGCGGGCGGATAACTTCTGATCCACTCAGTCCATTGTTGTAGTCGGTTGAGCTATCGATACGTGGCCCTGAGGTCAGTGTCATTCCCGGCGGCGACACCCGGTGGTTGGGACCGGTCACCGGCCCCATCAGGCCTGATCCGAATGCCGTTGGACCTCCTTCGCCTCCATCCCGCAGATTGGCCGTGAGACCTTCCGCGTGCGATCAAGCGGCGCACGTCGCAGCTTCCGCATTCCTCCAAAAAAACCGAATATGCGATCCGCGCGAATTTTCAGCCGACGCGCCTGTCTCATCAAAAACCGCGGCGCTCCCGCCGCGGCTTCGCTCGTGGAGACTCGACATGAAAAAAACGACCCTCGCGCTTCTCCTCATCTGCGCGGCCGTAGTGGCGCAAGCCCAAACCGCGCGCCCCGACGATAACGCCTCGATGGTCAAGCCGCCGAGCGCACCCGGCTCGCCTTCCGCCGAGACCACGCGCCCGAACAATCCCGACAACATGCCGGTGAAGCGCCCCAACCCGCCGCCCAACAGCGACCGCATGCTGCATCACAGTCCGGCGAGCGACGCCATCGCAAAGTAAGCGCATCCGCGTCGTATCTGCTTAGGCATCGCTTCGACACCGGCTCGCGCGCCCCTATAATGGCGCGTCACGACAACCAACGAGAGCCGCGGTTCGCCGCAAGCGGTCCTGCCAATGCATAAAGTCATTCTGCCGTTCGTTTCTGGTTTTCTTGCCGCACTCTTCTTTCGGGAATCGACGCTCGCGCTGCTGCATGCAGCAGGTCTCATCGATCAAGCCGGCTTTTCCATCACCCCTTTTCTGCCGCTCGGCATTCCAACTTTCATCGCGAATGCGTTATGGAGCGCGGTGTTCGGCGTGCTGCTCTCGTGGCTCTTGCGCGTCGCGCCGGAGAACCGCGCGCCGTGGATTGGCTCGCTCGTATTCGGCGGCATCGTGCTGACCGCGGTCGGCGCATTCGTGATCGATCCCGCGCGCGGCATCTGGCCAAGCGGCAACATGCTGCCGCGACTCGCGCCCAACTTCATCGCCAACGCAATCTGGGGCTGGGGCGCGCTCGTCTTCATGCGCGCTTTCTCGGCCGGCAACGAGTCGCGTTGATCGCGCGTTCTCGCTAAGAACGCTCAGTCCTTGAGCAAACGCAGCGGATGCGCCGCCGGCGTCCAGGCGCTCTCGAACATACGTTCGACATCCTTGACGCCCACCTCCTCCGCCCGCGCGATCTTCCAGCTCGGCTGATTGTCCTTGTCGACGATACGGGCCCGAATGCCCTCGATCACATCGCCGCGTTCGAACGTCGTGCGCGTGAGATCGAGGTCGCGGCGCAAGGTCTCCGCCATCGACGAATACCGCGCGCGATCCACCTGCTGCAGCGAGACATCCACCGACAAAGGCGAACGTTCGCGCAGTTCCGCCGCCACGCGCTCGGCCCACTCGCGCGCGGCGCCATCCGTCTCACGCGCGAGCGATGCAAGAATCGCCGCGCCATTGCCCGTGGCGAAATGCTTGTCGATGAGCGTGCGTCCCTCGGCAAGCGCGCTGCGGTCGAGCGTCGGGCTCACCTTGTATTTGGTCGTCTCGTTTTCGACAAAGCGAACAATCGCCACGCCATCGAGAAAGCGCTGATGCCGTAGCGATTCGATCAAGCCCGGCAACGCGCCATCGTCGAGATAAGCGTCGGCCATGCGCGCATAGAGCGCGTCGGCCGCGCCCATGCTCGCGCCCGTCGCGGCCAGATAACGCCCGATCGCGCCAGGCGCGCGCGCGAGAAACCAGCTCACGCCGACATCGGGAAAGAGTCCAATACGCGTCTCGGGCATCGCCATCTTGGTCGACTGCGTGACGATTCGCAGCCCGCCCGTATGATGCGCGCCTTGCGAGATACCCATGCCGCCACCCATCACGACACCGTTCATCACCGCGATATACGGCTTCGGGAAGGTGAAGATCGCGTGATTGAGCTTGTACTCGTCGGTGAAAAACGCGTCGATCGAATCGCGGTCGCCCGCCTGCGCCGACTCGTAGAGAAAGCGGATATCGCCGCCCGCGCAAAACGCCCGCACGTGCGGGCTATACACCACGACGGTGCGGATTGCCTGGTCGTGACGCCAGGCGCGCAAGGCCTCGCTGATCGCGCGCAACATGGGCGCGGACAGCGCATTCAGAGCCTTCGGGCGATCGAGTGCAATGAAGCCGATGCCGTTGGCGGAGTCGATACGGATATCTTCGGTGGTCATCGTGTTGGAGTGTCGGGTCGGTTCGTTCTGTCAGTCAGTTTGGCAGGCCAGATGCCAGCCAGTACTCAACCTGCGGTCAACCTGTTGTTCACTACGCGAGCCACGCGTCGAGCGATAACTCGAGTATCTCGGCCGCAGGCATTGCCCGCGATACGCCGCACAGCGCCAGCGCGACGATGCCATGCAAAGTCGCCCACAACGCCTGAGCGCAATCGGCCGGCAGTGTCTCCGGCGGCAGGCGCTTAAGCCGCCCTGCGGCGCGTAGTTCGACGAAGGCATCGGTCATCGACGAAAGCGCAGCCATGCCGTCATCAGTGCCATGGGTTCCATCGCCGCGGCGGTCCGCGTCCATGAACATCAGCCGATACGTCTCCGGCTCGGCCAGGCTAAATTCGACATAGACGCGCGCCATTGCTCTAAGACGCGCGGCGGGATCGGCAATGCTCGCTTGCGGCGCACATGCCGCGCGCAATGTCGCATGTCCTTCTACGCACAAAGCGTGCGCGATGTCCGCGCGGCTCCGAAAATGCAAGTACAAAGCGGCAGGCGAATAGTCGATTGCCTGCGCGAGCCGGCGCATCGAAAGTGCTGCGAAGCCTTCACGCTTCACGATAGCTCGCGATACGTCGAGTATGCGCCCGCGCAAGGCATCCCGCTGCTCTTGCCGCAGCTCACGCGCCTTGCCCGGTGGTGTCGATATGTGTCGCGGCAGATCCATGCGGGATATTGTCGACATCGCCTGTCGGCTAGTCAAACCCGAATTTGCATGACGCGAATGGTCACCGCGCAAGCGGCGCAGCTAGCCAGCAAAACGATCAGACGATCATCTTGCCGCTGTCGCTATCGCGAGGCGCGGCTCGATAAAGCGGCTCGTCGGATTCGCCCAGCCGCACGGAGGCGAAGACGATGCATAGACCCAGAAAAACGACACCGACGGCTGCCCAGATGAGCCATAGTGCGTTCGACTCGATAAGCGTGTGGAAAAAGGAGAGAAACATGACGACCCCGCGCGACTTTTTATAATGGTTGCTCGTTGTGGCTTGCACGATGAAGCGCAGATCCAGAGCAAATGTCGTGCCGCACGAATCGCCATGCGTGCGGCCTGTAGCGAGATAGTACCCGCAAAGCGGAGATGCGCAGTCGAATTGACGGAACGCTAGCGTGCGCCGCTTTCAGGCGAGCACCCGTCCTGGCGGAAAATGACCGCTCTTGAGAAGCACGGGCATGCCATTCGTGACTTCCAGATGCTCGCGCGCCACGGCTTCGATGCGCGCACGGCCTGCATCGAAAGCGCTGATCCAGCCGCGGCTGTCGTAAGTCTCGGCGCCGAAATGATCCTCCAGCGCTTCCACCGATATGGCGCACGGTACGCGTCGTCCGTCGACGAGCGCGGCGAATTCGATGGTGAGGTTGGAGTCGCAATAACCGGGCGCGTCCGGAAGGAAACGGATGTCCATGATGTTCTCGTGGCTCAGGCGCGGTTGCTGTCCGAAGCAACCGGCCCCGGAGTGTTACAGCACCGACGCAAAGTCGTTCAGGCATTCCCTGCAGGATTGGTTTCGAGCAAAGGACCGAGGCGCTTATGGTAACTGCGTCGATGCAGCGCGGTCCAGCGGCGCGCAGTGTAGAGCGTTAGGCTGCGAGCACGTCCTCGTTCACATCGACGACGAGCAGCGAGCTCGCCAGCGGATCGGCGTAATTGAAATCGAGCAGGCGGCTCATGTCGCGCACCCGCTCGCATACGCGCTCACGCGCCTCCTCCGACAGATGCGGATAGTCCCGCAGTACCTGCGGCTCGAACCGATAATGCACACCCCAGGCGATGTTGCCCGGATGATTCGCCACCCCGCTCGTGCGCCAGCTCACGAACAACGCGGGCGTGGCTTCGAGGCCGATCTCCGCGATGTCCGCGCCGCTCGGAAAGAGGTCGATCAGGCAGTTGGCGATGTCATAAAGCACCGCGTGCCGGAGATGAACGGGGCGCATCACGTCATCGGTTTCAACAAGCGGTCGATATACTCGCGCCCCGCCTGTTCGACGTGCGCAAGCGCGGCATCCTCGGTGGCGAAGCGCCGTTCCGGGCCGAGATCGACGAGCGCCTCGAAGCGATGCACATCGTCCGGACCACCACGCGCCAGGCTCACTGAGCCGACATAGATCGGCTTGAGCGCCTGCCCGGCGTTGTCTTCGTTGCGATCGCCATCGTGCGCCTGCACGAGCCGGGCGGACGCGCTGATGTAATACCCTCGGTAAGGACCGGTCACTCTTTCGGCCATCGTGTTGACCTCCTTTTTATGTTGGCGACGAATCACACGTCATGCGGCAATTACAACCGGCGTTTGCTATCTATCAGGCGCGCGATCCGGAAAATAGTTCACGCGAACCTGTCTTTACCGCTTAACGCCGTTCGTTCGATGATTCGCAAGCCTCGCGCCCGGTTCGAGCCACCGTGCTTTTTCACGGCGCGTGTAGCGTATGGGACAATGCGTATCCCAAAAAGCCGCTGAAAAAAAGTACCGCGGCTAAGTCATTGCAATCACGAGGAAAAGATGAAGGAATTCGATCGGCGCTCACGCCGGCTCATCGCGCGCGCGGCGGCGCCTGGCATCGCCCTGATCGCGGTTTTTGCCATCGCCGGAACGAGCGGGTGTGCTTCGTCCAACGATGCATCGCTCATCAATCTTCCCGATGGCCAGACGGGCTATGCAGTGAACTGCAGCGGCGCCGATGCCGGATCGAGCTGGGCGAGCTGCTATGTGCTCGCGGGCAAGGCATGCGGCGCGACGGGTTACGACATCGTGTCGAAGGACAACGAGGAAGGCGGTCCGAGCGGCGGCGGCTTGAGCAACGTCGTGACGGCAAACGTCAAGAATCGCTCGATGATCGTACGCTGCAAGTAGCGGTGCCTCGCCGCGTCAATGCGCGCTCATCTTCGAAAACACGTTCAGCACGATGACGCCCGCGACGATCAGCCCCATGCCCAACATGGCGGGAATATCGGGCGTCTGCTTGAAGAAGAACGTGGCGACGAGCGTAATCAACACGATGCCCGCGCCCGACCACACGGCATAGACGAGGCCGACCCGCAAGGTCCGCAAGGTCAGCGACAGCAGATAAAACGACAATCCATAGCCGATCACGACGATGGTCGCGGGTAACGCGCGCGTGAAGCCATCGGAGGCGCGTAGCGCCGAGGTCGCGACGACTTCCGCGACGATCGCAATCGCAAGCAACACATAAGCGGTGGAACGCATCGGCTGGTTCGGTCTCCGTTGAGTCTTTGGAATGCGTGACGACGCTCAGACGCGGCCGAGCGACAATGCGGCGAAGTCATGGCCGAGCACCGCGCATAGCGCTTCGACCACCATCTGATGATCTTCGCGCTGCGGCAGCCCCGACACCGTCACGGAGCCGATCACGCCGACATTCGCGACGCGCAGCGGAAAGCCGCCGCCGTGCGCCGAGTAATCGGCGGCGTTGAGGCCGTACTTGTCGGCGAGCGTGGTGCCCGCCTGTTGTAGCGAGAGACCGAGCCCGTACGAACTGCGGCGAAAGTGTTCGACAGTCCTCGCCTTGCGTTCTGCCCAGCGCGCGTTGTCGGGCGTGGCGCCATCGAGCGAAGCGAAGAACATGCGCTGACCGAACGTGCGCACATCGATGACCACGACCGCGCCGCGCGCCATCGCCATCTCGCGCAGTTGCGTGCCGGTTTGCCAGGCTTCATCGGCATGAAACTGCGGGAACACAAGCGCGCGTTCCTGATGCGCGATGATCTGCAGATCGTGAGGAATATCCATGATGGCGTGTGTCCTTTGAAAAGGTTCGATGTGCGTTAGCGCTGACGAGCTTTAGGGGATTTTGACACGAGGGATACGCAGGCGTTGCGCCGCGTCTGGTCATGAAGTGGAGGTATTGCGACTTGCCTTACTTCCAGTACTGCGCCCATACATGTATGCAACTGCGTGCTGGAAAAGCAAAAGCCCGGCTTTAACCGGGCTTTTGCTTGAATGCTTGGTTGCGGGGGTAGGATTTGAACCTACGACCTTCGGGTTATGAGCCCGACGAGCTGCCAGACTGCTCCACCCCGCGTCCGTCGAAGAAAAGATTATAAGTCATCACTTACTCAAGCGCAATGGTCTTCATGCGTTCTTCTTCGTGAGCTCATCTTCCACGCGGGCAGCAAAGCTTCATTGGTTTAGTCGAAAGGCCATCGCGGGACGCATGGCATAATCGATCGGTCATCGAGCATTGAAAAAAGATTCGGGCACGGCATGCATTACTTGCGTCGCGGCATGATCAGAAAGTTAAGGAGACTCTGCAGAACTCCTTCTTGTGGTTACAATAAGGAATACTATTAGTAAACAAGCGACTTGGAGGCATCACGATGACGCAGCTTCATCTC
>NZ_JARUXJ010000001.1:1343244-1372952 GCF_031451465.1 Caballeronia sp. LZ003 | reverse complement strand
TCGCCTCTGTCATTGATGGACCGAGCTGGATAAAAAAACTGCTCCAACGTCTACATGGTGCACAGGCATTTTAAACCGTGTTCTGCAGACCGTCCTTAAGCGGGTTCGCTGCGCTATGCGCGATCCTGCTGCTTTCGTTCGCGCCGCTCGTATCGCAAACGCTGGATGGCAAGCGCGTCGAAGCGCTCTTCTCGTCCATATGCACGTCGAGCTCGAATGGCATCGCGCATACGGGCGATACCGCATCGCACGCGAACCATGACGCTCTTTCGCATCTGCAAGCGTGCGGATATTGCGACCTGCTTGCGCATGCGCCTACGCCGCCATCGATGCCGCATGGCTTCGCGGCATCGACTTTGGCCGACGATACTTTCGTCGCCAAGCAAAACAGCACCGCGCCGCATCGCATGCCGCCTGGCGTGGCGCTGCCTCGCGCGCCGCCTGCTCTCGCCTGATACGCGTCCCCCTCTTCCGACATGCCATACCTCGCGTTTGCGCGCTTCGCGCGGCAAGCGTGAAAATTTCAAGGATGCATCATGAGTACCCTTCCCGCCTTTCGCGGCGCGCTGGCTTGCGCATTCTTCGCATCCGCGTCGTTTGCGTTCGCGCACGCGCTGCCGAAGCTGCAACAGCCTGGCCCTGGCGCGACCGTCAACGCGCCGCACGAAGTATCGATCGACTTCGGCGAAGCGCTCGAACCGACCTTCAGCAAACTGACCGTGACCAATGGTCAGGGCAAGCGGGTCAACACCGAAAAGTCCGTCGTCGATACGAAAGACAAAAAGCACATGAGCGTCGCACTCTACGACTTGCAGCCGGGCGTCTACAAAGTGCAATGGACAGCTGTCGCCGCCGATGGTCATCGCACGCAGGGCAACTATAACTTCACGGTCAAGTGAGAAAGCAATGAAGAAAATCGCTGTATTGTTCGGCGCGCTGACGTGCGCATCTTTCGCGACGCTGTCTCATGCCGCGCCGCTCGAAGCGCGCGATTGCTGGGTTCGCGCAATGCCGCCGAACCTGCCTTCGTCGGGCTACTTCACGCTGGCCAACAATGGCGACAAAGCCGTCACGCTCACGGGCGTCGATACCCCCGCGTTCGGCATGGCGATGATGCACAAGTCGGATACCAAAAGCGGCACCGCGACGATGGCCCCCGTCGATTCCGTCGAGGTCCCCGCGCATGGCACGCTACAGTTCGCACCGAAGGGTTATCACGTGATGCTCGAACAGCCGGGCAAGCCACTCAAGATCGGCTCGACGATTCCGCTCACGTTCAGCTTCGCGGACAAGAGCACGCTCGATGTGAGTTGCGCGGTGAAGTCCGCGGCGACGGTCGGTAACTGAAGCACCGTCACCAATAGAAAACGCGCCGGGTTCGTTTAGAACCACGGCGCGTTTTTTTATCCTGCCTTACCCATCACGGCTTATTAAACATATCCATGATCTGCTTGCGCTCATCGGTGGTGACTTGCGGCGCGGGCGGCGCCTGCATGCCCGCCGGGCCGACGCCGCCGGTAGTGTTGGTATCGCCCGCTGTCGGATTGACGTTGTCCATGCCGATGCTCGCAACGAAGCCCGCACCCGGCGTGCGATCGGCATAGAACAGTTCGCCGTCCACGGTGGTCACGCCGTCGGGCCGCTGCATCTGTTCCTGCGGGATGCCGCGCAACGCGCGTCCCATGAAGTCGACCCAGATCGGCAACGCAAGCTGCGCGCCGAACTCGCGGCTGCCCAGCGTCTTCGGCTGGTCGTAGCCCATCCACGCCACCGCGACGAGCTGATGCTGATAGCCCGCGAACCAGCCGTCCTTGGCGTCGTTGGTCGTACCCGTCTTGCCTTGCAGGTCGCTGCGCTTGAGCACGTTGGTGCCCGAACCCGTGCCCGCCGTCGCCACCGTATGCAACAGGCTATTCATGACGTAAGCGTTGCGCGGTTCGAGCGTCTGCGGCGCGTTCTTGCTGGCCGTGAGCGGATCGGCGCGCGAAATGACGCTGCCGCGCGCATCGGCGACTTCGCCGATCAGATACGGGTTGATGCGATAGCCGCCATTCGCGAACACCGAGTACGCGCCGCTCAACTGCAACGGCGTGACGAGTCCCGCGCCCAGCGCGAGCGGCAGATACGGCGGCGTCTTGTCCTTGTCGAAGCCGAACTTCTGCGTGACGAAGTCCTGCGCGTAGCTCGTGCCGATATACGACAGGATACGAATCGACACCAGGTTCTTCGACTTCTGCAAGCCGGTGCGCATGGACATCGGGCCGTCGGGTTGATCGTCGTCCTTCGGTTCCCAGGCGTCGCCACCGGGCGATGCGGGCGGAAAGTACAGCGGCGCGTCGTTGATGATGGTCGCCGGTCCCAAGCCCTTGTCGAGCGCGGCCGAATAGATGAACGGCTTGAAGCTCGAGCCCGGCTGACGCCACGCTTGCGTCACGTGGTTGAACTTGTTCTTGTTGAAGTCGAAGCCGCCGACGAGCGCGCGGATCGCGCCGTCCTGCGGCACCATCGAAACGAGCGCGCCTTCCACTTGCGGCAATTGCGTGATCTGCCACGTGTCCTTCGCGTCCTTCGCCAGCCGGATGATCGAACCCGGCTTGATGGCAAGCGCCTTCGATGCATTGTTGCGCAGCGCGGCCGCGACGAAACGCAGGCCCTCGCCGGAAACGGTGGCCGTATCGCCGCCGACGAATTGCGCGACCACTTGCTTTGCGTTCGCCACGGTCACCACGGCAGCGACGAGTTCGCCGTTGTCCGGATGATCGACGAGCGCATCCTCGATGGCTTCGGCGCGATCGTCCGCGTTGCCCGGCAGAGCGATGCTGCCTTCCGGCCCGCGATAACCGTGACGCCGCTCGTAATCCATGATGCCCTTGCGCACGGCGCGATAGGCCGCGTCCTGATCGGCGGAATCGATGGTCGTCGTGACCGTCAGGCCGCGCGTGTACGCTTCTTCCTTGTACTGCGCGTACATCATCTGCCGCACCATTTCCGCGACGTACTCCGCATGCACGCCGTATTCGGTGCCACCCGACTTCGTGCGAAGTTCTTCGGCGACCGCCTGATCGTATTGCTCGCGCGAGATGAAGTGCAGATCGAACATGCGCTTCAGAATGTACTGCTGACGCACCTTCGCGCGCTTCGGATTGACCACCGGGTTATATGCCGACGGCGCCTTCGGCAAACCGGCGAGCATGGCGGCTTCGGCAAGCGTGATGTCCTTCAGGTCCTTGCCGAAATACACGCGCGCCGCGGCGGAAAAACCATAGGCGCGTTCGCCGAGATAGATCTGATTCATATACAACTCGAGAATCTGGTCTTTCGTCAACGCGCGCTCGATTTTGTAGGCGAGCAGCATCTCGTAGATCTTGCGCGTATAGGTTTTTTCGCTCGACAGAAAGAAGTTGCGCGCGACCTGCATGGTGATCGTACTTGCGCCTTGCGACGCGCCGCCGTGCGTGATGTCGCTCACGCCCGCACGCAGAATGCCGATGAAATCGACGCCACCGTGATCGTAGAAGCGGTAATCCTCGATGGCGAGCACCGCCTTCTTCATCTGGTCGGGAATGTCCTGAAAACGCACGAGGCTGCGGCGCTCTTCGCCGAATTCGCCGATCAGCACGTGATCCGACGTGTAGACCCTAAGCGGCACTTTCGGGCGATAGTCGATCAGCGCATCGAGCGAAGGCAGGTTCGGCTCCATCACGACGAGCGCATAGCCGACGATCAGCCCGCCCACCACCACGCCGATAGCCGCGAGCCCCGCCAACCACAGCGCGACGCGCGCGAGCGGCGAGCGTCGGGAATCGCGCCCGTCGCGGCCATTCTTTCCATTGCGGCCGCCATTGCCGCCATTGCCGCCATTGCCGCCATCGCGTCCGTTGCCGCCGTTGCGTCCATTGCCGCCGCCGGCATCGTTGGATGAGTCGTTCCAGCGAGGTTCGCGATTCAGTCGCGATGAATTCGTAGAGTCGGGTCGTTTGATGATAGGCATGACTGGGATCGTTCCGCGCGCTTCGAAGCGCGCGCTCTGTGGCGCCTTGGGTATGTCAGCGCCTGAGCACTTTCAGAAAGACGGGACCAAGCGAATGGGCAGGCCGGCTTCGACCGCATGGGACGGGTAACCGTGAATAACAGCGCATTTTAAAGAATTCGCAGGCGACACTACAAAACCCGTCGCGATTTTTTGTAAGTAATTGCCGATGTGGCGCCCGAAACCCGGTCTTCGGCGGAAACGATCGGGGTTGCACCGGGGTTATCCACCGAAAGTGTTGAGAGCCTTGTGGACAACCGTATGAGAAAATAGCCAAGTGGTTGATCGCAGAGCAGTTTTGCGAAATGCTCGAGGATCGTCGCCATGCGGTCGCGGCCGCACGCGCGAGCCCGCGAAACCGATATGATTGGTTTTAAGCCGCTCAGGTTTCAAGTGGCGCCAGAAGTTGCGGTAAAGAAGTCGTGCCGTTTGATGATAGGGAACGCGGTTCAAGCGCTCACTCGTGCGTACGCGCTTACGCGCTTACAACCGCCCTACTGTTTGCGAGCTGCTCATGACGACCAAGCCTACCGAACGCATCGTTGTTTTCGTGACCCCGGCGCAGAAACTCGCCATCAGCAACACGGCGGATCAGCTCGGCATCAGCGTGAGCGAGCTGATGCGGCGTGCAGTGCTCAACTTCAACGCGACGAGCGAGCAGATCAAGGCAGCGGGTATCGTAGATCGCCTGCGCGCGCCCAAGGCGCCCGATCCACTGACCGTGGCCTTGCGCAGCGTCGCCGCCAAGGCCGCGGCCCGCGAGGCGCGGGAAGCAGCGGCAAGCGCCACGAAGCGCGCGGCCGCGAAGCCTGCGCACCTTCCTGTGCCCGACGAATCCGCAAGTCCCGACGAACCTCTGGACGACGATGCCTCTCTAACCGACGATGGCCGCGCGGACAACTGAAGCACGCGCTGTATTCCGCTTCGTTCGTTTGCACGACGTTACACTCCTTCACCTTGCTTAAGCCCCGATTAAGGCGCGGCATGCTCTAATAAGCGGGGTAAACCCGGTCGTCATCGGCTGGTCAACGACGCTTGCAATCCTGCGCCATGCGCCTCACATTCGAGCCGCGCGGGCTTGCATGCCGCGGTCTTCATCAAGGAGAAATACATGTCGCTTCTGGATTCCATCACGCGCACGGTCAAAGGTCTGCTCAACGACGCAGCCGACACCATGCAGGACCCATCGCGCGATGCGCGGCAGATCGTGCGCGAGCTCGACGACAGCATCGCCAAGGCTGAGAACTCGTTGATCGAAATCGAGGCGCAGGTCGCCACGCAGCAGAGCAAGCGCGACGTCGCGGCCGAGAAAGCGAAGAAGTACGAAGACGGCGCGAAGCGCGCACTGCAAACCGGCGATGAAAGCCTCGCGCGCGAAGCCCTTGCCGCGCAAGCCAACGCCGAAACGGAACGCGATGCCCTCGCCGGCGAATTGCAGACACTCGTGCCTTCGGTGGAGCATTTGAAGCAGCAGATCAACGACATGCGTCAACGTCGCAACGACTTGAACGCGCGCTCGAACATTCTGCAGGCCAAGCAGCAGATCGCCACCGCGAAAGACACGGCCGCGACCGCGCTGGGCGGCATCGGCGGAAAGAATCTGTCCGAAGACTTCGAGAAGCTCGAAGACAAGGTGCAGTTGGCCAACGCGCGCTCGGACGCGCGCCTGAATTCGGCGGATCAGAAGTCGGGCAAGGCGCTCGATGACAAACTCGCGGCGCTCAATCGCGGTCCGTCCGTGGAAGACCGTCTCGAAGCGCTGAAGAAGCAGTTGAATACGCCGGCGCAGTAATATGTTCGTCAGTGCGCGGCGCGGCCCTGGCGGCTCGCGCGCGCGCCGGACGAATCAGCGGGAATCGCGCTTGCATGCAAGCATTCGCTTTCCCCGATTGCAGCTCAGAAAGGAGACGGGTGCTTATCGCGCCCGGCCTGCAACATGAAAAAGACTCTGTCGGCTCTTGCGCTCTCGCTATCCCTGGCCCTTTGCCTGTCGGTTGCGTCTCCGCTCGCCTTCGCCGTGCCCACCGCGCAGCAAGTCGAGCAGTCGATGACGCAAGGCAACTGGCAAAAGGCCGATTCGCAGTTGAGCGAAGTGCTCGACGCGCATCCGAAGAATGCTCATGCGCATTATCTCTATGCGCAGGTGCTCGATCGCGAAGGCCGCTATAGCGACGCGCTTTCGCATCTTCAACAGGCGCAGTCGATCGATCCGGCGCTTGGCTTCACGACGCCCGCGCGCTTCAACGAAACGCAGGCGCGCATTCAGGCCGATGCGAATCGCGCGAGCATCAGCCCAAACGCCGGTAACGAGACGCGCAGTTCGACCGGCGAGGTCGCGACCAATCCGTTCAATCAGGGCGCACAGGTCGCGCCGCAGAAACATGGACCGTCGATCGGCATGTGGATCGGCTTGATCGTGCTGATCGGTGCGATTGCGCTCGTGCTGCGCTGGGGAATGAAGCGCGCCCGCGTCCGTGACGATGGCCGCGCCGACGACGATCGTCGCACGCAACTCAAGCGCGCGACCGAACTGCTGAACGAAGTGCGTTCGCTCAAGCTCGACGTCCGGCTTTCCACGACGCCTGGGCATGAGGCATTGCTAAAGGAAGTGGAAGGCGCCGAGACGCAATTGCGTGAGATGGTCGAGGCGTTGTCGGATGCCAAAAACCCCGTGCCGCCGTATGCGATTCAGGATTTGGAAAATCAGGTGGCGAGTTTGAAGGCGCGCGCCGAAGGCCGTCCCGACCCGAACGCTGCCCAGGCCGCGGCGCAGGGACAGTCGGCGTATGCGCAAGAAGCGGAGCGCTTCGGGCGCGGGCAGCAGCAGCCTTACGGGCCGCAGGGGCCTTATCCTCAACAAGGTCCGTATCCGCAGCAAGGGCAACAGCCGCCGGTCGTCATTCAGCAAGGCGGCGGTGGATTCGGCGGCGGCATGGGCGGTTTGTTGACTGGCGTTCTGCTTGGCGAAGCGCTGTCGAACGGACGAGAACGCGTAATCGAGCGTGACGTGCCGGTGGAACGTCGCAACGACAACGGCGGCGGCCTGGACTTCGGCAATGGTGGCGGCGGCGGCGGCGGTCTCGACCTCGGCAACGGCTCGAACGATTGGAGCGATGGCGGTGGCGGCGTAGACCTCGGCAGCACGGATGATAGCTGGCGCGATACGTGATTCGCGCGGTTTGAAACTGGCGTTATGAGCCCCGCTTCGTGCGGGGTTTTTTTTGGGGGCGCTCGCTTGGCTTTTCGGCCGTAACGTTCAGCATGTGGAGCGTGCGCTAAAGCTCGATATTTCGAGCATTAGCAGCTATGGAGACCGACCCAGTCCGGCACATCGACGAGTGTTGCTGCCATAAGCCCGCGCAAAAGCTCAATCCATCAGGGACGCAAAAGGCTCACCCCCCGCCACCCAAAAACCGCAATAACGCCCACAAGAACTTGAAGAACCCAACCACGAATTCCCAAATGCGTTCGAGCTGATCCCACGTTGCAACGCGCATCAACGCTTGCAGCATCATGCGCCAAGCGTCGCGCGAAGTCTTTCATGCAACCGCACAGGGAAAAAGAAGCGAAATGGCATGGTTAAAAAAAGAGGCGGCTCGCCGCCGCCTCGTCGTCATCGAGGGAACTGCATGATAACCGCTTGCGTCCGGTCACTACGCAAGGTCATCTCATTCCTCACGCGGCCGGCTTGTCTTCCGGCGCATCGGGCGGCACGTCATCCGTCAGCGCTTCTTCCAGTCGCTTGAAGATTCGCCGCGTCGCGCCGCGCGCATGCAAGGCCAACAGCAGCAGCGAACGCCCCGTCACCTGATACACGTTGCCCGAGTCGAAATCTTCCAGTTCCTCGCGAATCGGCGCGTTCGTATCGATGAGGCAACTCCACTGATCTGAGCCCGGGATATCAGGCAGCTTGAAATCCACGACATCGTGATATGAATTGACGATAAGCAGCAACGTCGCATCGGATGCCGGTTTGCGAATGCCCGTCGCCTGCGCGCGACCGTCGAGCACCATGCCGAAGCAGCGCATGTTCGGGTCGCCCCATTGCTCGTCCGACAGTTCCTGGCCGTCCGGACTAAGCCACTTAACGTCCGCGACTTCGAGATCCTGGCGATACTCGCCCGTCAGGAAGCGCTGACGCCGCAGCACGGGCAGCGTATGACGCAAGGTCGTCAATTTGCGGACGAACTCGGTAAGCGCGCGACCTTCGTCGTCGATATCCCAGTTCACCCAGCTGATATCGTCGTCCTGACAATACGCGTTGTTGTTACCCTCTTGCGTGCGGCCGAATTCGTCGCCGGCCAGGATCATCGGCGTGCCCTGCGAGAACAGGAGCGTCGCGAGCAGATTGCGCTTCTGGCGCTCGCGCAGCGCGCGAATCTCGGGATCGTCGGTCGGACCTTCCACGCCGCAGTTCCACGACTTGTTGTCCGAATGGCCGTCCTTGTTGTCTTCGCCGTTCGCGTCGTTATGCTTGTCGTTATAGGAGACGAGATCGTTGAGCGTAAAGCCGTCGTGCGCCGTGATGAAGTTCACGCTCGCCCACGGACGGCGTCCGCGCTTGTTGAACTTGTCGCCCGACGCGGTCATGCGCGTGGCGAGTTCTGGCGCTTCGCCTTCGTCGCCCTTCCAGAAACCGCGCACGGTATCGCGATAACGGTCGTTCCATTCCGCCCAGCCCGGCGGGAAACCGCCGACCTGATAGCCGCCCGGACCGCAATCCCACGGCTCCGCAATTAGCTTCACGGTCGCGAGGATAGGGTCCTGACGGCAGCTGTCGAGGAACCCGCCGCCTTCGTCGAATCCATAGGTCTCGCGTCCGAGAATGGTGGCGAGGTCGAAGCGGAAGCCATCGACGTTCATTTCCGTCACCCAGTAACGCAGGCTGTCGGTGACCATCTGCAAGACGCGCGGATGCGAAAGATTGAGCGTGTTGCCCGTGCCCGTATCGTTGATGTAGTAACGCGGCTCGTCCGGCATCAGCCGATAGTACGACGCGTTGTCGATACCCCGGAACGACAGCGTCGGCCCGCGTTCGTTGCCTTCGGCGGTGTGGTTGTAAACCACGTCGAGGATCACTTCTAGGCCGGCTTCGTGCAGGCGGTCGACCATCTCCTTGAACTCCGCGATCGCACCCGAACCGCGCGCAAAGAAGCGCGGATCGGCAGCGAAAAAGCCGATGGTGTTGTAGCCCCAGTAGTTCGTGAGTCCCTTGTCGAGCAGGTAGCTGTCGTTGACGAACGCCTGGATCGGCATCAGTTCGACGGACGTTACGCCCAGACTCTTGATGTAATCGACGATTTCCTTCTGGCCGAGCCCTTCGAACGTGCCGCGCATATGCTCGGGAATCGCCGGATGGCGTTTCGTGAAGCCGCGCACGTGGGTCTCGTAGAAGATCGTGTGTTCCCAAGGCACGCGGCCACGTGTCGGGTGCGTCCACGAGAACGTCTGATCGACGACCTGGCACTTCTGCATGAAGGGCGCGCTGTCGCGTTCGTCGAAGGTGAGATCGTCGCCTTCCGCGTTGAGCGTATAGCCGAACACGGCGGGGTCCCACTTTAGTTCGCCAACGTGCGCCTTGGCATACGGGTCGAGCAGCAGCTTGTTCGGATTGAAGCGGTGACCCGCTTCGGGCTCGTACGGTCCGTGCACGCGATAACCATAGACCGCGCCGGGCGCCAGGTCGTTGATGTAGACATGCCAGACTTCGTCGGTATATTCGGGTAATTCGATGCGATGCGTCTCCTGCTCGCCCTTTTCGTCGAAGAGGCACAGCTCGACTTTGGTGGCGTGGGCGGAAAACAGCGCGAAGTTGACGCCTTTTCCGTCCCAGGTCGCGCCGAGCGGAAAGGGAGAGCCCTCGGCAATGCGGAGTTCGTTCGGCATGAGATGATGAGTTCGAATAGAGTGACGCGTAAAGCGTCGGGATGATGTGTCGCGTTGGGCGATTCCAGCGGACATGAGTGAGCACATCGCGTGCCCACGCGCACGCAGGCTCCTCCGGCGTGATGCTTGCTTCGGCGCAAGATTAGATCGACACGCCGACCGAGTGAGTGGGCGTGCCTTGTAAAAACTATCGGCGCGTAAGCGTCTGAAGGAGAATTCGCTTGCCCACGCGCCCGAACTCCTTGGCATCGACATCATCCGATACGCTTGGCACGGCCGAGGAAAGCCGCGCCAAGGGCCGCGCGCTGCGCGACGCCGTGCCCTTCGAAGCCCATGCGGACTGGCAGCCCGAAGCCAACCGGCCGAACCCCGTCGAGCGCGTGCTCGCCGTCAACGCCGGCCGCCAGGAGCGGCTCATCCCGCTGCGCATGGCGCGCATGGCCGAGTCGCCGTTCGCGTTCCTGCGCGGGTCGGCCACGGTCATGGCCTGGGATCTGGCGAAGTCGCCCTCTATCGGGCACAACGTGATCATCGACGGCGACGCGCACATCAATAACTTCGGACTCTTTCGCACGCCGCGTCAGGACGTGGTGTTCGACCTCAACGATTTCGACGAAACGCTCGTCGGTCCGTGGGAGTGGGACCTGAAGCGCCTCACCGCGAGCATCAACGTGGCGGCGCGCGAAAATGGCGTTGATGCGAGCGGTCGCGAGCGCGCGGTGCGTTCGGCATGCGCGGCGTATCGCACGTCCATGGCTTCGCTCTGGCAGGTGAGCCCCTACGATCTCTGGCAAATGCGTTCATACGCAAGCGCCCTCCACATCGACGCGCCGACCAGGCTCAATGCCAGCGAGAAGGAAACCATCACTAAAACGGTCGAGCGCGCGATGAAGCGTTCGCACGCGACCATGCTCGCCAAGGTCGCCGAACCCGCTGGCAAAAGCTGGCGCTTCAAGGTCGATCCGCCGATTCTCACGCGCCTCGACGCCGCCGAAAAGAATCATGTGGTCGATGGCCTGAAGCCGTATCTGCAAACCATCGCGGGCGAATGGCGCATCATGCTGGAACGCTACGAAGTCGCCGATGTGGCGCATCGCGTGGTGGGCGTCGGCAGTGTCGGCACGCGCGCCTACCTCGTGCTCATGCTCGGCCGGGCGCTCGGCGACCCGCTGTTCATCCAGGTGAAGGAAGGCATCGTGCCGGCCGCCGCGCCCTTCGTCGCGCCGCTTGACGAGACGCAGCAGCATCAGGGGCGTCGCGTCGTGCAAGGGCAAAGGCTCATGCAGAGTTCGTCGGATGCGCTGCTTGGCTGGACGACCATCGCCGGGCGCGATTTCTACGTACGCCAGATGAAGCAAATTCGCGGCTCCATTCCGGTCGACTGGCTGCATGGCGCGACCTTCGATTTCTACGCGTGGTGTCTCGGCCTTCTGCTCGCTCGCGCGCACGCCCGCACGGGCGACGCCGCGCTGATCACGGGCTATTGCGGCACCTCCGACAAGTTCGACGCCGCCTATGCAAGCTGGGCCGAACGCTACGGCGCACAGACCGTCGCGGATCACGCGGCATTCTGCGCGGCTATCAGCGTTGGTCACGTGAGCACGACCTGAAAGGCATGTCCCGCGCGCCGCGCGCACGTTCATCGAGCGAATTGACTATCATGCTCGTGTCTCTAGACGAAGCGCGCGCCTTATGGCGTTTCGTCTGTGGATCAATGGCATAGCCCTTGCTGCCGCTTTTAGCTCGCAAAAAATGTCTCACACCAACCGGAGGAAGCCGCGCATGAGCATGATCGACGAATTCAAGAACTTCGCCCTCAAAGGCAACGTGATGGACCTCGCCGTTGGTGTGATCATCGGCGGCGCTTTCTCGACGATAGTCAACTCCGTCGTGAAGGATCTGATCATGCCGGTGGTCGGTCTGGCCACGGGCGGGCTCGACTTCTCGAACCTTTTCATACGTCTGGGGCAGATACCGCCCAGCTATAAAGGCAATCCCGATTCGTATAAAGACTTGCAGACCGCGGGTGTCGCGGTGTTCGGCTACGGTTCGTTCATTACCGTGCTGATCAACTTCATCATCCTTGCGTTCATCATCTTTCTGATGGTCAAGTTCATCAACAATTTGCGCAAGCCCACCGAAGCGCCGCCGCCGCCCGCCGCCACGCCGGAAGACGTGTTGCTGCTGCGCGAGATCCGCGACGAGCTGAAACGGCCGCGCGTCTGATTCGATCACGGCCGCAAGCCGGGTTTGTCGAGCGCGTGAGCGCATTGCATTCGGGCGCACCCACCCGTCAATTGGTGCGCCCCCCCGCTTTTTTCTTTCTTTAGGCTGTTCGACAGGGCAGCAGCGGGACTATTATTGAGATAGATGCTCAGAGGGATGCCAGCGGGCCGCCAAACGGTCATCGGCATGATTCGTGCGCCACGGGTGTGCACCGGTAGCAGAACCCGGCGTGCATTCAAGTTTGCGAATCACCGTGACCGGATCACATCGATGCGCTATAAAAGATCGACGTGCGGCACGCAAGACGGGAGTGGCCGCATGAGGACGCTGCGTTTCTTGCAAATCTTTTTCAGGCGAGTTTTTATGTCCTTCCCGAAAAAGCGTAAACGTGTGAAAGCTGATGGCGACGAGTCTTTCCTCGCCGTGGTGCGGCATTTCAAGCCGTTCGGTCAGCTCGATACGAAAATTGCACGCGCTCGCGCGCAGGACGAGCCTGTGCTCTACGCGCATGTGCTGCCAGGGCTCGATGTCCTGCTATGCAGCGTGCGCGGCGCTCAACCGCCCTATCCCGCCATCGACGAACTGCACAGGCGCTGCGTGGAGTCGATCACGAATGCGCTCGAACAGCCGCTCGACGGTCTGGAGAACGGCGGCTACTGGTACGAGGCGAACGGCTTCGGCTTCCTCGTGTTTGCAAGCCGCGCTCGCACGCAAATCTTGAGCGAATTCGGCGCGACCGTTTCGGCGCGCAGGCGGCGCGGCGCGCGTCGTCAGGATGCGGGCGACGCCGCATCGCGTCCGCTGCGCTGATCCCCCGGCTGAATTCCTTCGATGTTTTCCCCCGCGCCTCGCTCTTTCGCGAGGCGCGCGTCTTTCATGCGTCGGCTGTGTGTTGGCGCACGCCTTGCTGCATCGACACCGCGAGTATTTCGCATTGCACCCGTTCGCCCCGAGCGATCGCCATGCTTTTCACAAGGAGAACATCATGACGGAACACGTCTACAAGCAGATCGAACTCACCGGCTCGTCGCAGGAATCGAGCGATGACGCCGTGCGCGTCGCACTGTCGAAGGCATCGAAGACGCTGCGCAACATTCACTGGTTCGAAGTGACGGAAACGCGCGGACATGTCGAAGACGGCAAGATCCAGCACTGGCAGGTAACGATCAAGGTCGGCTTGCGTATCGAAGACTGATTGCTTCAATTAAAAACCGCGCGTCGTGGCAGCACGACGCGCGGTTTTTCGTTTCGCAGCCTGCTCGCGAGGCTTACTTCGGCAATGAGCCGTCCACACCTTCCACGTACCAGTTGATACGCTGCATTTCCGGGTCGGTCAGCGTCTTGCCGGCCGGCACCTTTTCCGCGCCCGACTGATCCTTGATCGGACCCGTGAACACATCCCACTTGCCCGAGTGCAGATCGTCACGCTTCGCCGACACGGCTTGCATGGCCTTCGGCGGAATCGCGCTGCTGTTCAGGTCTTCGAGGTCCACGGCCTTCTGCGGCATGCCGAGCCACACCGGGTCGTTCTTCCACTTGCCATCGAGCACTTGCTGAATGACCGCGTTGTAGTACACGCCCCAGTGCGCGACCACCGAACCCAAATGCGCGTTTGGGCCGAACTTCTTCATGTTCGAATCCCAGCCGAAGGCGAACACGTGCTTCTCGTTCGCGGTGTTGAGCGTGGCGTTCGAGTCGGTGTTCTGCAAGAGCACGTCCGCGCCCTGACCGATCAGCGTTTCGGCAGCCTGCTTTTCCTTGCCCGGATCGAACCAGCTGTTGATCCAGATGACCTTCGTGTGGACCTTCGGATTCACCGAACGCGCGCCCATCGTGAACGCGTTGATGTTGCGGACCACTTCGGGAATCGGCACCGATGCCACGAAGCCCAACGTATTGCTCTTCGTCACATAACCGGCGGCGACGCCTGCCAAGTACGCGCCTTGATACATCCGCACGTCATATGTGCCGAAGTTTTTGGCCTTCTTGAAGCCGGTGGCCGTGAGGAAAATCGTGTCCGGGAAATCCTTCGCCACCTTCAACTGGAAGTCCTGATAGCCGAAGCTCGTGCCGAAGATGACCTTGTTGCCCTTGTTTGCCAGATCGCGGAACACGCGCTCCGAGTCGGCGGATTCCGGCACGTTTTCCACGCGCGTGATCTTGATCTTGTCGCCGAACTTCGCTTCGGCTTCCTTGCTGCCCGCGTCGTGCGCGAAGGTCCAGCCTGCATCGCCCGGATTGCCGAGATAGACGAACGCGACGCCCGGTGCATCCGCCGCTTGCGCGCTCGCCGTCGCGAGCGTGGCGGACAAAGCGACGGTTGCCGCGATTGCCTTCAGCCATGGTTTATTCATTGTGTTTCTCCTGGTCGATGTTGTTTGATGAGCCACGAAATGGAAAACGACGTGCGCCAGTTTCGTCGGAAAAAAATCGCAACGGAACCGTCTGACGGCGCGCGTGCTGCCTCCCTGCAACAGCGGAGAACCGCGCGCGCGTTGCCAAATCCACGTTCAGCTTGCCGCGAAGAACGGCTTGCCAAGCGATGCGGGCGCGTTCAGCTTGATGGTGTTCGGATTGCGCGAGATCAGCACCAGCACGACGATGGTCGCGATATACGGCAGCATCGCGAGAAACTGCGTCGGCACCGGCACGCCGATGGCCTGCGCGTAGAACTGCAGCGCCATCACGGCGCCGAACAAGAGCGCGCCGATCAAAAGACGCCCTGGCCGCCACGTGGCGAACACGACGAGCGCGAGTGCAATCCAGCCGCGTCCGGACGTGAGCTGCTCCTGCCAGACGTGCAAATAGACGATGGAGTAATAGCCGCCCGCGATACCGGCCATCGCGCCGCCGAAGAGCGTTGCGCCGTAGCGCACGCCGACCACGGGAAAGCCCACCGAGTGCGCGACCGAAGGCGATTCGCCGACCGAGCGCAGCACGAGCCCCGCACGCGTCTTGTAAAGAAACCAGCCGATCACGCCAAACATGATGAACGCAAGATAGCCGAGCGGCGTAAGCGAGAAGATAGCCGGGCCGAGCACGGGAATGCTGGCAAGACCCGGAATCGGCATCACGTCGATGCTCGCGCGCACTGCCGCCGACGTGTACGGCTTGCCCACGTAGGCCGAAAAGCCGATGCCGAAGATCGTCAGCGAAAGGCCGGTGGCGACTTGATTCGCAAGCATGGTGATGGTGAGAAAGCCGAACAGCAGCGCCATCGCGATGCCCGCGAAAATCGACGCGACGATGCCGAGCCACGGATTACCCGTGATCGATGTCACCGCGTAGCCGGTGACGGCGCCCATCAGCATCATTCCCTCGACGCCCAGATTGAGCACGCCGGACTTTTCCGCGACGAGTTCGCCCGCGCCCGCGAACATCAGCGGAATGGCCGCGACGACCGCGCTCGAGGCGAGATTGCTGGCTTGATTGATATCCATGTCGTAGGTCTCGTCAGGAAGCGTGATGCGCGATCGCGCGGCGCCGGATGCGGTAATTGACGAACAGGTCGCAACCGAGGAGGCAAAAGAGCAGCAAGCCCTGGAAGACACCCGCAAGCGCCTGCGGCAGTTGCAGCGAGGTCTGCACCGCTTCGCCGCCGAGGTAGAGCAGCGCCATCAGGAGACTTGCGAGCACGATGCCCACCGGATGCAGCCGTCCCACGAACACGACGATGATCGCCGTGAAGCCGTATCCCGGCGACCAGCCCGCCTGCAATTGCCCGATAGGCCCGGCCACTTCGCCCATGCCCGCGAGCCCGGCGAGGCCGCCCGAGAGCAGGAGCGAGGTCCAGATGGTCTTCTTGTCCGAGAAACCGGCGTAGCGCGCGGCGAGCGGCGCAAGACCGCCCACGTTCATGCGAAAGCCCGCGAAACTCTTGCGCATGAAAACCCACACGAGCGGCACCGCGATGGCCGTGAGAAACACCGACGCGTTGATACGCGTGCCCTTGAGCCACGTCCAGTGCCAGTCGCCGTAGAGACGCGGGAAGAGCGCGTCGTCGCCGAACATCGCCGAGATGGGGAAGTTCATGCCTTCGGGGTCGCGCCACGGGCCGCTCACGAGATAGATCAGCAACTGCGTGGCGACGTAGGTGAGCATGAGGCTCGTCAGAATCTCGTTGGTGTTGAAGCGGCTCTTGAGCAGCGCGGGAATCGCCGCCCAGAGCATGCCGCCCACGACGCCGCCGAGCATCATCAAGGGCAGCGTCCACCAGCCGGAGGTATCGCCGACATGGATGGCGATGCCGCCCGCGACGATGCCGCCGAGAAGCATCTGCCCTTCCGCGCCGATATTCCACACGTTCGCGCGATAACCGACCGCAAGCCCGAGCCCGATCAGGCACAAGGGCGACGCCTTCAGCACGAGCTCCGACCAGCCGTTCACGTTCGAAAGCGGTTCGACGAAGAACGCGTGCATCGCGCGCAGCGGGTCCTGCCCGACGAGACTGAAAATCAGGAAGCCGATGACGAGCGTCGCCACCGCGGCGACCACGGGCACGGCGAGCTGCATGGCGCGCGACGGTGTCGGGCGCGCTTCGAGTCGATAAGGGAAGATCATCTTTACTTGCTCAATGAGTCGAGTTCGGCTGCGGGCGCGCGCTTTCCGTCGAACAGTCCGGCCATGAACAGGCCGACTTCCTCCGCGTTGGTTTCGCGCGTCTTGCGCACCGGCGACAGCTTGCCGCGCGCGATCACGGCGAGCCGGTCGCAGATGTCGAACAGTTCTTCCAGTTCCTCGGAGATCACGAGAATGGCGACGCCGCGCGCCGCGAGATCGAGCAACTGCTGGCGGATGAAGCCCGCCGCGCCGACATCGACGCCCCAGGTCGGCTGGGCGACGACGAGCACCTTCGGCTCCTGAAGAATCTCGCGGCCGACGATGAACTTCTGCAAATTGCCGCCCGACAGACTTTGCGCGAACGCGCCGCTGCCGCCGCAACGCACGTCGAAGGCCTTGATGCAGCGATCGGCAAAGCTCTTGACCGCGCGCGAGTTGACCCAGCCGCCGCGCACCATGCTCTGGCGGTGCGCGGTGAGCAAGCCATTCTCGGCAAGCGACATGGCCGGAACCGCGCCGCGCCCGAGCCGCTCTTCCGGCACGAACGCAAAGCCCAGACGCCGCCGCGCGCCCGCGGACAGCCGCGCGGCTGGCGTGCCACAGATCGACACGGCGTCCGTTGCGACATGGGAATCGCGAATCTCGCCCGAGAGCGACGCGAGCAATTCCGCCTGACCGTTCCCCGACACGCCCGCGATCCCGAAAATCTCGCCCGCCTGCACGACAAAGGAGACGTTTTCGAGCGACGTGCCGAACGGATCGGGACTCGCCACCGAAAGGTTCTTCACCGCGAGCCGGACATCGCCCGGCGTGTGTTGGCGACGCTGATAATCCGGCAGCGAATGGCCGACCATCAATTGCGCGAGCGAGGCATCCGTTTCGTTGCGCGGATCGACATTGCCGGTCACGCGGCCGCCGCGCATCACGGTGGCGTTCTCGCAGAGCGCGCGAATTTCGTCGAGCTTGTGACTGATGTAGAGAATGCTGCACCCTTCCGCCGCGAGCCGTCGCAACACGGTGAAGAGCTTCTTGACCGCTTGCGGCGTCAGCACCGAAGTCGGCTCGTCCATGATGAGCAAGCGCGGGTTCTGCAGAAGACAGCGCACGATCTCCACGCGCTGACGTTCGCCGACGGTGAGACTGTGAACGTGACGTTGCGGATCGACATCGAGCCCGTAGTCCGCCGACACATCGCGAATACGCTTGGACAGCGCTTTCATGTCGAACTTGTCGTCGAGCGCGAGCGCGATGTTTTCGCCAACGGTCAGCGTCTCGAACAGCGAGAAGTGCTGGAACACCATGCCGATGCCGAGCTTGCGCGCCGCCGCCGGACTGCCGATTTCGACGACTTCGCCCTGCCAGCGAATCTCGCCTTCATCCGGACGCACCGCGCCATAGATGATTTTCATCAGCGTGGACTTGCCCGCGCCGTTCTCGCCGAGCACCGCGTGAATCTCGCCTGGCTTCACGATGAGGTTCACGCCGTCGTTGGCCTTGACGGACGGGTACTGCTTGCTGATGCCGGATAGCGCCAGGCGCGGTGGCGTATCCGTAGGGGTGATGGCGTTGCCCATGAGTTCACGGAGTGCGCCCGGCCACCGGCAGGCCGAGCTGGAAGAAAAGGACCGCAGACGGGTCTTGTGACACAAAGGTGTCGCATCAAACCATACCGCGGGCAGAATTTACAGAATTCGCGACACGAAGTCGATCTCTCAAAATTCGATGCAATGCGCCGCTCTCCCAGTCTTTGCGGGTAAGCCACACCTTGACGTAATCTCTCCGTCATATTAAAAATGATATGCAACACCCTACGAACGATCAGCCAGAACATATACTGGCTATAGCGGAGATAACATGAGTCAGCAGCGCGAGGCGATCGATACATACTTATTGCGCGTCTTGCACACTTTGCTGATGGAACGCAGCGTCACCCGTGCGGCCGTCAAGCTCAATCAGTCGCAACCTGCCATCAGCGCGGCGCTCAGGCGTCTGCGCGACATCACCGGAGATCCGCTGCTCGTGCGCGGCAAGTCCGGGATGGTGCCCACCGAATACGGTCTACGCTTGCTCGAACCCACGCAGAATGCCTTGCGCGAGATCGAGCGAATCAAGGTGCAGCAGCATAATTTCGACCCTTCCACGTCGGTGCGGTGTTATCGCATCGGCTGTCCCGACTATCTGAACGTTCTGTTCGTGCCGACGGTTGTCGAGCGCTTTCGGCAGGCCGCGCCCAATGCAACGCTCGAATTCCATTCGCTCGGACCCGCGTTCGATTACGAACTCGCGCTGGAAGACGGCAAGCTCGATATCGTCGTCGGCAACTGGCCCGAACCGCCGGAGCAATTGCATCTGTCGAATCTGTTCGTCGACAAGATCGTGTGTCTCGTCAGCAATCAACATCCGTTCGCCAAGCGCGGCGGTCTCACGCTCGATCAATATCTCAACGCGCCGCATCTTGCGCCCACGCCTTATTCGGTCGGGCAGCGCGGGGCGATCGACGTGCATCTGGCGCGCGAGCGGCTCAAGCGTCATGTCGTGGTCACGCTGCCTTACTTCAATCTCGCGCCTTACGTGCTGATCAAGTCGGATCTCGTCTTCACGACTACCCGCCTCTTCGCCGATCATTACGCGAGGTTCCTGCCGCTTGCCGTCGTGCCGGCGCCGCTCGACTTTCCGCCCATGCAGTACTACCAGTTGTGGCACGAGCGCTGTCATTACTCCGATGAGGTTCGGTGGCTGCGCGGTCTCGTCGCGGAAGCAACGCGCTCGCTTATCGATCAGCCTTGAAAACGGTTCTCGCGGCTCGGAACGCGCCATCCCGGCGCATTCCGAACCGCCTTCCCGCGTCTCTAACGCCTATCCGTGGCTCACCAGTTCACCCGCGAGCCGGTTATGCCGCTCCACCACGGCGCCCAGATCCAGCGTCGTCAGGCGCCCTTCCTTCACTACGATTTTCCCGTCGATCACGCTCGTCGATACCTGCGACGGCGCGCAGAACACGAGCGCCGCCACCGGATCGTGCAGCGCGCCCGCGAACGCCGGCTGCGACAGGTCGAACGATACGAAATCGGCCGCCATGCCCGGCGCCAGCGCGCCGATGTCGTCGCGATTGAGCACCTTCGCGCCGCCGAGCGTCGCGATTTCCAGCGCTTCGCGCGCGGTCATAGCGTCAGGGCCGAAGCCGACGCGTTGCAGCAGCAACGCCTGCCGCACTTCGCCGACCATCTGCGCGCCATCGTTCGATGCCGAGCCATCCACGCCCAAACCCACGGGCACGCCCGCGTCACGCATCGCGCGAATCGGCGCAATGCCCGACGCGAGACGCATGTTCGAGCACGGACAGTGCGCGACACCCGTTCCCGTGCGCGCAAAGAGCTCGATGCCCGGCTTGTCGAGCTGAACGCAGTGCGCATGCCATACGTCGTGACCGACCCAGCCCAGGTCTTCCGCGTATTCGGCGGGCGTCATGCCGAACTTCTCGCGGCTGTACGCCACGTCGTTCACGTTCTCCGCGAGATGCGTGTGCAACGACACGCCGTATTCGCGCGCCAGCAGCGCCGAATCGCGCATCAACTCGCGGCTCACCGAAAACGGCGAGCAAGGCGCGACGACCACCCGCAGCATCGCGTAGCGGCCTTCATCGTGATACGTTTCGATCAGGCGCTGCGAGTCCTTCAGAATGGCATCTTCCTTTTCGACGACCGAATCCGGCGGCAAACCGCCGTCTTTCTGACCGACGCTCATGCTGCCGCGCGCCGCATGAAAACGCATGCCGATTTCGCGCGCCGCCTCGATGCTGTCGTCGAGCCGGCTGCCATTCGGATAGATATACAGATGATCGCTCGATGTGGTGCAACCCGAGAGCATGAGTTCGGCCATCGCGGTCTGCGTCGACACGCCGATCATCTCGGGCGTGAGATGCGCCCAGATCTTGTACAGATTCGTGAGCCAGCCGAACAGCTCGGCGTTCTGCGCGGCGGGAATGGCGCGCGTCAGGCTCTGATACATGTGGTGATGCGTATTGACGAGGCCGGGAATCACGAGATGACCGCGCATGTCGAGCACGTCGTCGGCGGTTTGCGGCAATTCGCTCGTCGGGCCAACCGCGACGATGCGATTGCCTTCGATATACAAACCGCCATCGGCGATCTCGCGGCGCGTCTCGTCCATCGTGACGAGCATTCGCGCGTTCTTCACTAGCAGACTGCGGGTTTTCGCTTGCATCTGTTTGCCTCCGAAGTTGGAATCGAAAAAGTAACTGGACCGTGTGTAAAGCCCCGGTTACCCAGCTTCGACGCCGTCTTCGGGACGCGGCATGATAAGCGCGCATCGCCACTTTCCGCAGCCAAAAATATCGCGGCAATGGCACAGCCGGCATAGTCGTCTTCAGGCCCGCAATATATTCGCGAATTTTGGCGCGGTTAGCATCGCCCGATAGCCGTGTGGAAGCGCGGCGCGGGCGTCTCGTGAAGAAGAACCAAGCTTACGCGCCGCTGTCATGCGCCGGGCATTATCTTTCTTATCGGGGCCGCACAGCGCGTCTCAAATTTCTACAATGCTGATCACGGCGCGCATCTGAAACGCCGACGGGTATGTAGCCACTGACGTGGAGCCTCGATCCGCCGCCGCCGCACCTCGGACTGAGTCCACGGTGCGGGTTTTTCGGATCGATGCGCGAGCCGGTCATCGCACAACTCAAGGAACATGCGAATGGGCAAGCTCACTACCCACGTCCTCGACACCGCGCACGGACGTCCCGGCGCGAACATCAAAGTCGAGCTCTTCGCGCTCACGAACGACACGCGGCGCGCCATCAAAACCACCCTCACCAACGACGACGGCCGCTGCGACGCCCCGCTGCTCGAAGGCGCCGAACTCGTCACGGGCGAATACGAACTCGTCTTTCATGCAGGCGATTACTTCGCCGCGTTCGGCGTCACGGTGCCCGAACCGCGCTTCGTCGATCGCGTGGTGCTGCGCTTCGGTATCGCGGATGCAGACTCGCACTATCACGTGCCGCTGCTCGTCTCGCCGTGGGCCTACAGCACGTATCGCGGCAGCTGAGCGCGAAGCCGAGCCCCAAGCGAGCGTTGAACAGAACACAACGGAACACACCAGCACATCGCGTTCGTCCCCAGACACGCTGACGATGTGCGCATAACGATTCGGTAGTGGAGGAGTAAATGGAAGGCTTTGTCACCGACTGGCTCAATCTGGCGTTGCGTTGTCTGCACGTCATCGTCGCGATCGCGTGGATCGGCGAGTCGTTTTACTTCGTGGCGCTCGACAACAGTCTCAAACCGCCGCAAGACCCCAACGCCCGCCGACGCGGCGTGTTCGGCGACTTCTGGCACGTGCACGGCGGCGGTTTCTACCACATGCAGAAGTACTCGGTCGCGCCGCAAGACATGCCGGAGAATCTGCATTGGTCGTTCTGGCCGTCCTACACCACGTGGATGTCCGGCTTCGGCTTGTTCTTCGTCTTGTATCTGCTTTCGCCGAGCACGTATCTCATCGACAAGAACGTGCTCGACATGGGACCGGTCGTGGCAGTCTCGGCCGCGCTCGGTTTCCTGATGGCCGGTTGGATCGTCTATGACACGCTGTGCCGCGTCTTCGGCAACAACGATCGGCTGCTCGGTATCTGCGTCGGCATCTATGTGCTGGTTGCCGCGTTCGTCGCGTGTCACGTGTTCGCGGGGCGCGCCGCGTATCTGATCACGGGAGCGATGCTCGCGACGATCATGTCGGCGAACGTGTTCTTCGTCATCATTCCGGGCCAGCGCAAGATGGTCGCCGCGATGCTCAAGGGCGAAACGCCCAACGCCATTTACGGCAAGCGCGGCAAGCAGCGCTCGGTGCACAACACGTATTTCACGTTGCCCGTGGTGTTCGCGATGCTGTCGAATCACTACGCGATGACCTACACGCACAAGTTCAACTGGGTTCTGCTCGTGCTCATCATGCTGGCGGGCGCGTTGATCCGTCAGTTCTTCGTGATGCGTCACCGTGGTCAGGTGCTCTGGTACATGCCGGTCGCGGGTCTCGTGCTGGTGCTCGGCGCGTTTGCGTGGACCATGCCTTCGCCGACGATTCCCGTGGCGCAAGCCGCAGGCGCACCAACGCTCAAGGTCGCCGATATCCAGCCGATCATCCAGCAGCGTTGCGCGACGTGCCACTCCGCGCATCCGACCATGATGGGCAGCGCGCCCGCCGGCGTCCTGCTCGATACATCGGCGGAGATCAAGCAGAACGCGCAGCGCGTGCATCAGCAGGCGGTCACGCTAAAGGCGATGCCGCTTGGCAACGTCACGCAGATGACGGACGCGGAACGGCAGAAGATCGCTGCGTGGTTCGACGGAGGCGCGGTGCAGTAACGCTATCGCCCCGCTCTTCGTTGTCGAGAAATAGCCCGATCGATTCGCTTCGATTGGGCTATTTGTTTTGGTGACGACTTGCCGCGGGCGCTTGAACATATCCACTCCCCTCGCGCGACCCAAGAGATGCCTTTCGTCGAAAGAGTTTTTCTAACTCGGACCGGCATTTAATCTGCTTTGCCATAGCTTCGGCGCGTGGTTAATCTTGCGTCTGTTTTCGCGGTCGCGATCGTGCCGCAATCGTCTTTGGTCCGAGTCCACCACCACTTTGAAGGTTCGCTAAATGGCTGACATCACCCAGGCGCCTGTGATTTTGATTACGGGTGGAAGCCGTGGCGTAGGCGCGGCGACTGCGCGTCTCGCTGCCGCGCACGGCTACGATGTGGCGATCAGCTTCGTGTCGAACGAATCCGCCGCGCTCGCGGTCGCGGCCGATGTCGAAGCGCTCGGCCGCGGAGCGTTGGCCGTGCGCGCCGATAGTGCAGACCCCGAGCAGGTCGCTCGGCTCTTTGCGGCGATCGACCGCGAGTTCGGCCGCATCGATGTGCTGGTCAACAACGCCGCAATGCTCGCGCGCCAGTCGCGCCTGGAAGATCTGGACTTCGAGCGGATGCAGCGCATCTTCGCGGTCAACTCCATCGGCCCTATTCTCTGCGCGCAGCAGGCGGTGAAGCGCATGTCCTACCGGCACAATGGACGCGGCGGCGTGGTGATCAACATCTCGTCGGCTTCGGCCCGGCTCGGCAGCCCGAATGAGTACGTCGACTATGCGGCGTCGAAGGGCGCCATCGAAACCTTCACGACCGGTTTTGCCAAGGAAGTCGCGCGCGATGGCATACGCGTCAACTGCATCCGCCCTGGGCACATTTACACGGACATGCATGCCAGCGGTGGCGAACCAGGACGAGTGGACCGCGTGAAAGACTCGATTCCGATGGGACGCGGCGGTCAGCCCGATGAGGTCGCGCGGGCGATTCTATGGCTGGCAAGCGCCGAGGCTTCGTTCATCACCGGCACGTTTCTCGATGTCACCGGCGGCAAGTGAGCGTTGCACTTCGTCGCATGCGTGTCGCTAGTCTCACGCGCACCGCGCGGCCGGCGCCTGACCCACTTGCCCCGCCGCGCGATCTCACGCTCAATGCGCCGCGAAGTAATCCTTCACCGCGCCGATGAACGTGTCGATGTCCTCGCGCGACACATCCCGATGCGTCACGAAGCGCGACGCATAGAGCATCTGCGTAAGGATGCCGCGTTCCTTTAGATACGCCTCCAGCGGCGCGCAATGCGCCTCCGGGATGCGTGCGAACACCATGTTCGTGGCATGCGACTGAATGCCGATGCCATCGATCTGCTTCAACCCTTCAGCGAGACGCGCGGCGTTGTCGTGATCTTCGGCGAGCGCTTCGACATGATGATCGAGCGCATAAAGACATGCCGCCGCGATCACGCCCGCCTGCCGCATGCCGCCGCCCAGCACCTTGCGCCAGCGATGCGCCACTTCGATCAACGCACGGCTTCCCACCAGCACGGAGCCGACCGGCGCGCCAAGTCCCTTCGAGCAGCAGATGGACACGGAATCGAACGGTGCCGCAAGTTCGCCCACCGGCTTGCCCGATGCCACCGCTGCATTGAAGACGCGCGCGCCATCGAGATGCGTGGCGAGTCCGCGTTCGCGCACGAGCCGGGTCGCGGCCAGCACGTATTCCGCCGGCAGCACTTTTCCGCCGATGGTGTTTTCGAGCGCAAAGAGACGCGAGCGAGCAAAGTGATCGTCGATGGGTTTGATCGCGGCGATGATCTTTTCGAGCGGCAACGAACCATCGGGCGCGTTCTCGATAGGCTGCGGCTGAATGCTGCCGAGCACGGCCGCGCCACCGCCTTCGTACTTGTACGTGTGCGCCATCTGGCCGACGATGTATTCGTCGCCGCGCGCGCAATGCGCCATCAGCGCGGCGAGGTTGCTTTGCGTGCCGCTGGGAAAGAACAGGCCCGCTTCCTTGCCGGTGCGCTCGGCGAGCGTGGCCTGAAGCTTGAGCACGGTGGGATCGTCGCCCCAGACGTCGTCGCCGGTTTCGGCGGCGGCCATGGCGGCGAGCATCGGCTGGCTCGGACGGGTGACGGTGTCGCTACGTAGATCGATCATGCGTGGTTCTCGCTTTTCGTGCGTGTCGGTGTCGGGGCGTATATCTTAGTCCCGCCGGGCGCCGCGCGAAAAAAAAGACCGGTCAAGGGCACCGGTCTTCTTGCTCCGACTGAACGCACGAATGCGTTACCGCATGGCCTCAGCGGTCAGCCAGAGCGATTCCTTCAGGTCCTGCTCGTTGAGATTGCGCCCTTCCCCGCCGCGATCGACGACGATGAAATCGCTGACCTTGTCGAGCGCGAGCAGCGGATGATGCCAGACGCCCTTCGCATAGTTCACGCCTTGCCAGCCCTTCGTGACGAACGCGCGAATCTTCGATTCGTCCAGCTCGCCCGCCGGCGCGACGACGACGAGATACGTGCGGTCGTCGAGCGGCAGGAATGCCTGGCTGCCCAGCGGATGCCGTTCCATCATCTTCACTTCGAAAGGCAGCGTGCGCGGCTGCCCGCGAAACAGATTGACGAGCGTATGGCCGCCTTCATCCGTCACATCGACGCGGCACAGATCGTGAAACCGGATCGTCGTGCCGAGGTTGATCGGAATCTCTTTCGCGCCATCGAGTTCGATGACATCGCCGAAAGGCTCGAACGCAGCGCGCGTCAACGGTTCGATAGCGAGCTTCTTCATCATGCAAGCGTTCCGAAAAGACGCAGACGCGATACGCCGCCGTCCGGGAAAATATTGAAGCGCACGTGCGTCACGGGGCCGAGCGCCGCGAGCTCCGATTCGAAGAAATGCTGCTTGTCCATCGCAAGCTTTTGCTCGCCGAGAAGGACCGGCCAGAACATCGCTTGCGTGACGAGCGAGCTGTCCGTGCCGCCCTTCACGTTGGCTGCCTGCAGCGAGCAGCGATCCGGAAAATTGCCCTTGAAGTGCGCGGTATCCACTTCGACTTTCTTGATGATGCCAGGCTGCGCCAGCGCGACGATACACCAGTCGTTGCCAGGTTCGCGGCGGCGGCGCGTTTCCCAGCCGTCGCCCATGTTGACGCCGCGGCCGGGCATCAGCAACGTGGAAGCGAGCCCGAAATGCTGGTTGTTCGTGCCGACGAGATACGCGCCGTTTTCCATCGCGGCCAGATCGAACAACTGATTGCGATCCGCGTTGCGCCAGTCGAGTTGCGGCTGACCATAAACACGCAATCGCGCGATGCCGCCATCCGGATAGACATTCACGCGCAAATGCGTGAACGGCTGCTCGACGGCCACATCCAGATAGTGATGGCTATTGCCCTGCAAGGTCGTCGACGGCACGATTTCGGTCCATTGGGTCGACTGATTCGGCGCACCGTCCGTGACATGCGCGCCTTCAATCGATGCCGCCGGCGGGAAGTTGCCCGTAAAGTGGCTCGTATCCAGATCGATGCCCTTGATCACGCCCGGACGCGCGAGCTTGACCACGCACCAGTCGTAGCCGGTCGTGCGCTTGCGGCGCGTTTCCCAGCCGTCCATCCACTTGCCGTGATCGTCGAACTTGCCGGGGATGAACACGGCGGGCTCGGGGTTCAGCATGCGTTCTTTCGGCGCGAAGAAATCGTCGCTCGCCTCCAATGCCTGCGCGCCCAGACGCGGGTCCGCGAGATTCACATAACGGCGCGTGAATTCGGGCGCGTTGGGATCGAGTGTCGGAATTGCCATTGTCTTCGTCCTTGTCTTTACGGTGAAATGCGGATCAGTGCTGGATCAGGTCGTCTAGCCTGAAACGCGCGATCCGGTAAATCTGATCGAGACTTGCGCGAAGCTCCTCGGCGCGCTCGTGCTGCACACGCTTTTCGAAGTTCGCGATGATGCCGTGGCGGTCGTAACCCCTCACGGCGAGAATGAACGGAAAGCCGAACTTCTGACCGTACTGCTGGTTCAGCGACTGCAGGCGGTCGAACTCTTCCTGCGTGCAGAGATCGAGACCCGCGCCGCTTTGCTCGCGCGTGGATTCTGCCGTCAGTTCTCCGCGCACCGCCGCCTTGCCCGCGAGTTCCGGGTGAGCGTTGATGAGCGCGAGCTGCTTCTCCTCGCCCGCCGTTTCGACGGCTTGCGACATGGTCGCGTGCAGGCTGTCGATGTCCGCGAACGGGCGCTTTGCCGCCGCGATTTCCGCGACCCACGGCGAATGTTCGAAGATGCCTGCGAGCACCGTCACGAAAGTGTCGGCGGGCATGGAGTTGAGTTGGTCGAGTGTGTATTGCATCGCCTTCATGCCGCCGTCCCGTTTGCTTGTTGATGAGGATGATGCTCGCGCCAGTGCTTCGCGATATCGACCCGCCGCGAGACCCACACGCGGTCGTGTTTCTCGATGTGATCGAGAAACTTCTGCAGGCCGCGGAAGCGCCCCGGGCGTCCGAGCAGCCGGCAGTGCATGCCGATGGAAAGCATCTTCGGCGCTTCGTCGCCCTCTTCGTACAGAACGTCGAAGGCATCGCGCAGATACGTGAAAAAGTGTTCGCCCGTATTGAAGCCTTGCGGCGTGGCGAAGCGCATGTCGTTGGTATCGAGCGTGTACGGCACGATCAGATGCGGCTTCTTCTCGCCGCCCGTGACCTCGACTTCGGTCCAGAACGGGAGGTCGTCGCCGTAATAGTCCGAGTCGTAGAGAAAGCCGCCGTATTCCGCCACCAGCCGATGCGTGTTCGGGCTATCGCGGCCCGTGTACCAGCCGAGCGGACGCACGCCGGTGACACGCTCGATGGCTTCCATGCCGAGGCGCATGTGCTCGGCTTCGCGCTCGGGCGACATGTCCTGATAGTGAATCCAGCGATAGCCGTGGCAGGCAATCTCATGCCCCAACTCGACGAAAGCCCTGGAAAGCTCCGGATGCCGCTCCATGGCCATGCCGACGCCGAAGATGGTGAGCGGCAACCCGCGCTTTTCGAATTCGCGCAGAATGCGCCACACGCCTGCGCGCGAGCCGTATTCGTAGATCGACTCCATGCTCATGTGACGCGACGGATAAGCTGCCGCGCCCACGATTTCCGACAGAAACTGCTCCGAGCCCGGATCGCCATGCAACACGCAGTTTTCGCCGCCTTCCTCGTAATTGAGCACGAACTGCACGGCGACGCGCGCGCGCCCCGGCCAGTTCGCCTGCACGGGATGGCGGCCGTAGCCGATCAGGTCGCGGGGGTAGTTCGGATCGTGTGACATGGCGAGGGATAGTGTCGATGGGCAAAAAATGCGTCGAATCAACGATTCTGCGGTGTTTCAGTGTAACGAAAAGCCCCGGACGCGCCCATACAGCGGCGCAGATAATCCGGGTCACGGCAGGTGTATGTAGATCGGCGTTTTTGCCATCAGCGCGGGCTGAAATCCGACAACACGCCGTCGTAGCGCTTGGTGAGCGGGCGGGCAAAGTCGCCGCGTTTGGCCGTATGGAGCTTGAGCGCGACGAGCGCTTCCGCCCATTTCACGGCCGCCGTCACGCCTTCCACGACCGGTGCGCCGATCGCATCCTCGACTTCGCGGCAGAACTCGGCCATGCCCGCGCAGCCGAGAACGATGGCGTCCGAGCCGTCTTCGTCGAGTGCGCGCCGGCATTCTTCGATGATCGTCTGGCGCGCGGCCGAACCGGGCTCGTCGAGTTCGAGCACGGCGACATCGGTGGCGCGCACGTTCTTGCAGAAGCGTGTCATGCCGTATCGCTCCGCAAGATGCCAGGCCATGCCGCAGGTGCGCTGCAACGTCGTCACGACCGAGAAGCCCGGTGCGATCACGCTCGCGGCATGCATGGCGGCTTCCGCGATACCGATCACCGGGCCGCGCGCAAGTTCGCGTGCTGCATACAGCGCGGGGTCGCCGAAGCAGGCGATCACATAGCCGTCGATACCCTGCCGCTCACCCGCTTCCACTTCGGCGAAAAGTCCGAGCGAGGCGACGGCTTCGTCGTAATAGCCTTCGATGGAAGGCGGGCCCATCGTCGGACTTACCGCGATGATCTCCGTGCCGGGCGCGGCGACTTCGCGGGCGCAGCGGCCCATGGCGTCGGTCATGCGCTGGGTGGTGTTGGGGTTGATCAGTTTGATGCGCATTGCGGTTCTCCTTGCTGCTTCTGGCTTGCTGCGGTTCTAAGGCTTTGCATCTTGCATCTTGCATCTTGCATGCCTTCGGATGGGATGCGGTCTTTTGCATGCCATCCGAAGGCGTATGGTCTTTTGCATGCTTCGATTGCTTCGATTGCTTCGCTCGCGGTTTCGACGCTTTGCATCTCGCGTTTTGCATGCCTTCGGTTGGCATGCGGTGTTTGCATGCCGCCCGCTGGCATCCGGCATTTGGTCCTTTAGATGCAGTCGGCCGGCATACAGTCCTCTGCATGCTTCGCTTGCTGCGCTCGCGGTTCTAAGGCTTTGCGTCTTGCGTCCTGCAGGCCTTCGGATGGCATACGGTCTTTTGCATGCCACCGAACCTGTCCGCATTTTTGTGTGCGAGGCGGTTAGCGGAGTCACCCGCGTGCGTTGGTAAAACGCTCTCCAAACAGGATGGCAAACTGGTTCATTGCG
>NZ_JARUXJ010000001.1:1170074-1251081 GCF_031451465.1 Caballeronia sp. LZ003 | reverse complement strand
TTAGGAAGTCGAGGATTCGATCATGCCGCGCAAGGCGATGACAATTGAGCAACGCGCTGCCAAAAAGGCAGCAAAGGCTGAGGCGCTGAAAGCGAAGCGCGAAGCCTTGAAGTGCGAGGCTCGGGCCGAGATTCACTTTTTGGCAAGCCAAATCCCGCCCCATATCGCTCAGGGGGAGAGCAACGATGGCAGCAGTACTTGAATCGCCGCTTGAACTGACGGAGGACGAGCTCGCGCGCATCACGGGCTATAAGCGCCCCTCGAAGCAGATGGAGATGCTCAAGTCGCTGGGCATCCCCGCGCGCCGCCGCCCCGACAACTCCGTGCTCGTCATGCGCATGCACTGCATCGCGCCGGCGCAGATCCCCACCGCAACGATCCGGCGCGAGCCACGCGTCAAATGAACCGCAGAAGAAAACATCACCGCGGTCTGCCCCGCCGCGTCATCGTCAATCACGGCGCGTTCTATTTCTTCGCGCCGGAGCCGATGCGGAACCCGTGGACGCAGAAGGAGCAACGCTGGATTCGCCTGTGCGGATTCGAGGAAGGCGAAGCGGTCATGTACGAGCGCCTCGGTTTCCTCATGAAGGAGAAGAAGCTCGTCAGCGGAACGATGCCGAACCTGTGCGAGGAATGGAAGCAGCGCAAGCTGGCGCGCTACACGCCCGCCGTGCGCAAGGAATACGAGCGCATGGCCGACTTCATCGCCGAGAAGTTCGAGGAGTTCACCGTCGCCGACGTGAAGGCCAGGACGATCACCGTGTTCCTCAGGAAGTACTTCGCGGAGAAGCACAACACGGCGCAGAAGTACGTGAACGTGCTGCGCAAGATGTTCAAGATGGCGATCAGCGAGATGGGCCTGCGCGACGACAACCCGTGCGACCAGCTGGACCTGTCCGACTATGAAACGCAGCGGCGCGAGGTTTTGCCGACGCACGACGTCATCGCGAAGATCCGCGAAGCCGCGCTGACCAGAAAGGATGGTCTGCCGACCGAGTCCGGGCCGATGTTCCAGTGCATCGTCGACATGGCCTATCTGTGCTGGCAGCGCGCGATCGACGTGCGCATGCTCCGCGACGCGCAGATCGAAGGCGGCGCTATCCGGTTCAAACCCACGAAGACGGCGAAGTCGAGCGGGAAGATGGTGGACATCGCGATCACGCCGTCCATCGACGCGGTGATCGAGCGCGCGAAGGGGATCAAGCGGAAGTACAAGATCATCAGCCCCTACCTCTTCCCGTCGACGAAGGGCACGCCGTACACGAAGACCGGCCTGCACTCGATGTGGCGCCGCGCGAAGGAGCGCGCCCAGATCACAGACGACGTCGTGTTCAAGGACCTGCGCGCGCTCGGCGCGACAGACGCGGCGCGCCAGGGCAAGGACAAGAAGCAGATCCAGACGCGGCTCGCGCATACCAGCGGCCGAACGAGCGAAATCTACATTAAGGAGGTCATCGCCGAACGCTCGGAAATGGACGTCGCACTGCCTTGGAATGCGCCTAATACGGAAACAGGGAACTAGGCTGCATGCGGGTTTCAAGCCGATTAATCTTTGAGCATCTGTTAGGCGTGGTATGATCGCGGCCTTTAATTCAGAGCCTTTGCGGCGAGTGAGTTCCCGCATGGGGTGCAGGTGGTCGGAGGTTCAAATCCTCTCGCCCCGACCAAATTAAGCCCACGTAATCTTTCGATTACGCGGGCTTTCTCATTTGTATGTCCATGGCGGAAGAAGCGATTCTGACGGCTTCCAAAAGAACGCCGCCGAAGCGCACTGCGTACAGTCAAAATAGGCGTCCTGCGCGGCTGAATCGTCATCTCCGTCCTGCGCGCGCGTGGCATGTGCTACGGCGGACTGAAGGACGTCGATGTAGTGGTCGCGCTTTCTCTGCATCCGTTATTGCTTTCGCCCGAATGTCTTAGATCGCGTACGGAATGGAACTGAAGCCGGCGCGATTTTTCGCCCGCTCAGGCCGCTGAACCTCAGTCACTGTCTTCAGAACCGTTCTCGACATCGGGCCGCTATTCGCCGCACCTCTCGGCTAGCCATGCGCGCATCGTTTATGGACGTAGCACGGTATGCCTGCCGCCCTGTCTATTCCTTGCTCTCCGGAAACATACATCCGCCATTCCGAACCAGCGTCTTCACCTCTTCGCTCACCAGTAGGGGACTTTGCCTTAATCGGGCAATGAAAGCCTTACTTCGCCGTACGTACGACTTTGAATCGTACTTCGCGCTCCATAGGACGATGTTCAGCACGACAGGGATGAGGTCCAAGCCCTTCTCGGTCAGCGTGTAGAAGTCACGGCGCCCATCGTCGGGGCTGGGCGCCCTCGAGAGAATTCCTTGTTCCTCAAGAAACGCAAGGCGGGACGCAAGGACATTGGTCGCGATTCCCTCTTCCGATCTCAGAAACTCGCCATACGTCTTCTTGCCAACAAAGACGATGTCGCGAATGATCAAGAGCGACCACCGGTCGCCAAAGATCTCCACGCCGTAGTTCACCGCGCAATGGGATCGAAGGTCTTCTTTGGATGTCGTCTTCATGGCCAAATATTAACATCGCTTGCATGAAGCAAGTAAATTTCCTCTTTTACTTGTTTTTTGCAAGTTATGTGAATAGGATGGTCGCTAGTGGTTACGAGCACCACCCAACTCACCAGGAGACTGCATGAGCACGATCAGCATCATTGGCACAGGCGGCATGGCCGCAGCGATCGGCGGCCTTGCCGCCAAGGCGGGACACACAGTCGAGGTAATTAGCCGCGACGCTGCCAAGGCGCGGGCGCTTGCCGAAAAATTTGGAGCCAACGCGACGACAGGGATGTTCGGCGTCGCCCCGGCCGGGGACATGGTCATCCTGGCGCTTCCCTACCCAGCCGTTCTCGACGTGGTGAAGCAATACGGGAACGAGCTTGCAGGCAAGGTTCTCGTGGACATCACCAATCCCATCGCCTCCGATCACGTGAGCTTCGTGACTCCGGGCGACAGCTTCGGCGCGCGGGAGATCGCCAAGGCCGCGCCTACCGACGCGAAAATCGTCAAGGCGTTCAACACCCTGTTTTCTCACGTCCTGGCTGCCGATCCAGTAGAGGGCCGCCTGTTGGACGTGTTCATCGCCGGGGACGATGCACAGGCGAAAGCACGCGTCTTGGCATTCGTCGCGAGCCTCGGACTGCGCCCGATGGATACCGGGCCGCTGCTCATGGCGAAGACGCTGGAGCACGTCAGCCTGCTGTCGCTGGGACTTCTCACTCACTCCGTCAAGCACGCCAACTTCTCAATCGGCGTCAGCCTGTTCGGCTGATTGCACCCGCGCCACGACATCTCGCATCACATCTTCTGTAGGGAGCAATAACATGCACGTTTTCGTCACGGGCGGGACCGGCCATATCGGTTCGTACATCATTCCCGAGCTCATCGCCGCCGGCCACGAGGTAACCGGCCTCGCCAGGTCGGACAAATCAGCGGCGGCGGTGTCCGCGCTCGGCGCAAAGGTGCGTCGCGGCGATATCTCCGATCTCGATGAACTCAAGGCCGCGGCGTCGGAGTCAGACGGTGTCATCCATGTCGCGCATAGACAAGACCTGCTTCCCTCTGGCGGGCTCGATGCCGTGGCCGCCGCGGAACTCCGGATCATGCTTGCGTATGGCGACGCACTGGCCGGAACCGGCAAGCCGCTGGTCGTGTCGGCGAGCATCGGCTCAGCCGGATGGGAAAGCCTCGGCCGGCCCGTCAGCGAGGATGACCCTGCCCTTCCGGCCGGCGATGCATACAAAGGAACGCTGCGAGTTCGTAACGTCGTGGAGCTCGCCGTGATCGCACTCGCGCAGCGGGGCGTGCGGTCTTCGGTCGTGCGGATTCCTCCCATCGCGCACAGCACGAGCGATGCAGGCTTCCTCCCGTTGCTGATTGCGCTCGCAAAGGACAAGGGCGTCATCGGTTATCCGGGAGACGGCGCAAACTTGTGGCCGGCCGTGCATGGCCGCGACCTCGCCACCTTGTTCCGTCTCGCGCTGGAGAAAGGTCCGGCTGGCAAAAGTTGGCACGGCATCGAGGGCGAGGGCGTCGCTTTGCGCGAGATCGCCGAGGCCATCGGCAGCCGCCTGGGCCTGCCGGCCGTGAGCATTCCCATCGATGTGCTGATGCTGCCGGGATACTTTGGCTTCCTGACAAACCTGGTCACGCTGGACCTTCCGGCGTCCAATCTCATCACGCGTCAGGCTCTCGGCTGGAAGCCTGCCCAGCCCGGCCTGATCGAGGACCTCGACAATGGCCACTACTTCCCTGCTCTTTGAGTGGCGAAAACAGCGCGGGCACGTTTTGATAGCGCGTTGAACGTGGATGTCGGCTGTCTTCTATTTCAACCTGTCGCGCTCAGCGAGCATGTTCACCATTTCGGCCATATTCTCGGTTCCCCAAGTGCACAGCGGGACGATCTTGTCGGCCAGGCTTCGACCGAGCGGCGTCAGCGTGTAGTCCACGCGCGGTGGCACCTCCTGATAGTCGGTCCGCGCGAGGACGCGATCGGCTTCGAGTTCCTTCAATTGCTGGATCAGCACCTTGGCGCTGACGCCGTGGACATTGCGCTTGAGTTCGCCGTAGCGCTTCGGGCCGTCGAGCAGGAAGTACAAAATCAGTGGCTTCCATTTGCCCGCGATGATGCTGAGGGTCGCGGCTAGCCCGTAAGAGTAGCGGCCACCGCAGGTCGGAGAACAGTCGGTCATTTCGTGGTTACCAAAAGGTGCATACTTGTTCTTAGGTTAGTCCAACTGCATACTTGTTTCAAGCAAGCGATTCCTGCTTCCGTACAACTTGAAAGAAGGATGCACGACATGACCAGACTTAACGGAAAGACGGCTGTCATCACCGGTGGCGCCACGGGCATTGGCCGCGCGGCAGCGAAGCGCTTCATCGAGGAAGGCGCTTTCGTCTTCATCTTCGGCCGTCGGCAAGACGCACTCGACGATGCCGTGGCCGACCTCGGGCCCAATGCCCGTGCGGTAAAGGGCTCGGTCTCGGATGAGGCCGACCTCGACCGACTTTATGCAGCGGTGAAGGACGAGCGCGGGACCCTCGATATCGTCTTTGCGAATGCCGGCGCGGGAAGCCAGCTAGCGCTCGGCAAGATCACCGCCGAGCATATCGATGAAGCCTTCGACACCAATGTGAAGGGTTCGATCTTCACGGTCCAGAAGGCGTTGCCGCTGATGCGCGATGGCGGTTCGATCATCCTGACCGGATCGAGCGCCGGCACTACGGGCGCTCCTGGAATGAGCGCCTACAGCGCGAGCAAGGCGGCCGTGCGCAACCTCGCGCGAACGTGGGCGGAGGACCTGAAAGGCACCGGCATCCGTGTGAACGTGTTGTCACCCGGGGCGACGGCAACCGAACTCGCGAAGGAAGCGCTGGGCGAGGAAGGCCAGAAGATTTTCGCCTCGATGACTCCGCTTCAGCGCATGGCCGATCCGGCCGAGATCGGAGCGGTGGCTGCCTTTCTCGCGTCGTCGGACAGCAGCTTCATGACCGCCAGCGAGGTGGCCGTCGATGGCGGCTTGGCGCAACTTTGATGTGCTGTGGCGGCTCTGGCTAACGTCGTTCGCAGGGCCCCTTCAGTGGGCTTGTTGGTCGACGGCGGAAAGCGTGGGTCCTAAGTGCCGCGTGTTGGACTGCAAACCGCGCGGCACATCGATGGAGCAGCGGCCGTCCGACGTAAGAGCGCGACCTGTTCCTGTTGCGGGCTTGTGTCACAAACGTGGAGAGATACCGATGAGCACACAAGCGAACGTCCAGGTCGTGAAGGATTTTTTTGCCGCGCTGGGCAGCGGCGATAAGCAAGCTTTGCTGGCCATTTCCGCAGAAGACATCGAGTGGATCGTTCCGGGCGAGTGGGCGCTGGCCGGCACCCACCGTGGACACGCGGACTTGGCGAACCTGTTGCAGAAGGCGTCCGAGATGGTGGATACGTCCTACCCCGCCCCGCCCGAATTCGTTGCTCAGGGTGACCGGGTTCTGGTCGTCGGCTTCGCGACGGGCCGAATCAAAGCCACGAACAAGACCTTCGAAGACCACTGGATCTTTGCCATCATCGTTCGCAATGGCAAAGTCGCGAGCATTCGCGAGTACATCGACACGCTTGCACTGGCCCGGGCCTCCGAACTTTAAGGCTAGTCGTTGTGTTGGGCGACGGAAGATCAGCAAGTCGCTGCGTTCGTAGTCTCCCCCGAGCTGGCTGATAGCCATCAACCTCGAAGAACTCATATTTGATAACTAGCAGCGGGATGAGCGGTTTCATAGTCGGATGCCTGCGCACTTCCGCGTCCAGCCAGGCGTGAGACGCCTCTTTACCTTCCGCCGCGCCGCTTCCGCAGCATCGTTTTGTGCGCCACCGACCGTCAGATACTTTCGCCCGCAATAGCGAGAAACCGTTCACGCTTTGCAGCGGGCTTCGTCATGGCGAGAGGAAGATCGGCTCTGTCTCACACATCAACGAATCCAAAGTCATTTCGCCCCGCTTGCTATCATGCCTGCCTGCGTGATGGCGGCTCGTGGTAGCGCCACGAGCCAAGCTCAAGTGTCTTGTAGCACGGGCCAACAGTGTGGATACGAAGGATTCGTGTGCACAGCGCCGTCCGGCTAATCGGCTTGACAACGACGACTTTCACAACGGCCCCAGCGCGCGAGACAGGTGATGAAGCATGAAGCCGCTATCTAAATTTTTTTCGAGAAAGGCCCCGCAACCGGCAGTCGAGGTTCCGTTACCGCCACCGGAAGTGACTGACGGACGGTTCTTTTTCCCAGTTCAGGAAATCAGAGTCGCGGTCGGTAACCACAGTCATATAAACCGACCAACCGTTTATTACTGGGGGGCTCCGTGTGCATTTGAGGTTGGGAATTACTGCTCAATTGCTCAGGGAGCAACATTCGTGTTAGGCGGCGAGCATCCGAAGCTTTCGTTGTCTACGAACACGACGCTGCATCAAATAAATGCTTCCAATAGATGGAAGGGAGACGTCGTCATTGGCAACGATGTCTGGGTCGGCGCAAACACCACCATCGTTTCAGGCGTTACGATCCACACCGGAGCGATCATCGGGGCGGGCGCCACGATCAGCAAAGATGTTCCTGCTTACGCGATAGTCGTCGGTAATCCGCAGCGCGTTCTGCGTTATCGCTTCGAGCCAGACGTGATAGCCCGATTACTCGACTCACGTTGGTGGGAACACAATCCGGAGACGTTGAATCCGCTCTTGATGAAGAGCACAGATATAAATGATTTTCTGATGCTGTTTGAGAATTCGGTTTGAGGGATGGCGAATTCGTTTGGCGTCTTGTTCATTCGCTTCTCGTTCAACGATGAGGAATGCGTCTCTAAAGGACCACGGGTGATGAAGCCGCACTACCCTCTCTACAAACTCCTGTAGGCGTGTCCGATACCGGCTCCGCTTGCGGCATCGACGCTTTGCCGATCCTAGCTGTACTCTCTTGTGCGGAAACGCCTTGCCCGTTATCGCCGAGCAGATCCTAATGCCAAAAATCATTTGACCCATGCTTCGATGCGGACAACCGCTTCTTCGCGCAATCTATCGACAAATCATCGGATCAGTTCGAGCGGCCACGATTGTTAGGCACACGCAGTGTTTGCCGTTGCACCTTGATCGCCACCTAAAAGACTGCGAGGCACGCGAGTGTCATGCAAATCACGCCAAACTTTCGACAGACCTGACGCTGATTGCGGCGTTTCGTTAAGTGGCGCACTCAACTTCTAACCAGACTGCCTCATATTCCGATCATGATCATTAAATAAAAAATCGGGGCGTGCCGTGTCAGCCATTCTCTCAGTTGTCGTCCGCGGTGCCACCGCCAGCCTCCACTATCTCGGGCGTCGAGACAAGAAGCCGGAGGTGACAGCGGATGCACTCGCACATGTCTATCGTGAAGTGCTCGGAACGCTCGCCGAGCTTTCGGGCGTTGTGTTCCGAGTCATGTATCAGACTGATCCTGAACGGCCTTGGCCCAAGGCCGTGCTTGAGGAACTAGAACGCAAGCACGCTGAAATCAAAGACCTGGCGAACACGTCCGGCCATCTGCTGCAAGTGGATGCTCTTGAAGCCTTGCAATTCATCGCCAATGGCGAGGCACGTCAGGCAGGCATGCAACAGTTCCTGGAAGCTATCGACGCCGCACATCAGGTGGTCAGTCGACAGTGCCGTCTTGCTCAACAGAGCTGATCTAGCGATTGCAAGCGTTGTCGTAATGCAATGGTCACTCGGCGCCAGGCGCCTGTAGTGATGAAGCCTCTTGCTCAGCGAATACCGTCCTTCGTCAATCGACCGTCGGGCAAGGACCACCGTCGCACATCCTGGACTTTACGAATGCATCGCCGCCAGAGAATTGCCGTGCTGCTCGAGATGGGCCGACTCGTCGTGCGAAATCCGAGAGTTGCTTATCCTCTTCTGACCGTGCTCTCCCGCACGTGTGCAGAAAAATGGGCGGCAGTCGCCATGCCGAAGTTCATACGCGAAAATGCGCGCGCTAAAACGTTCAGATAAATTTACGCGCTACATCCAATGCAAAAAACACTGACTCGCGGCGTTCGCGATGATTGGCCGTGCCTGCCTTAACGCGATTTTTACGCGACGCTCAGCGACCCGCTCACCGCATAAAAATGCAAGGCACCGAACCGGCGGTTAGAAGCTCGACGGACTCATCCGCCGTTAGTCCGCACAGAAGCGCTATTTTGTCCGGTCGATGCATCGCGATTTCTGCGGCGTATGGATAACGAAGAACAGTCGACGCATTTGGCAATACTGTCGTCCTAATCGAGCTTTCCAAAGCGCTATGGCACCGCTTGCTTAACAGCACGTGAAAGCTAGTCGCTGCTTTCTCAATGCGCATGACTTTGCACGCTGAAAAGTAGTTCGCAAAGCAAACGTTTGCGGTATGCTCGCCGAAACCGTCTGTAGTTTGTTCGAAGCGATTGATTCATCGGTTTTCACTGCAGATCAGAAACGAGAGAGTATCGTCTCCCTAAAGCAATTGCCCGCTTTTACTCAGACTTAAAAGGCACAAAAACCACTTGTAACTCAGGCCCTTAAGCTCTAATCTTAAAGTGACGTATAAGGAACGCCGCCTGATGCCTTCGCTTGCTCTCGCGCCTGTCGTTCAAAGGCAACCGCTGTCAGCCCGAACTTCCAGCTTGCGTCTCGAAGTCGCAAGATGGTTCGTTTCGGTGTCATCCGCGCGCGTTACACGGTTCGGCCGCATCTATCTGGGCGGGAGCCGCTATGTATGTGTGAGCGCATACAAGAATGGCGGGCGCTTTGCGCTGTACTTCTTCCATCACGGACCTGATGACTGGCGTATCTATCCGCCTATGGGTATGGGGCCGAGCCTTGTGTACTGGTCGGTTGGTGTAGAGGCGCCAAGCGCGAACCTGACCGTCGGCTGATAGATCCAACCCATGCTTTGTGATTCGCCATTGTGCGGGTAGACCGGCACCATACAGCCCATGTTCTTCGCGCAGTCGCACTCGGAACGCAATGCACCCAGACCAAAAAAATGCCGCGAGTCCGTCGCGGCATTGGTCATTCCTACAAGACAAGCGGCATTCAGCCACCGAGCAAATCGATCACCTGCGTGATCTCCTTGCGCAACTGATCGACATCGACGCCCGCTGAAGGCGCAGCCGCTACGCCCTCGATATCTTCGGCTTCGGCGTCATCGCTGATCGGGCGGCCTTGCGAATCAAGCCGATTACGCGCGCCGTTGATGGTGAATCCCTGCTCGTATAGCAGTTCGCGAATCCGCCGGATCAGCAGCACTTCATGATGCTGATAGTAGCGCCGATTGCCGCGCCGCTTGACCGGCCTCAGCTGCGTAAACTCCTGCTCCCAATAGCGCAGCACGTGCGGCTTGACACCGCACAGCTCGCTGACTTCGCCAATCGTGAAATAACGCTTGGCCGGGATCGGAGGCAAGACGACTTTTTCCATCGTCGATCAACCATCTTGGTGAGTGATGTCGATGAAGCACGGCAAGCAAAAGCGATTCGCGCGATGTTCAGCGCATGAGCGAATTCAACGCGTGAGACCTGACTCCGCTCCCGTTTCCACCAGCGCCTTCAACTTCTGACTTGCATGAAATGTGACGACACGCCGTGCCGCGATAGGAATGGCTTCGCCAGTCTTCGGATTGCGTCCCGGACGCTGCGGCTTGTCGCGCAACTGGAAGTTGCCAAAGCCGGAGAGTTTGACGCTATCGCCGCTTTCGAGCGCGTCGCGAATGACTTCGAAGAAGGCTTCGACCATGTCTTTCGCTTCGCGCTTGTTCAAGCCGACGTGGTCGAACAGCATCTCGGCCAGTTCGGCTTTCGTGAGCGTGGGCGTGTCATTGGACACGGCGCCCGAAGTCGGGATATCTCGGGTCATGGCGCTACGCTGCGCCGAAAGAAGGGCTTCGAAATCACTCGAGTTCATTTGGTTCATATCGGTAAAACGGCGGACGACGATGAAGACGGACTAAGCCAACTGCAGGCCAACTACATGCCCAACCGCAGGCTATCCGCGCAACCGCGCGCCGTGTACTCGAGCCAGGCGATCCACCAGCGTTTTGATAGCCGTATCGACCGTTTCATCCTGAAGCGTGCCGCCAGTATCTTGCAACGTAACACGGAAGGCAAGACTTTTCTCGTGCTCCGCCAACCCACCGGAAGTATTTGATTTTGGACGAAATTCGTCGAAAAGCGCAACCCTTGTGACGTGCTTGCAGGCAGGTTCGGAACGGGCATTTTCAAGCTCGTCGAGCAACGCCTGGAGCGGTACTTTCTGATCCACGACGACGGCGATATCACGCCGCACGGGCGGGAATTTCGACACTTCCGAAGGCGCCGGCAGCGCGCGATCCATCAACGCGTCCGCTTCGATTTCGAAGAGGATCGGCGCATGCGGCAGGTCGTACTTTTGCTGCCAGCGCGGATGCAGTTCGCCGATCCAGCCCACCGCCCGGCCCGCCACCTCAACACGCGCGCTGCGTCCCGGATGCAGCGCCGGATGCTCCGCCTTCACGAAGCGCGGTACGACGGGAGCGAACAGCGCTTCGACGTCGCTTTTCACGTCGAAGAAGTCGACGCTGCGCGACGGCGCGCCCCATTGCTCGTCTAGCGCGGGACCGTAGGCGAGACCGCCGATCATCTTCGGTTGCGCGAAACCTTCGACAGCCAATTCGCCCGCCGTAACCGATGCATCGCGCAAAAACACACGCCCTGCTTCGAACAAGCGAATACGGTCCGCGCGCCGGTTGAGGTTGTAGCGCAGCACGTCGATCAGACTGCCGAACAGCGTCGTGCGCATGACCGAAAGCTGACTCGCGATCGGATTGATGAGCTTCACCGGATTGTCGTTGCCGGCGAAATCCTTCTCCCAGTCGGCATCGACGAAACTGAAGTTCACGGTCTCCGAATAGTCGCGCGCGGCCACGGCATGACGCAATGTGTGGATTGAGCGCTTCGTTTCGTTCGTGCGCCGCATTTCGCTGGCAGCAACCGGCGGGCGCGCGGGAATTTTCTCGAAACCGTAGATACGCGCGACTTCCTCGATCAGATCTTCCTCGATCTCGATATCGAAGCGATAAGCCGGCGGCGTCACGCTGAAGGTATCGCCGTCGCGCTCGAAAGCGAGATTCAGACGCGTGAAAATCTGTGCGATCTCGTCCACGCTAATGTCCACGCCGATAATGCGGTGCGCGCGCGACACGCGCATGGTCACCCGATGACGCTCGGGCACGTTGACGGTCTGATCGTCCACCGGGCCGGCCTCGCCGCCGCAGATGTCGAGGATCAGTCGCGAAATGCGTTCGATATGCTCGACAGTGGTCGAGTAATCGACACCGCGTTCGAAGCGATGCGCGGCGTCCGTCGAGAAGTTGTATTTGCGCGCACGGCCGCGAATGGCGTCCGGCCACCAGAAGGCGGCTTCGAGATAGATGTTGGTGGTATCGAGCGTGACAGCCGTGCTGTCGCCGCCCATGATGCCCGCGAGGCTTTCGACCTGCGCGCCGTCCGCGATCACGCCGACGGTTTCATCCAGTTCGACAGTGTTGCCGTTGAGCAGCTTGAGCGATTCGCCCTTCTTGCCCCAACGCACTTCGATACCGCCGTGAATCTTGTCGAGATCGAACACGTGCGAGGGACGGCCGAGTTCAAGCATCACGAAATTCGAGATATCGACGAGCGCCGAGATGCTGCGTTGACCGGCGCGTTCGAGGCGCTCGACCATCCATTGCGGCGTCTTCGCGCGCGCGTTTACACCGCGAATCACGCGACCTGAAAAGCGGCCGCACAGATCCGGCGCGAGGATCTTCACTGGCAGCTTTTCGTCGAGCTTGACCTCGACCGGCGGCATGTCGAGCGACTTCAACGTCGCGCCCGTGATCGCGGCGGTTTCGCGCGCGACGCCAAAAACCGAAAGGCAGTCCGCCTTGTTCGGCGTGAGCTTGATCTCGAAGACGGTGTCGTCGAGATTGAGCGCTTCGCGAATGTCTTGTCCGATCGGCGTATCGGCCGGAAGGATCAGCAAGCCGCTATGGTCTTCCGAGAGCTTCAGCTCGCGCGCCGAGCACAGCATGCCCTGACTTTCGACACCGCGCAGCTTCGAGAGCTTGATCGCGAAAGGCGCGCCACCGGCTTCGGCAGGCGGCAACTCCGCGCCGACCAGCGCGACTGGCACCTTGATACCGGGCGTCACGTTCGGCGCGCCGCACACGATGTTCAACTGCTCGCCCGTGCCGGCATCGACCTGACAGACGTTGAGCTTGTCGGCGTCCGGATGCTTCGCCACTTCCAGCACTTGTCCGACGACGATCTTCTTGGTCGGCGGCGCGACCGGCCGCAGGTCTTCGACTTCGAGACCGGCCATCGTGAGTGCGTGCGCAAGTTCGTCGGTCGTGAGTGCGGGATCGACGAAGCTTCGGAGCCAGGATTCTGGGAATTGCATGTGTGTCTACGTTCGAATGAGGTGGTGTCTCTCGCCCGGTTGCTGTTGCCAAACCGGGCTCCGCGGGCCGTGCGGCGTTTAAGCGAACTGGCGCAGAAAACGCAGGTCGTTCTCGAAGAACAGACGCAAGTCCTGCACGCCGTAACGCAGCATGGCGAGACGCTCGAGGCCGCTACCGAACGCAAAACCGATATAGCGCTCCGGGTCGAGCCCCATGTTGCGGATGACGGTCGGATGTACTTGACCCGAGCCGGAGATTTCCAGCCACTTGCCCGCGTTCTTGCCGTGTTCGAACATCATGTCGATCTCGGCCGACGGCTCCGTGAACGGAAAATACGACGGGCGGAAGCGCACGAGAATGTCGTCGCGCTCGAAAAACTTCTTGAGGAAATCGGTATAGACGCCCTTCAGGTCCGCAAAGCTGATGTTCTCTTCGATCCACAGGCCTTCGACCTGGTTGAACATGGGCGAATGCGTGGCGTCGCTGTCCACGCGATACGTGCGGCCCGGCACGATCACCTTGATCGGCGGCTTGTTCATGCGCGCGTAGCGAACTTGCATCGGGCTCGTGTGCGTGCGCAGCAACAGCGGGCGGCCTTCGGCATCTTTACCGTCGACGTAGAAGGTGTCCTGCATCGAGCGCGCCGGATGGTTCTCAGGGCTATTGAGCGCCGTGAAGTTGTACCAGTCGGTTTCGATCTCGGGACCGTCCGCGACATCGAAGCCGATCGTGCCGAAGATACGCTCCACGCGCTCCCACGTGCGCATGACCGGATGCAGCGTGCCCGTGCTCGCGCCGCGTCCGGGCAAGGTAACGTCGATAGCTTCGGCGGCGAGCCGCTGGTTAAGGAGCGCGTCGGCCAGCGCCTGACGACGCGCGTTGAGCGCCGCTTCGACTTGCTGCTTGGCCACGTTGATCCGCGCGCCTTCGGTCTTCTTCGCCTCCGGATCGAGCTTGCCGAGACCCTTCAGCAGTTCGGTCAGCGCGCCGGATTTGCCGAGAAAGCGGGCCTTCGCGTTTTCGAGCGCGGCGGCGTCGGAGGCTTCTTCAAAGGCGCTTTTTGCGTCGGCGACAATCTGGTCCAGATCCATTGATCCCATCTTTTCAACGTCGAAGTTCTAACTGAATTACGGTTTGGCTTATGCGCACGATTGGTTCGTACGCCTCACATGCGATAAGCAAAACCGTCCGACCAACAAAAACGGGGCTCGGTGAGAGCCCCGTTTTCTACCTTCGCGCCACCCGAACAACCGGACGACGCTCAGGCGAACCACGCAGTACTAATTTCGCAATTAGGCTGCAACGGCGGCTTTCACCTGATTCACGATCGCAGCAAAAGCAGCCTTGTCGAACACAGCCATGTCGGCCAGCACCTTACGGTCGAGTTCGATCGAAGCCTTCTTCAGGCCGTTGATGAACACGCTGTACGTCATGTCGTGCTGACGCACCGCCGCGTTGATACGCGTGATCCACAATGCGCGGAACACACGCTTCTTGTTGCGGCGATCGCGATAGGCGTATTGCCCTGCGCGCATGACCGCTTGCTTGGCGATGCGATAGACGTTATTGCGACGGCCGCGGTAACCCTTGGCCAGACGGATGATCTTCTTGTGACGGGCCCGTGCGGTAACCCCACGTTTTACTCGAGGCATGTTGCGCTCCTATGAGTGTCGGTTAAGGGTTAAGCGAACGGCAACATTGCGCGGACGGAGTTCAGATTTGACTCATGAACGGCCGTCGTGCCACGCAAATGGCGTTTGTTCTTGGTGGTTTTCTTGGTAAGAATGTGGCGCTTGAAGGCCTGACCGCGCTTGACGGTACCGCCCGGACGCACCACGAAGCGCTTTGCAGCACTCTTCTTGGTCTTCATCTTCGGCATGAAACTACTCCAGTTTATTAGATGGTCATGGGTGTGCGGATGATCCGTCAAACAAACATCGGACCCCTTGCCGCCCTTCGAAACCCACGCTCCACTTATGTGCGGACAGCCTTTTGTGGCTACCGCTTTTCATGAGCGGCGTCACCAAAGTGACGCTAGCCCTGAAACCACCTGCGATGCCGCGCTCACGCTTTTCAACGGCGCGCGATCCAACGCTTTACGACGCTCGTTACTTACCCTTTTTCTTCGGGGCAAGCACCATGATCATCTGACGCCCTTCCATCTTCGGCATTTGCTCGACCTGGCCGTATTCGTCCAGATCCGTCTTCAGACGTTCGAGCATGCGCATGCCGATTTCCTGGTGCGCCATTTCCCGACCGCGGAAACGCAACGTGATTTTCGTCTTGTCGCCGTCTTCGAGGAAGCGCGTGAGGTTACGCAGCTTGACGTTGTAATCACCGTCGTCCGTGCCGGGGCGGAATTTGACTTCCTTCACCTGCACGATCTTCTGCTTGAGCTTCGCCTCGTGCTGCTTCTTCGCTTCCGAGTACTTGAACTTGCCGTAATCCATCAAACGGCAGACAGGCGGTGAAGCCTGCGGCGCGATTTCGACCAGATCCACGTCGAGCTGTTCCGATTGACGGAAAGCCTCGGCCAGTTTCACGATTCCGAGCGGCTCGTTGTCCACTCCGACCAAGCGCACTTCCGGCGCAGTGATTTCACCGTTGATGCGATGTGACGACTTATCAGTAGCGATGTTACGTTTCCTCTAAATATGAAAAAACAAGCCGCGCTGCGAGTGACTTACTTGAACGCCCGCACTTCCTGCTGCAGACGTTCGAGGAATGCGTCGACCGGCATCACGCCCAGATCGACACCGCCACGAGCACGCACGGCTACGGTTTGTGCATCACGCTCTTTGTCTCCGACGACCAGCAAATACGGAACCTTTTGCAGCGTGTGCTCGCGTATTTTATAGCTAATCTTCTCATTGCGCAAATCGCTCTCAACTCTAAGCCCTTGTTTTTGCAACGATTGGGCCAGAGAAGCCGCATATTCGGCCTGACTTTCGGCAATATTCAGCACGACTGCCTGCACAGGCGCGAGCCACGGCGGCATTGCACCGGCATGGTGCTCGATCAGGATGCCGAGGAAACGCTCCATCGACCCGACGATCGCGCGGTGAAGCATGACCGGACGGCGACGGCTGTTGTCCTCGCCGACGTACTCCGCGCCGAGACGCTCCGGCAACACCATGTCGAGTTGCAGCGTGCCGCATTGCCAGGACCGGCCGAGCGCGTCCTTGATGTGGTACTCGATCTTCGGACCATAAAACGCGCCCTCGCCCGCGAGTTCCTGCCACTGCAGGCCGCACGCGGTCAGCGCGTCACGCAGGCCTTGCTCCGCGCGATCCCAGGTTTCGTCGGTACCGGCGCGCTGCTCCGGACGCAGCGACAACTTGATGTCGATGTGATCGAAGCCGAAGTCCTTGTACACGCTCATCGCGAGCGTATTGAACGCGATAGATTCGGCGATGAACTGATCTTCCGTGCAGAAGATGTGCGCGTCGTCCTGAACGAAACCGCGCACGCGCATGAGACCATGCAACGCGCCCGACGGCTCGTTGCGATGGCACGATCCGAACTCCGCGTAGCGCAGCGGCAGATCGCGATACGACCTCAGCCCGTGATTGAACACCTGCACGTGGCCCGGGCAGTTCATCGGCTTGATGGCGTAGTCGCGCTTCTCCGACTCGGTCGTGAACATGTTCTCGCGATAGTTCTGCCAATGACCGGACGCTTCCCACAGCGAGCGGTCCATGACCATCGGGGTCTTGATCTCGAGATAGCCGGCCTCATTAATCCGACGGCGCATGTACTGCTCGACCTGCTGCCACAGCGACCAGCCCTTCGGATGCCAGAACACCATGCCCGGCGCTTCGTCCTGCAAATGGAACAGGTCGAGCTGCTTGCCGAGCTTGCGATGATCGCGCTTCTCCGCTTCTTCGAGCATGTTGAGATACGCTTCCTGGTCTTCCTTTTTGGTCCAGGCGGTGCCGTAGATACGCTGCAACTGTTCGTTCTTCGAGTCGCCGCGCCAGTACGCGCCCGCGACCTTCATGAGCTTGAAGACCTTCAGCTTGCCGGTGGACGGCACGTGCGGACCACGGCACAGGTCGGTGAAACCGCCGTGCGAATAGAGCTTGATTTCGTCCGAAGCCGGGATTGATTCGATGATCTCCGCCTTGTACTTCTCGCCGATGCTCTTGAAGTACTCGACCGCTTCGTCGCGCGACACCACGCGCCGCGACACAGGCTCGTCTTTCTTGACGAGGTCCTGCATGCGCTTTTCGATCTTCTCGAGGTCTTCGGGCGTGAAGGGACGGCTGTACGCGAAGTCGTAATAGAAGCCGTTGTCGATGACCGGCCCGATGGTCACCTGCGCCTCGGGGAACAAGTCCTTGACCGCGTAGGCCAGCAAGTGCGCGGCAGAGTGACGAACGACATCGACGCCTTCCGGGTCTTTGTCCGTGACGATGGCGAGCGACGAATCCTGGTCGATGACAAACGACGTGTCGACGAGCTCGCCGTTGAGCTTGCCGGCAAGCGCGGCCTTGGCGAGACCCGCGCCGATCGATGCCGCGACTTCCGCGACGGTCACCGGGTGGTCGTATTGACGGACCGACCCATCAGGCAAACGTACCGAAACCATTTCGTTCTCCAAGACGCCAGCTCACGCCAGGCGAGTTCGACTAAAACATGCCGCTCGATACCGTGCAAAACCCGAGAGACAAAAAAAATGCGGCCCCGCTATCGAGGGGCCGCATTCACTTTTCACACATACCGCAAACAGATTGGCAGAAGGCGAATTAGGTCCTCGACTAGCGTCGCTCCGAAGTTGTTTCGGTCAACGTTCGACGTGCCATATTTTTTCGCCTTGTGCGCAGTGCGCTTCTTGCGGATTGAAGACTCGGCGGACCGAGGCTTCGTTTTCGTTGGTAGGCTCGATTGGACTCGAACCAACGACCCCCACCATGTCAAGGTGGTGCTCTAACCAGCTGAGCTACGAGCCTGAAAGAACTGAGATTATATGGAGCGTTTCGATTTTTGGCAAGTGCATCTGTGCGATGAATCGAAAAATTATTCGTCGATCCGTTCAACTTTTCGCGCAGTGACGCTCCCGGCCGTAGCTTGCGTTCAGGCTCGGCGCGCCGCGCGGATCACGCCCACGACTTCCCCGAGCAAGGTGCACGCACGTTGAATCTGCATCGCGTTGGACACTTCCACGGTGAACTGCATGTAGGCCACGTTGCGCCGGCTTTGGGTCTTCACGCCTATCACGTTGATCTTCTCGCGCGCGAAGACTTCAGTGATGTCGCGCAACAGCCCCTGCCGATCCGCCGACTCGACCGACAAATCCACCGGATACACCGACGACCCGCGCCCGTTCATCACCTGCGCCGACCACGTCGTATGCAACACGCGCTCGGGCGAACGCTGCGCCATGCGCTGGAACGTCGCGCAATCGGACCGATGAATGGACATGCCCTTGCCGCGCGTGACGAACCCCGCGATAGGATCGGGCGGCGCCGGGCGGCAGCAACGCGCGAGCTGCGTGAGCAGCGCATCGACGCCGACGACCAGCACGCCCGTCGATGCCCCGAGCGCCACGCTCTGTCCGCTGCTGCGCTTTTCGAACTGCTCGGGCGTCTCGAGTTCGGGCTCGGGGGGCGGCGTATCGCTCAAGGCCTGTTCGATATTGCGCAGGCTGAATTCGTCCTTGCCGACGACCGAGTACAGATCCTCGGGCGCCTTGAAGCCGAGCTTGCTCGCGAGCTGATCGAGATTGACCGAGGTCTTCCCTTCGCGCTGCAGCGTCTTTTCGACGATCGCGCGACCTTCCGCGATGTTCTCCGCCGCATCGATCGTGTTGAACCACGCGCGCACCTTCTGCCGCGCGCGCGGGCTGTGCAGATAGCCGAGCTGCGGATTGAGCCAGTCGCGCGACGGGCCGCCCTCCTTCACCGCGACGATCTCGACCGTCTGCCCGTTCTGCAGCGGCGTGTTGAGCGGCACCATGACGCCATCGACACGTGCGCCGCGACAGCGATGCCCAAGCTCGCTATGCAGGTGATACGCGAAGTCGACCGCTGTCGCGCCGTGCGGCAACGCGATCACGCGCGCCTGGGGCGTCAGCACATAGATGTGGTCGTCGTCGAGGGTGGCGTCGCGCAACTGCTGCCAACCGGGCTGCTCGCCTTCGACATCGTCCTTCCAGGCAAGCAACTGGCGCAGAAAAGCGATTTTCTCGTCGTACTTCTCGCTTGCCGTGACCTGGCCCGCGTAGCCGCGCGTGCCCGCTTCCTTGTAGCGCCAGTGCGCCGCCACGCCATACTCGGCAAACTGATGCATCTCGTAGGTACGGATCTGCACTTCGAACGCGCGCCCGTCGTCGCCGATCACGACCGTATGCAGCGACTTGTAGCCATTCGGCTTGGGCCGCGAGATGTAGTCGTCGAACTCGCGCGGCACCGGCTGCCACAAGTTGTGCACGATGCCGAGCACGGTATAGCAGTCCTTGATGTCCCCGACGATCACGCGAAACGCGCGCACATCGTTCAGTTCGGAGAAATCGAGATGCTTGCCGCGCATCTTCTTCCAGATGCTGTAGATGTGCTTTGGCCGGCCGCTGACTTCGGCCTTGATCTGCGCGGTATCGAGTTCAGTTTGCAGCCGCGCGATGGCGTCCGTGACATAGGACTGGCGCTCCACGCGCTTCTCGTCGAGCAACTTCGCGATGCGCTTGTACGTGACCGGGTCCTCGAAGCGGAACGACAGGTCTTCGAGCTCCCACTTGAGTTGCCAGATGCCGAGACGGTTCGCGAGCGGCGCGTAGATTTCCATGGTCTCGCGCGGCACATCGGGCGAGGGATCGATCTTGTTGGCCGCGTGATAGCGCAAGGTTTGCAGGCGCGAGGCGAGGCGAATCAGCACCACGCGAATATCCTGCGCGAAAGCAAGCAACATCTTGCGCAATGATTCGACTTGCGCGCGCCGCGCGGCCTGTGCGTCGCGCGTGTTCTCGGGCAAGTCCGCGAGCGTGGCGCGCGAACTGACGGAGCCGAGACGCAAGAGCTTGCGCACATCGCCGACGAGCCGCTGCACTTCCGCGCCGAAGCGCTCCTCGATGACCTTCTCCGGGTCGTCCAGATGCGGCGTCAACACGAAGAGCGCCGCAGCGGCGATCGCGTGAGCGTCGACGTTGAGCGTCTGCATGATGCGCGCCGTGCCTTCCGCGTGCTCGGTGAGCAGTTCGCCCGTCGAGACGCGCGCATCCTTCGCGTGCTCGCGGATGAACGCGAGCGCATCGTCGATGGATGGCTCCGGCAAGGTGTCGGCGATAACGGCGGACTCGGTCATGCGCGAATGACTGCTCTTCGGCGAACCTGCTTAGCGCTGCGCCGCCACGACGACGACTTCTACCAGGCACGCGGGGTTCGCGAGCTTCGCTTCGACGGTAGCGCGCGGCGGCGTGTTGCCCGCGGCGACCCACGAGTCCCACACGGCGTTCATAGCGGCGAAGTGCGCCATGTCGGAGACGTAGATTTGCACCGACAACAGATGCGACTTGTCGCTGTTCGCTTCTTCGAGCAGACGGTCGATATGGCCAAGCACTTCGCGCGTCTGGCCGGTGATGTCCTGGTCGGTGTCCTCGGCGATCTGGCCCGCGAGATACACGGTGCCGTTGTGGATGGCGATTTCCGAAAGCCGTGCGCCGACGTGATGACGAGTAACTGCCATATGCGTTCCTGTTCGATAAAGATGCAAATTGGGATAAAGCGCCGGGCGCTCAGCCCGATATTATGCCGCGCCCGCGTCATTTCCGAGAAAGAAGGCGCGCGCGGTGGCGATCTGGTCCGCCGCGAGGAAGGCCGGCGCGTGTCCGGTATCCGCCACTTCGACGCTCGTGACCGCCTGCCCTTTCGACACCATTCGCTTGACCGTCTCGCGCGACAGCAAGTCCGAATGCTCTCCTCTCACGACGAGCACCGGCGTCTTGAACGAGGCCAGCGCATGCCACAAGTACGCTTCACCCGCCGCGTTCTGTTCGGGCGTCGACGCCTTGAACGGCTTCGCGATGTCCGGGTCGTAGCGAAAGCGCCACGCGCCGTCCTTCTCGTGCAGAAGCGGCGTATTGATGCTTGCCCACTCCTCGTCCGTGAGATTGCCGAACGAAGCCGCAAGCGCGGCGGCGTGCCGCACGCCTTCATCGAGCGAGGCGAAGCGCGTGGGCTTGCCGAGATATTCGCCGATACGCGTGAGCGCGATGGGCTCGATATGCGGTCCCACGTCGTTGATGAGCATCTTGCGAATCGGCGTATTCGGCAAGCCGCCGAGCGCCATGCCGATGAGTCCGCCCATCGAGGTGCCGAACCAGTCCACCGTTTCCACGTTCAGACGCGCGATGAGCGTCACCATGTCCGCGACGTACTGCGGCACGCCGTAATGGCGCGGGTCGGCGAGCCAGTCCGACAGACCGCGCCCGACGACATCCGGACACACCACGCGATACTCGTTTGCGAGCGCCTGCGCCACCTTGTCGAAGTCGCGGCCCGAGCGCGTCAGGCCATGCACGCACATCAGCACGCGCGGATTGGCCGGATCGCCCCATTCGGTGTAGGCCATGCGATGCAGGCCGGCCGGGCTCGCACACTGCACGAAACGCTGGCGCGGCACGGCGGCCGCCGGATGCGGCGCTTCGACGACGATGGATGTGCTCATGGGTATTCCTCGCAGGAAGATGTCGAATCGATTGTAAGCGCCGCGCGCGAAACCGACTGAACATCGGCCGAACGGACGACCCCTTGACCACGGTGATCAAAAACAAAGCGGGCGAAGCCTCGCAGCCCCGCCCGCCTTTCCCCGTCGAAAGACGCCGCTTTACTTCAAGCCGATTACTTCACGCCACTGACATCCAACGGCGCGCCGGTCTTTTGCTGAATCTCCTCGGCACTGACGCCATCGGCCAGTTCGACGAGCTTGAGACCATTCTCGGTCACGTCGATCACGCCGAGGTCCGTGATGATGCGATCCACCACGCCCACGCCCGTCAGCGGCAGCGAGCATTCCTCGAGAATCTTGTGCTGGTCGCCCTTCGCGACGTGTTCCATCAGCACGACGACCTTCTTCACGCCCGCTACGAGGTCCATCGCGCCGCCCATGCCCTTGATCATCTTGCCGGGAATCATCCAGTTGGCGAGGTCGCCCGTCTTGCTGATCTGCATGGCGCCGAGAATCGCCAGGTTGATGTGGCCGCCGCGGATCATCGCGAATGAATCCGCCGACGAAAAGATCGACGAGCCCGGCAGCGTGGTCACCGTCTGCTTGCCGGCGTTGATGAGATCGGCGTCCACTTCTTCTTCGGTCGGCGACGGGCCGATGCCGAGCAGGCCGTTCTCCGATTGCAGCCATACTTCCATGCCGTCCGGCACATGGTTGGCAACGAGCGTCGGCAAGCCGATGCCGAGGTTCACATAGAAGCCGTCCTGCAATTCCTTCGCCGCGCGCGCGGCCATCTGGTCACGAGTCCAAGCCATGGTCATTCTCCTTTCGCGCGGACGATACGTTGCTCAATGCGCTTTTCAGGGTGCGCATTCAGGACGAGCCGCTGCACGAAGATGCCCGGCGTATGGATGTGATCGGGGTCGAGCTCGCCTACTTCGACGATCTCTTCCACTTCGGCCACGGTGATCTTGCCGGCCATGGCGCACATCGGATTGAAGTTGCGCGCCGTGCGGCGATAGATAAGATTGCCCGATTTGTCGGCTTTCCATGCCTTCACGATACCGACGTCCGCTGTCAGCGAATGCTCGAGCACGTAATGGTTTTCGCCGAACTGACGCGTTTCCTTGCCGTCCGCGATCACGGTGCCGTAGCCCGTGTTCGTGAAGAACGCCGGGATGCCCGCGCCGCCCGCGCGCAGTTTTTCGGCGAGCGTGCCTTGCGGCGTGAATTCGAGTTCGAGTTCGCCGGCCAGATATTGCCGCTCGAATTCCTTGTTTTCGCCCACGTAAGACGAAATCATTTTCTTGACCTGACGTGTTTCGAGCAGGAGGCCGAGCCCGAAGCCGTCGACACCCGCGTTGTTGCTGATGCAGGTGATGTCCTTCACGCCCGAGTCGCGCAACGCCGCGATCAGCGCTTCGGGAATGCCGCACAGCCCGAAACCGCCGACGGCGAATGTCTGCCCGTCCTTGACGATGCCATCGAGCGCCGCCTTCGCGCTGGGATAGACCTTGTTCATCTGATTGTCCCTTCCATTTTGTGAACCCGACTGAAAACCGGCTTTTCTTGGCCGCCGTGGCATGCAGGGCGGCGTTTAGACTTGGGCAAAGATTACGCTTAGCGATCCATCCGGCACAATACGCAAAAATACATAAGTCTTTGCCCGCGCCCTTTGGTTCCGTCCGGGAGCGAAGCACGGGCGCACCTTTTCCTCATGCCTGAACTGGACTACCAAACCGCGTTTCATCTCGCGCCCGTTGGCCTCGTGCTTTCGCGCGAGCGCATCATCGAGGACTGCAACGAGCAAGTCTGCGCCATGTTCGGCTTCGAGCGCGCGGCGCTCATTGGCGAGTCGTTTCAGGTGCTTTATCCGAGTCCGGACGAGTTTGCGCGCATCGGCGAGCGTATTGCCGCGCATATCAGCACGCAAGGCACCTACAGCGACGATCGCATCATGAAGCGCTCGGATGGGGAAATGTTCTGGTGCCACGTCACCGGCCGCGCGCTGGAGCGCGACGCACCGCATGCGGCGGGCGTCTGGACTTTCGAGGATTTGAGCGCGACGCGGCGTGTGGCCATAGAACTGACGCCGCGCGAAAGGGAGATCGCCGCGCAACTCGTGACCGGCAAGACGAGCAAACAAATTGGCCGCGTGCTCGACATCAGCCCGCGCACGGTCGATATCTACCGCGCGCGGCTCATGCGCAAATACGATACGGGCAACGCGACGGAGTTGCTGCAGCGCCTGCTCGGCAACTGAGCGCGCACGCTCATAGTGCGGGCGCAGCCGTCTCGATGATCTGACGAAGCAAGTCCGGCAGCGGCACGGACTTGCCCGCCTTGTAATCCACCCACACGATCTTGGCCGCGCCCTTTGCAAAGAGCTCACCGGGCGCGTCGTCGCGATACAGCTCGAAGTGCGTTTCCAGGCTGCTGCGTCCAGGCTTGCCGACCGACATGCGGCCGATCACGTTGCCCGGATAATGCAGTTGCTGCAGGAATTCCATCGACGCATTGACGATCACCGGCCCTTGTCCCTCGGCGTTCGATCCGACGATGCCGAGCTCTTCGAACCACGAAATTCGCACCTGCTCCATGTAGCGGAAGTAGACGGTGTTGTTGACGTGCCCGAAGGCGTCCATGTCACCCCAACGGATAGGCATGGAAAGTTCGAAGACGGTGTGAAAAGGGTTGTTGCTCATGTTTGCCTGTTCGAGAAAGCGCGCGCGCTCAGAGCGAAAAACCGTCGTCCGCCGAGATGACCGCGCCGTTCATGAACTGCGATTCGTCGGCGGCGAGTAAGAGCAGAAGGCCGTCGAGGTCGCCGGGCGAACCCACGCGGCGGCGCGGCAGCATCGACACGAGCTTCTGGCCTTGCTCGGTTTTCCAGTGATGGTGATTGATTTCGGTGTCGATATAACCCGGGCAGATGGCGTTCACATTGATGCCGTGGCGGCCCCATTCGAGCGCCATGGCCTTGGTCATCTGCACGACCGACGCCTTACTCATGGCGTAGAGGCCGATCTGCGGAAACACGCGCAGTCCCGCCACCGAAGCCACGTTGATGATGCGATACGCCGGCTTGGCCGCGCCGCTGCCGCGCATGATCATGCGCTTGGCCACTTCCTGCGCCACGAAAAACGCGCCGCGCACATTGGTGCCGAAGACGTATTCGTAGTCGGAGGGCGTGACGTCGGTCAGCTTCTGCGTGGTCGACACACCCGAATTATTCACGAGGATGTCGATGGTACCGGCTTCCGTCTCCGCATGCGCGACCGCGGACTTGATGCTCTGATAGTCGGTCACGTCCAGCGACACGACATGCGCCGCGCCACCCGATGCCTCGATTTCCGCGCGCAATTCCTTGAGACGCTCGGTGCGGCGGCTCGCCAGCACCACTTTCGCGCCGGCTTGCGACAGTACTTGCGCAAAACGCTTTCCAAGTCCACTGGACGCGCCGGTAATCAGCGCGACCTTGCCTTCCAGATTGATCGAACGGCCCATTGTGCTTCCTTCTTTTACGGTTGATTCGGCCTTACGCGGCACGCGGCATGCGCCAGTCCGCTAGTGGCATCGACACCGATTTCGCGGCGCCGTCTAGAATAGTACGATCGTACTCGATCAGACAAGGTCGGTTGCAGCCTGCCTGACGTTCGCTGACAATACGCGATCTTAAAAGGCCATTCTAACGGTACAGAGGAGCATTGATGACCCCGGCGAGCCTTATCGAGCAGTACGGTCCCCGCGAATCGATGGAATACGACGTCGTCATCGTCGGCGGCGGGCCAGCCGGTTTGTCGGCGGCTATCCGGTTAAAGCAGCTTGCGCAGGAAAAAGGCGTCGAAATCGGCGTGTGCGTGCTGGAAAAAGGTTCGGAGATCGGCGCGCACATTTTGTCGGGCGCGGTCATGGACCCGCGCGGTCTGTCCGAACTCATCCCCGACTGGAAGGAAAAAAACGCACCGCTCGACGTCGAAGTGACCGAAGACCGCTTCCTCTTTCTCACGCAGGACAGCGCGAAGCAGGTGCCGAACTGGCTGCTTCCCGACAACTTCAAGAATCACGGCAACTACGTCGTGAGTCTCGCCAACGTCACGCGCTGGTTGGGCGCGCAGGCGGAGGAACTGGGCGTCGAGATCTTCCCGGGCTTTCCGGCCGCCGAAGTGCTGTACAGCGACAGTGGCGCGGTGAAAGGCGTCGTCACCGGCAATCTGGGCATCGGCAAGGATGGCGAGCCGACCGAGAACTTCCAGCTCGGCATGGAATTGCACGCGAAGTACACGTTATTCTGCGAAGGCGCGCGCGGGCATCTCGGCCGTCAGTTGATGGACAAGTTCAAGCTCAATCAGAATGCCGATCCGCAGGTATATGGCATCGGCATCAAGGAATTGTGGGAGATCGATCCCGTCAAGCACAAGCCGGGGCTCGTTATCCACACGGCGGGCTGGCCGCTCGATCCCGACACGTACGGCGGCTCGTTCCTTTATCACATGGACAACAATCAGGTGATGGTGGGCTTTGTGGTCGGACTCGGCTATTCAAACCCGTATCTTTCGCCGTTCGAAGAGTTTCAGCGCTACAAGACGCATCCGGCCATTCGCCCGTTCCTCGAAGGCGGCAAGCGCATTTCCTACGGCGCGCGCGCCATTACCGCGGGCGGCCTGATGTCGTTGCCAAAGCTCGTGTTTCCGGGCGGCGCGCTGGCCGGCGACGACGCGGGCTTTTTGAACGCATCGCGCATCAAGGGCAGCCACGCGGCGATCAAGTCCGGCAAGATGGCCGCCGAAGCCGCCTTCGACGCGGTGCAGGCGGGCCGTCAGAGCGACGAGTTGAGCGCGTATCCAGAAGCCTTCGATACTTCCTGGCTCAAGACCGAACTGCATCGCGCGCGCAATTTCAAGCAGTGGATGAGCAAGGGCCTGTACCTCGGCACGTTCATGGTCGGGCTGGAACAGAAGGTCATGGGCGGCAACGTGCCGTGGACGCTGCATCATCAGCATTGGGATCACGAGATGCTGAAGCCCGCGTCGCAGAGCAAGCCGATCGTTTATCCGAAGCCGGATGGCAAGCTGACGTTCGACAGGCTTTCGTCGGTGTTCATTTCGAACACGAATCACGAAGAGAATCAGCCGGCGCATCTGACGCTGAAAGACCCGAGCGTGCCGGTGAACGTGAATTTGCGGACCTATGCAGGTCCGGAAGGACGTTATTGCCCGGCAGCGGTGTACGAGTTCGTGAAGACGGACGATGGCGGCGAACGTCTGCAGATCAACGCGCAAAACTGCGTGCATTGCAAGACATGCGATATCAAGGACCCAACGCAGAATATCGTGTGGGTGACGCCTGAAGGCGGCGGCGGGCCGAATTACCCGAATATGTAATCGGGTGAGATGGTGGGCCGCGCGTGGGCGCGGCTGTCGTACGGCGCCGGTCTTGAACCGGCGCCGTGCTTTTATCGGCGAGGATAACGCCGGCGCGGTCAAGCCTGCCGTTCAGAAAAGCGCAATCAAAGCGCGATCAACTAGCCGGCGTATGCGCCGCAATCTTCGGTGTGCCGACGACGACATCGCCGTTCTGCGCACGATGCCTCAGCGCGTGGTCCATTAGCACGAGCGCAAGCAGCGCCTCGGCGATAGGCGTCGCGCGGATCCCCACGCACGGATCGTGACGGCCGAAGGTCTCGACAGTCGCGGGCGCGCCCGATTTGTCGATCGACTGACGCGCCGTGCGAATGCTCGATGTCGGCTTGATCGCAATCGACACGGTGATGTCCTGCCCGCTCGAAATGCCGCCGAGAATGCCGCCCGCATTGTTGGTCGCGAAACCTTCGGGCGTCATCTCGTCGCCATGCTGCGAACCGCGTTGCGCCACGCTCGCGAAGCCCGCGCCGATCTCGACGCCCTTCGCTGCATTCAGGCCCATCATCGCCTTGGCGATGTCCGCATCGAGTCGATCGTAAAGCGGCTCGCCCAAGCCGACCGGCACGCCGCTCGCGACCACTTCGATGCGCGCGCCGACCGAGTCGCCGTCGCGCCGCAAATTGTCCATGTACGCTTCGAGCTGCGGCACCACGTCGGCATTCGGCGCGAAGAACGGGTTCTCGCGCACATGTTCCCAGCCGACGAACGGAATGGGAATCTCGCCGAGCGCGCTCATGTAGCCGCGCGTTTCCACGCCGAACTTTTCGCGCAACCATTTCTTCGCGACCGCGCCTGCCGCGACTGTCGGCGCCGTCAGACGCGCCGACGAACGGCCACCGCCGCGATAGTCGCGCACGCCGTATTTCTGCCAGTAGGTGTAATCGGCGTGACCGGGGCGGAAGGTTTCGACGATATTGCCGTAGTCCTTGCTGCGCTGATCCGTATTGCGGATAAGCAGCGCGATGGGCGTGCCGGTGGTCACGCCTTCGAACACGCCCGAGAGAATCTCGACCTGATCCGCTTCCTGGCGCTGCGTCACGTGGCGCGACGTGCCGGGACGGCGGCGGTCCAGTTCGACCTGGATATCGGCCTCGGTCAGGGCCATGCCGGGCGGGCAGCCGTCGATCACGCAGCCGATCGCCGGTCCGTGCGACTCGCCGAAGTTGGTGACGGTGAAAAGCGTGCCAAGGGTATTGCCGGACATGAGCGTCGACCTTAGAAAAGTGCCGGGGAAACCGACATTATGCCAGTGGCATCTAGCGCCGCGCCCCGCGCAACGCCGTCACGATCTGCTGCAAACGTTCCGGCGTCGCCTCTTCCGGCGCGATCGGTTTGCCTACCGCCAGCGTCAGGCAGGTCATGACGCCGCGTTGGATAGGCCGCGGCCAGCGCGCATCTTCATGACGCGAAAACACGCTGCCCCACAAGCCTCGCAGCGCGACCGGCACGACCGGCGCCGGATGCCGCCGCAGGATCTGCGAAATGCCGTGCCTGAACGGATTGATCTCGCCCGTACGCGTGAGTTTGCCTTCGGGAAAGATGCACACGAGCTCGCCCTCTTCGAGCGCTTCGGCGCATTCCTGGTATGCGCGTTCGAGCAATTCCGCGTCTTCGTGCGCGGGCGCGATCGGAATCGCCTTCACATGGCGGAACAGCCAGCCGATCACCGGCGAGCGAAAGATGCGGTGATCCATCACGAAGCGGATTGGGCGCGGACTTTCGGCCATGATGACGATGGCATCGACGAAACTGACGTGATTGCACACCAGCACCGCCGCGCCGCGCGATGGAATGCGCTCGGCATCCACGAGACGAATGCGGTAGAACGTATGCACCAGCACCCAGGCCATGAAGCGCAGCAAAAACTCCGGCACGAGCGAATAGATGTACACGGCGACAACCACGTTGAGCAGCGCGGTCGCGAGAAAGAGCCCGGGAATGCCGACGCCGAGCGCCGTGAGCCCGAGCGCCATCAACGCCGAGACAATCATGAAGAACGAGTTCAGGATATTGTTCGCGGCGATGATGCGCGCCCGATGCGTCGGCTGGCTGCGCGCCTGAATTAGCGCGTAGAGCGGCACGCTGTAGAAGCCGCCGAACATGGCAAGGAGAAAGAGGTCCGCGAGAATGCGCCAGTGCGGCAACGCGAGCAGAAACTCCGCAACGCCGAGCAGATGCCCCGCCGGCGCAATCCGATGACTGGCAAAGAACAGATCGATGGCGAACACGCTGATGCCGATGGACCCGAGCGGCACCAGTCCGATCTCGACGCGCCGCTTCGACAGCTTCTCGCACAAGAGCGAACCCGTGCCGATGCCGAGCGAAAACGTCGCGAGGAGAATGGTGACGACATCGGGGTTCGCGGAGAGCACGTCCTTCGCGAAGTTGAAGAACGACGTGAGAAAAGTCGCGCCGACGAACCACAGCCATGAAATGCCGAGCAGGCTCAAGAACACGGTACGGTCGGCTTTCGCGAGCTTGAGATTGCGCCACGTCTCCGAGACCGGATTCCAGTTGATGCGCAAATCCGGCTGCGACGCCTTGGACTTCGGAATGAAGCTCGATACGACGCGCCCGATGATCGCGAACGCGAGACACGCCGCCGCGAGCACCATCGCCCCGTGTTCGACCGCACCCGCCGCCGCCCCGCCGACGATCGTGCCGATGAGAATCGCGACGAATGTGCCCATTTCCACGAGCCCGTTGCCGCCGACGAGTTCGGAAGCCTCCAGATGCTGCGGCAGATACGCATACTTCACCGGCCCGAACACCGTGGAGTGCACGCCCATCAGAAATGTGCAGACGTATAAAAGCGGCGCGCTGTGGAGCACGAAGCCCGCGCCGCCGATCAACATGACGAGAATCTCGAAGCTCTTGACCAGGCGCGCGAGCGTGGCCTTGTCGTATTTGTCGGCGATCTGGCCTGAGGTCGCGGAGAACAGCACGAACGGCACGATGAAGATGGCCGAAATGAGGAACGCGGCCGTGCCCGGATCGACGCCGGAAAAGCGCGCCGCCTGAAACGTGACGAGCGACGTGAAGCCGACCTTGAAGACGTTGTCGTTCATCGCGCCTAGAAACTGCGTCCAGAAGAACGGCGCGAAACGGCGTTCGCGCAAAAGACCGAACTGGCCTTTCTCTTCGTGGCGTGCGGCGCGGGATGCGCGCGACGAGGCACGCGACGGATTTTCACTACTCATGGCTATCTACAAAAATTGATCCGGAGTTGATCGCGAACCGGGCTTGGATGGCGCCGCGCGATCGAATGCGGATGTCACGGGAAAAGAAGCTCGAAGCCTGCAAAGGCGTTCGAGCCGGACGAAAAAAAGCGCGCCACCGGGGCGCGCTTCCATGGGGTGTCACGCGAAGCGTCGAAGCGTTGGATCGGGCAGGTGCTCAGCGCGCTTCTTCCTGTTGCTCAGGCCAGTCGCGTATATACGCTTTCAGCATGCGATTCTCGAAGCCTTGTTCCTCGACGACCGCGCGCGCGACATCATAAAACGAGATCACGCCCATCAGCGCGCGATTCTCCATGACCGGCAAGTAACGCACGTGATGCTCGAGCATCATGCGCCGCACTTCGTTGACGTCCGTTTCCGGCGTGCAGGTGAGCGGATGGTCGTCCATGATCTTGCGGATGCTCGTTGTGCCGACGCTGCCGCCGTTGTCGCGCAAGGTGACGATGATTTCGCGGAAGGTAAGCATGCCGGCCAGATCGCCGTATTCCATGACGACGAGCGAGCCGATGTCATGCGCCGCCATGGCGTCGATTGCTTCGGCGAGCGGCGTGTCGGGCGTGACCGTGAATAGCGCGTTGCCCTTTACTTTCAGAATGTCGCTGACTCGCATGACTGTCTCCTCGCGAAATGCCTGTTCAATTGCCGAACGTTCTTGAAACCATGTTTCGATGCTATCGGAAAGGCCCGCAAAAAGAAAGCAAAGCAGCCTTGTCTGGCCATTCGGATAAGGCTTTGCGGGCCGATCTCCCATTCGATGCGCGCGTGTTCGCCCTAAGTTTTCCCGCGCGAGGCGGATGTTACGATGATCGACCGCTATTTTCCTGACCTGCTCCACACAGGCCGCCAACCATGCCCGCCAACCGCTTCGACACGCTCGCGCTGCACGCGGGCGCCGCGCCCGACCCCGTGACCGGGGCGCGCGCCACGCCGATCTACCAGACCACGTCGTTCACTTTCCGCGATACCGATCACGCCGCCGCGCTCTTCAACATGGAGCGCTCGGGGCATGTCTATTCCCGCATCTCGAACCCGACGGTGGCGGTTTTCGAGGAACGCGTGGCGGCGCTGGAAGGCGGCGCGGGTGCAATCGGCACGGCGAGCGGCCAGGCGGCGCTGCATCTGGCCATCGCCACACTGATGGGCGCGGGCTCGCACGTCGTGGCATCGAGCGCGCTGTATGGTGGCTCGCACAATCTGCTGCACTACACGCTGCGGCGCTTCGGGATAGAGACCACCTTCGTCGCGCCGCACGATCTCGATGCGTGGCGTCAAGCGGCGCTTCCGGAAACGCGCCTCTTCTTCGGCGAAACGCTCGGCAATCCGGGACTCGACGTGCTCGATATCGCGGGCGTCGCGGAGATCGCGCATGAGCACGGCGCGCCGCTGCTCGTGGATTCCACCTTCACCACGCCTTACCTGCTGCGACCGCTCGAACACGGCGCCGACCTGGTCTACCACTCCGCGACCAAATTTTTGGGCGGTCATGGTACGACCATCGGCGGCGTGCTGGTGGATGGCGGCACGTTCGACTTCGCGGCGAGCGGACGCTTTCCCGAATTCACCCAGCCTTACGACGGCTTTCATGGCATGGTCTTCGCCGAGGAAAGCACGGTTGCGCCGTTCCTGTTGCGCGCGCGGCGCGAAGGGCTGCGCGACTTCGGCGCGTGTCTGCATCCGCAGGCTGCGTGGCAGTTGCTTCAAGGCATCGAAACCTTGCCGTTACGCATGGATAGGCACGTTGCTAATACGCGCAAGGTGATCGAATTCCTGCTGAGTTCGCCGGCAGTCGAAGGCGTGGCTTATCCCGAACTGCCGACGCATCGCGACCATGCGCTCGCCAAGAGGCTTCTGCCGCGCGGTGCGGGCGCGGTGTTCAGCTTCGATCTGCGTGGCGGCGTGCCGGCGGCGCGCAAGTTCATCGAGTCGCTGACGCTGTTTTCGCATCTCGCCAATGTCGGCGATGCGCGCTCGCTCGTCATCCATCCCGCCTCGACCACGCACTTTCGCATGGACGCGGCGGCGCTCGCTGCGGCGGGTATCGGTCCGGGACGTATTCGTTTGTCTATCGGACTGGAAGATGCGGACGATCTCATCGACGATCTCAAACGCGGGCTCAAGGCAGCGCAAAAGGCGGCCGAAAGCGCAGAGAGCGGCAAAAGCAGCGAAGGCTCACGCGCCGCGCAGCTTGGGAGCCGCGCATGATGTTCGATATCGCCGGGCGCCCGGCCTATGCCTACACCGGTGGCAAACCGTTCGATGCCGCCAGGCCAACGATCGTCTTCCTGCACGGCGCGCAGCACGATCACAGCGTTTGGGGCTTGCAGACGCGTTACTTCGCGCATCACGGTTTCGGCGTGCTCGCGCCCGACCTGCCCGCGCATGGCCGTAGCGCCGGGCCCGCGTTGAGCACCATCGCCGCGCTCGCCGACTGGACGATTCACCTTCTCGATGCAGCCCATACGGACAAGGCCATTTTCGTCGGGCACAGCATGGGTTCGCTGATCGCGCTCGATGCCGCCGCGCGCCATCCGGCCCGCGCGCATGGACTGGCGCTCGTCAGCACGGCCGCACCGATGGCCGTCTCCGACATGCTTCTCGATGCCGCGCGCGAACACGAGCCGGAAGCGATCGATATGGTCAACCAATGGTCGCATTCGACCATCGCCGCGAAACCGTCGGCTCCGGCGCCCGGATTCTGGTTGCGAGGCGTCAACCAGCGCCTGATGGAACGCATCAGCGCTCAAGGCGAGGCGCAGCTTTTTCACACCGATTTCAGCGCGTGCAACGGTTACGCGGATGCGCTCGAACGCGCTGCAACGGTGCAGTGTCCGGTACTCATACTGAGCGGCAAGCGCGATGTAATGACGCCGCCGCGCGCCTCCCGCCCGCTCGTTGACGCGATGAAGCGTGCGGGCGCAACGGTGAGCGCGGTCGAACTGGACGGCGGTCATGCGCTGATGGCCGAGCAACCGGATGCCGTGCTGGACACGTTGTTTGCGTTCGCGCTGAAGTGTGCGGGGGAACGGTAAGCGCTTTCGAACCGATTGACGATTCTGCGCTGTTGGCCGAGGAACCGGACGCGTCGTTTGTCTTGGCGCCGAAATGTGTGGGGAAGCGGTAAGCGCTTTAGGTCCGAGTGACGATTTTGCGCGGATAGCCGAGTAACCGGACGCGTCGTTTGTCTTGGCGCCAAAGGGTGTGGGGAAGCGGTAGGTGCTTTAGGTCCGAGTGACGATTTTGCGCACATAGCCGGGTAACCGGACGCGTCGTTCGTTTGGCGCCGAAGGGTGTGGGGAAGCGGTAGGTGCTTTAGGTCCGAGTGACGATTTTGCGCACATAGCCGGGTAACCGGACGCGTCGTTTGTCTTGGCACCGAAGTGCATGGAAAAACCGGTGAGCGCGTGGTTTGCAAGAAGTTAAAGCCTCGCGCGTCAAAGCCTTGCATCGCTTGCACCACCACGCGCACCGTCGCAGAATGAATCTTGCTGGCGCTTTCGTCAGGTGGAAGGCACCGCATCGACCGGGAGGCGATCATGGCGCAGACGACACACGGAGAACACTTCGCGAACTTCGCCGAGTTCTATCCGTACTATCTGGACGAGCATCGCAATCTGACATCGCGCAGGCTGCACTTTTTAGGCTCACTCGGCGTGATTGGCTGCATTGCCATGGCCATCGCCACCGGCGACTGGCTCTGGCTGCCGGCCGCCGTGATCTGCGGCTACGGCTTTGCGTGGATCGGCCACTTCTTTTTCGAAAAGAACCGCCCTGCCACCTTTCGCCATCCGGTCTATAGCCTGATGGGCGACTGGGTAATGTTCAAGGACATCTGCATCGGCAGGATCTCGCTTTGAACCGTGTGCTCAGGCCGGTTGTTGCGGCATGGAAGAACGCGGTGTTTCGAGCAGGCGCGGGTTCGTGAGCGCAGCCGCGCGCGCCGCAACGAGCGAGTTGAGCGTGGCTTCGAGCCTGTCGTTTTCGAGCGCTTCCATCAGCGCCGTGCGATCGAGATGCGTGGCATCGAGACGCAATTGATAATCCAGTTCCTCCCGGTCGATCACGAACTGGTCGAACAGCATGGTCATGGTGATGTGCGCCGGGTTGGCGATCAACACGAAACGCGGCATCTTCGAGTCTTCGAGCCGGCCGATCCAGCCGAGCGCATCGAGCCGCGTGATCAGGCGCGTGGAGGTATCCAGATCGCAACGCGCCATCTTGGCGAGTTCCATCGCCGTGTAGCCAGGCTTGCCTTCGTCGCGCAATTCGACGAGTCGCGCGAGTATTTCGAGCGCGTAAAGCAAGTCGCTGCCCGGAAAGTCGCGCCGATGATATTGCCCGATGCGAATGGCCGGCAACGCGGACGTCACCATTGCTCCGACGAGCGCGATCATCCAGCAGAGATAGACCCACAGCAGAAACACCGGCAGCGCGGCGAACGCGCCATACACGGCGGTATAAGTGGGAATGCGCCGCACGTAGTAGCCGAAGCCGCGCTTGCCCAGTTCGAACGCCACCGCTGCAATCAGCCCGCCGATGACGGCATCGCGCCATTCGACCTTGCAGTTCGGCATGAACACGTAAATGATGGTGAAGGCAAACACCGTGAGCGGCAACGAAACGCCCGTGAGCGCCCATTCGACGATAGGCGGCATGAGATTGTGCGACCCCGCGAACGCGATCGAATGCGCGAACACGTAGGACGAGATGGACAGACTGCAGCCGAAGAGAATAGGCCCGAGTGTGATGATGGCCCAATAGACCATGACGCGTTGCGCGAACGGGCGCGCCTTCTTCACGCGCCAGATGACGTTGAGCGCCGATTCGATCGTCATCATGGTCATCACCGAGGTGACGAACAGGATAATGAGGCCGACCGTGGTCAGGCCCTTCGCTTTCGCGGCAAACTGGTTCAGATAGTTGAAGATCTGCGTGTTGATCTGCGTCGGCATTAAATGCGCCGCAAGGAAGTCCTGCAACGACGACTGGAACGAACCGAAAATGGGAAACGCGGTGAAGAGCGCGAACGCGACGGTTGCGAGCGGCACGACGGACAGTACGCTCGTGAACGTGAGACTGCCCGCCACCTGCGCGACGCGATCCTCGCCAAGACGCCGCGCGACGAAACCGGCGAGACGCTTGACTGCCGCGAGATCGATGAAAACGTGCCGCAAACGCATTCTCCCAAGCGAGGCCGCGTGAGGCTATTGCCCTGCGCGCCCCTAAAAACAGGCTAATCCCTATAATAGCCGTTCACTAAAAAGCCTTATGAACGACATCCTCGTGCTCTACTACAGCCGCCACGGCGCGACCCGCGAGCTTGCGCTCGCCATCGCCCAGGGCGTCGACAGCGTTCCTGGCATGGCCGCGCGGGTGCGCACGGTGCCGCCGGTTTCCACCGTCTGCGAAGCCACGCAGCCCGACATTCCCGCCGACGGCCCGCCTTACGCCGAGCTGCGCGATCTGGAGGAATGCGCGGGTCTTGCGCTCGGTTCGCCCACGCGCTTCGGCAACATGGCCGCACCGCTAAAATATTTCCTCGACGGCACCACGCCGCAGTGGCTGTCCGGCGCGCTCGCGGGCAAGCCGGCGAGTGTCTTCACCTCCACCGGCAGCCTGCACGGCGGCCAGGAAACCACGCTGCTCTCGATGATGCTGCCGCTCCTGCATCACGGCATGCTGATCGTCGGCATTCCTTACACCGAGTCGCGCCTGACTACCACGCAAAGCGGCGGTACGCCTTACGGCGCATCGCATCATGCGCGCACGGGCGACGCCAGCCAGCACGGCATCACCGCCGACGAGAAAGCGCTCGCCGTCGCGCTCGGCGCAAGGCTCGCGCGCACCGCGCTCGACCTCGTGCGTGGCGCGAAGGCCGCTTAAGTCCGTTTGAACCCGCTTAAGCCCGCCATGACCGCACCTTCGCTGACCGAGCCGCGAACGAACGCGCCGCTTGCCATCGGTGCGCTGACGAGTCTTGCCGCGCTCATCGTGCTCTCGCTTCTCTGGGAGCTGTGGCTCGCGCCGCTGCGTCCCGGCGCATGGGCACTCGCGTTGAAAGCACTGCCACTTGCATGCGCGCTGCCCGGTGTCATCAAGCGCAACGTCTATACCTTGCAATGGGCTTCGATGCTCGTTTTGCTCTACTTCGCCGAAGGCATCGTGCGCGGCATGACCGATACCGGCCTCTCCGCGCGCCTCGCCTGGCTCGAAACTTTGCTTGCGTTCGCATTCTTCGTCTGCGCGCTCGGCTTCGTCGCCCCCTTCAAACGTGCGGCGCGTGCAAGAAAACGCTGAATCGTTCGCTTTTTTCCATACGGACGTGATGCTTTTTAGCACGGATCGAAACGCTGCGCGCGGCCTACGCCATTCGGCCGAGGCGCAAGCCGCGCCCCGCTGCGCGATACTGTCGACTACGCTACACGGTCCAATCTGCCCTCATCCATGACTGCCTCTCACGCCCCGTTCATCGCCGCCTGCACCGAACTGCTCGGCGCGTCCCACGTTCTTACGCACGATCACGACACCGAGCCGTTTCTCGTCGACTGGCGCAAGCGCTATCGCGGCAATGCATGCGCCGTGCTGCTTCCCGCCGACACCGCGGAAGTCGCCGCCGTCGTCGGACTCGCGCATGAACACGGCGTGGCCATCGTGCCGCAAGGCGGCAACACGGGACTCGCGGGCGGCGCAACCCCCGACGAGAGCGGCGCGCAAGCGGTGTTGAGCGTGCGCCGCCTGAACCGCATTCGCGGTATCGATCCGCATAACAACACCATTACCGTCGAAGCGGGCGTCGTGCTCGCCGAAGTCCAGGCGCGCGCCGAAAGCGCACAACGTCTCTTCGCGCTGAGTCTCGCGGCCGAAGGCAGTTGCACGATCGGCGGCAACCTCTCGACCAACGCGGGCGGCACGGGCGTTCTGCGTTACGGCAACACGCGCGAGTTGTGCCTGGGCCTCGAAGTCGTGACGCCGCAAGGCGATATTTGGGACGGCCTGCGCGGCTTGCGCAAGGACAACACCGGCTACGATCTGCGCGATCTGTACATCGGCGCGGAAGGCACGCTCGGGATCATCACGGCGGCGGTGATGAAACTGCATCCCGCGCCGGTCGCGCGCGTGACGGCGCTCGCGGGTCTTGCCTCGCCGCACGCCGCACTCGATTTCCTGGCAATGGCGCAACGTCACGCAGGTGCGCTCCTGACCGGCTTCGAGCTCATGTCCGACTTCTCGATGCGCCTCGTCGGCCGGCATTTTCCGCAACTGCGTTATCCGTTCGGCGAACCGCACGCGCAAACCGTGCTGCTCGAACTCTCCGACAGCGAAAGCGACGAACACGCCCGCGCGCTCTTCGAAAGGCTGATGGAACAGGCTATGGAAGAAGGTATCGTCGAAGATGCCGTGGTCGCGGAAAGCCTCGCGCAGTCGCAGGCATTCTGGGACTTGCGCGAGCATATCCCGCTCGCGCAGGCGGAGGAAGGGCTGAACATCAAACATGACATTGCGGTGCCGATCTCGAGCATCGGCCGCTTTATCGAGGAAACCGACGCGATCATCGCTCGAGCCACGCCCGGCGCGCGCATGGTGACCTTCGGACATCTGGGCGACGGCAATCTGCATTACAACGTGCAGGCGCCCGAAGGCGTCGATCAGAAGCAATTTCTCGAAGCGTTCCAGACGCCGATCAACGCACTCGTCTACGACCAGGTGCATGCGCATCGCGGCAGTATCAGCGCCGAGCACGGTCTCGGGCAACTGAAGGTGGACGAAGCGATGCACTATAAATCGGCCGTCGAGGTGCGCCTCATGCAAAGCATCAAAGCCGCGCTCGATCCCGAGAATCGCATGAATCCGGGCAAGGTCGTGCGCTGGGCGCAAGCCGGGACAAGGAAGGAGAACATCGCATGAAGATACGCGTGCTGTCGGACCTGCACCTGGAAAACGACGAGCCGCTCGCGATTCCTTATGCCGAAGCCGATCTCGTCGTGCTGGCGGGCGATATCCACAATCACGCGGAAGGCGTGCGTTGGGCGGTGGAGAATTTCGGTTCGGATGTGCCTATCGTCTATGTGCCGGGCAATCACGAGTACTACGACGCCGAATTCGGCGCGATGGAAGTTGCCATGCTCGACGCGGCGCAAAGCGTGGACAACGTGCATTACCTGAACAACGCGGCGCTCGTCGACCGGCGCGGCGCGTGGCGCGTTCTCGGCACGACGCTCTGGACCGACTTCGCGCTGTTCGGGTCGAGCGACGAAGAAATCGGCCGCGCGCAGGAAGCGTGCATCAAGGCCATGCTGGATTATCGAGGGCTGATCCAGCTCGCGTGGCCGGAGCAAGACGGCGAACCCCGCGCGTTCGCGCCGGAAGATTCCCTCGCGCTGCACGAGCAAGCGCGCGCGTGGCTCGAAAACGAATTGGCCAGACCGTTCGCGGGCCAGACGATCGTCGTCACGCATCACGCGCCGTTGCGCGAAAGTCTGTCCGAGCGGTATGCAACGGATATCGTGTCGGCGGGCTTCGTCAATCATCTGCCGACGCTCGCCCGCACGCCCGCCGCGCTTTGGATTCACGGCCACACGCATACGTCGTTCGACTACACGGCGAATGGGACGCGCGTGGTCTGCAATCCGCGCGGCTACTTCGACCGTCGCTCCGGGCGCTGGGAAAACGAACAGTTCGCCTGGGACAAGGTCGTCGAAATCTGACGGAGCAACGCGAATAACGGGAGCCAAGCCATGTGCGGCCGAATCAGCCAGTACCGACTGCCGATGCATTACGCGCAACGTCTGCATCTGAAGAACCCGTTCGTACTCGTCGATGCCGCCGACCGGCGACCCGGCTACAACTTGTCGCCGGGCACGCATCCGCTCGCCGTCTATCCCGACGAATCGATTCGCGCTGTGCATTGGGGATATTGCCCGCCGTGGGCGATACAAAAGAAGTTGCCGCAGACCATCAATGCGCGCGTCGAGACGGCGTCGACCAGTGCCTATTTTCGCAATCTGTGGAAAAAAGCGCGCATTCTCGTGCCGGCGGATGGCTGGTTCGAATGGCGAATCGAGCCGCGTCCGGGCGAATTGGCGACCAAACCCGCCGCTGCGAAGCCCTTCAAGCAACCGTATTACATTCGACGCGCCGACGGCGAGCCCATGTTCCTCGCCGCGCTCACGAGCATCACGCGCGAGGAGGACGCCGCGCAGCCCGGCGCGGGCTTCGTGATCGTCACGGCAGCAGCCGACGAAGGCCTCGTGGACGTCCACGACCGCCGCCCGCTGGTTTTCTCCGCAGCCACGGCGCGGCGCTGGCTGGACCCGGACGCATCAGCGAAAGATTTGGCGCGGCTCGTGAAATCCGACGGCGTGCCGGCTTCGCACTTCGTCTGGCACCGTGTTTCAACCGATGTGAACCGCGCCACCACGGACGAAGCGCGGCTCATCGAGCCACTGGAGGCGCTTTTTTAGATTCAGCGGGTGCGCCGGTCGCGGTTGCTTTCGACGCGAATCGGGATCAGGCGCTTTCTTGCCTCTTCTTCCGACTGGGCACGCATGGCATTGAAAAGCTCGCGCGACGCCGGAACGGCGATCAACGACACAAGCGCGGCAAGAGCGAACATAAGTGGCGTGCTCATCAGACGAGTCCCCAAAATTAAATGCAGTGAACGTAGACAGACAGTAGCAAATGCGGGTGAATCAGGAGTAAGCAAGTGTTGCGCCGCAGCTTATTCGTAACCGGAGTTCGGTCAGCGCGCCGGAGCCGACAGCACTGACGGCAAGCATATTCAGCCTACTACGAACTCCTTGAGCGACTCGGAATCGGCGGCGAGCGTGTCGGGCAACGCCTCGCGCAGAAACTCCACCCACGTGCGGATCTTGGCGTCCAGATACTGGCGCGACGGGTACAGCGCGTAGACCGTCAGTTCCTGCATCGTGTATTGCGGCAGCACACGCACCAAAGTGCCTGCGCGCAAGGCGGGCAGCGCGGAGGACGTCGGCAATACGCCGATGCCCATGTTTTCCCGGATCGCCGTCACCATGGCGTCGGCCACGTTCACCGTGAAGGGCGAAGCGCCGAGACTGACCGTTTCCTGCCCGTTCGGACCGTCGAAGACCCAGCGGTCGGGCGGAAACACGGGCGTCATCAATTGCAGACAGGTGTGGCGCACCAGGTCGGACAACACATGCGGCGTGCCGTGCTTTTCGATATACGCCGGTGACGCACATGCAATGCTGAACACCGTGCCGAGCCGCGCCGACACCAATGCGGAATCCGGCAACTCAGAAGCCAGCACCACAGACACGTCGTAACCCTCGTCCAGTAGATCCGGCACGCGTTGCGCCAAAGTCAGCTCGACCTGCACGGACGGATGACGCTGCTGATAGCGCGAGATCATCGGCACGACATAGTGCACGCCGAAGCTCGTCATCGAATGCACCTTGAGTTTGCCGGCCGGACGCGCGTGGGCGTCGCTGGCTTCGGCTTCGGCCTGATCGACGTAAGCGAGAATCTGCTCGCAGCGTTGCAAATAGCGCTCGCCCGCCTCGGTTAGCGCGATTCGGCGCGTCGTGCGATTGAGCAGCCGCGTGCGCAGATGCGCTTCGAGGTCGGACACGGCGCGCGACGCGTAGGCGGTGGTCGTATTGAGATGCTGCGCGGCGGCGGTGAAACTGCCCGCCTCGACGACGCGCGCGAACACGCGCATGTTTTGGAGCGTATCCATGACGCTTTCCCGTTTTTCGGCGTTTGTGTAGATCGAATTGTTACATGACCAGTAACAGCGATTATCGCAATCTCAGTAAGAATGCTTTACATCGTTACTGGTTATTCGACAATCCCTGCAAAAATATAATTCACTCTCAAATTCTATTCAATTTTGGGAGGGAATCGTGCGGAGCCGGTCATTCAGTTACGCCGCTTATGCCGCGGTTCTTACGGCATCTTTAACAATCGCCGGATGCGCAAGTACGGGCAAGGTCGCGCCGCAGGATCCGCTGAAAGACGTGGCAACGCTCGATGTCGGCAACGCCATTCGCGCCGCCAATGCGGACGCCGCGTGGCCCTACCAGGAATGGTGGCGCGCGTATCGCGATCCGCAGCTCGATGCCTGGATTACACGCGCAACCGGCGGCAACCCGACACTGGCGATGGCCGCCGCACGCGTTCGCGAGGCGCGCGAGGAAGCCGGCGTGGCGCGCTCGGCGCTTTTGCCGCACGTCGATGGCGCGATGAGCCTGCAACGCAAGCACTGGCCGGAGAACGACTTCTACGGCCCCGGCTACTACGGCGGCACGACTACGTGGGACGACACCGCCGGCCTTTCGCTCTCCTATGACCTCGATCTCTGGGGCCGCGACGATAACGCCGCCCAACGCGCGCTCGATGTCGCCCACGTGCGCGCCGCCGATGCCCGCGCCGCCCAGCTCGAACTCGAAACCAACGTGGTGCGCGCCTACATCGGCTTTTCGCAGGCGTTCGCGCTGCTCGATATCGCTCAACAGACGCTCGCGCAGCAGCAGCGCATCGCGGATCTCGCAGAGCGGCGTTTAAAAGGCGGCATCGGCACACAGCTCGAAGTGAGTCAGGCCGAAACGCCGTTGCCCGAGTACGAGCGTCAGGTCGATATCTATCAGGAAGAGATTGAGCTCGCGCGCCATCAGCTCGCCGCGCTTGCAGGCGAAGGTCCCGGCGCGGGCGATGCGCTCACGCGTCCCACGCTCGCGCTCGCGACGCCGCTGCCCTTGCCCTCGTCGCTGCCCGCCGAACTCGTGGGTCATCGGCCCGATATCGTCGCGGCGCGCTGGATGGTGGCGGCGCAAGCGCGCGGTATCGATGTCGCGAAGGCCGAGTTCTATCCGAACATCAATCTCGCGGCGTCTCTCACGCAGACTTTCGCGGGCGGCGCGCTGCTCAGCTTCCTCACGAGCAAGGCGACGGGTTATACGTTCGGCCCGGCGCTGTCGTTGCCTATCTTCGAAGGCGGACGGCTGCGCTCGCAACTCGGCGCGGTGTCGGCGCAATACGACGTAGCCGTCGATCACTACGACGCGACGCTCGTCGCCGCGCTCAAGGACATCGCCGATCAGGTCGTGCGCGTGCGTTCGCTCGACACGCAGCTGGAAGCGTCGGGGCGCTCGGTCGCCGCCGCACGCAAGAACTACGACCTCGCCAACGCCGGTTATAAGCGCGGCCTGACCGATTACGTCAACGTGCTGATCGCGCAAGCGCAATTGCTGCGCGCGCAGGACGGCGAAGCACGCGTGCGGGCGCAACGGCTCGCAGCCTATGCAACGCTCACCTCCGCGCTCGGCGGCGGTATCGACGATCCCTCGAATGGTCCGCAAGAAACGGCGCTCGCGCCCGCGAAGCATATCGGCCCGTTCGGTTCGTCGCTCGGCGCGTCGTCCTCGGTGAAGTGAGGAGAACGTTCATGGCCACTGTTCTCATCGACAAGCGCGCATCGCTCGTGAACGCCTTCGCGGATTGGGCGCGCACCGACGGCCTCGCGTGGATCTACATTTTCAAGGCGGTGCTGGCGGCGCTGGTCGCGCTATGGATCGCCATGCGGCTCGACATGCAGCAGCCGCGCACCGCGATGACCACCGTCTTCGTCGTGATGCAGCCGCAAAGCGGCATGGTGCTCGCGAAGAGCTTCTACCGTTTCTGCGGCACGATGGTCGGTCTCGTCGTCATGCTCGCATTCATCAGCCTGTTCTCGCAGCAGCCAGTGCTGTTTCTCTCGGCGACGGCGCTCTGGGTCGGCATCTGCACGGCGGGCGCGGCGCGCAATCGCAACTTCCGCTCGTATGGCTTCGTGCTCGCGGGATACACGGCGGCGCTGATCGGCATACCGGCGGCGCAGCATCCGGATGGCGCGTATCTGTCGGCCCTGACGCGGGTAGGCGAAGTGTCGCTCGGCATCGTGTGCGCGGGCGCCGTGAGCGCGCTCGTGTTTCCGCAACTCGCGGGCGAGCAGATCCGCACCACGGTGCGACGGCGCTTCACGCAATTCGTCGATTACGTCTGTCACGCGATGTCCGGCAAGCTCGAGCGCGCGCAAATCGAACGCACCAATCTGAGCTTCGTCGCGGATATCGTCGGCTTCGAGGCGGCGCGCAGTGTCGCGATTTTCGAGCATCCCGAATCGCGGCGGCGCGGCGGGCGGCTCGCGCGGCTGAATAGCGAATTCATGAGCGCATCCACGCGTTTTCACGCGCTGCATCAGTTGATGAACCGGCTGCGCGCAAACGCGTCGGGCACGACCATCGATGCGCTCGAACCGTTCATTCACGAAGTGCCGCCGCTGTTGCTGATTGCGGGCGAGCCGGTGCGCAACGCTGCCGACGCCGCGCACGCCGCCGCGCAATTGCGCGACTACAAGGCCGCGTTGCCCAAGCGCGTGCGCGCGACGCGTATCTCGCTCGAAGCCGCGCCCGGCTTCACCGCACTCGAATTCGATACCGCGACCGAGCTGCTTTATCGTTTCGTCGACGACATGCTCGCGTATGCCGACACCTACGCGTCGCTCGCGGCGCCGTCGCATGAACGCGAGCGCTGGGTCGCGCGTTACGTGCCCAAGACCAATCTGCTCGCGGCCGCGGTTTCCGGCCTGCGCGGCGCGGTCGTGATGTTCGTCCTGAGCGCGTTCTGGATCGCGAGCGCGTGGCCGAGCGGCGGCACGATGGTGCTCAACGCCGCTGCCGTATGCGCGCTGGCGTCGTCGTCGCCACGGCCGACGCAGATGGCCGCGCAAATGGCTATCGGCACGACGCTCGCGAGCATCACGGGCATGATCGTCGTGTTCGGCGTGTTTCCGCATATCGACGGCTTCGTGCTGATGTGCGCGGCGCTCGTGCCCGCGCTCATGCTCGGCGCGTTCTTGACGACGCGTCGCTCGCTCGCGGGCGTGGGCATCGGCTACTGCATCTTCTTCTGCTTTCTCGCGGGGCCGGACAACCTCGTGCATTACGATCCGACCGGCTTCATGAACGACGCCATCGCGCTCGTCTTGTCGATGATCGTCTCCGCGATCGCCTTCGCCGTGCTCCTGCCGACCGATGCGCCGTGGCTGCGCCGTCTGCTGCTCGCGGACCTGCGCCGCGAAGTAGTGAGCGCGCGGCGCGGACGTCTCGCGCAACTGACGACGCATTTCGAAAGCCGCACGCGCGACCTGCTTTCGCAGATCAACGCGCTCGCCTCCGACAAGCCCGCGCTGCAACGCGAGGCCTTGCAGTGGCTCTTCGCGGTGCTCGAATTCGGCAATGCGGTGATCGATTTGCGACGCGAAATGGCGGGCTTCGAACGCGTCGTCAACCCGACGCTCGATGCGGTGGCGCGGCTCTTCGATCGGCCACGGCAAGCGCGTTTCGATGGCGCGCTCGTCGCGACGGAACACGCCATCGACGAGATGCAGGCCAGGCTTGCTTCGCAGGCTTCGGATTCGGATACGCCGCGTGAAGAGCGGCATCGGCTGCAACGCATCGTGAGTCATCTGCATTTCATTCGTACCGCGCTGCTCGACCCGGAATCGCCGTTCGCAGCGTTCCAACCGATTTCGCCTGAAGGAGCGTCCCATGCCGCGTGATACCGCGATTCTCGAAGCTTACGTGCCAACGCTGCTTTTGCTGTGCCTCGCGGGCGGGCTCGTCACCTGGATCATCGACCGCGTGCTGGCGCTGACAGGACTGTATCGCGTGGTCTGGCATCCGGCGCTGTTTCGCGCGAGCCTGCTCGTCTGCGTGTGCGGCGTGCTGGGTCTCGCGGTGTATCGATGATTCTCGACCGCTTCGTCGCCAACAACATATTCAAGAGAGTTGCATCATGCTGATCAGAAAACTCGTCGGCTTCGTCATGACGATAGCCATCTTCGCCGCGGCGCTCGTCATCGGCCGCATGCTGTGGGTGCATTACATGAACGATCCGTGGACGCGCGATGGACGGGTGCGCGCCGATGTGGTCAACGTGGCGCCGGACGTGTCGGGCGCGGTCGTGCAGATGCCGTTGCACGACAATCAGTTCGTGAAGAAAGGCGACTTGCTGCTGGAGATCGACCCGTCGCATTACCAGATCGCCGTCGAGCAGGCGCAGGCGAACGTCGCGGCGCGCGCGGCCGAGTTGCGCATGCGCCGGGCCGATGCGGCGCGTCGCGCGGACATGGACGCGCTGGTCGTCTCGAAGGAAGCACGCGAGAACTCCATGCAGACGGCATCGACTGCCGAGGCGCAGTTGCAGCAGGCGAACGCCGCGCTGGATGCCGCGAAGCTCAATCTGGAACGCACCAAGGTGTTTTCCCCGGTGGATGGCTACGTGACGAATCTGAACGTGTATCGCGGCGATTACGCGACGGCGGGCGCGGCGAAGCTCGCCATCGTCGATAGTCATTCGTTCTGGGTCTATGGCTATTTCGAAGAGACCAAGCTGCCACATGTGAAGATCGGCGACAAGGCGCGGATTCGTTTGATGAGCGGCGGCGAGCTCACGGGTCACGTCGAGAGCATTTCGCGCGGCATTTACGATCGCGACAATCCGCAAAGCCGTGAGTTGCTCGCGGATGTGAACCCGACGTTCAACTGGGTGCGGCTTGCGCAACGCGTGCCTGTGCGCGTGAAGATCGATGATGTGCCGGAAGGCGTGCTGCTCGCGGCGGGAACGACTTGTACGGTGGTGATTGGGGCGATGTAAGGTACGAAAGCCCGTTCCGCTTTCGCCAGAAACGGGCTTTCTCAAGCAAGACCAAGCCTTACTTCAAAACCACTTTCACATCGAAGTACTTGGCCGCGAACCGGTCGATGCTCCCATCGTCCTTCAACTCCTTCAGCGCGCGATTGAGCGCATCCTTCAGCGCCTTATCGTTCTTGCGCACGCCGAAGCCGACGCCTGATCCGAGCAGCTTGTTATCCGACACCGCCGGTCCCGCGAACGCGAAACCCGCGCCTTGCGGCTGCTTCAAAAAGCCCTTCGATGCCGCCTCGGCATCTTGGAACGCGGCATCCAGACGGCCCGTCGCGAGATCCGCGTAGATCTGATCCTGCGCCTGATACGACTCGACATCTATCCCCGCCGGCGCCCATTTCGCCTTCGCGTATGTCTCTTGAATCGAGCCTTGCAGCACGCCCACGCGCTTGCCCTTCAGACCATCGACGCTCGGCAGGATCGTGCTGCCCTTCTTCGCGACGAGCTGGTTGGGAATCGTATAAATGGGATCGGTGAAGTCGATCGCGACGCGCCGCTTGTCCGTGATCGTCATGTCGGAGTTGATGGCGTCGAACTTGCGCGCCTGCAAGGCCGGAATCAGGCCGTCGAACGAATTTTCGACCCACACGCATTTCGTCTTCAGCTTCGCGCACACCGCGTTGCCGATGTCGATATCGAAGCCCGTCAGTTCACCCGACGGCGTCTTGGATTCGAACGGCGCGTAAGACGCCTCCACGCCGAAGCGCAGTTCCTTCATGCTGTCGGCGGCATGCGCGTCGAGCGTTGCCATGCCTGCCGCCGCGGAAACGCTCACGAGCGCGAACGCGGCAAACCTGCGATTGAGCCATTGCAGTTTAATCAAGTCCATCTCCTTCCAGTTCGATTCGTTCGTCTCTGTTAGATGCCGCATGCCGCCAGCGTCCGAAGCATCGCGGCACGGAAAGCCATGCTCAAACGTCTCGGCGATGATCGCTGCGCCGCATCAAACACAGGGCCGCGATTGTAGCGCGGTCGCGGCAACAGACTGTGGAGATAACGTGGACGGGAAAGTTGCAAGTGGCGGTCGCGTTCATGCAAGTGCAAATGGACGGCCGGGTGCGCGGGCAGGTGCGTGCTGCAAGCTCAAGCTAGAGCCCAAACGCAAACGCACGGGCAAGCCCACGCACAAGTGCAAACACGCGACAGATCGCGAAGGCGTGCCACCCACCTCGATAGACATCTCGGCGATGTGCCGCCCAATAATCGCGACCGATGTGTGGCCACAAGCACGACTCGACGCTCGGACAAACGTGCAAGCGCCACCGCAAACGCCAGCGCTCAATCGAGCGCCGCTAGCGTAGCCTCGGTCGTATCGACGACCATCAGCCCCGCGCGCAATCCCGCCTTGACCCGAGCATTGGGAAACACGATCCGCTCTTCATCGTGCGATACGCGATACCGGTAATCACCGTCATGCGCGAGCTCGGTGCCCGCCGGAAACGCCGTGAAATTCGGCACGTCGCCAGCTACGTTCAGCACGAACGCATCGCTTTGCTTGTCGATCTGCGCGACCACGGAAAATACGCGCAAAGGCGCATCCGCGTCCGGCCGCTCACCGCCTACCAGACGACGCAACGCCGCATCCGATGCCGCGAAACGCGTGAGATCGTTCGCGCCGAACGGACGCACCTTGCCGAGCTCCAGCGTGCAGGCAAGCGCGTTGCAAGCCTGCGCCGTGAAGTATGAGAACGTATTGTTCTTCTCGCGATGCAAAAGCACCGCCTGCAAGCGCGCATCGCGCAGCCAGTCGAACATCGCGCGTGCGAGCGGTGCGCCGGTGTGCGGCAGCAAGGCGAACTGCTCGAATACCGAGGCGCGTATCGCCGTGTGCATGTCGATATGCCATCGCGCATGCGTGACGCCCTCGAAGAACGCCAACGCACTCGCTTCGAGCGACGCCGCGCGAGGCGCTTCCCGGCTCTGCGTGAACTTCGCATGGCGGCCGCTAAAAAGCCGGTTCAGATCGTCGTCGATATACCGCTCACCCGCGCTGATCGCCTCGATGTTGCCGAGAATCACCAGCATGCGCGCGGCAAGTGGCGCCGCGCCGCTCGCGATATCGGCAACAAGCCGCGACAGCATTTCGATGGGCGCGGTTTCATCGCCATGAATGCCCGCCGATGCAATCACGCTTTGCGATGCCTCGTTCGCCGCGGGTTCGAGCAGCAGCACGCCATCGTCCTGCCAGGTCCAGCGCACGCCCGAAGGCGCGACGCCGAAGGTTTGCGACGGCTGCGCGCCCGACAGCGTGAAGCGCAAAAAATCGTTCAGCAGCAAGGCATCAGCGCTGGAAGTCATAGATCGATCCGAGCGAGAGAATGGCCGTCAATTCATCGAGCGCGGTGCGCGACTGATCGAGCAATTGCGGATCGGCGAGATCGGCGGGCGCGAGGCGATCGCGATAATGTGTGTCGATCCACGCATCGAGGCGGGTGAAGAGCGCGTCGTTCATCCAAACATCGCGATTGACGGCCGCGTGCTCCACGTCGTTCAGCACGACGCGCAAGCGCAGACACGCCGGGCCGCCGCCGTTTTTCATGCTCTCGCGCAGATCGAAGACGAGCACTTCGTCGATCGGCGTGGATCGCTCGCCCAGCGAATCCAGATACGCGGCCACGCGCTCGTTCTCGCGGCATTCCTGCGGCACGACGAGCACTTGCTTGCCCTGAACGTTCGACAGCAACTGACTGTTGAAAAGATACGACGAGACCGCATCCGCGACGCTCACTTCGCTCTCCGGCACTTCGAGCGCCGTGAAGACCGCGCCACGCGCCGCGAGCTTCGCGCTCAGTTCGTCGTACACGCGGTGTTGATCGACGAACGCGCGCTGATGGCAAAACAGCGTCGTGCGATTGCCGACCGCGATGACATCGTTGTGGAACACGCCGGCATCGATCACATCGGGCGATTGCTGCGCGAAAACGGTCGCCGACTCATCGAGTTCATGCAGACGCGCGACGGCCCGGCTCGCCTCCAGCGTCTGCCGCGCGGGATAGCGTTGCGGCTGCGGTCCCTGCGCATATTCGCTGCGTCCGTAGACAAAGAACTCGACGCCCTTCTCCCCATATTCGCGCGCAAAACGCGTGTGATTCGCCGCGCCTTCGTCGCCGAGCGCGGGCGTGCCGGGCAGCGCGTGATGAATGCGAAAGCGCGCTTCGTCGACGAAGATCGCGGCGAGCGAACGGCGCGTTTCGCCATGCTCGATCGCGCGATGCAGCTTCGCGGCGAGATTCGCGGGCGTGAAGTGGACGCGGCCATCGGCGGTATCGGCGGAAGGACTGACGGTCGCGGCGTTGGCGGTCCACATCGCCGATGCGGAACTGGCCGCCGCCAGCAGTTCGGGCGCTTCGCGAGCGGCGCGCGCGATGACCGTGGCATCGTCGCCGGAAAAGCCGACGTCGCGCAGAAGACGCACGGAAGGCCGTTCGAGCGGCGGCAAGACGCCTTGCTTGAAGCCGAGGTCCGCCAGCCGCTTCATCTTGCGCAAGCCCTGCTTCGCGGCGGCCTTCGGGTTCGCCACCGACTTCTCGTTGCTGCGCGACGCGACGTTGCCGAACGACAGCCCCGCGTAGTTGTGCGTCGGGCCGACCAGCCCGTCGAAGTTTGCTTCGAATGAAGACATCCTTGATCCTTCGCGGTTCTTTAGAACGTGAGTCCCGGCGACACGCTCGCGGGCATCTGCAGTTGCGCGCTTTCCACCGATGCCATCGGGTACGAACAGTAATCCGCCGCATAGTACGCGCTCGGCCGCTGATTGCCCGAGCGCCCGATGCCGCCGAACGGCGCCGCCGACGAAGCGCCGTTGGTCGGCCGGTTCCAGTTGACGATGCCCGCGCGAATGGTGCGCTGAAAGTGCGTCCACGCGGCTTCGTCGTCGGCGAGCAAGCCCGCCGAGAGACCGTAGGCCGTATCGTTCGCGCGTTCGATGGCCTCGTCGAAAGTCCGGTAGCGCGTGACCTGCACGAGCGGCCCGAAATGCTCTTCGTCGGGAACGTCGGCCGCGTGGGTCACATCCAGGATAGCCGGCGTGACGAAGCCCAGATGCGCCGCGCGCTGCTTCATCTCGAGCACGGGCGCCGCGCCCGCTTCGATCAGATGCGCCTGCGCCTTGACGAGCCGCGCCGCCGCGCGCGCCGAGATCACCGCGCCCATGAACGGCTGCGGATCTTCGTCGTAAGCGCCAACGCGAATGTTCGCACTCACTTCGGCGAAGCGCTGCATGAAGCGCTCGCCGAAGGCATCGTCGGGAACGAAGAGACGGCGCGCGCACGTGCAACGCTGTCCCGCCGACAAGAACGCCGATTGAATGGTGTGATGCACGGCGGCGTCCACGTCGTCCGTATGCGCGACGACGAGCGGATTGTTGCCGCCCATTTCCAGCGCGAGCACGATCTCCGGCCGCCCACCGAACTGGCGATGCAACAGCGTGCCCGTATCCGAACTGCCGGTGAAGAAAAGCCCGTCGATTTGCCGATGATTCGCCAGCGCCACGCCTGTCTCCTTCTCGCCCTGCACGAGATTCAACACGCCGGCGGGCAAGCCTGCTTCGCTCCACAAAGCGACCGTCGCTGCAGCCACGCCCGGCGCGAGTTCCGAAGGCTTGAACACGACCGCGTTGCCCGCGATGAGCGCCGGCACGATATGACCATTGGGCAGATGCCCCGGAAAGTTGTACGGCCCGAACACGGCAACGACGCCATACGGCCGATGCCGCAACACGGCGACGCCATCGGCCATGGGTGCGCGCTTCTCGCCGGTGCGCTCGTGATAGGCCTGCACGGAGATATCGACCTTCGCGGCCATCGCAGCCACCTCGGTGCGCGCTTCCCACAACGGCTTACCGGTCTCGCGGCCGATGGCGTCGGCGAGCGCTTCCTTGTTCTCGTTCAACGACGCGGCGAAGCGGCGCGCAATGGCGACGCGTTCATCGAAACTCACCGCCGACCAGGACGCAAACGCGCGCCGCGCCGATGAAACCGCGCGCTCGACATCGTCGGCCGAAGCACTGTTGCCTTGCCAGACGACCGAGTCCGTCGCCGGGTTGCGCGAGGCGAACGCCGCACCCTTGCCTTCGAGCCACTCGCCGCCTATATACAGCTGATTCTGGATAGTCATGTCGTTTCTCTTTACTTGGCGCGCGGATAAGACGTGAGCACGCGCACGGCATCGCCTGCGGTTACGCGCAGGGCATCGGCTTCTTCCTGAGTCAGCAGGAACTCGCCGTCATCGACCGCGCCAACGGTCGCGCCGCAGCGAAACCCTTCGAGCAGCGTGTTCGACACGAGACTGCGCGCATCGCTTTCGATGGCGGCATCGCGCACGCCGATCCTCACTTCGGCCAGCACGCTTTCACGCACCGTGCGCAAATCCGCGACGTGACATTCGAGCACGGGACCGGCATCGAAGATATCGACGTGATTCTCGTAGCGCAGCCCTTCGGCTTCGAGCATCTTGCGCGCGGGCGCGGTATCGCGATGCGTGATGCCGACCGCATCGCGCGCGGCATCGGGCAACAAGTCGAGGTACACGGGATAACGCGGCATCAGTTCCGCCACGAACGACTTCTTGCCATGCGAGCTGAGATAGTCCGCTTCGTTGAAATCGATCTGATAAAAATGCGAGCCGACCGCGTTCCAGAATGGCGACTCGCCGTTGTCATCGAAATGACCGCGCAACTCGGCGCACAGACGCTGCGGAAACCGCGAAGTGAATTGCGCGATGAACATGAAGCGCGAGCGCGACAGCAAACCGCCGACACCCGCCGTGCGATAACGCGGGCTCAAAAACAGCGAGCACACTTCCGCGTAACCGGTGAGGTCGTGCGAGATGTTGAGCAGCGACATACGCGTCCATACGCCCAGATCCTTGCTCGCATGCACGACCGTTGCCACGCGATAGTTGTAGAACGGCTGCTCCAGTCCGACTTCCGTTTCGATGCCGCAAACGCCCGCGATATCGCCCGTCGCGGTGTCTTCCATCACGAAGAGATAGCCTGCCTCGAAAGCCTCGGCGGCATCCGCAAGCGTGCGGCGCGCGCGTTCGACGCGCGCGGCGAGCGCCTCGCGATCCGGCTTGAAGGTGGTCAGGCCCGGACCCGTTTCGAGGGCCAGCGCGACGAGTGCGTCGACATCTCCCGGCCGCACAGAGCGCACGACGATCATTGCAATTCTCCCGAAGCCTGATGCAAGGGCACGGCACGCACCGTCTCTTTTTCCTGCACGCCGAGCGCCGCGCGCGCGTCGGCGCTCAAGGCCGCGCCGTCGGACCGCGTGCCCGCCAATGGTGCGACGATCGCGCGAAATTCGTGCGCGCCGCCCGCGGCCACGAGATACGGCGCGGCGCGTGAACCGGCAAGCGCGCCATCGCGCACCGTGCGCAATTCGCCCGAACTCGCCGATGCGCTCTTGTCCACGGCTATCGTCAACACCGGGCCGGCGTCGAAGATGTCGACGAAACGGTCGGGCTCGAAGCCCTCTTCCAGATGGATGTCGTATGCAAGGAGCGTGCTTTCGTTCGGCTCGCCGAGGACGCGCTGCGCTTCGCCTGGCAAGAGCGGTACATAGATGGGATAACTCGGCATGACTTCGGCAATGAACGTGCGGCTGCGTCCACCCGATTCGAGTTCCACCTGCTCGAAGTCGCGGCTGAAAAACTTGCGTCCCACTGCTTCCCAGAACGGCGACGCGCCGGTGTCGTCGCTGACGCCGAGCATCAGCGAGAAGACTTCGCTCGAAAAGCGCTTGCGGTTCGCGGCGATATACAACATGCGCGAACGCGACAGCAAATGCGCCGCCGCTTCGCCTTCGGGCGTGCGCAGCGACGGATCGATATAAAAGCCCGTGAGACGGCTCTTGCCCGTGAGTTCGTGCGACATCGTGAGCGCGTGAATCTTGCGATTCACCTTGAGTTCGCGCGATGCGTGGATCAGCGCGTCGTTACGAAACGCGTAGAACGGCTCCGAGTACCCTGCCGACGCGACGATGCTCGATGTCCCGAGCAGCTTGCCCGTCGCCGAATCCTGCATCACGAAGAGATAGAACTCTTCGCCGGGCAAATCCACCTCGGCGCGAAACGAATCTTCCGAGAGCGCAACGCGCGTTTCGAGCGCGCGGCGGTCGCGCGGCAGCGAATGCAGCACGGGTTGCGCCGCACGCGCCATCCGTTCGAGCTCGTCGAGATCGGAGAGTCTTGCGGGACGAACGAATAGCATCATCGGGTCCTATTAGCGAGTGACGGCGGACGCGTTCACGAGCTGGCCGATTGCCTGCTCGATACGCGCGAAGCCTTCGTCGAGATCGGCCATCGGCATGATGAGCGACGGCGCGAAACGCAGCACGTTGGGGCCGGCGATCAGCATGATCACGCCATTCGCCGCTGCCGCATTGAGCACGTCCTTCGCGCGGTCCTTGTAAGCGTCGTTGAGTTCCGCGCCGATCAGAAGACCGCGACCGCGAATCTCCCTGAACATGTTAAAGCGCTCGCCAATCCGCTGCAGATGCGCCTTGATCGCGCGGCTGCGCGCTTCCACGCCTGCGAGCACCGTTGGATCGCTGATCAGTTCGACGACCTTTTCCGCAATCGACGCGCCAAGCGGATTGCCGCCATACGTCGTGCCGTGCACGCCGACCGAGAAATGGCTTGCGATCGCTTCGGTGGTCAGCATCACGCCGATGGGAAAACCGTTGCCCAGCGCCTTCGCGCTCGTGAGAATGTCGGGCGTCACGCCATACTGCATGTATGCGTAGAACGTGCCCGTGCGGCCGACGCCCGTCTGCACTTCATCGAAAATCAGGAGTGCGCCGTGCTTGTCGCAGGCTCGGCGCAGACCCTCGAGGAACGCGGGATCGGCGGGCAGCACGCCGCCTTCGCCTTGCACCGGCTCGACGATCACCGCGCACGTGTCCGGACCGATGGCTTCGACGGCCTTCGCGAGATCGTTATACGGCAGATGCCGAATGCCTTGCGGCTGCGGCCCGAAGCCTTCCGCGTATTTCGGCTGGCCGCCCACGCTCACCGTGAAGAAAGTGCGGCCATGAAACGATTGCGTGAACGAGACGATGCCGATCTTCTCCGGACCGAATGTGTCGATGGCATAACGGCGCGCGAGCTTGAGCGCGGCTTCGTTGGCTTCGGCGCCCGAGTTGGCGAAGAACGCGCGATCCGCGAAAGTGAGGTCCGTGAGGCGTTTCGCGAGGCGCAACACCGGCGCGTTGGTGTAGCCGTTGCCGATATGCCAGAGCTTCTCGCCCTGCTCGTGCAAGACCTTGAGCAGTTCGGGATGCGCATGACCGAGCGCCGTGACCGCTATGCCGCCCGCGAAGTCGATGTAGTCTTTTCCTTCGGTATCCCACACGCGAGAGCCGCGGCCTTTTTCCGGCACGAAACTCGCCGGCGAAAACACCGGCACCATGACTTCGTCGAACGTATCGCGGCTTACCTTGATCTCGCTCATGCTGTGCTCCTCGTCTGCCATTGCAATGCCTCCGATATTAGGCAATCGCGCGCCATCCGTCTTGCGCGTTCGCGACATGCTTCGAGGGCTTTTCGCGGAACGGCGCGTGCAAGACCGCAGCGCAATGCCTTGGAGCACGCTTCCCTATCGCAGGATTGCGCGATTTATCCGGCGCATTGATCGCGTATTACCCCCGCCGGACCCCATCTCGTACGCTCGAGCTGTAACAAAAGGATTGACCACAACTCGTTGAGGAGGTCCGTATGCAGGTGAATTCGCAAACTGGGTATATGTACGGCGTATCGAATGATGAACTGACGCGAAATACGAGCGGCTTGCCGCCGGAAACGCTGATACCGGCCGGTACGAGAGCGCTGGCGGCCCCGCCGCCCCGTGTGGGAAGCGAAAATACTCCGCCTGGGAACGCAGGCACGACGGGAGGCCCGCAAACGCCGCCAGCAACGCCACCCACCTTTCACGGGCAGAACGTATTCACGCGTTATACGCCAAACGGATATTCCGTCTCCGCGAAGGGAGGAAGCTGGCTCACGCTTCGCCCCGACTTGGTCGCGCAGACTATCACCAATCGATTCGGCATGCTGGGAAATAACGTTCTCGCGATTGAAGGCAAATTGCAGGCTCATCAGGAGCTAACGGCGGACGAAATCGTCGCTCTAAGGCGGTTCGCTGTCGCGACGGAATATCTTGCGCGTGTCGATCCCGCGCTCAAGAGCATGCTGGACACACCGTCCACCCATACTCAAGACGAAGTGCAGATCAGCTATGTAGGCGGGCCGATTATCCGGACGGACTATACGCAAGCCGAAGTTCTCGAAATGACGTCCGAGGCTCTTAAAAATCCCCTCGCGTCCTTCGTAAAAAGCTCGCAGGACCTCGGTAAGAAGCTGGCAAGAGGAGAAGCGCTTACTCCCGAAGAGGCATCGACCATAGAACGGTATACCGGCGTGGCGGACCAGTTCATGGCATTAACGCCTGCTGGCTGGGCCATGAAAGTTGCCGGTATGTTGACTGGCGGCTTGAATCAAGTCTTAGAAGGAAAGCCACTTACGAGAGCATTGGCGCACGAGTTGCTCGACGAGCTGAACGTGCGGCCGAACTTGGGAGCCGTGCAAAGCGCACGAAACGAGACGCCGCCTGCAACACCTTCGACGCCGTTCGTCAAGCGGCCTGTACATCTCCAGGACGGGCGCATCGGGTACCTGTTGGGGCCGACCAAACCACCGCGCATGCGCCCGGAACAACCCGGTACCTCCGGCGTTTCGACAGCCGGGGGCGGCAGCACGACACGGCCGCCTGCCCGCCAGCTCGGCCAGCGCGATGTCGAGAAATTGGCCGGAAAAGGTCCGCTCAAATTACGTGCGCCCACCGATCAGGCGGCCGAACAGCAACGAATGAATTCGTTGCGCGTCCGGTTCGAATACTATCGGCACGACAGAGACGTCTCCGACATGGCCACGCCGATGGACGCCACCGAAGCGCGATACGATCAACGTCGCGACGTGCTGAACGTAGGCGAGACAAAGGATGCGACCTCGTACGACAGCAAAATGAAGATGTTCACCGGCACTTATTGGGACAAGAAAGGCGTTTCGCTCAAGAACACCGATCAGATCATCAGTATCGACAATGGCCGGGAGGGAGTCGGTGCGATCGCGGTGCCGTACTCGAAGATTCCGCGCGGGGGAACCGTCCTCGTGACTACAGGCACCCTGTCCGGATGTTCCGTGGTGATGGCATCGGACGGACGGAACTTTTATGCTTACCACGCCGGCACCAATCGCGCGGGTCCAGGATGGACGACCTCTGCGGACGGCGCCGCTGAAATCGTCCGAGCGCACAACGCAATGCGCCCAGATAGCCCGGTCGTTGCTTCTGCCTCGCCCGGCGGTCAAGACCTGATGAACGTCGGCAATAAGTATCCATTCTCGGTGATCGTTTATAACGGCAAATCGGGAAGCCTGACGAATCCGAGTACTGGCAACTCCGCTGAACGAATGTCGATGTTCGACTACTTCGAACCCGACAACTCGAAGAGCGTGGTAGGCACTGGAGAAGCGGTCATCTCCAAGGACATGAACGGCACCGTCTCGGTCCGCGTCCTGGCGGAAAAAGGAACGTTGAGCGATCCCAAGTCGGGGCCGGACGGAATGACGACCAAGTACACGATGCAAATGAGAAAAACGAGCGTCTATACCTTGCCGGAGGCGACTTCATAAAAGAAGCGCCGGTGCAAAACTTCGTGATTCGCTCGATGCGTCCATTGACCGGCGGACAGGCTCCGTTTCGGTCGATGGCGTGCGCCGCGAGGCACCTCGTCAATTGCGCTGGCCGCTGTCATCGGGCGGTTCGATGAGCGCGCCGCCGCGCGGTTCGTCGACCACGCCGCCGCGCTGCTTCTCGATCCAGTTGCGGCGCTCCTCGCGCGGCGTCACGCCGAAACGGTCGCGATAAGCATTCGAAAAATGCGCCGCCGATGAAAAGCCGCATGCAAGACTGATCTGCACGACCGACTTGCTCGTGCGCTGCAATTGCGTGCGCGCCTTGGTGAGCCGCAGATTGAGGTAGTACTTCGATGGCATCGCGCCGAGGTATTGGCGGAACAGCCGTTCGAGCTGCCGCCGCGAAATGCCAATGAGGTTCGCGATTTCATCGGTGGCGAGCGGGTCTTCGATATTCGCTTCCATGAGCTGCAAGGCGTCGTTGAGACGCGGATGACGCTCGCCCGGCGCGGTCACGAACGGAATGCGCTGCCGCTCCGTGCCCGCGCGCAACACGCCGACGCCGAGCGAGTCGGCAATGCGTTCGGCAAGATCCTGGCCGTGATCGCGCGCGATCATCGCCAGCATGAAGTCGATGCTCGCTTGCCCGCCCGCGCAGGTCGCGCGATTCCGGTCGATCTCGAAGATCTGCTGCGAGACGATGGCGCGCTCGAACTGCTCGGTGAATTGCTGATACGTTTCCCAGTTCACCGCGACGCGATACTGCGCGAGTTGTCCCGCCATGGCGAGCCACCAGACACCGTGATGGATGCCGGAAACGAGCGGCGTGCGGGGCGCCACGCGCGCGAGACTTGCCAGAAAGAGGCGGTAGTCGGCGAACTGCTGGTAGCGCTCCGAGATCACGATGAGCCAGTCGCACTGCACCGCGTCGTTGAAGGCGCAATCGGCAGGCATGTGCGCACCGCCCGAGAGCGGCACCGGCCGGCCGTCCCACGAACAGATACGCCATTCGTAAAGCCTGTGCCCGTCGATCTCGTTGGCGAGCAGAAGACTGTCGATGATCGGCGCGATGCCGCTCATGGATACCGGCGGCAGCGCCACGATCACGACCTGCAACGGCCCGGACGAGCCCGCGGAACCCGGCGGCGACAGCCCCACCTTACTTGAGACTGCCGGACAGGAATTGACGCAGGCGGTCGCTTTGCGGCGCGCTCAGCACATCGGCGGGTGCGCCCTCTTCCTCGGTGCGTCCCTGATGCAGAAACATCACGTGATTCGACACGTTGCGCGCGAAGCCCATCTCGTGCGTGACGACGATCATCGTGCGGCCTTCCTCCGCGAGCTTCTGCATGACCTTCAGCACTTCGCCGACGAGTTCGGGATCGAGCGCGGACGTAGGTTCGTCGAAGAGCATGACATCGGGATGCATGGCAAGCGCGCGCGCAATCGCCACGCGCTGCTGCATGCCGCCCGACAAATGCGACGGATACTGCTTCTCCACGCGCGGCGGCAAACCCACTTTCTCCAGATACGTACGCGCGCGGTCCTCGGCTTCCTTCTTCGACAATCCGAGTACGTGGATGGGTGCTTCCATCACGTTTTCGATGGCGGTCATGTGCGACCACAAATTGAAGTGCTGAAACACCATCGCGAGTTTGGTGCGCACGCGCTGCAACTGCTTGTGATCGGCGACATCGAGATTGCCGGCCTTGTCCGCCTTCGTGCGCACGGGTTCGCCGTCGACGACGATCTGCCCCGCGTTGGGCTTCTCCAGAAAGTTGATGCAGCGCAGGAACGTGCTCTTGCCCGAACCGCTCGCGCCGATGATGCTGATGACATCGCCCGCGCGCGCCGAGAGCGACACGCCCTTCAGCACTTCGTTGTCGCCGTAGCGCTTGTGAATGTCACTGGCGACGAGCTTGGTCGCGACGTCTTTAGCGGTAGGCTCCAACGCTTTCTCCTCGGATGATGGCTTGTCGTGATGCATGGCTTCGGATTTTACCGCTCGTCAACGGCTCGCCGGTCTCAAATAGCCGAGCCAGCGCCGCTCCGCGCGCCGGAACGCGGCCACGAGCGCGAACGAAATCGCGAGATACAACAGCGCCGCAATGCCGAACGATTCGAACGACTGATACGTGGCGGAGTTGGCGTCTCGCGCGACCTTCAGGATGTCGGGCACGGTGGCGGTGAACGCGACCGTCGTGGCATGCAGCATCAGGATCACCTCGTTGCTGTACAAAGGCAAGGCGCGGCGCAGCGCGGATGGCAAGATTACGCGGCGATACATCGTGAAGCCGCTCATGCCGTAGGCGCGCGCCGCTTCCACTTCGCCGTGCGGAATCGCGCGAATCGCGCCCGCGAAGATCTCGGTCGTGTAGGCGCAGGTATTGAGCGCGAAGGCGAGGATCGCGCAATTGAAGCCGCTTTTGAAGAACGCTTCGAGAAGCGACTGCGAGCGCACGAATTCGAGGCTGTACATGCCCGTGTAGAGCAGCAGCAACTGCACGTAGAGCGGCGTGCCGCGAAACACGTAGGTGTAGAGACGCACGGGCGTCGAGAGCCAGCGGCGCTTCGACACGCGCGCGCAGGCGAGCGGCACGGCGGCGCAAAAGCCCGTCGCGATCGATGCCGCCAGCAGCCACAACGTGACGACGAGACCCGACGCGCGCATGCCGTCGTTGTACAGGAACGGGCGCCAGTATTCGGCAAGGATCTGGATCATGGCGAGCGTGAGTGGTCAGAGTTCGGCGTGCCGCACGCCAATGGAATAGCGGCGTTCCAGCGCCATCAGCACCAGATTCGAAGCGCTCGTGATCGCGAGATAGATGAGCGCCGCGACGAGGATGAAGAAGAACATGTCGAAGGTGCTCTTGCCCGCATCCTGCGCCGCCTTGACGACATCCGCGAGCCCGATGATCGACACGAGCGCGGTCGCCTTCACCAGCACCTGCCAGTTGTTGCCGATGCCCGGTAACGCAAAGCGCATCATCTGCGGAAAAAGAATGCGGCCGAACACGCGCATGCCGCTCATGCCGTAGGCGCTACCCGCTTCGAGCTGGCCGCGCGGCACGGCGAGGAACGCGCCGCGAAAGGTCTCGGTGAAGTACGCGCCGTAGATGAACCCGAGCGTCAGCACGCCGGCCGTGAAGGGGTCCATGTCGAACTGGTCCCAGCCGAAGGCATCGGTGACGCGATTGATCGCGATCTGAATGCTGTAGAACAAGAGCAGCATGAGGACGAGATCGGGAACGGAGCGGATGAGTGTCGTGTAGGCGGTGGCGATAGCGCGCAGCGCCCCATGCCGCGACAACTTGGCCGTCGCGCCCGCAAGTCCGAGCAGCACCGCCACGAGAAGCGACAGCACCGCGAGCGCGAGTGTTTCCCTGGCGCCCGCCCAGAGGAGCGGACCGAAACCGTGTAAAGACAAGGAGCGCCTCCAATTCGTTCTTCGATTGGCGGCGATCCTCGCAAGCTAAAAATAATCGCTCAAAGCGCAAGCTGGCTTGTATTGCGATGCAGCATCCGTGTGTGAAGGCAGTCGAGACGCCGCTGCGTACGCGAGCGCGGATCGTAACCCGCGCACGCACGACGTTGAAAAATCGCGCTTTCAGGTCGCATTTTCGATAGACGCGTCGGCGTCCAGACAATGACCTGTCGTAGCCGCGTCGCGTTCAATCCGCTGGCAGCGCGCGCACGAGTTGCGCGACCTGGCCGTTGGCCACCGCGATATCGGCGCTTTCCTGCAGCAGCGGCAGGAAACGTTCGGCGAAGGCGGCGTCGCGAGTTTCGGCGCGGAACATCGCGGCCACCGCTTTCGCGTGCTCGATGCGCGCCTCGGGCGTGGCTTCACGGTCGTCGAGGACGTCGTCGATGGCGGCGATCACGGCCGACAAGGGCGAGAGCCATTTATAAGCCGAACCGTTGATCACGATCTGCAGGAACTCGCCGGGCGACACCGCGCCGAACTCGGCCTCGTGGCGCACGCGCATGTGCGCGAGCACGCTGCGATGAAGCGTGAGCAGCGGATGACGGACATCGCGAAGAAAAGCGCTTGCTGTCTGGTCGTTCATGGTCGTGGCTCCTTGAGGTCAGCCCACCAGATGAGGACGATACCGGCGATTCCAACCCGCTCAGTGTCCGCGTGTCCTGCTTGCGTAGCGAATGAACTCGGCAGCCGAGAGCGGCGGCGAGAAGAGCCAGCCTTGACCGAACTTCGCGCCCCGCGCTTGCAGATACGCCGCCTGTTCCTCGCGCTCGATGCCCTCGGCGATCACCTGCACATCGAGCGTCTCGGCCATGTCGACGATATGCGAGGCCACGCTGCTCGATGCCGCGTCCTGACCGATGGTATCGACGAACGATTTGTCGATCTTCAGGCCATCCACGCGAAAGTTTTGCAAGTGCGACAGGCTCGAATAACCGGTGCCGAAATCGTCGAGATAGACCGCGTGCCCCGCATCGCGGAACGCGCTGATGACTTCCTTCGCGGCGGCGGCATCGAGGAAACTGCGCTCGGTCGCTTCGATGCAAATCTGCTGCGGCCGCACGCCGACCCGCGCCACCGCCGGGCGCAGCACGTCGAGAAAACGGTGCGTCGTGAGATCCGGCACGGACAGATTCACGGACACGTAGTAATCGCGATAGCGCTTGAGAAACTCGCCGAGTTCGAAGAGCACGGTGTCGAGCACCTGATCGGTGATGGCCTGGATCAGCCCGCCATGCTCCGCGAGCGGAATGAAGTGATCCGGCCGCACGATCCGGTCATGATGCTTCCAGCGCACCAGTGCTTCCGCGCCGACGCAACGCCGCGTGGTGAGATCGACGATAGGCTGATACGCGACGATGAACTGATGCCGCCGCACCGCGTCGCTCAACTGACCGCGCGGCGAGAGCCTTCTCACGATGAACCATGCGGCCCAGGCCGCGCACGCGAGACCCGCGCCCATGCCGCCGAGCAGCCATCCCCACGGCAAGGTGGAGACACGCTGCCTGAAGGTCTGATGCGGCGCGCTCACGACCACCGCGAGCGGCAGCGACACGGACCGGCGCACGACCCACGACGCGCAATCGGGCCCGGGCGATGGCGTGCGATAAACGGCGAGGATGGCGGCGGTATCGGTGGCGGGCGTGCGCGCGATCACGCGGCTCGCTTCGGTGTTGATGACCGCGAGACTCGCGGGCGCGCTCGCGTTGTCGCGACCATCGAGATAAAGCGAAGGATCGGCGGCGACGTAGAAACCGTCGCGGCCCATGACGAGCGACTCCTTGCCGCCCGGCAAACGCGAGAGCGCATACCAGGCGCTCACGCCGTCGCGCGAACGCCAGTCCGGAGCCGGCAGCGTGAGCCCTTCGAGCGTGCCCGCCGACACCGCGCCCAGAAGCGACGAGCATTGCCAGCGGCCGTCGTGATCGTAGGCGCCCGCATCGCGCACTTGGGTATGTGTCAGCGCGATGCGCCTGAGTTCGTGGAGATAGATCGTCGAGCATGGCGTGGCGCTCACCTTGCCGATTTCGCCGAGCGCGCCCGACAGACGGCGCGTTACGTCTTCCGCCCGAAACAGCGCGGCGGCGGCGGCGGTGTTCAGCAATTCGACTCGCTCCTGCCGGCGGCTGCGCTCCGCCAATAAAAAGCCGATGCCCGCCGGTGCGAGCGCCGCGGTCACCACGATGACGATCAGAAGCGCCGCCAGCGCCCCACGTTGGAATTTGTTCATTGCATGTTATGGTCCGCGGCGCGTTGGGTGATACTGGTCTTACGCCGCACGCGCTTTGAGCGTGTTTTTCGTTCGGATGCTCGACTCGGCGGGGCGCGCGCAGGGCAGCGCCGTCCGCCGTCCCGGACAGACGACTAAGTGTAGGGGGCAGCGCCCGCCCGGTTCAACGCTTTCTTTAACCTATAAGTCGCCGGCTTGGTGGGTTGGCGCACGGCCCGCAGGCCCTTTTTTTGCCTCGGCCGGTCGTGCGAGAATCCGCCTATCACTTTTGCTCCAGAAACGACGATGAACGCACAGAGCGCCACCGCGCCGATCATTCGCGACGCCGCATCCGGCGATTTCGACGCCATCGCGCGCATCTATGCGCATTACGTCGACCATGCGCTCGCCACCTTCGAGGAAGTCCCGCCATCGCCCGATGAAATGCGTTCGCGTCAGGCGGCCATCGTGGCTGCGGGCTTGCCTTATCTCGTCGCCGAGATCGATGGCGAAGTGGCCGGATATGCCTATGCGTCGGCGTATCGGGCGCGCTCGGCGTATCGGCATACGATCGAAGACTCCATCTATATCGCCGAGGGCTTTCATGGCCGCGGTCTTGGCTACACGCTTCTCAGCGCGCTGATCGACCGATGCGAGGCCGGGCCCTGGCGTCAGATGGTCGCGGTCATCGGCAACAGCGGCAACGCGGCGTCGATTGCGCTGCATACGCGGCTCGGCTTCGGACATGTGGGCGTGCTGCGCGATGTCGGCTTCAAGCATGGCCGATGGGTCGATTCCGTGCTGATGCAGCGTGCGCTCGATGCGTCGGCGCCGGTCATCGACGGGAAGAGTTGAGCACGCCTTGCCGACCTACACACTCGGCTCCGCTGTCAGCGCTGAAGTCGATATCCGCAAAAGCCGCTTCATCGCGCTCGCGATTCCCGTCGCCGACCGCGACGCGGCCATGCGCGAACTCGAACGGCTGCGCGCGGAGCACCCATCGGCGACGCATGTCTGCTGGGCGCTCTTGGCGGGCGGCCAGTCGGGCATGTCCGACGACGGCGAGCCATCTGGCACGGCAGGCCGCCCGATTCTCGAAGTGCTGCGCCATCACGAAGTCGATGGCGTGCTCGCCGCCGTCGTGCGCTACTACGGCGGCATCAAGCTCGGCGCGGGCGGGCTCGTGCGCGCCTACACCGATGCCATCGCCAGCGCCATGCAACTGGCCGAGCGTGTGGAGCGCATCGAGCAAGGAGTCGTCGAGATCGACATCGATTACGCCGATGAAGCGCGCGTGCGACGCTGGATCGAACAGAACGCCGCCGAACTCGTGGAAAGCGCCTACGGCATGCGCGTGCGGCTCGTCGTCAAGATGGCGGCCGTCGCACGCGAACCCGCTGCCGCCGAATTACGCGACCTCACCCATGGCCGCGCGAATGTCGAGGTGCGCACTTGAGCGCGTTCGTAATGCGCGTCGAGCCGGCCGGGTTCGTCGTCCCGGTCGATGAAAACGTCTCGCTGCTCGAAGCCGCGCAAAAGGCACGCGTGGCGCTGCCGAGTTCCTGCCGTAACGGCACGTGCCGCGCGTGCATGTGCCGCCTGATCGAAGGCGACGTGCGGTATCGAATAGAGTGGCCGGGGCTGACGGCGGAAGAAAAAGCCGAACGCTGGGTTCTGCCGTGCGTGGCGCTTGCGACGTCAGATGTGGTGATCGAGCAGCCCGAAGCGCGTGAGATGGTGCCTTCGCCGCGCCCTTCACGCTCGCGCGGATTCTGACTCCGCGAACCCGGGTATTCCGGGATTGTCGTCTCGATTCAACGACCTACGATGAACATCCCGAGTCACCGCCAAGCATGTCCGAGTGGAAAGAGGATGCAGGCCGGCTCTCAAAAAGTGTACAATTGCGCTTTGCCCTAAATTCTGGCAGGGCCAGATCAACCGAGAATTCAATGACAAAAGTACTGCTGAAAGAGAATGAGCCTTTCGACGTCGCCATGCGCCGTTTTCGCCGTACCGTCGAGCGCACGGGCCTGATTCAAGAACTCAAGTCGCGCATGGCGTATGAAAAGCCGACCACCGAGCGCAAGCGCAAGAAAGCTGCTGCTGTCGCTCGCCTGCGCAAGCAGATCCGTCGCGCGCAATTGCCGAAGAAATTCTATTGATCGACGTGGGTCTTGAGCCCTCGCCTGCATCAAAGCTGTTCGGAGTCGTTTGAGTTGTCTGGTACTGCGGCCCGATAGCCGGTCATAGCCTGAGTCTGATTAGTCGCGGTTTCGCTTTTGAGTGGCCGTCTGGTCATCGGTGCGAAAGCTCGCGGGTGGTACGCGCACTCGACGTGCGTCCTTCGGACAACGGCTGGCAAGAATGCACAAAGCCTGCATGAGTGAATGCTCATGCAGGCTTTTCGTGCTTGTCGGGGAAGAATTTTTCGACGCGGACTTATGTTTTAGGTTTTGACTTGCAATCAGGATATCGGCGCGCAAAAGCCAAACAAACGCACAAAAGCAAAGAGCCCGGCTTTTACCGGGCTCTTTGCTTTGAAACTTGGTTGCGGGGGTAGGATTTGAACCTACGACCTTCGGGTTATGAGCCCGACGAGCTGCCAGACTGCTCCACCCCGCGTCTGAAGAATTAAATTATAGACGCAATTTGCTCGCTACGTCAAACGGAGTTTTCATCAAGTCGATGAAACACGCAGAAGTGTTTCGCTGGCGTGCGTTTCTTCGCCAGACTGCAACGCTCGATGGTGCTCCCGCGAAAGTTTATTGAGCAATGGCAGCAAGATGAATGCGATGGCCGCGCCGGCCGTCGCAAGCCATCCCAGTCCGAAGAACAGATGCGTATAAAGCGGCAACGACTGCACCGCATCGAGACTGCCGCTCGGCACGCGTGCCAAATTGGCAACCACGCTGCCAAGATACTGCGACACGCCCGTCGCCACGAAATACGCGCCCATCATGAAGCCGCTCATGCGCGCCGGCACGTAACGCGCGATCATCGCGAGACCAAGGCCCGACACCAGCAACTCGCCGAGCGAGTAGAGTCCGTACCCCGCCACCATGAACCACGACGACACGCGCCCTTCCACCGCGTAGCGCCCGCTCAATCCGAAGACGAAAAAGCCGATCGCCACGACGACAAAGCCAAGGGCGTACTTCGCCGCAACGGAAATGTCGCGGCCGCTACGCCCGAGGCGTGTATAAGCCAGCGCGAGCATTGGACTCAGCAGCATGATCCAGATCGGATTGAGCGCCTGAAACTGCGCCGCGCTCCAACTGAAGAGATGCTGGCCTGCAATGGAGAACGAAGGATCGACATTGCGCAGGGCGAACAGCGTGAGCGACGTCGACATCTGCTGATAGAACACGAAGAACAGGATGACCTGAAACACGAGGATCAGCGCGGCGACGAGTCCCGCGCGCTCGCTACGATCGCACACGCTCAGCATGTAGCCGAAGATCGCGAGAATCGCGACGCCCGCGCCATACACGCACGTCACGGCCACGGCCTTGTGCTGCAGGATGAACACTGTTGCCAGCGCCAACAACACGCCGCCGCCGATGACCGCGAACAAACGCCTCCAGTTCAAAGGCGCTTCGTCGGGCGCCGAGCCGATATGCGCGAGCGTGCGTCGCATCAGCGCAAAATTCAGAAGTCCGAGCAGCATGCCGCCGCAGCACACCGCAAAGGCCGCGTGCCAGCCCCAGTGATCTTTGATCCACGGCGTGGCGAGCATCGAAAAGGTCGAGCCGATATTCACCGCCATGTAGTAAATGGTGAACGCACTGTCGATACGCGCGATATCGCCTTCGTAAATACGTCGCACGAGATTCGCCGCATTCGACTTGAAAAGCCCATTACCGACGACGATCACGCCAAGCGACGCATACATGAACCCGAGCGCGTCGTATGGTAGCGCCAGCATGAAATAACCGAGCGCAAGCACGATTGCGCCAAGCGTCATCGTGCGCCGCGCGCCGAGCACTTTATCGCCAATCCAGCCGCCTATGGACGGCGCGGAGAAAACCAGCGCGGTAAATGCGCCCCATGTGAGATTGGCGTGCTCGTCGGCGAAACCGATCTTGTCAATCATGAACAGTACGAGCAACGCAGCCATGCCGTAATAACCAAAACGCTCCCACATCTCGATCAAAAAAACCGTGGTGAACGAGCGCGTCTCAGACGTGCCGGGCGGGCGAGTAATCATCGATAAATCCTTGAACAACGATGGGCGAATCAGCGGCGCGAGAAACGTCGCTTCAAAGGGTGATCAGGAAAAAGTCAAATAACTGTAAGGCGAGTTCGAGCGGGAAAATGGGTGATTATCGCAAATCCGCGATGTGGATCATGGGGGAAATTGAGAAACAGGCTATTGCGCGAGTCGCCGCAGCGGATGCCGACAAAACTCCGACGCACCGGTATTGCAAGGCAGACCAACGAGATTCTCTTGCCAATCTCGCGCTGCACGACAACCGCTGCAATTTTAATTGCGCATATCGCCACGAATCTTTGGGGAAACAGACTTTGCGATGCCAAAAGAGCATTGCAATTACGAGCGTAATAATCGTTCGAATTACGTGAAAATGTGCAGCACCACATTTAAAAACGATGCCGAATTCCAGTCGTGAACATCAACTGATTTCGGCCGCTCGACGGATCATTGCCATAAACCACCGCTGGCGCCTGCGACGATGCTCTCTGATAAATCGATTCGAGATAAACATCGGTGCGTTTCGACAGCAGATAATCCACCTGCAGCGCGCCCTCATGCCAGTGCGCACCGCCGCCGCTGGTATAAACATACATGCCCGCTATCGCAATGGACTGCGTGAGCTTGTAAATGCCGTTGATCTCGTAGTTGTTCAGCCCGAGCGATGGCATGACGTTGCCGGTGTCGGCATCGGTTACGCCAGAATTGACGGTGCGTGAAAAGGCGCCGCCCAGCGTGACCGCACCGAGTTCATAGTTTGCGCCCACGCCGAAAGTATTCTGCTGCTGAACGTTCGCCGAGTAGACCGTGCTGGCCGCGCCGGGAAGCGCCAATGCGTCGTACGCGCCGCTCGTGGTGTCGCCGCGTCCGTTGTTATGCAGATAGGCAGCGCCCGCGCTGAACGACCCGAGCGAATAGTTCGCGCCGATGCTGTACGCGTGGTTCTCCGCAAACTGGCCGGCGGCATTAGAGAACGCGTACAACCCGCCGAAGCTCAGGCCGCCGTAGGAAGCGCTCGTGTACTTCACGGAATTCGCGGCAAGGTACGAATTGTTGGCGTTGTCGTTATCGAGCAAATGGGCGAACGCGGTGCCGCCAGTGCCACCTGTCAACGTGAATGGCGCGAGGTAATCGTGGATGGAATCGTATTGATGCCCGAACGTCACCGTGCCGAGCGTGTCGGTGCCGAGTCCGACGTACATCGGATGATCGTTCAAGCCCTCTCCCGATACCGACGAGAACCCGCGCTCCAGCCGGAAGATGGCGCGCGCGCCGCCGCCGAGGTCCTCCGAGCCTTGCAGCCCCCAATAGCTGCCATCGATCGTGCCGCTCGTCAGCCGATACTGCGACTTCCCGCCCACGTTGCTGACATAAGCGACGCCGGTGTCGATTTCGCCATAGAGCTGCACCGAACTTTGCGCCCAGGCCGCCGACGGCGTCCCGACGACTGCGATGATGGTTGCCACCGCCGCCTGGACGCCGAACAGCGCGCTCGATGGCGTGAGGCCAGCATCGACGGCCGAAGAAGTATCGCGGCAGTTTCGCGGACGGATTGGCATAAAGAGCTCCGATAGTTCGTTTTGGTTCTGAGAGCGATTGTCGATTCTGCAATCGAGGTTGTCAGGTCGAAAAGCGTCAGCAAAGCCCTCTGTGACCTTGAACCAACGAACGCGTTTTTTTCTGCTTTATTGAGGTTGCGGATTTCGCCCTCTTCAGCATAGTCAGCGACCCGTGTAGCTTGCCGCTAGAATCGAGGCGCTCACGGACAACCGGAATACGCCCCATGTCGAAAAACACCATCGCAATCGTGACGGGCCACACGCGCGGCCTTGGCGCGGCGCTCGCCGAAACGCTGCTCGCGCGAGACATTCGACTTCTCGCCCTCTCGCGCAACACAAACGCCGCGCTCGCCGCGCGCTATTCCGGCAAGCTAGAAGAGGTGGAACTGGATTTGACCGACTTGGATGCCCTCGGCCGCTGGCTGGAAGGCGACGCATTGCGCACGTTCATCGGCGACGCGGACCAAGCGCTCCTCGTCAACAATGCGGGCATGCTGGCACCGATCGGCGCGCTCGCGGATCAGAACGCCGCGACCATCGCGCGCGCGGTCAGCGTCAACGTTGCCGCTCCGCTGATGTTCGCCGCAGCCTTCGCCGCACAGGCTGCGCACGTCGCGGACAAACGCATTGCGCATATTTCGAGCGGCGCGGCGCGCAACGCCTATCCCGGTTGGAGCGTGTACTGCGCGACCAAGGCCGCGCTCGATCATCACGCGCGCGCGGTCGCACTGGATTCGGAGCAAGCCGGGGATCGCACGCTGCGCATTTGCAGCGTCGCGCCGGGTGTCGTCGATACGGACATGCAGGCCGAAATCCGCTCGACCGGACTCGAACGCTTTCCGCTGCGAGAACGTTTCGATGCCCTCAAGCGCGACGGTCAGCTCGCGACGCCGCGGCAATCGTCCGAGAAGCTGATCGCCTACTTGTTGAGCGATGCGTTCGGCAGCGCGGCCATAGCGGACGTGCGCGAGCTCGGCTGAGCGTCGTGCGTGTCAATTTGAATCGACGCTCCGTCGAGCGCCCGACGCGACAGCACGTCCGCGCTCGCATTCCGTTCGCGCGGAATCCACGTGAGGCGGACCGCGCCGATCCGGGCGATGAGCGCCCGCGCCTCGCGCGCAAAATGAGTCAGGGAACGAATGCCCGCGCCTTCGCTGGCGTGCATATCGTCGATCACGACGCGGCTGTCGCCGTGAATCGCGATCTCCGTCGCGCCTTCGCGCAAGGCGGCTTCCAATAGCGCGATGAGCGCGCGATATTCGGCAACGCTGCTGTCGCCGCGTCCCGCTTCCGCGCTGATTTCGACGACCTCGCCTTGCGGGCTCTGCAATACCGCGCCAATGCCGACGCGCCCCGGATTCGGCAGCGCGGAGCCGTCGAACCAGCCGCGCCAGGCGGGCGCATCGGTGACCACGGGTTTCCGGTTCGCGCGGCTCGCACGCTCGGCCTCGCGCGTTCGTACGGCATCGGCGAACTTCCGCTGCGCTGCACGTCGCGTCGCGATCAAATCGGCGAGGCTTTGCGAACCGGCGACTTTCGTCATCGTCCTGATGAGCGCTTCGTGCTCGGACAACGAAGCGCCTTTGGACAGCCGGCGGCTCCGTTCACGTTCCTTCTTATAGGCAACCGCAAGCAGTTCCTCGACATCGATCATGGACTAAGGAGGCATCGGGGAAAAGAAGCCCGAGCTTAGCAGACGCCATTAGCGCGCATTCGAACAGGCATCGATGGGAACGAACGTTGCTGCTCGAATGAAGAAAAAGAGCGGCTCATGCACCTTTGAAAACCGACACCGCGCAACGTTTTTCACGCGTAAGGAGCGAATCATGAACCAACCGATGGAACCCGCCTCGGGCGGCGCGACGATCATAGGCAAAGGCGCCGCGACCGCCGCCGGACCTGGCCCGGACGTGATGGCCGCAAGTACGCTCGATGGAAATTCGGTGTTGTCGAGCGACGGTCACGACGTCGGCTCGCTGAAGGAAATCATGCTGGATGTGAGCAGCGGACGTATTGCGTATGCGGTGCTGTCGAGCGGGGGCTTTCTTGGCATCGGCAACAAGCTGCTGGCCATTCCCTGGAGCGCGCTGACGCTGGATACCGACAATCGCTGCTTTCGGCTAACCGCGACTGCCGAGGAAGTGCGCAGCTCGCCCGGTTTCGACAAGGATGCGTGGCCTTCCATGGCCGACCGCGTCTGGGCGACCACGGTGCATCAGCACTACGGACGAGAGCCTTATTGGACCAATGAGACGCGGCCGGACGATGTGAGTCCGACGGGCGCGATCCCGCCATCCGGCGTCGACGCGCCCGAGGCGGGCGGCGTCAAGCTCTGACGGGCGGACGGATTTCGGCGAGCCGCCTAGTCGCGGCGGCGCTCGCCGACTTGAACGTCGACGCCTTCGGTCTCGCCCATCAGCGCCTTCAGGACGTCGCCGGCGAAGTCTTCGATGGCGAAATGCCATTCGAGCGAGCCCACGGGGAAGTCGTTGGGATTGCATTTGCCTTGTGCACGCCGGATGGCTCCGACCGACAGGCTCAACGCACGAGCGTGTTCGAAGTGTGGATCGCTCGAATCCAGAAACGGTATCTGATCTTTATCCATGACACTCTGTCGGCCCCGGCCGCGGCGGTTGCATGAAATCGATAACGGCTGACGCCGGCAATACTTTAGGATCACGCGCGCTGTCGGACTCGCATTACACGGCCACACGGCCGCGCCAGATCCAGCATGCGGGAAACTACTCATGCAGCCTTATGCAAATCTTTCGGGCAAATCGGGCATTGCGGCTTTCGAAATCCTGCACGACGGCATAAAAATACGCTTCGTCAACGGCGGGACCTATTTATACGACTATTGCACGCCGGGGCGTACGACAGTCGAGAAAATGAAACGGCTAGCTAGCACTGGACGCGGGCTGAGCACCTACATTTCGCGATACGGCGGCGAGTATGCCGAAAAAATTAGCTAGCCGCCAAAACCGCCATTTTAGCTTATTGCCGCCAGCACTCTTTTTTTGCCCCACTATGGAACAACTCAACGACGCGACGGAAGGTGCGGGACAACTTCGTTGCAGGTCGTTTCGAGTTGATGAAGCTGACGTTGAAGCTTGCTGAGCTGCACCTGTGCCGAGACTCGCCGGCCTTCTAGTTGAGCAAGCTCGCGACGTATTTCCTGCTGCCTGGCTGCGACTTGCTGATCCTGACTATTGCCACGCTGTAGATCGACCCGCACACGCTCGACTTGCGCTTCGGATTCTGCAATCAACCGTGTGTACTGTTCGTTCTGTGCTTCCAGGTGGCGCGCCGCATTTCGGCTTCGGCGAGTCGCATGGCTTGCTCGACGAAGTGACGGAACGCGGCTTCAGCGGCATCGGCATCTTCTGCTTTCAGGACTCGCCACACAGCGTCGTCGTGGAAAAGCACCGAATAGTACGTCAGGTCACGCGGGTAGAACAGGAGAGTGGTCGAAAACGCAAAACTTTGAAAAGCGCGAAACGTCGATAACGATGATTGCTGAATCAGCCATTCGACTTCTGCTATTTGAGCAGCCTGCAACGCTTGCGAATTGACTTGCTGCGCCGATGCGCCTATCGGCCGAAGAGGCGTGACGCGCGTTGCTTGCGCGGCGGATGTATTGGCGACGGTAGGCGGCTCGGCACCAGTGTCATCGTCATCGTCATGCGGCTGAGGGGCGTGCATTCGAAAGGAATCAGGCGCTTTTGGCCGTAAGAGAAACGATGGCGCATTATCGAGTAAGGTGCCTCTTCTGCTGAGCAGACTCTTCACATTGACTCCCCGGCTGCCCCTCGCTCCGATCGCCAGATGTCACGCGATCCGTATTCGAAGTTCGCGACTTGAAATTGCTTCGCGATGAATTGCGAGCTTGAAGATTGAAACGCCACTAATATGTATCGCTCAGTGACGCTTTAATCTTCAATACGATTGAACTGCGGAAAACTTAGTATAGCCGAGGCGTCGGTAGATTCAATCGACGCCTTGAAAAGGCCGAGGCTTCTCATGTATCTCGTAGGATTGACTCGCGACGTTTCCGTGAATGCAATTCCGTGAAACGCCGTGACTCTTCCGGCTACGCTAATCACATATGGCGGTAGATTGCCTGAGTTCCACTCATGCGCAACTTAGCTAATTGCGCGGACCGTGCCTTGGACATTAAAGCAACCATGCGCATGATTCGAATGCCCTGTACGCCACATGTAATGCCGGGCGTCTTGGCGACGCTGGCTTCAAGCGTGGACATGTGGCGATACAAATGTTCGATAGGCGCAACGCCATGTACCAGCGAAGGTGGTGCAGCGTGCGTGGACGCGGACAGACGACTGACGTTTTCGACGGCAACCGGCGTATTCACCGGCGGTTCCGGAAGCGGCTCGGGCGCTGGTATATCGGCACGGATGGTGCCTTCATTTCGGCCGACGAAAAACTGATAAACCGCTTCCAGACCATCGGCAGGCGTTTGCTCGACACGTCGCGCAGTCGCGGCGCACACATGCAAGCGCCAATTCTCACGCTCACTTATTTTCGAGATGAGATCGGCAATGCGCAAGCGCAATTCGCTATCGCGGCGCGCAATCATGGTCTGAAGCATTCGCGCTTCTTCGCTCGATGGATCGGGCATGCGTGCGCTCCATGCCATTAATTCGTTCAGGGAAATCGACATGGAAAACTCCGTAACATTCTGTTGATTGAAACGGATTTCGATCCGTTCCAGATCTTCTGGACCACGAATTGTAACGAACCAACAGCGGCTTTTGCCCGTCCATAAATCCTAGTCTTTGCGAATGATTTAAGACAAGAAAGCCGCCGTTTCGACGCGGCACGCGCGATGCTTACGAAGTCGGCACACGGCGCACCTCTCGCGCCGGACTTCAAGGAGACAAACATGAAATCCACCGCATTGGTTGCCGGCGCTCTCATCGCCTTAGTCAGCACCGCCACGCTGGCGCAGGAGCTGTCGCGCGATCAGTTGAATCAGCGTCCTTCCCAAATGCAGCAGGTGCAACCTGGCGTCTCGCCGGGCAAGAACATGAACGACTCGGCTCAGGGCGGCGTGCCGTCGGGCACAGCGGGGAGCGGCACGCTCATGCAACAGCGCGAGAAGGGCATGGCGCCCGACGCGACGCAAGCGCCCGCAAAGGGCGCGAATTCTACTGGGACGATGAAGCAGTAGTCGTGCGCAAAGCAGCGCCGCGCGCCGCGTATTCGTGCGGCGCGCTGACACGCGCGTTTCCGGACAAAGCGTCCATAACTGTTGGCGGCTTGGGCGCGACACTCGCGAACGGTCTGACGTGGTCGCCATCGGACCTACGAAACGTTAATTATCGTCTCCATCACAACGATTAAGAATTGTCCGAAGGTTTTTTGCAGCGTGAGTCGCTTAAATGCATATCTCCTACAGACCATAAAGAGGCTCACAATAATGAAGGACCTGCAAGTTTCCGTCGACTCCAACGGCCGCGTCACCACTTCCCACTCCATGGCTATCGGCGAGCATTGCGCCAATCGTGCGCGCCTGCTGTCATCGCTCGTCAACATCGTTGCAGCGCCGGGCGGCTTCGAACACTTTTGCTCGTATCCGGAAACCATGCGTCGCGACATCCTGAGCCTGCTCCACTCCGTCGCAGAAGAACAGATGCCGTTGATCGCCGCGCTCGAAGAGCACACGGCTCGCGCGTCCTTTGAAAAGGGCGTTCAGACGGCGCGTGAATTCATGGCGCAGGAACAGGCGGCAAACGCCGCATTGCATTTCGACGCAGAGCAGGCTGCGCAAGCAATGATCGCTCACTAAACGACTTGACCGCGAGCAAAAGCACGCGGTATCGAGTCGAGCGACTCACAGCCCCGCACGCGCGGGGCTTCTGACTGCAACGATTTCAACCGTTACGCGCCCATGTCCACGTACCAGGCAGCGTCATGGTGCATCCGCCAATTGGAAAACAATCACGAAATCATGCGAACACTTAGCGCTCTTATTGTTTCATTCGGATTCCTGGCGTTGACCTGTGCATCGTCGGCCTTCGCGACCTACAGCGAAGAATGGGTTAGCAATACGGCGGGCGCGCGACAAAGCACGCCGCAACATGCGGCGAAGACGGTGTCACCAAAACGAAAAGTGGCGGATACGTCACAGCACGTCGATACCGCAAACCAGTCCGATCCCATCGCCGCGTTCGCGCGACCGGACTCATCAGCCAGGAAACGCGAGGAAAAAGCGGCCGCGTCGCGCGATCCGATCGAGGCTTTCGCGACTGCGCCGCGGCAACGGTAAGCACGGAGCGTACGTTTCTTCGGCAATTTGACGATGAAACGTTTGCAGAAACACGATTAATCCGATATCGACACCGGAGCAGGATCGACTATTCTTTTGGATGTCGTAAGAGATGGATACACGGTTGGCCCCGCCCTGCCATGTGCGCGATTCAATCGAGCATTATTAGAGGCCTGGCCTTGCCGTCGTAGCCATCGTTCTTACGGCGCCTCCTTTTCCCCGTGTCTGTCCTAAAAGAAAGCCCGCTATCGGAAATGACTCCGATAGCGGGCTTGTTCTGCTGACTGTCTTTTGCTTGCGTTTAAGCAAGCATATCCGACGGCAGCTTGCCGCCATTGGCAGCCAATGCCTGCATCAGTTGCTTGTGCAACCAGATGTTCATCGTCGCCGAGTCGTTGGTGTCGCCGCTGTACTTCAGCTCGGCGGCCAACTGCTTGCGATGGTCGAGGCTGCTGTCTACTTGCAGAAGCTTCATCAGATCGACGATCGATACGCGCCAGTTGAGCGTCTGGCCGCTTTCGCGCGCCAAGCTGTCCATGACGGCGGCCACGTCGATGTCGGACAGTGCGGCAGGAGCCGGCGCCGCGTCGGCTTGTGCGACATCAGCCGGGACCGGTTGCGCTTCGACTGCGGGCGCTTGCTCGGCGGGCTTTGCCTTGTGGAAAATCTTGTTGACGATGTCACCGAAGATGCTCATGTTTCAATTCCTTGAGTTGATAGGGAGTTGCAGCGCGTGAACCTTAGCGCGGAGTACCGTCGATGGTTAGTCTTTCCAGCATCGAGTGATGCGAATTTGACTAAATTTTTCAAGGACGTACGCTTAGGAGTGCGGCTTTTCCCGCGGATGAGTATTCGGTTGGATCGCGCGTGAGAAATGGCGATCGCTTGCGTTGCGTGAAGTGCATCGCTTGGGGAAACGTCTGGAACGCGGACGTTGTCGTGATGAGAATCGCCTAAGAGCAAGGCGAAAATTACGGCTGGAAAAGAAAAAAGCCCTTGAACAATCAAGGGCTTGAAATTCTGGCGGAGAGAGGGTCAGCACGCGAGCACCGTGCGACAATGCTTTGCGGGCGATCCGGGGGTTCTACCCACATCCCTACCCCCAGCCAATGCGGCATCGTCATGGAACAATATGGGTCTGACCGAGACAGCCGGATCATCCTTAACTGCGCCTTAAAATTCACCATTCGTTAGCATCAAAAATTCCTAACGGCACCTTTCTTGCCGTTGAAAAGTTTACCTTCATAGGAATGTCATAGCCGAATACACTCCGTTTGCTCGTTCACTTTGCACGAGTCCGGCCGGGATCATTCCTCATGGTGAGGTTCATCCTCGGCCAATCACTGCGGAGATGAGTATGAAACGAAAGGTTGGGGTGCTGCTGGCTAGCGTTGCCAGCGCGGTTTTGTGTGTATCGGTTGTAGCGTTGGCAAGCGTATCCGATGTTTCTGTTAAAACTGAAGGCCGGTTCCAAAGAGTCAGTGAACAAGAACCTCAAGTAGGTGGAACGAAAGTCCCCACCTACCGATGCCAAGAATGCAACGCGCCACACGGTGGTTGCTACTACCCGTTGTGCCCTGATTGCCATAGCAAGCAGTGTCCGCCGAAACCCTTCGTGCCGCCGACACCGATCAATCCGAAATAAGGAAATGACTCTCTAATGGACGATGCACAGATCCCCGAGGGCGTTGGCCCGCATAGCGAAATCGAGTATCGACTCATGTGTGAAGGCAAGAAAAAACTGGCTATGTTCTCGGATTTGATACCGGACGAGTTTATTGACAACCCGTCCAATCTTGACATGGACGTCATTAGCGACACGAGGGGAATGTGCACCATCTTCTACATGCGCGGGCATAACGCCGACGCAGAACGGCTGATGGCGCTCAACCTCAGTACGCGTGGTAGAGGCTACATACCGGAGGTTGAGCGAGAGATAGGCCGATTGCTCGGTTACGAGGAGTGGGAAATCAACGCGTTTCTTGCCCACGTCGGAGCGGCGAAACTTCAGGAATCGCCGCGGTAGATGTCAGACTGCGGCGACGCCGCGGCTGTGCGATCGGTCATGCGCCGGACATTAGAAACGAAAAGCCACCCTCGACGAGCGGCTTTCGGCGGGGATAACCAAATAGCGCCGACGGCGCGCCGCGATGAACCCGTATGCAGAGTTCGTCGAGGTCGAGAAGTTGGAGCTGATGACGAGATAGACCGTCGTCGTCGACGACAACGAAAGCCGCGTCATTCCGACCGGAGCGATGAGTACCAGCCGGCGGTCGGCGATGTGCCGAACCGGCGGATGTGCGGCGACTGTGACTGCGTGGTCAACGAACACGACGACGAGTACGAGCAGCCCGACTGGATCGAACCGGCGCCCGTCGAGGTGCAGGCGCAGGATTGATCATGAGGAATGGAAGTGTTTCGCTCGGCCAGATAGCAGCCCGCGCAAGCCACATCAACATCGCCTGCTCTCGTTGCGATCGAAAGGGGCGATACCGATCAGTAGATTGGTCGCCGAATATGGCAAGGACTTCCCGGTGACCGAACTCGGCGCCAAGCTGGCCGCCTGTCCAAGGCGCACTGCCGCTGCGCAGCACGAGCGATGCGATGTCTCCTTCCCGGGTCTGCGACTGCTCATGTCCGGTGACGCCGCCGCCGAACCGTGATTCATTCTTGCTTGGCCGCGCGCCGGGCATTTCTTATCCAGCGACGAGGGTTCCGAGAATTCGAACACGGACACCTATAGGTTGGATCGAACTTTTTGCAAGAACAAGATATTGTGGAAATGGCCCACGCAGTGGGTTAAAGTCTGACCGCGGAAACGAAAAGGCCACGTCCCGGCAAGGAAGTGGCCTTAGTTGAATCTGCAAGCGGCCTCATCATCTTTTCCGAGATCAGCGAGGCCTTTCTGCAACGTACAGGTCGTGATATTGGCCGCTCAATGGAGCGATGTCAAGGCGCGCCCAGAGGAATCGTCAAAATGAAAAACTTTAGCATCAGGGTTGAACTGCTCGGCAGAACCATTGCCGCCGATTACGAACACCTCCATGCACGCATGCGCGCAGCCGGGTTCGGCACTGTAATTGTCAGCTCGGACGGCAGCAAGGCACATCTTCCACCTGCTGAGTACGTCCATTCAACAACAGAGGCGCTCGCGACCACAAAGACGGTCCGCAATAAGGCAAGTGCTGCAGCGTCGACTCAGCTCCGCGCTGGCCTATCTCATAGGGTGTTCGTGGTTCAGATGGCAGATTGGGCTTCAATGAACCTTCAGCCTGCATAAGTCATCTGCTTGGCGACGCAGCCCGGCCGCGCGCCGGGCCTTTTCATTTCCCGCCGAACTTCCACCCGCAATGTTCGACACCCATCTTCAGGTTCGCGGTCACCTGGCGAGAAAGGGTCTCGACGTCAGCATCATTTCTGCGGGCGACCAGCAACCGCGCCTGTTTCGCGATGCATGAAAGAAGGTATTTGAGATCGCACATTAGACACAAACTGAACATCATAGTTCTGATTGCCCACCATACTCAAAGCTCCTATGCTAGTGAGGCTGCATTTGCGGAAGCGCGTAATGTGCAAGAGGTTGCTTGTTCGTAGCCAGCTAAGCTGGGGTGTATCAATGTATAGCGCCAGCTATTGGGGAAATTTCAAATGCTTATAGGCGAGCGATTGACGGTGGGCGGAGGCTGGAACAGTCTTGCAGCATTTATCGGCGGCATGCTCGTAGTGACATTTGGCATTTTATTGTCTGCGCGCCGTTATTCCGCGGCACGCGCTGCCGACGAGGATGAGAGTGCGGTCGCCGATACGATCGCCAGTGCGATTGCTACCTTGAGCGCACTTCTTTTGGCCTTTGTGGTCGTCGTCGTCTGGGAGAAATACAATGCAATCCGTGACACAGTAGCAAACGAGACGGGAGCGATCCACAATTTAATGCGCGAGACGCAAAGACTCCCGGAGCCGCGACGCAGCCAGATCCTTGGACTGCTCCAGTCGTACACCGAACAAGTACGGGATAACGATTGGCCAATATTGGCAAGCACGGGAAAAAAGCCGATCGACCAAGTGCCCTTAGCCGACGCAACTCTCGACAGGCTTTGGCGAGCTGTGATCGTAACTGATGAACCGCAGGATCATACCTTGAATGACGCAATTGTCGCAGAGCTCAAAGAGCTTAACGTCAACCGAACTCATCGCTTCGCTCTCGCTCGCGATGGCGTAACAGGGCCACTGTGGTTGCTGTTGATCTTGTCGAGCGTCGCCACCGTTGCGCTCACGATTTTCCGTTATCGTCAACTATCGAGGAAGCACATGCCGATTTTCCTTTTTTACGCGGCGTTTCTTGGCGCGATGTTATGGCTTGTTGCTGACAGCGACGATCCATTTGGCGGTACGCAGCGCATTCGCGCCGACCCTTTCGAATATGCTACACGAATGATACAGGCGCAGCGGAAACCGAAGTGACGTGCTCGTTATGCGATTCTAATTCGGACTATATCCGACTTCATGCGACAAGCGGGGCCGTCCGCCCTGCCGCCTCTCCATAAAGGTCGGTATGGAGTGCTCTATGAGCTTGCCCCGAACGTGCCAGGCATGCGCTTCGGTTCGCGGCTCGCAGTACTGAGATCGGTTACGAAAAATAGCGAATACCTCAGCATGGACGAATTTGGAACACAACTGTCGCTAGTCGAGGTTTATTGACGAAGATCAAGAATTTTTGTCGTCCGGGCAATATTGTTTGATCGTTGAAAGGCTACTTTCCTCTTCATCAGCGAAATAGGAGAGTCAGATCTCAGGTGCATTCAGTGGTGGCGAGGGGCTACGCGGCTCGAACCAGTGAGGACTATAACTGACACCAGGTTGTTCCTTAACAATTTCGAACTGTGTCGAGCGGGCGTTGAAAAATGCTAGTCGATGCCCATCCGATGGAGGCACGCCAGGCCGACCTTGCCGAAACGCGGTCAAGAAATTCGATGGCTGGAATCTTTGGGGAATCCAAACCTGACCTTCATAGGCCTTAACAGGCTTCCGCATAGCGTTCGCAAAGCCTTGAGCAAAGGAGTTGATATCGCCGTCTGCGGTAAAACATGCGATCAAACGAATGGTTTTGTACGCCGGAACGTCGACATGAGAAAGCATGATGACGTTGCGCAAATGGCTTGGTTCTGTCACGAACCTTCGCGAGTTGAGCGCGAGCGCTAGCCTACCATTTTCCATCCGGGAAGAATGGGCTACGATGTTGAGGCGCCGGCCGAATTTGTAATCATCGGCGAACATGTACATTGTGTTCGTCGGCACCGTCAATAGGCGGATGTCCCCGCCCATGGCGACAGGGCGCGTCATGGCAATCGCAGTACGCGATGCCATGCTTGCCCTGACAGCGCCTAAAACGGCAGATGTGACGCCTACCCCGCCAGACGCCAACGAAAGCCACCCCAACTCGGCCGACGCCTTCGGCTCGCTATCCTCAACAGCGCCGCTCGCAATTGCCGCAAGGTCACCGATCACGCCCACCGCTCCAACCGCCAGTCCCACGGCGGAAGCGCTTTCGATTGCGGCTATGACACCGCCTGCAGCGGCGATGGAAGTGCCTGCGGTGAATGCCGCGAGCCCGAGCCCCACTACCCCCAAACCGATACCCATCCAGGCCTGCCAACTGAGATGCCCGGAGGGATCCAGCCTGTTAATGGGGTCGCCCGCGCAATATGCGTAGGGATTAATGCCGCCCGCTCCAAACGGGCTCAAGCTATCAGGGCATCGGAAGCGCATTAATGCGGGACTGTACGCTCTGTATCCGTTACCCAGGTGGTAGGCGTTGCTAAATGCATCGTGCCGCTCCCCGCCGAATGCCGGAAGTTTTCTGTCTGCATTCCGTGTGCTGCCTGATGCCGTTTGATCCATATGAAATCTCGAATGTCTGCGCCTCGTCTGACGTGACAACAACGTCGTGTAGGTCGTTCAAAACCAAAGCCGTGTTGTCATTTTCCGTGACGTTCAATTTTGTGCGCGAACGGTGTCGTCGAGCAAGCGTCCCTCCGGAACGACCGAACACCACATTCGCCAATACAACCTGAATTGGTTGGTTATTCGCTAGAACCTGACCCGTCGTTCAGCGCCCCGGCGGATCGACGCATTATTGATGGAGGAATACCGAGTATCCCGCCTCGCTAATCAAATTCTTTGGCCACGTTACTAGACGGCTCGACTCCGGTGATCAGACCTCGCCGTTGCAGCATGAGCACGTAGTGCTGCAAGTAAGTTGCCTTCATTCGGGCGTTGCCATCAGCATCGTCAACTATTGCAAAAAGATCTCTTCCAATCTCTGGTGATAGCTCGGCGTAGCGACTGGCTCCATCGCCCATGCCGCCGGCGGTGGTGCCTGTAAGTGGGGCAATGCCACCGCTGGTTGTTTTGGCGATTGCGACGCGCAACCGACGAGTGCCGTCAGCAATAGCGGCGCGATTTTTGGCGTTGTCAGCTTCATGGGAAATCCTCTCACGGTGGAACTGTTCGTCGAGCGCTGCGATACG